>NZ_RWKW01000009.1 GCF_003970795.1 Aquibium carbonis | reverse complement strand
GCGCCCGCGCCTTTCCAGCCCGCGTCGGGGTCGGGTGGCAGGAAGGCCTGCAGCGTCTCGTCCCAGCGCGCTCTCGCGCCGGCCTGGCTCGCCAGGTGCACCGCGGGCGACCAGCCGCCGGACACGGCCAGCCCGTCGGCCTCGATCCGTCGCGGCTCGCCGGACAGGGTCTTCGTCGCCGCATCGAAGCGCCGGACGGTCACGCCGGTCAGGTGGCGCCCGCCCTTCGTGTCGGCCACCGCATGGCCGAGCAGCAGCTCGCCGCCGGCCTTCGTCGCCAGTGCGCGCGCTTCGGCGGAGATGTCGGCGCGGACGTCGACGATGGCGGCGATTGCCGCGCCCGCCTCGCGCAGATGTGCTGCCGCGGCGTAGGCGGTGTCGTTGTTGGCGAAGACGACGAAGCGCTCGGCCGGCAGCACGCCGAATTCGACGGCAAAGCGCCGGGCGGCGGAGGCGAGCATGACGCCCGGCCGGTCGTTGCCCGGAAACACCAGCATCCGTTCGAACGCCCCGGTGGCCAGCACCACATGCCCGGCGCGGATCACCCAGTGGCGGTGGCGCGGCGCGCCTTTCGCCTGCTCGGCGCCATGGTCGCCGACGCGTTCGAGCGCGGCCAGCGTGTTGCCGTCGTAATAGCCCCAGACCGTGGTGCGCGGCAAAAGGCGGACATGGTCCATCGACGCGAGCGCGGCCAGCGTCTCGGCCACCCATTCCCCGGCTGGCGCGCCGTCGAGCGCCTCGCTTGACCATTTCAGTGAACCGCCGAAGGCCGGGTCAAGCTCGGCGAGCATGACGCGTCGTCCGGCCTTGCCCGCCGCGAGCGCCGCGGCGAGGCCTGCCGGCCCGCCGCCGACGACGAGTACGTCGCAGAAGGCGTTCATCTTCTCGTAGCGCGCGGTGTCGGCCGCGTGGCCGGCGCGGCCGAGGCCCGCCGCGCGCCGGATCACCTGCTCGCACAGCATCCAGAAGCGGGTGCCCCGCAGCGGCCCCACGACCGGGCCCATGAAGGTCTTGTAGTAGAAGCCGGCCGAAAGCAGCTTGCCGCCCAGCTGGTTGAGCGCACCGACATCCCAGTCGAGCGACGGGAAGCGATTCTGGCTCTCGGCCACGAGACCGTCGAAGATCTCGATCTGGGTGGCGGGCAGGTTGGGCTCGCGCACCTCGCCGCGCAGGACGGTGACCAGCGCGTTCGGCTCGTCGATGCCGGCACCGAGAAGGCCGCGCGGGCGGTGATACTTGAAGGAGCGGGCAAACAGGGTGACGCCGCTGGCGAGCAGCGCCGAAGCGAGTGTGTCGCCGGGATGGCCGGTGTAGCGCTTGCCGTCGAAGCGGAAACTGATCGAGCGTGTGCGGTCGATCCGCCCGCCGGACGCCGTGCGGCGCGAACTCATGCTCGGCTCCCGCCGGCCCGGCGAGCCGTGCCGCCATTGGCCTCGTCGCGGGCGAAGCGGACGCTGTCGATCCGGTGCGTCAGCGTAGAGCGCATAACGACGAGATGCGACCGGCAGCCGCCGGAATGCTGCCAGTATTCGCGGTGGTCTCCGGCCGTGTTGACGCGGTCGTAGACATAGGCGTTCCACGCTGCCTGGTCGGTCGAGGCGGCATCCGGGCGGGTGCGGTTCGCGTCGCCCTGATAGGTGAACTCCGACACGTCGCGCGGGCCGCAATAGGGACAGGTGATCAGCATCCGTGCGGCCTCAATGCAGCCGGGGCGTTGCGCCCTGGCCCTTCTCGTCGATGACGGCGCCGCGATGGAAACGCTCCAGCGTGAAGGCGGCGTTGAGCGGGTGCGGCTCGTCGCGGGCAATGGTGAAGGCGAAGCACCAGCCGGAGGCCGGCGTCGCCTTGAAGCCGCCATAGCACCAGCCGGTGTTGAGGTAGAGGCCGGGCAGGGGGCCGGTGGTGATGATCGGCGAGCCGTCCATCGACATGTCCATGATGCCGCCCCACGAGCGCAGCAGCCGAACGCTCGCCCAGCCCGGAAACAGCGACGCGAGCTCGCTCATGACCTCCTCGACCACGGGCAGGTTGCCGCGCTGCGCATAGGAATTGTAGCCGTCGATGTCGCCGCCGAACACCAGCCCGCCCTTGTCGGACTGCGAGACGTAGAGATGGCCGCCGCCGAAGGTCACCACCGTGTCGATGGCCGGCTTCAGCGATTCCGACACGAAGGCCTGCAGCACGTGGCTCTCGATCGGCAGCCGGTCGATGCCGGCGAGCTTCATGACGCGGCCGGTCGAGCCGGCCACCGCCACCGCCACCTTCTTCGCCCGGATCTCGCCGCGCGTGGTCGTCACGCCGGTGATGCGGTCGCCGTCGCGCAGGAAGCCGGTCACCTCGCAATTCTCCAGCATGTCGACCCCGCGCCGGTCGGCGCCGCGTGCATAGCCCCAGGCCACCGCGTCATGGCGCGCCGTTCCCGCGCGCGGCTGCATCAGCCCGCCGACGATCGGGAAGCGGGCTCTGGCCGACACGTCGAGACCGGGCACCTTGCGGGCGATCTCGGCCGGGGTCATCCACACCGCGTCGATGCCGTCATGGCGCATGGCGTTGCCGCGGCGAATGTAGTCGTCGGCCTGGCTGGGCGAATGCGCGAGGTTGAGGATGCCGCGCTGCGAGAACATGACGTTGTAGTTCAGCTCGTGCGACAGGGTCTCCCACAGCTTCATCGAATGCTCGTAGAAGGCGGTGTTGGCGGGAAGCAGGTAGTTCGAGCGCACGATGGTGGTATTGCGGCCGACATTGCCGCCGCCGAGCCAGCCCTTTTCCACCACCGCGACGTTGGAGATGCCGTGCTCGCGGGCGAGGTAGTAGGCCGTTGCCAGTCCATGCCCGCCGCCGCCCACGATGACGACGTCGTATTCGGGCTTTGGATCGGGCTTTCGCCAGGCGGGCTTCCAGTCGCGATTGCCGGAGAACGCGTTCTTCAGCAGCGCAAGGGCCGAATATTCCTTCATGTCTCTCTTTGTCCTCGAGCCGCCGGACACTATCGCCCGGCGGCCGAAGCGAATGCAACGATTGCGCCGCCGCCTTTCGAACCGCCGACGTTGCCGAGGGGCCGGCCATGCCGCCAGCCTTGCCCGGCGTCGATGTCGTCACTATGGATGCAGGAAAGGCGAGGAACCGCGCGGTTGTGGGGAGAATGACGAAAGGCTGGCTTCGGGGTTTGGTCGCGGCGGTCCTGCTGGCCGGTGCGACGTTTGGCGCGGTCGCGTCCGCTGCCGCGCAGGACCCGGAGCCCGCCCGAGCCGCGGCGCCCGTCGACGCCGGCGCGGCGACGGAAGCAACCTCCGGACGGTTCGGCGGCGGTTCGCTCTCCATCTATGACGAGCAGAGGCCGGTCATCGATGAGGTATCGGCCGCGCTCGAGAAGCTGCGCACCCGCGTCGATCGCTATGCCAACGACGATGCGCAGCTCGTCGAGGCGCGGATCGAACTCGAGCGGCTCGCCCGGCAGGTGCTCGCGGCCGGCGTCGCGTTCCGGCCGCGCCTCCAGGAGATCAATGCGCGGCTGGAGCAGATCGGTCCGCCTCCGGGCGATGGCATGCCGGCCGAGCCGGAGATCACCAGCACCGAGCGGGCCGACCTGCTGCGCCGGAAGGCCGAGATCAATGCCCTGATCGGCGTGGCCGAGACCCTGTCGGTCGAGATCAATCGCCTGATCGACCGGATCGGGACGCTTCGCCGGGATCTGTTCACGAGCACGCTGTCCAAGCGCTACGACATTGGCAATGCGTTGAGCGCGGCGACGCTCGCGGATCTGCAGTCGGAGGTCGTGGCGCTGCGGCGGACCATCATGGCCTGGGTGCGGTTCGTCACCAGCTTCAAGCTCCAATCGCTGCTGTTGGCCACGCTGATGGCGCTGGCGGCGGCCGCGGTCCTCGCTTTCGGGGCGCGTCGCCTGTTCGGCACCAGCATGGAGGCGGTGAAGGGCGCGTCTCCCTCCTATCTGTCGCGGCTGTCGGTCGCCTTCTGGTCGACGCTGATGCCCTCGGTGACGCTTCTGGTGTTCCTGTCGGCCACCTTCTACCTCTACGACACGTTCAAGATCCTGCGCGCCGACATCGGGCAGATGCTGTCGTCGCTGTTCCAAGTGATCGCCATCGTCTTCTTCGTCAACCGACTGGCGCGGGCGGCCCTCGGGCCCGACCGGCCGAACTGGCGGCTCGTGCCGGTCGACAGCGCGTCGGCGCGCAAACTCTATTGGCTGGCCTGGCTGACGGCGGTCGTCACCGGCGCGGATTTCGTGCTCAACCGTGTCAACCACGTCATGGGCTCGCCGCTCTCGCTCACCATCGCCAAGAGCCTGGTCGCCACCGTGATCGTCGGCCTTCTTCTGGTTTTGGCAGGCCTCGTCCGGCCGACGCGGGAGGATGGCGGGCCGCGACGCTTCCTGGCGCTCAACTGGATCTTCCTTGGGCTGGGGATCGGCACCATGACTGCCGCGCTTCTCGGCTACATCGGCTTTGCGCGCTTCATGTCGCAGCAGATCGTGGTCACGGGCGCAATCGCCTCCACCATGTATATCGGCTTCCTGTCGGCCGGCGCGATTTCGGCCGAAGGCGCCTTCGTGCGCACGGCGCTCGGCGAGGCGCTGCACGCCCGCTTCAAGCTCGAGGAAACCGCGCTCGACCAGTTGGGGCTGGTCGCCAGCATCGCCACCTACATCCTCGTGGTGTGTGTCGGCGTGCCGCTGGTGCTGCTGCAATGGGGCTTCCAGTGGGGCGACATCACCACCTGGGCGCATCGGCTCGCCACCAACATCACGGTCGGGACGGTGTCGTTCTCGCTGGTCGGCATCGCCACGGGCATCGTCATCTTCTTCATCGGATACTTCATCACCCGCGGCTTCCAGGGCTGGCTCGACGGGTCGGTGATGGCGCGCGGGAAGGTGGATGTGGGCCTGCGCAACTCGATCCGCACCGCGGTCGGCTATGCCGGCATCGCGCTGGCCGCCCTCGTCGGCATATCGGCGGCCGGCATCGACCTGTCGAACCTGGCGCTTGTGGCGGGCGCCCTGTCGCTCGGCATCGGCTTCGGCCTGCAGAACATCGTGTCGAACTTCGTGTCGGGCCTGATCCTTCTCGCCGAGCGGCCGTTCAAGGCTGGCGACTGGATCGTGGCCGGTCCCGTCACCGGCACGGTCAAGCGCATCAGCGTGCGCGCCACCGAGATCGAGACGTTCCAGCGCCAGACGGTGATCCTGCCCAATTCGGAACTGATCAACGCGGCCGTCGGCAACTGGACGCACAAGAACAAGCTCGGGCGCATCGAGATCAAGATCGGCATCGCCTACGGCACCGACCCGCGCAAGGTGCATGCGATGCTGCTCGACATCGCGCGCAGCCACCCGATGGTGCTGAAGAACCCGGAGCCTTTCGTCTTCTTCGCCAATTTCGGCGAATCGTCGCTCGACTTCGAGATCAGGTTCTTCCTGGCCGACATCACCGGCGGGCTTTCGGTGCAAAACGACATCCGCTTCGCCATCGCCGAAGCGTTTGAGCGCGAGGGGATCGAGATCCCGTTCCCGCAGCGCGACGTCAACCTCAAGGGCGCCCACATCACCGTCTCCACCCCGCTGGCCGATCTGGCGACCGAGCCGGAGCCGGAGCCCGAGACGAAGGCCGCGTCTGGCGTGGCGGGCGCCGACGTCGTCGCATTGCCCGTGGCCCCGCGGCGGCGGCGGCGCAAGCGCGAAGACCCCGACGACGGCGACGAAAACCTCTGACGTCACCGTTCAGTTGCCGTTCATGCGCCATCCCCTATAGGATGCGCTCAACGGGAGCCGACGGGTCCCGAACGATGCGAGAGGCGGTGGCGACACCGGATTGCTGACATGAAATCTTTTCTTGGCGCGGCTCTGGTCCTTCTGGCGGCATCGTCTCCGGTGCTGGCCGCAAGTGCGCTCAACAACGACACGGAAGTCCGCGTCCTCGTGGTGACGGAAGGCTCCAAGCAGGAGGAACTGGTCATCGCACCCGGCCAGACCGTACAGTTCTGCTTTTCCAGCTGCTTCGTGACCATGCCCGACGGCGATCGCTTCGCCCTGTCCGGCAACGAGGTCATCGAGATCTCGGGCGGACGGGCGCGCATCAAGTAAGGCGCTCCGGACCAGCTTCCGAAATCACGATCGCGGAGGCCGGGCGGATGTCCGGCCTTTTCCCTTTTTCGATAACCGGCGATTAAGCCTCGCACCGAAAATCCCGCCGCGGGGCCGTCGGTTGCGGGCCTTGTTCAACCTTCCGTAGGTGCTTGTTTCCTAGAACGTCCGCCGTGGGTGCTCGTCTGGGTGCCCTGGCACACGGGAAGGTGACTTGGCATGGATGCTCGGTCGGAAACTACGGCTGTACCGCTCGCCGTCGATCTCGACGGGACGTTGATCAAGACGGATCTGCTCTGGGAGGGGCTGTTTCTTCTCCTGAAGAAGAACCCGCTCTTTTTGTTCATGGTGCCCGTCTGGCTCGCCTCGGGACCGGCCCGGCTGAAGATGGAGATCGCCGCGCGGGTCGATCTCGATGCCGACACGCTGCCCTACCGTGACGAGATCGTCGCCAGGCTCCATGCCGAGAAGGCCGCCGGCCGAACCCTTCTCCTGGCAACCGGCACGCCACGCAAGTTCGCCGAGGCGATTGCCGCGCATCTCGGCGTCTTCGATGTCGTGCTCGCCACCGACGATCCGGGCCACAACCTGACGTCCGAGCGCAAGCGCGCGCGCCTCATCACCATGTTCGGCGACGGCGGCTTCGACTATGTCGGCAACAGCCGGCACGACCTGAAGGTGTTCGACGCCGCGCGTGCCTCGATCGTGGTGGCGCCGGATCGTCATGCGGCCCGCTGGCAAGCCGAGCATGGCTGCGAACTGGTGCCCGGCACGCGCCCGACCAGGACGTCGGTGCTGCGGATGCTGCGCGCCCACCAGTGGCTCAAGAACAGCCTCATCGCCGTCCCCATGGTGCTGGCGCACGAATACCTGAACCCGGCGATGATCGTGGCCTGCATCCTGGCCTTCGTTTCCTTCAGCGCTTCGGCGTCGGCCATCTACATCATCAACGATTTCACCGATCTTTCGGCCGACCGCCGCCATGCCACCAAGCGCAGGCGTCCCTTCGCCAGTGGGGCCCTGTCCATCCCCTTCGGGCTGGGCTCGATCGGCGTCCTGCTTGCCGTCAGCATTGCCGCAGCAGCCTTCCTGCCGCCGCTGTTCTGGCTCGTGCTGGGGGCCTATCTCGTCGTCACCACGGCCTATTCCTTCGGCCTGAAGCGCATGCTCCTGGTCGATGTCTTCACGCTCGCCGGCCTCTACACGATGCGCATCATCGCCGGCGCCATGGCAACCGGCACGGACCTGTCGTTCTGGCTGCTGGCGTTCTCGCTCTTCTTCTTCCTCTCGCTGGCGCTGGTGAAGCGCTTCGTCGAACTCGACGGCACCGAGCTTTCGCGCGGCGCGCGGCTTGCCGGCCGCGGCTACCGGCCCGAAGACATCGACGTGGTGGCCCAGGCCGGCGTCGCCTCGGCCTTCGCCTCGGCGCTGGTCCTGGCGCTCTACATCGACAGCATGAGCGTCAAGGAGCTCTATCCGCATCCCTGGATGATCTGGCCGCTGGCGCCGATCGTGCTCTACCTCACCTTGCGGATCTGGGTCCTGGCGCGTCGCGGCGAGATGCACGACGATCCGATCGTCTTCATCGCCAGCGACTGGCGCAGCCAGATGGTCTCGGCGATCGGCGCCGTGCTCCTCGTCGCCGCGGCGGTGGTCGCATGAGCGGCCGGCTGGAGAGTTTCGGCCGGGTCTTCCCCGGCCAGGGGCGCGTGCTGACGCCTGACGCGGCCATCGCGCTGCTCGAGAGCGGCAGGGCCGAACCGGGCAGCCTGCTCGGCTACGGCAATGGCCGCAGCTACGGCGACAGCTGCCTGAACGCCGGCGGCGCGCTCGTCGACATGCGCAGCGCCAACCGTATTCTCGCCTTCGATCCTGAAACGGGGATCCTCACCGCCGAGGCCGGGGTCTTCCTGTCCGACATCATCGCCCACGTGGCCCGGCACGGCTACTTCCCGCCCGTGGTGCCGGGAACCCAGAACGTGACGCTGGGCGGCGCCATCGCCAACGACGTGCATGGCAAGAACCATCATCGCCGCGGCAGCTTCGGCGCGCATGTCCTGTCGCTGTCGCTGCTGCGCTCGGATGGGCGGACCTATGTCTGCAGCGCCGACTGCCATCCCGGGCTCTTCCGCGCCACCATCGCCGGCATGGGTCTGACGGGCCTGATCCTGAAGGCGACGATGCGCCTGATGCGGGTCGGTTCACCGCACGTCGTCCAGACGGTGCGGCCGTTTCGCCGTCTTTCCGAGTATTTCGACATGGCCGAGGACGCCGATGCCCGCAACGAATACGCGGTCGCCTGGATCGACCAGCTCGCCGCGGGCGATGCCGCCGGACGGGGGCTGCTTCTGGCCGGCAACCACGCCGAGGGGGCCGAAGGGGCTGACCACGACACAGCTCCAAGCAGGCTGTCGGTGCCCGTGCAGCCTCCCTTCACGGTCCTCAACCGCTCCTTCCTGAGGCTCTTCAACGCGGCCTATCGCTGGAGCAACGGCTGGCGCCGCGAGCCCGAGCGCGTACCGGCGAAGAGCTTCTTCTTCCCGCTCGACAGTGTCGCGCACTGGAACCGCCTCTATGGTCCGGGCGGGCTTTTCCAGCATCAGAGCGTGATCCCCGAAGCGGCCGCGCGTGACGCCGTGCCGGCGTTGCTCTCGACCGCGCGGGCGAGGGGGCAAGGGTCGTTCCTCACCGTGCTGAAGCGCTTCGGCGATCGGCCCTCGCCGGGCATGCTGTCGTTCCCGCGTCCGGGCTACACGCTGACGCTCGATTTCCCCAACCGCGGGCTGAGCACGCGGCTGATGCTCGCCGAGCTCGACCGCATCGCCATCGAAGCGGGCGGCGCGGTCAACCCCTACAAGGACGCGCGCATGTCGGCGCATGTCTTCGAGGCCTCGTTTCCGCAATGGCGGGCCCTGGATGAGCATCGCGATCCGGCCTTCGTCTCCGATTTCTGGCGCCGCACCGCACTGACGCTATCGGGCGAGGCGCGCGCGATCGCGGCCGAATAGGCGACGGTGCCGACATGGTTTTCGGGCCGTAAACGCAGAACGTCCAAATTGCGGTGTCTCATTTCACCGAAGATTTTTGTCTGTCCGCTAATGAAGGCGCCAAGGGGCGAAGCAACATGAAATACATCGTCTTCATTCTGTTCACGGTGATGACCAACGCCGCCGCGCAGCTCATGCTGAAGTACGGCATGATGTCGCTGGGTCCGCTGTCGTTCGCCGGGGTCAATCCGGTGCTCAAGATCCTCCAGATCGTGTTCAGCCCCTGGATCTTCTTCGGGCTGTGCGTCTTCGTGATCTCGATGGCGTCGCACCTCTACGTACTGTCGAAGGTCGACCTGTCCTTCGCCTACCCGTTCCTGAGCCTCGCCTACGTGGCGGTCGCGATCTTCGCCTACTTCGTGTTTCGCGAGGACCTGAACGCCTGGCGCATCGCCGGGATCGGCTTCATCTGCCTCGGCACCATCCTGATCGCCCAGAGCGACCGCAGCCATGCGGCCGATGGCACGGATCTTGCCGGAAATCCCATGCACAAGAGCGAGATGTCCCAATGAGACACATCATTTTCGGCGGCGACGGCTTTGTCGGACGCCATCTTGCCCCAAAGCTGGTCGCCGACGGCCACGAGGTCGTGGTCGCCGACATCGCCAGAAGCGACCTGGCGCATTATGCCCAGGCGCGCTTCGTCCACTGCGACGTGACCGATGCGCCCTCGGTGCGCGCGCTGGGGATCGAGGCCGACGACATGGTCTACAATCTGTCGGCCAAGATGCTGTCGCCGATCCAGGCCCGGGCCAAGCGCCACGACTTCTTCTGGCCGGTGAACTATAACGGCACGGAAAACATCATCCAGGCGATGGACGCGGCCGGGGCGAGGAACCTCGTCCACTTCACCACCGACATGATCTATGGCCACACGGTCTATCAGCCGATGACCGAGGACCACCCGGTGGCGCCGCTCGGCGAGTACGGCCTGTCCAAGCTCAAGACCGAGGAACTCGCCGCCCAGTGGCGCGAGCGCGGCATGAACATCTCTCTGTTTCGCCCGCGGCTGATCATCGGCCCTGGCCGACTCGGGATTCTGGAGAAGCTGTTCAAGCTGATCGACTGGAACCTGCCGGTGCCGATGATCGGTTCGGGCAAGAATCCCTACCAGTTCATTTCCGTCTTCGACTGCGCGGAGGCGGCCCGCCTGGCCTTCAAGGCGGGCGTGCCGAACGAGGCCTACAATCTCGGCTCGCTCAATCCGCCGTCGGTGCGCAAGCTCCTGGGCGACCTGATCAGCCATGCCGGCTCGCGCTCGATCCTGATCCCGACGCCGGGATGGGCCGTCAAGCGCACGCTCGACCTGCTCGACTGGATGAACCTGCCGCTGATGGATCCAGAGCAGTATCTGATCGCCGACGAGGACTGCCTGCTCGACGTGTCCAAGGGCAAGCGCGACCTCGGCTGGGTGCCGCAGTACCGCGACGAGGACATGCTGATCGCCGCCTATTCCGAATATCGCGCGAAGATCGGCGGGGCGCATGCGCCTGCTGTTTCGCATGCGCCGGCCGAATGAGGGAAATACCGAGATGAACGTCATGACCAAGCCCGACCTGACCGAGGCGCGCTCCGTGATCGGCGCGCCCGAACTCGCGCCGACGAAGACGCCGAAGCCGCCGCTGCTCTCGGTCGAGGATGCCAAGTCGCTCGACGTGGCGCGCATGACCGACCTGTTCAAGGCCCACCTCAACCCCGGCCAGCTTCACTTCATGAAGCTGCTCGGGTTCCACAAGGTGAAGATCGAGCGCGCCGAGGGCATGTATTATTACGACCAGAACGGCCGCGCGATCCTCGACTTCTTCGGCGGCTTCGGTTCGCTGGCCTTCGGCCACAACCATCCGCGCATCATCGAGGCGCGCAAGCGCTTCCAGGACGAAAAGCGCCACGAGATCGCCATCGCCTTCATGTCGCAATATGCCTCGGCGCTGGCGCACAACATCGCCGCCTGCTCGCCGGGCGACCTCGACATGGTGTTCCTCGGCTCCTCCGGTTCCGAGGCGATGGAAGCGGCCATCAAGGTCGCCGAACGCGCCGCCGGCCCGAAGCGGCCGAAGATCGTCTATGCGGAGAACTCCTTCCACGGCAAGACCAAGGGGGTCCTGTCGATCACCGACGGCCAGCTCTATCGTGGCGAATTCAAGCTGGTCGACAACACGGTGCGCGTGCCCTTCGGCGACATCGAGGCGATCGAGCGCGCCTTCAGGGCCGATCCGGAAATCGGCGTCATCGTGCTGGAGACGGTGCAGGGCGGCGGCGGCATCATCCAGGCGCAGGCCGAGTTCTGGCAGAAGCTGCGCAAGCTGTGCGACCAGTTCGGCGTCCTGTGGGTGGCCGACGAGGTGCAGTGCGGGCTCGGCCGCACCGGGCGCTTCTACGCCTTCGAGCACTACGGCGTGGTGCCGGACGTGACCGCGCTGGCCAAGTCTCTCGGCGGCGGCAAGTCGGCCGTGGGCGCCATGATCGCGCGCCGCGAGGTCTACATGAAGGCCTATGGAACGCCCAAGACCGCGATGATCCATGCCGCCGCCACCTTCGGCGGCATCGGCGAAGCCTGCATTACCTCGATCGAAGCCCTGAACGTGCTCTACGACGAGGGGCTGATCGACAATGCCGCCGAGACGGGCGACTACCTGCTCGAGCGGCTGGAGGCGATCCGCCGCAAGCATCCCACCATCGTCAAGGAGGTGCGCGGCAAGGGATTCATGGTCGGCCTCGAGTTCCACGACTTCTCGCAGACCCTGCCGATGGTGCTGCGCCCGGTGGTGGCCATGCTCGACGACAAGCTGAAGGGCTCGCTGTCGGGCTTCATCGGCGCGCTGCTGCTGCGCGACTACGGCGTGCTCGTGGCCTTCACGGAGTACAATCGCAACGTCATCCGGCTCGAGCCGCCGCTGATCTGCCAGCGCGAACATGTCGACGTGTTCTGCGATGCGCTCGACGGCCTGCTGTCGCGCGGCATCGTCGGCATCGTCAAGGATTTCGTGAAAAGCCAGGTGAGCTGAACGGTTGGACGGCGGGCGAGTCAGGGGAGACGGGACCATGGCGATGACGGAATCGCAAGGCGGCGTTGTCGGGTGGGCTTTGCGGACCAGCCTCGCAGAAACGCTGGTGAAGGGGCTTGCGACGCGCACCGTCGTCGATCGCCTCGCGGTCTTCTTCATGGCGCTGGTGATCGCCGGTGTCGCGGCCTATTCCTGGCTGAGGCCCGCCTACAACTGGGACATGGTCGCCTACGTGGCGACCGCGCTCGAGAACAGGATCGACGACCCGGCCGCCCTGCATGAACGCACCTGGGCCGAGATCGAGCCCGGCGCGCGAGAGGCGCAACTCTATCATCTCCAGTTCTCCAACCCCTACAATCTGCACCAGTGGGAGAACCCGGCCGACTTCCAGTCGCAGCTCTCCATGTACCGGGTGAAGGTGCTCTATGTGGCGATGCTGCGCTGGCTGGAGCCCGTCGCAGGGCTTTCGACCGCATCTATCCTGCTCTCGGTGCTTCCGTCCGTCGTCTTCGGTGCGCTCTGCCTCTGGTGGCTAGCGCGCGAGGGCGCCGAGCAGGGGCTGCTGCTGCTCGTTCCGTTCCTGGCCACCGCCGACTTCATCACCATGACCACCATGGTCACGCCCGACATGCTGCTTGCGGTAATGTCGCTCGGCGCGGTGCTGCTGCTCTTGCGCGGCAGGGACGGGCTCGCGGGCCTGCTTTTGTTCGCCTCCGTCTTCGTCCGGCCCGACAACATCATCCTGATCTTCGCGCTGCTGATCGCTGCCGTTCTGTTCGGCTGGCGGCTCCTGCCGATGCTGGCCACCTTCGTCGTCTCGTTCGCGGCCTGCCTTCTGATCTCGAAGTTTGGCGACCATCCCGGCTGGTGGGC
Source organism: Aquibium carbonis (assembly GCF_003970795.1). Taxonomy (GTDB): domain Bacteria; phylum Pseudomonadota; class Alphaproteobacteria; order Rhizobiales; family Rhizobiaceae; genus Aquibium; species Aquibium carbonis. Next base: position 4,034 of record NZ_RWKW01000009.1, on the reverse strand, counting down.
GCACTTCTACTTCTCCTGCGTGCAGATCCAGAACTCGATGACCGGCTTCGCACCGGATTTCTCGCTGGTCGATTTCACCAAGGGCTATGTGCGCGGGGTCGCTGTGGCGCTCACGGAAAATGACTGGCCCGGGCTGTTCCTCGTCCTCATCGTCGGTTGGGCCATGCTCGCCCGGGCAGGACGCATCGGCTCCGGGCGCACCAACGCGCTGGTCTTTGCGCTGGCAATCGGCACGCTCGGCAAGTTCGCGAGCTTTCCGCTTCCCGACGACCGCTTCTACTTCACCTTCATCGCGGCCATGGGCGTCATCCTGATCGCGGCATGGAAGCCACGCGTCGACCTTTCCGCCCGCGCTGGCTGAAGCCGGGCTGCGCTGCGCTCCGGCGCGCAGGTCGCGCCACCTTCCGCCGATGTCGCAAACAGGCTGCGACGGCGCCGTCGCGGCGCAATATAGTCCGCCCGAAACTTGCATTTCGGAGCAGCGGACAATGGCAGAGTTCCCGGCACGGGCGAAGGTCGTCATCATCGGTCTCGGCGGCATCGTCGGCGCCTCGATCGCCCACCATCTGATCGAGCGCGGGTGGGACGACATCGTCGGCATCGACAAGTCGGGCATCCCGACCGACATCGGCTCGACGGCCCATGCCTCCGACTTCTGCTACACCACCAGCCACGACTATCTCTCGGTCTGGACCACCCAGTACTCGATCGATTTCTTCGAGAAGATGGGCCATTACGCCCGGATAGGCGGGTTGGAAGTCGCCCGCACCGGCGACGAGACCTGGATGGAGGAAATCAGGCGCAAGCTCTCGTCGGCCCGCGCTTTCGGCACCCGCGCGCATTATGTATCGCCTGCCGAAATCAAGAAGCTCTTCCCGCTGATCGAGGAAGAGAAGGTCATGGGCGGGATGTTCGACCCCGACGCGGGCCTCGTCGTCCCGCGCTCCCAAACGGTAGCCGGCAAGCTGGTCGACGCGGCCGAGAAGTCGGGAAAGCTCACCGCCTTCGCCAACACGCCGGCCAAGTCGCTGATCGTCGAGGGCGGCCGGATCAAGGGCGTCGTCACCCATCGCGGCACCATCATGGCCGATCACGTCATCGTCTGCGCCGGCATCTGGGGCCGCCTGATCGCCGAGATGGTGGGAGAAGACCTCCCGGTCATGCCGGTCGATCATCCGCTGACCTTCTTTGGCCCGTTCAACGAATTCGAAGGCACCGGCAAGGACATCGGCTATCCGCTCCTGCGCGACCAGGGCAACTCGGCCTATATGCGCGACACCGGCGACCCGAAGACTTCCGAGGGCGGCCAGATCGAATGGGGCTATTACGAAGAGACGAACCCGCGCCTGTGCCACCCGCGCGACATCCTGGAAAAGCACGAGTCGCGCCTGTCGCCATCGCAACGCGACCTCGACATGGAGCAGATCCTCGAGCCGCTCGAGCGCGCCATGGAACTCACCCCGATCCTCGGCGAACTCGGCTATAACGAGAGCCATTCCTTCAACGGCCTGCTGCAGGTTTCCGCTGCCGGCGGCCCCTCCTGCGGCGAAAGCCAGAAGGTGCGCGGCCTCTGGTATTGCGTTGCCATCTGGGTCAAGGACGGCCCCGGTTACGGCAAGCTGATCGCCGACTGGATGACCGACGGCCGTACCGAAATCGACCACAACTCGATCGATTACGCCCGCTTCTACCCGCACCAGCTGACCGAAGACTTCATCGCCGGCCGCGCTTACGAGGCAGCACAGAAGATCTATTTCCCCGCCGTGCACACCCGCGAACCCTATGCCACCGGTCGCGGCGCCAAGCGCTCGCCGATGTACGAGCGCGAAGTCGAACTCGGCGGCTACTTCATGGAACTCGGCGGCTGGGAGCGTGCGCATGGCTACGCCGCCAACGAGCACCTGCTGGAGAAGTACGGAGACCGCGTGCCGGTTCGCGAAAACGAGTGGGATAACCGCCACTTCTGGCGCGTTTCGAATGCCGAACATCTGGCGATGAGCGAGGATTGCGGCATCGTCAACTTGAGCCATTTCCACATGGTCGACATCGAAGGCCCCGACCATGTCGAGTTGCTCGAATGGCTGTGTGCGGCCAGGATCGGCGGCGACGCGAATATCGGCAAGGGCATCTACACCCACTTCCTCGACGACGAGGGCATGGTGCGCGCCGACTTCACCGTCTTCCGGCTCGCCGACCGCTGCCGCCTCGTCAACGGGGCGGACGCCGGCCCGCGCGACTTCCACTACATGAAGCGCGTGGCCGAAGATCGCGGCCTCGACGTCACCATCACCGACACCTCGGAAAAATACATCACAATCGGCATCTGGGGCCCGAATGCCCGCGCGACGCTGAAGAAGGCCGTCGCCGACCCCGCCAGCCTCGACGCGCAAAACTTCCCCTTCGCCGCGATCAAGCAGATCGAAATCGCCGGCAAGTCGGTCACCGCCTTCCGCATCTCCTATGTCGGCGAGCAGGGCTGGGAACTGCACATGAAATACGAAGACGGCCTCGCCGTCTGGGATGCGCTTCGTGCGACAGGCATCATGGCCTTCGGCGTCGAGACCTATGCCAACTCGCGCCGCATGGAAAAGAGCCTGCGCCTGCAGAACGCCGATCTGCTCACCCAGTATAACCTGATCGAAGCGGATCTCGCGCGCCCGAAGGTCAAGGAAGCCGATTTCCGCGGCAAGGCCAGGCATCTCGAATACAAGGCCCGAGCCCAGCAGCCGGCGATGCTCTGCACGCTGGTCATGACCGACAATGTCGACAGTAAAGGCGTCGCCCGCTACCCCGTCGGCTCCATGCCGGTCGTCGATCCGGTCACCGGCGAAGTCCTGATCGACAGCCTCGGTCGGCGCTCCTACACGACCTCCGTCGCCTTCGGCCCGACGATCGGCAAGAACATCGCGCTCGCCTATCTCCCGGCGGAATACTGCGAAGTGGGCCGCAAGCTCAATGTCGAGTATTTCGCGGAGAGCTTCCCGGTCGAGGTCGCCGCCGTCGGCTACAGGCCGCTCTACGATCCGGAAAACCTGAAGCCGCGGAGCTGAGGCGCAGCCTGCCTGTCGAAAACCCGCCCAAGTAGAAATGTGACTATCGTTCGCCTTCTTGTTTATGCTACAAGCATCGTGGGGCGAATTTTCATGTTCGATCTTGGGGGAACGGTGCCATGGCTTGGCTTTCCGCGACGCTTGCCTTTGCGACCACCATGCTCGTCTTCGCGCTCTTCGTCTCCAGCATCGTCGAGGCGCTGCACCGGGTCTTCGGCCTGCGCCATCAGGGCATGCGGCTGACGCTGGAGGCGCTCTACGAGAACGTCATCGAGCAGCGCGTTCGCGCGGCCGATCCGCACTCCACGCTCGACGCCGCCACCTTCGCCGACATCATCATGACCAACCGGCCACTCGCCGGCGGAGCCGCGCGCCCGGCCGGCCGCGTCGGGCGCCTGGTGCGGTGGCTGACGAGAGGTGGCGCGAGCACCAACATCCCGACGGAGATCTTCACGCAGCGCCTCGTCGACAGCCGCATGGTCGAGGTGGCCGAGGCGCTCTCCGACACGTTCGTGCAAAATGTCGCGCAGCAATACGAGGCCTATGGCAAGGAAATCTCGGAATTCTTCCGCGCCCGGGCACAGCTGCTGTCGCTTCTGGTGGCCTTCGTCCTCGCCTTCGCTTTCCAGGTGCACCCGCACGCGCTGGTGACCGCCTATCTGGGTGACCCGGGCCTGGCCGAGCGCGTGATCGCCCGGATCGACAGCCAGGGCGCCTGGCTGCAGCGCATCGAACAGATCGCCGCCGGTGCGTCGCCCGCCGCACCGGCGGGCGACGCGTCGGCTGCGCCGGCGGACGGTACGGCCGAGTTGCGGGCGGCGTTGGCTGAGCTGCAGAAAGAGACCGGCCGGGTCGCCGAAGCGGCCGCCGCGCTGGCGAAAGCGGGCGTGCCGCTGGGCTGGAGCGAGGTGGCATCCTGCGCCGATGCTGCACGCTGGACGCAGCCCTGCTGGCCGGCGGGTGGCGCGGTGATGAGCTGGTCCT
>NZ_RWKW01000092.1:0-2500 GCF_003970795.1 Aquibium carbonis | reverse complement strand
TTAGAAGCAGCCATCATTTAAAGAAAGCGTAACAGCTCACTGGTCTAAATAAGGGTCTTTGCGCCGAAAATGTAACGGGGCTAAAGCCATGCACCGAAGCTTCGGGTTTGCAGCTTGCTGCAAGCGGTAGCGGAGCGTTCCGTAGGCTGATGAAGCCGGATCCGTGAGGACCGGTGGAGGTATCGGAAGTGCGAATGCTGACATGAGTAACGATAAAGCGGGTGAGAGACCCGCTCGCCGAAAGTCCAAGGGTTCCTGCTTAAAGTTAATCTGAGCAGGGTTAGCCGGCCCCTAAGGCGAGGCCGAAAGGCGTAGTCGATGGGAACCACGTCAATATTCGTGGGCCTGGAGGTAGTGACGGATTGCGTGTGTCGTATGCCCTTAACGGATTGGGTGTGCGGCGAAGCGGTCCCAGGAAATAGCTCCTCCGTATAGACCGTACCCGAAACCGACACAGGTGGACTGGTAGAGCATACCAAGGCGCTTGAGAGAACTCTGCTGAAGGAACTCGGCAAATTGCACGCGTAACTTCGGAAGAAGCGTGACCCCTTCATACGCAAGTGTGGGGGGGTGGCACAGACCAGGGGGTAGCGACTGTTTATCAAAAACACAGGGCTCTGCGAAGTCGCAAGACGACGTATAGGGTCTGACGCCTGCCCGGTGCTGGAAGGTTAAGAGGAGAGGTGCAAGCTTTGAATCGAAGCCCCAGTAAACGGCGGCCGTAACTATAACGGTCCTAAGGTAGCGAAATTCCTTGTCGGGTAAGTTCCGACCTGCACGAATGGCGTAACGACTTCCCCGCTGTCTCCAGCAGAGACTCAGTGAAATTGAATTCCCCGTGAAGATGCGGGGTTCCTGCGGTTAGACGGAAAGACCCCGTGCACCTTTACTATAGCTTTACACTGGCATTCGTGTTCGCATGTGTAGGATAGGTGGTAGACTTTGAAGCGCGGGCGCCAGCCTGCGTGGAGTCACCCTTGAAATACCACCCTTGTGAACATGGATGTCTAACCGCGGCCCGTCATCCGGGTCCGGGACAGTGTATGGTGGGTAGTTTGACTGGGGCGGTCGCCTCCTAAAGAGTAACGGAGGCGCGCGATGGTGGGCTCAGACCGGTCGGAAATCGGTCGTCGAGTGCAATGGCATAAGCCTGCCTGACTGCGAGACAGACAAGTCGAGCAGAGACGAAAGTCGGTCATAGTGATCCGGTGGTCCCGTGTGGAAGGGCCATCGCTCAACGGATAAAAGGTACGCCGGGGATAACAGGCTGATGACCCCCAAGAGTCCATATCGACGGGGTTGTTTGGCACCTCGATGTCGACTCATCGCATCCTGGGGCTGGAGCAGGTCCCAAGGGTATGGCTGTTCGCCATTTAAAGCGGTACGTGAGTTGGGTTCAGAACGTCGTGAGACAGTTCGGTCCCTATCTGCCGTGGGTGTAGGAATATTGAGAGGATCTGTCCCTAGTACGAGAGGACCGGGATGGACACACCTCTGGTGGACCTGTTGTGGCGCCAGCCGCATTGCAGGGTAGCTATGTGTGGAATGGATAACCGCTGAAGGCATCTAAGCGGGAAACCAGCCTCAAAACGAGTATTCCCTATCAGAGCCGTGGAAGACGACCACGTTGATAGGCCGGGTGTGGAAGTGCGGCAACGCATGAAGCTTACCGGTACTAATAGCTCGATTGGCTTGATCATTCTCATTACTCATGCCCATCGCGACGCGATGGTTTGCATGTCCTCACGGATGAGCGCGGCCTTCGGCCGCTATCCTCCGGACAGGGCGCGCCATCAGGCGCGATCCTCGGGTCAAGCCCGAGGACAGGCTGGCCGGTCGGCCTTGCGGGCTTCGCCCGAAGGGTCGGTCTGCCATGTTGACCAATCATGGACGCAGCCAAGGCGCTGCGACCTGCGCGGAAAAGACGAGAGACGGCACGACAGCGGCCGGCGCCGGGTTCCACCCGACTGCCGACTGCCGATTGCCAACTCCCTCCAACCCAGCTTCTCGATCAAAGATTGTGCGCTTCGTCGACCTGGTGGTTATGGCGGGGTGGCTGCACCCGTTCCCATTCCGAACACGGCCGTGAAACGCCCCAGCGCTGATGGTACTTCGTCTCAAGACGCGGGAGAGTAGGTCGCTGCCAGGTCTACGAAACGCACAATCGACAGCTTCTCTTCACGATCTTCCGGCCAGGCCGGAAACCCGGGCCGACCCTCCGATCCCTCGGAGACGGCCCGTAGCCTTTGAAGCCGCGCGGCGCCAACCTCACGCGCCGCCCCGGGCGACGATCCCGCAAAACCACGCGACGGATCATCCCCAAAAGGCCAGACCGACCCCGGCCCATCCGCCGGACACCGCCAGGACCAACCGGATCCAAGGCGAAACCAACTGGCAGGACACCTGCCAAACACCCTGGCGCGGGGTGGAGCAGCCCGGTAGCTCGTCAGGCTCATAACCTGAAGGTCGCAGGTTCAAATCCTGCCCCCGCAACCAAACA
>NZ_RWKW01000091.1 GCF_003970795.1 Aquibium carbonis | reverse complement strand
AGCGAGCAGGCTGGTCCGACGCCTTCGCCAGATCAATCATCGGCCAAATGCGATAGCCCTACCGCGCCGACGACGGGCACTTGCCGCCATCTCCTTGTCATCGTACTGTATCATGGTCTTCGTAGACGGCACTCAAAGCTTCGCCGACGAGGGAGAATCACCATGCCGGCATCCATCATTGTGGACAGCGCATCTTCTGGAGCGGCGATGGCGGCGCTGGCTGGAAAAGCCCATCGATCCGCGGGCACGCTCGGCCGCATCGGCAACCTCCAGACCCGGCTCGCCCGTGATTCGTCCGAGGTGGCGGCGGCCCAGGAAGTCCGCTTCCGCGTCTTCTACGACGAGCTCGGCGCCAAGCGGCAGTTCGTCCATGCGCTGGAGCAGCGCGACGCCGACCGGTTCGACGCGATCTGCGACCACCTTCTCGTCCTCGACACCACGATCCCCGGCCCCGAGCACCGCCAGATCGTCGGCACCTACCGGCTGCTCCGCCAGGAAAGCGCGCTGGCGGCGGGCGGCTTCTATTCCGACGAGGAGTTCGAGCTCGAATCGCTGATGGCCCGCCATCCCGATCGCCGCTTCCTCGAGCTCGGCCGGTCCTGCGTCCTGCCGGAATACCGGTCGAAGCGCACCGTCGAGCTGCTCTGGCAGGGCATCTGGGCCTATTGCCGCATCCACGGCATCGACGTCATGACCGGCTGCGCCTCCTTCCACGGAACCGTGCCCGCCGCCCATGCCGAGGCCCTGTCGCTGCTCGCCCACAATTTCCGCCCCGATCCGGAATGGGACGTGCGGGCGATCGCCCCGCGCTACCGCTCGATGGACCTGATGCCCAGCGAAGCGGTCGACGTGCGCCGCGCGCTCGCGGCCATGCCGCCGCTGATCAAGGGCTACCTGCGCATCGGCGCGCGCTTCGGCGACGGCTGCGTCGTCGACGCGGATTTCGGCACCACCGACGTCTTCGTCGTCCTGTCGACCGACTGGATCGCCAACCGCTACATCAACTACTACGGCGCCGACGCCCAGCGCTTCGCCGCCTGAGCCGGCTACCCCCGGACGGGCGTCCCCCAGACGGGCGTCCCCCGGCGCGAAGGCCCGGCTCCGGCCGGGCCTGATCGGTTGATTCAGGTCAAGGCGACGCGGTCCTGCGCCCTCCATCAATGACGCGGTCATTCATTGATGGAGGTTCCCATGCCCACCGAAACCCTGATCGTCGTCGCCGCCGTCCTCGGCGCCTTCGCCTTCTTCACCGTGTCCGTCGTGTTCGTCGACATGACTTGGCGGGCCGACAGGAAATAAGCCGGCTACTGACCGGCGTTGTAGGCCGCGATCGCCGCCATGTTGACGATGTCCGAGTCCTTGGCGTTCAGCGACACGATCTGGACCGGCTTGTTCAGGCCGACGAGCAGCGGCCCGACGACCGTCGAGCCGCCGAGTTCCTGAAGCATCTTGGTCGAGATCGAGGCCGAGTGGAACGCCGGCATCACCAGCACGTTGGCCGGGCCCGACAGCCGGCAGAACGGATATTGCTGCATCAGCGTCGGGTTCAGCGCCACGTCGGCCGCCATCTCCCCGTCATACTCGAAGTCGACCCGGCGCTTGTCGAGGATCTTCACCGCCTCCTGCACCCGTTCCGAGCGCTCGCCGGCCGGGTGGCCGAAGGTCGAATAGGCCAGCATCGCCACGCGCGGTTCATAGCCCATGCGCCGCGCCATGCCGGCGGCTTCCTCGGCGATGTCGGCGATCTCGAGCGAGTTCGGCATGTCGTGCACGGCGGTGTCGGCCACGATCACCGTGCGGCCGCGCGCCAGCACGATCGAGGCGCCGATCACGCGATGGCCGGGCTTGGCGTCGATCACCCGGCGGATGTCGTCGAGCGCGGTCGAATAGTTGCGGGTCACGCCGGTCACCAGGCCGTCCGCGTCGCCCAGCGCCACCATCGTCGCGGCGAAATGGTTGCGGTCGTTGTTGATCAGCCGCTGGCAGTCGCGCAACAGGTAGCCCTTCCGCTGCAGGCGCTCGTAGAGATAGTCGGCATAGACCGCGTTGCGGCGTGACACCCGGGCGTTGATGATCTCGATGCCGGGCCGGTTCAGGTCGACGCCGGCTTGGCGCGCCGTCTCCTTGATCCGGTCGTCGCGGCCGACGAGGATCGCCGTGCCCAGCTTCTGGTTCACGTAGGACACCGCCGCGCGCATCACCTGCTCTTCCTCGCCCTCGGCGAAGACGATGCGCTTGGGCTGGCGGCGCACGCGGTCGTAGATGCGCTGCAGCGTCGAGGCGATCGGGTCGCGCCGGGCCGAGAGCTCCTGGGCATATTTCTCCATGTCGAGGATCGGCCGCCGCGCCACGCCCGAATCCATCGCGGCCTTCGCCACCGCGACGGGGATCGCCGAGATCAGGCGCGGGTCGAACGGCACCGGGATGATGTAGTTGACGCCGAATTTCGGCCGGTTGCCCTGGTAGGCGGCGGCCACGTCGTCCGGCACGTCCTGGCGGGCGAGTCCCGCCAGCGCCTCGGCGGCGGCCACCTTCATGGCGTCGTTGATGGTGGTCGCGCGAACGTCCAGCGCCCCGCGGAAGATGTAGGGAAAGCCCAGCACGTTGTTGACCTGGTTCGGATAGTCCGAGCGGCCCGTCGCCATGATGGCGTCGGTGCGGATCTCGGCCACTTCCTCGGGCGTGATTTCCGGGTCGGGGTTGGCCATGGCGAAGATGATCGGGTTCTTCGCCATCGACTGGATCATCGCATTGGTGAAGGCGCCGCGGGCCGAGAGGCCGAGCACGATGTCGGCGCCGTCCATGGCCTCGGCCAGCGTGCGGGCGTCGGTCTTGGCCGCATGCGCCGACTTCCACTGGTTCATGCCGTCCTCGCGGCCCTGGTAGACGACGCCCTTGGTGTCGCACAGGATCACGTTCTCGGGCGCAAAGCCCATGGCCTTCACCAGTTCGATGCAGGCGATGCCGGCCGCGCCCGCGCCGTTGCAGACGAGCTTCGCCGACTTCATGTCGCGCCCGGTGATCGCCAGCGCGTTGATCAGCCCGGCGGCGGCGATGATCGCCGTGCCGTGCTGGTCGTCGTGGAACACGGGAATGTCCATCAGTTCGCGCAGCCGCTGCTCGATGATGAAGCATTCCGGCGCCTTGATGTCCTCCAGGTTGATCCCGCCGAAGGACGGGCCGAGGAAGCGCACGCAGTTGATGAACTCGTCCGCGTCCTCGGTGTCCACCTCCAGGTCGATCGAATCCACGTCGGCGAAGCGCTTGAACAGCACCGCCTTGCCTTCCATCACCGGCTTGGAGGCCAGCGCGCCGAGATTGCCGAGGCCGAGAATCGCGGTGCCGTTGGAAATCACCGCCACCATGTTGCCGCGCGTCGTGTAGTCGAAGGCCCGGCTCGGATCCTCGGCGATCGCCTTCACCGGCACGGCCACGCCGGGCGAATAGGCCAGCGACAGGTCGCGCTGCGTGGCCATCGGCTTGGTGGGGTTGATCTCCAGCTTGCCCGGCCGGCCCATCGAGTGGAAGTCGAGCGCCTCCTGGGCGCTCACCGAGGGTCCCTGTTCGGTCCGGTCCTTGATGGGCATCTGCACTTCCCTCCCAAACCGCGCCGGTCGGGACGCGGGCATGCTTCTTTTGTGGAGCAACCGGATTAAGGCTACACAGAAGCGGCGTAAAGCGCCAAGCAGAGGATCGACGCCGGTTTTCCGTGCGGGATCCTCGACATCGCAGCCACGGACAAGCCTTGAGCCAGGAACGACCGAACCGATCCGATGCCGCCTCGGCGCCGACGCCGATGATGGAGCAGTTCATCGAGATCAAGGCGGCGAACCCGGATTCGCTGCTGTTCTACCGCATGGGCGACTTCTACGAGCTGTTCTTCGAGGACGCCGAGATCGCCAGCCGGGCGCTCGGCATCACGCTCACCAGGCGCGGCAAGCATCTGGGCCAGGACATCCCCATGTGCGGCGTGCCGATCCATGCCGCCGACGACTACCTCCAGAAGCTGATCGGGCTTGGCCATCGCGTCGCCGTCTGCGAGCAGATCGAGGATCCGGCGGAGGCCCGCAAGCGCGGTTCCAAGTCGGTGGTCAAGCGCGACGTCGTGCGCCTCGTCACGCCTGGCACCATCACCGAGGAAAAGCTGCTCGCGCCGTCGGAGGCCAACCACCTGATGGCGCTCGGCCGGGTGCGTGGCGAGGACGAGCTGGCGCTCGCCTGGATCGACATCTCCACCGGCAGTTTCCTGGTCTCCGTCACCACGCGCGACCGGCTGCTGGCCGAGATCATGCGGGTCGACCCGCGCGAGCTGATCGTGGCCGAGCCCGTCTTCCACGATCCCGAGTTCCGCGCCGTCTTCGACATGCTGGGGCGGGCCGTGACCCCGCTTCCCCCCAGCCTGTTCGAATCCGCCGCCTGCGCCGAGCGCGCGAGCCGCTTCTTCGGCGTGGCCACGCTCGACGGTTTCGGCCGCTTCTCGCGCGCCGAACTGTCGGCCATCGGCGCGGCCATCGGCTATGTCGAGCGCACCCAGAAGGCCGAGCGGCCGCCGCTGACGGCGCCGCAGCGCCAGGACGGCGCCACCACGCTGTTCATCGATCCCGCCACGCGCACCCATCTGGAGCTGGTGCGCACCCTGTCGGGCAGCCGCTCGGGCACGCTGTTCGAGGCCATCGACCGCACCCGCACCGGCGGCGGCGCGCGGCTGCTGGCCGAGCGTCTGACCTCGCCGTCCACCGATCCCGACGAGATCGGCCGGCGGCTGGATTCGGTGTCCTTCTTCCGCGGCGAGCGAACCCTCTGCGACCAGGTGCGGGCCGTCCTCAAGGGCGCGCCCGACATGCCGCGCGCCCTGTCGCGGCTGGCGCTCAACCGGGGCGGACCGCGCGACCTCGGCGCCCTGCGCATGGGCATGGAGGCCGCCGCC
>NZ_RWKW01000090.1 GCF_003970795.1 Aquibium carbonis | reverse complement strand
GGGCATGGGCCGGCGCGTGCTGCTCACCGGCTCGGCGGAGGCGCGTTCCACCTCGCCTGGAACGATCACGCCCGCCTGCGCCATGCGCGACAGGACGCGGTCGCGTGCGGCCTGCGCGGCTCGTGCGTTCCGGTCGGGGCGCCGCGCCTCGGGCGATTGCGGCAAGGCCACCAGAAGGGCTGCCTGCGGCAGCGTCAGCCGGTTCGGCTCCCGTCCGAACCAGGCGAGGCTTGCCGCGCGCACGCCCTCGATGTTGCCGCCATAGGGCGCCAGCGTCAGGTAGCGCGTCAGGATCTCGTCTTTCGACAGGCGCCGCTCGATCTGCAGCGCCCGCAGCGCCTGGCGCGCCTTTGACAAGAGGCTGCGCTCCTCGCGTGGTTCGATCAGCCGGGCAAGCTGCATGGTGATGGTGGAGCCGCCAGAAACGATCCGACCTTGCGTGGCGAACTGGAAGGCGGCGCGGCCGACCGCCAGCAGGTCGACGCCGTGGTGGTCGTGGAAGCGCTTGTCCTCATAGGCCACCAGCATCCTCACGAATTGCGGATCGACCGCCTTCCGGTCCACCGGCAGCCGCCAGCGGCCGTCGTCGGTGGCGTAGGCCCTGAGCAAGGCGCCGTTGCGGTCGACGACCTCGCGGGAGAAATCCCTCGCCCGGTCGAGCGGCGGCGGATAGGCGCGATCGAGGCGATCGAGGGCAAAGAGGGTGACGCCCGAGAGCGCGAGGAGGGAGAGAGCGGCAAGGGCGAGGCGGGGGAGGGTGCGTGCGGCCCGGTGGGCGAAGATGCCTGTACCTCTTCCTCCGCCGGCAGTACCCCCAGCCCCCACCCCTCCCCAAAAGGGGGAGCGGGGCCGCCCGAGACCGAGCCCGGCCGACATCGTCTGATTGTCAGGCACAGCATCGGCGACCCCCTCCCCCTTGTGGGGAGGGATAAGGGGTGGGTGTCCCGCGCCATCCAAGCCAGATGCGGAACCGGGGATCGAGCCGGCCTGAAAGGCCTCTTCGCCATGATCCATCATGGTTATCTGCCGGATGCGCCGCTCACTCGCCCCGCACCTCCATCAGCCCACTGGCGGTACGGGCCGACAACTGCGGACGGTACATGTCCTCGACGGTGGCCGCCGGATGTGTGTAGACGCCCGGCGTCACCGCGCGAACCACATAGGCGAGTGTGATGTCTCGGTCGCTTCCGCCAGGCCGGTCGAAGGCCGCGATGAAGCGGTCGTCACGGAACTCGGTGTGAACGGCGTCGGGTTGGGGCAGCCAGTCGAAGTTCGATAGCGCCGCGGTGTCGATCAGACGCGGATTGTCGATCTCGAACCCCGCCGGCAGCAGGTCGGATACGAGGAGCCGCGACGGCCAGTCGTTGAACTCCCGAACCTTGAGCACCACCACATAGCGCTCGTTCTGCCTCGCATCGAAGACGTTCGCCGGCTCCCCGTCGAGCGTGTAGTAGGCGCGCTCGATCGAAAAACCCTCGCCGCCGGCCGGCAGCGGCTGTTCGGGTGCAGCCGAGACCGTCAGGATCGCATCGACCGGTTCCGGCCCCCGGTTGACGATGGTCATCGGCGAAACCGTCACCTCCATACCGTCCAGACGTCGGGCGAAAGCGCCCTGGTGCGCCGCGCCGTCGACTTCGAGGCGGATGTCGTCGCTCGTCTCCTGGATCGCGCGGGCGGCGAGCAGCATCCAGGCTTCGTCCTGCGTGCTGGTCCAGCGGAACTGACGGCGGACGTCGGCAACGTAGTCGATCATCTTCGGGATGAGCGCGGGCGCGGGACGGCTTTCGGCCGCCAGCGCCAGCATGGCCGCGCCGTCGCGCAGCGTCGAGCCATAGTCCGAGCGGCTGGTGTAACCGACAGGTTCGCCCTCGGCGAGCCGGAAGGCGGAGCCAAAGGCCGCCTCGGAGCGCACGGCGTCGCCATAGAGCGCCAGGCTGGCGGCCAGCTGGGCGCGGGCCATCGGGCTGGCGAAGGCCTCGATCTGCGTGTCGGAATAGTAGCGCAGGTCGGCGGCCGAGGCCTTGCGGTTGCGCGACAGCACGTAGAGCGCATAGGCGATCTCGTTGCCGCGAGAGGCGATGTCGGTGTTGTAGGCGAGCGCGTTCTGCAGGTTCATCAGCGCCTGGCTCATCGCCTGTTCCGGCACCGGGTATCCCTGTTCGCGGGCCCGGGTCAGGAAGTCGGTGACATAGGCGTCGAGCCACAGGTCGCCGGAGCTCGGCCGCCAGAGGCCGAAGCTGCCGGACGAGGACTGGTAGGACAGAACCCGTATGATCGCGTCCTCGATGCGCTGGCGTACCGCCGGATCCTCGTCGAGGCCGGCCGCCTTCGACAATTCGCTGACATAAAGAAGTGGCAGCGCACGGCTGGTCGTCTGCTCGGCGCAGCCATAGGGATAGCGGTCGAGCGACATCAGCAGGGCGGGAACGTCGAAGGCGCTCATGCGCGAGACGTTGAGCGCGACGGAGGCGCCTTGCGGCAGCGACCCGGCGAAAAGTTCGCCGTCGAGCCGCAGGCTGCCGCCTTCGGCCGCGAGTGTCACCGTCCGCCGCGTCGTCACCGGCATGGCGCCGGGGCGAACGGAGAGGGTTGCGGTGCGGTTGACGGTGAGCCCGCCTGCATGGGTGAGCGCCACCAGCACCTCGCCGGTGCCCGGCACGTCGGCCGTCAGCGGCAACGTCAGGCTGGTCTTTCCGCCGGCCGGCAACGTCACCGTCGCCGGCACGCCGCCCTCGGTCGGCAGGAGCGAGCCGCCGGTGGTGAGCGCCAGGCGGTATTCGCCGGCCGGGCCGTCGGTGTTGGCGATCTCGACCAGGAGCCGGGCCTGGTCGCCGGGCGCCATGAAGCGCGGCAGGCTCGTTGTCACGACCACCGGGTCGCGCACGATCACGTCGGCCGAAGCATTGCCGGTGCCGTCCTTCGACCAGGCGACCGCCATGACGCGGACCGTGCCGTTGAACTGGGGGATGTCGAAGGCGACGCTGGCGCGGCCTTCGTCGTCCACCCGCACGATGCCGGAGAAGAAGGCGACGAGCTTTTCGGTCGGCGGATTGCCCTCCGGTCCCATCGCGCCGCCGTCGCCGCCGGTCCTGAGCCGCCCGAAGGCGCCCTGCGAGCCGTCGATCAGCCAGCCGTAGACGTCGCGCATCTCCAGACCCAGCATGCGCTGGCCGAAATACCAGGCGGTCGGGTCCGGCGCCTCGTAGCGTGTCAGGTTGAGGATGCCGACGTCGACGGCGGCGACCGTCACATAGGCTTCCTCGCCTGGCGCCAGTCCACCGACGGAGACGGGGAGCGTCAACGCCTGGCGCGGCTCGATGCGGGCCGGCGCCTCGATCGCCACGACGAGCTTGCGCTGGCCGGGATCGACCTTCAGCCATTTGAGCCCGATCGCGCGCATCGGCAGACGGGATTCCTGCGCCTCGCCGGGCCGGAACAGCGTCGCCATCACGTAGGCGCCGGCTCCGAAGTCATCGGTCACCGGAATGTCGATCGTGGCGCCGCCCTCCGGCACGGTCGCCGTGAAGGACGACAGCACACTCTCGGCGCCGATGGTGATCAGCGCCTCGCCGGCAAAACGCGGCGCGATGTTCAGCCTGGCCGTTTCGCCCACCGCATAGGCGTCCTTGTCGAAGGCCACTTCCAGCGCGTCCGGCGTCTCGGTCGACGTAGCCTCGACATACCAGCCGGCCTCGAAGTCGATGCTGGTCGCCGGCCCGTCGGCGTCGGCCGTCTCGATTTCCAGCCGGTAGCGACCCCAGCTCACGGGGACCGATATCTGCGGCTCCGACGTCGCCGAGGCGTCGACAGTGCCGTCCTGGATCAGGCTCGTCGTGGTGATGGGTTCGTAGCTCCAGGAATTGCCGCTGCGATACCATTGGTAGTGCCGGTCGAGCTTCTTCAGCGTCCAGCCCAGGCCCTTCAGGTCGATGCGCTCGCCGGTGGGGTCGACCGCCAGCACACGGAAGGCCGCCGTTCCTCCCTCTGGCACAGAGCCGTCGAATTCCGGCTTCAGGCCGAGCATGGCCGTCTGTGGGGTCACGTCGATGTCGACCGACCGCTCGACGGCCCGGCCGCCGCCTTCCACCATCCGCACCGAGACCGTCGCGCGCAGGAACTGCGTGGTCGAGGGCACCGCGTCGATCGTGACGTCGAAGCTCGCCTTGCCGTCGGCATCGGTGCGCGGCAGGTCCTCCAGCGTGATGCGGGCGTCCTCCACGTCCTCCTCGTCGGCAAGTCCGAAGACGTAGCCCGGATGCGAAGTGCGCGTTCGGGCGCGGCCGACCCGGACCTGGCCTTCCAGCCCAAGGCCTTCGGCCGGCGCGCCATAGAGATAGCGTCCGTCCACCGACAACGTCGCGGCCTCGCCGACCGCCACTTCGGTGGCGCCGCTCACGAGGTCGAACTCGATCCGGTCGGGCACGAAGTCCTCGACCAGAAAACTCTTCTGGGCGATCGGCGCGGCCTTCGGATCGGCGTGGATGCGCAGGGACCAGGTGCCGCGCATGGCCGTCGAGGCGAGCGCGAGCTCCACGGCATGGCCACCGAGTTCGGCACCGGACGAAACGACGCGGCTGTCCTCCACGCCGTCGGGGCGCTGGAAGATGAAGGTCAGCGGCAGGTTGTCCACGGCGTCCGCTCGCGGATCACGGTTCAGCGCCGAGGCATGCACCGTCTCGCCGGCACGGTAGATGCCGCGCTCGGTCCAGGCATAGACGTCCATTGCGCCGGGCGAAGCGCGGCCCTCGACGCCGCGATCGGACAGGTCGAAACCAGCCCGCGTCATGTCGAGGAACACGAAATCCGCCGTCCCTTCGCTGGCCATGATCACGGCCGGTGCCATGCCGCCATTGCCGCGGATCAGCCCGGCGTCGAAGCGGGCGCGTCCGTCGGCATCGGTGGTGGCGGTGCCGAGCACCTCGTTGTTGCGCGCAACCAGCGTCAGCGATAGCTCGGGCTTGGGCCTGGCGGTGTCGAGCGAGCGGGCAAAGACCGACAGCCCGTCTTCGCCGGCAAAGGTCACGAGGCCGATGTCGGAGACCAGGAACCACTGCGTGGCGCGCGCCGACCAGTCGTCGCTGCGGTCGTCGTCCGGAACGGCCGTCATCACGTAGATGCCCGGCGCCCGCTCGGGAAGCGCTTCGTCGACCGGAAAGGCGGTGACGATCTCCTTGTTCAGTTCGGGCGTGATCTCCAGAGTGCCCTCGAACACCGGCGCGCCTAGATCGTCGGCCAGGCGGCCGATCTCGTAGCGGTCGAGCTGGCGCAGGAACTGCGATTCGGTCAGGAGCCGCGACAGCGACCGGTCGCCGATCCGGTGGATCGCGATCTGCGCCCTGTCGGTGTTGACCGAGACGACGGGGATGCCGCGCCGGGCGCTGTTGGGCAGGATGAAGTTCTCGCCGGTGAAGCGCAGCGAGGGCGAGCGGTCGCGGATGTAGATGTCGAGCGCGACGGGCTCGCCGATCACTTCGCCGATGGCCGAAGGCAGGCCGGGGCGCACGACGATGCGATAGCGTCCGCCATGCACGAGGCCCTCCACGCACAGTTCGCGCTCGCCACGCTCGATGGCGGTGAGGGGCGCGTTGTCGACGGTGACGAAGGAGGCATAGTCGATGCCGGCCTTCACCAGATCCTCGGAAAACTGGACACAGACGCGCGGGCTGGCGCTGTCGGAATCCACGCGGTGATCGACGACGCGAAAGCCCCTGCGCCGCTTCAGGTCGGCATAGAGCGCCTGGATCACAGGCGACGAGACGAGTTCGAGGCTCTTCTCGTAGGCGGTGATGGCCGGGCGGAACATCGAGCGCCGTTCCAGTCCGACGGCCAGCGCGTTCAGCGCCGCGGCCCGCTCGCTCGCGGTGCGCGACAGGAGGTAGCCGTTGACGGCGGCGCCGGTCGTGACGCGCTGGAAGTTGAAGCCGCTCTCCCCGCCGCCCGGCCGTACCGCGATGGCCGCGTCCGCGAGGCCAGTCCACAGGCGGGTGTCGTCGGGCAGGATGGACAGGGCATTGGTGTAGTTCAGCATCGCCGCGCGCGGGTCGTTGTTGGCCATCGCCATGCGGGCGGCTTCTGTCAGCGCGGCAAGACCGGCGCCGCCGGCATCGGCCCGTGCCAGCGTCTCGTCGCGCGTGCGCCGGGCTTCGGACAGGACATAGCCCGCGACGAAGGAGAGGGCGGGTGGCGCGCCGAGGTCGGCTTCGCCGGTCGGGTTGACCACCTTGCCGGCCACCGCGCCGGGGAAGGGGTTCAGAACGTGGTAATCGGACTTCAGGAAGCACCAGCTGGCGCGGGTGTTGTAGGTGAAGGCGCGGCAGGCAGGATCGCCGAGGCAGACCGCCTTGCACTGTTCGAGCGTGACGTTCTGTTCCGTCCGCAGGTCGAAGCCGAAATAGTCGCCGTCGGCGGAGGTGACGATCTGCCGGGCGTCCTGGGCGAGGCCCGGCGACGCATGCATGATCATGGCCGCGAGCGCGACCGCAACGAAACGAAACATGCGCATCCGAAATCCTCCAAAGCCCGGCGGCCGATCCTAGGCCCGGGCATGTCGCGGGACTGTGACATGCTCCACAGTCGGTCGACATGCCGGCCGCGGATACGGCCGTTCGCCCATTGCCGGGCCGTTGCGACCACGGCCCGGGTAACCCAGCGGCAGGCAATCCCCAGATTGCGCCTAAAATACGGAGAGCTTCGCGCGAACCTTCGCGAGATAGGCCGCGCGGGAAGCGGGCGTGGAGGCATCCATGCGGTAATGCGCCAGGAAGAGCGTGCGGCAACGCCAGCCGCACAGCGCCCGGATGCCGCGCAGCACGGTGCGGCGGCCGGGATGGCCCATGAGATGCGACCAGACGAAGGAAGCGCCGCAGGTCGTCACCACCGCCACCTTGCGGATGTGGGTCATCAGCGGTCGGATGCGACCGCCATCCTTGGGTAGCTGGAAGACGATGTCGATCGCCCAGACCCGGTCCAGCCAGCCCTTCATCATCGCCGGCAGGCCATACCACCAGGTCGGATAGACGAAGACGAGACCCTCGGCCCAGCGCAGCGCTTCGATATGGGGCTCGAGCGCCGGATCGGTCGGGGCATGGTCGTTATAGGTACGCCGCTCCTCGGTTCCCATCACCGGATCGAAGCCCATGGCATAGAGGTCGAGAAGCCGCGTCTCGTGGCCCGCCGCGATCAGCGCGGCGAGTGTTTCGTCACGGACGGCGGCACAGAAGCTTTCGGGGACGGGATGGCAGTAGACGACGAGGACACGCACGACGCTTCTCTAGAATCGATCCATTGCGGAGGATACCGCCCGCATGAAACGCTTTCGCGACGCGTCCGTCGAGCGGTTCATGTCGTAGTGCGCCATGTATTTGACGCGAGCGCCCGGTTTCACCGTACCCCAAAGGAGGCGCCTGACCAGTTTGCGGGGCGGATCGCCGATCAGGAAGGCGCGCCAGCGCGAGCCACCATAGCTCGTCACGGCGACGACCTTGGTGATGTTGTGGAGAGCACCTTCGACCTTGCCGTCGACGATCCGGAAAGATACGCCGGGCAGGAAGACGCGGTCGAAGTAGCCCTTGAGGATCGCCGGATAGCCGTAGTTCCACACCGGGTAGCACAGCACCAGCGCATCGGCCGCGCGCAGCCGCTCGACATAGGGCCGCACATTGTCGAGGTTCCGCTCTTGGTCGTGATAGTCGAGCCGCTCCTGCCGCGACAGGCGCGGGTCGAAATCCTCCGCATAAAGGTCGCAATCGTCCACCGCATGCCCCGCTGCCTCCAGCCGCTCCACGATCAGCCGGTGCAGCGCGGCGTTGAAGCTGGTCTCGACGGGATGGGCATGGAGGAGGAGGATTTTCATGGCGCGCCTGTCTTCGACATCAGCCGACCTGCTGCAGCCCCCTGAACAGGAACGGCTTCGACGTCGCGAAATCGAAGTCCGGGTTTTCCCAGGCGATCATCTTTCCGGGGTTGAGCAGGCCCTTCGGATCGGCCTCCTTCTTGAAGGCGAGTTGCACGGCGTCCGTCTGCTTCATCCCGCCTTCCTCCAGCGTGTAGCGGTGCGGGTTGAAGATCGGGCAGCCGTTCTCCTCGTGCAGGCGGATGATCTCGTCCAGCCGCTCCTCGGTGGTGTAGCGCACCATGGGCAGGCCGAAGCAGGTGACGTCGCCGTCGAAACGCACGAATTCGAGGTGGCCGATCACTTCGTCGGGGAACAGCGCATGCACCTTCTCGATCAGCTCGATCTGGTTGGGGAAGGGGTAGAGCACCTGGAGATAGGTGATCGCCGGGTCGATGCGGATGCCGCGCAGCGTCGTGTGGTTCCACGACAGCTCCGCCACCGGCGGCAGGCCCTTCATATCCTCGGCGCTCGCGGTCGCCGCGTTGAAGATCACCGCCGCGCCCTGTCTGCGGGTGAAGGCCAGGAAGGCGTCGAGCGCGTGGGCGGCCACCATGACGAGGCAGACGCTCTGGCCCTCGCCGAGGAACTTGCCATGGCGTTTGAAATAATCGACGGGCGCGGGGGCGGCGATCGGCGAGATCAGCTTGGTGAGAATGCCGTCCTGGCGCGCCAGCGCGTTGCCGTAGCGCGCGGCCTCGATGAAATTGTCGAAGCCGACGATCACGTCGACCCAGTCATAGGCCGCCGTCAGCGGCATCTCCACCTCTGTGATGATGCCGTTGGTGCCATAGGCGTGGGTGACCTTGTGCAGGTCCTCGCCGGTCAGGTCGAGGATGCGTGGCGTCTCTTCCATGGTCACCACCCGAAGCCGGATGATGTTGCCAAAATCGCGCAATCCGCCCCAGTTGATCGAGCCGATGCCGCCCGAGCCGCCGGCGATGAAGCCGCCGATCGAGGCGGTGTGGAAGGTCGACGGCAGCATGCGCAATTCCTGGCCGGAATGCGCCCGCGTCTGCCTGTCGATCTCGGCCATCACCGCGCCGGGACCGCAGACCACGCGCCCGGGCGCGATTTCGCGCACGTCGTTCATCTCGGCGAGGTTGAGGAGCACGCCGCCCGAGAGCGGCATCGCCTGGCCATAATTGCCGGTGCCGGTGCCGCGGGGCGTGACCGGCACGCCGTGGCGGTAGCAGGCGGCCAGCACGCGCACCACCTCGGCCTCGTCGCGCGGGCTCACCACGATGTCGGCCGTCACCTCGTCGAGCTGGCGTTTCAGCACCGGCGAGTACCAGTAGAAGTCGCGGCTCTTCTGCTTGACGATCGCCGCATTGTCCTCGATCCGGATGCCGTCGATGTCGCGTCTCAGCGCTGCGATGTCCATGCAATCACCTCAGGAAGGGGTCGAGTTCGGCGTAGTCGGGAACGGTCGTCTCGATGCGCCTGCCGCTGCGCAGCACGATGCGGTCGCTCTCCGGGCGCGACAGAAGTTCGGTCAGCGAGCGTCCCTTGAAGATCACGAGATCGGCCGGCGCGCCGGCGTCGATGCGGCCGGTTCCGTCGAGCCGCAGGATCTCGGCTGGCGTCGCCGCGACGGTTCTCGGCCAGTCGGCCACGGGATGGTCGAAATGGATCGTTCGGGTGGCCATGCGATAGACCTCCAGCATGTCGAGGTCGCCATAGGCGTAGAAGGGGTCGCGTGTGTTGTCGGAGGCGACCGCCACGGGGATGCCGCGCGCCTTCATCTCGTGCAGCAGCGTCACGCCGCGCCAGCGCGGCGTCGTGCCGTCATGACGGCGGTCCTGGAGATACATGTTGCACATGGGCAGCGACACGACCGCGAGGCCTGCGCGCGCCACCTTGTCCAGCGTGTCGAGCACGTCGGCGTCGGGCTGTCTGGCCAGCGAACAGCAGTGGCCGACGAGGATATTGCCTTCGAAGCGGTGCTCGATCGCCTTCTCGGCGATGTGCTTCAGCGAGATCGCGCCGACGTCGTCGGTCTCGTCGGCGTGGAAGTCGAGATCGAGGCTGCGGTCGATCGCGGCGCGAAAGACGACGTCGAGCAGGTTGTCGAGGTCCGGCACCATGTAGGTGACCGCGCCGAGGATGCCGCCGGCCTCGGCCACACGGTCGGCAAGCGCGGCAAAGAAGGCGCCGTCGCGCACGCCGTCGATGCCGATCAGGCTCGCCGCCTGCAATTCGATGCGCCCGGCCCAGCGTTCCCGCAGCTTCTGGAACACCGGCCAGGAAATGGTCTCTTGCGGATGGATCGAATCGAGATGCGTGCGAATTGCCTTGGTGCCGTGTGCGAAGGCGCTCTTCAGGCCGAACTCCATCCGAGCCTCGACGTCGGCCGCCGACCAGTTCGCCTCCCGGTCGGCGCCGACGGCTTCCAGCGCACCCATGAACGTGCCGTCCGGGTTCGGCTGGCGCCGCCAGATGTGGCCCTTGTCGAGATGGGTGTGGCAGTCGACGAAGCAGGGCATGACGATGCGGCCGGCGAGATCGACCGCGCGCGGCGGGACTGAACCTCCGGCGCTGCGCGGCGCGATGCCGGTCACCTTGCCATCGGCAATCGCGAGGTCGACCTGCACGAAGCCGTCGGCATCGCCCGTTCCCATCTCCGCCTGGGTCAGCGAGGCGTGGATGCGGGCATCGGCGAGCACGAAATCGCCTGAGGAGGGAAGTTCGATCGACATCAACGCTCCTGCTTCAAGGCGCTCTCGTGCCAGCGGCGCAGCATCATGTGCGACACCCAGGACAGCACGAGGAAGATGACGATGCCGGTGGCCGAGATCAGGATCAGCGCGGCAAACAGGCGCGGCGCGTTCAGCCGGTAACCGGCCTCGATGATGCGCGAGGCTAGCCCCGAGGACTGGCCGGCCGCGCCTGCCACGAACTCGGCCACCACCGCGCCGATCAGCGCCAGCCCGCCCGCGATCTTCAATCCGCCGAGGAAGTAGGGCATGGCCGAAGGCAGCCGCAGCAGCCACAGTTCCTGCCAGCGCGTGGCGCCGTTGAGCGCAAACAGGTCGCGCAGATTGCGGTCGGCCGAGTTCAGCCCGAGCGTCGTGTTGGACAGGATCGGGAAGAAGGCGACGATCCAGGCGCAGAGCAGCAGCTTGGTGGTCTGGTTGTCGACATAGATGTTGATCAGCGGGAAGATCGCCACGATCGGCGTCACCTGCAGCACCACGGCGAAGGGAAAGAACGACATTTCCACCCATTTCGACTGGGCAAACAGCACCGCCAGCCCGACGCCGCCGGCCACCGCCAGCAGCAGGCCGAGGAAGGTGATGCGCAGCGTCACCAGGAGCGAGGAAAACAGCAGCGCGGCATCGTTGTAGAGCGCCTGCAGGACCACGCCCGGCCGTGGCAGGATGTAGTGCGGGATCTCGTTCCACACGCAGATGCGGTCCCAGGCGAAAATCGCCAGCGCCATGATGGTGAGCGGCAGAACCCAGCGGCCGATCCGCTCGGCCCGTTCGCGCCGGACGCGGCGGACCTCCTCGGCGTCGATCGCAACGGTTGCGGATTGGTCGATGGCGGTCACGCACGCCCCCGATAGGCCTGATGCGACGCGTTGATGGCGCCGAGCAACGCTTCGGAGGCGTCGCGGCAAAGCGCGGCATAGTCCGCCGAGGTGCGGAAGCGCTCGTCGCGAGGGTAGGGCGCGTCGACGTCGAACTCGCCATGGACCCGACCCGGACGCGCGGCCATGACGATGATGCGGTTGGACAGGAACACGCTTTCGAAGACGGAGTGGGTGACGAACACGACCGTGAGCTTGCGGTCCTGCCAGAGTTCGAGAATGTCGTCGTTCAGCTTGAACCGGGTGATCTCGTCGAGCGCGGCGAAGGGCTCGTCCATGAGGAGGAGCTTCGGCCGCGTGACCAGGCTGCGCGCGATGGAGACGCGCATCTTCATGCCGCCCGAAAGCTCGCGCGGCACGGCCTTCTCGAAACCCGTCAGGTGGACGCGCTCCAGCATCTCGCCGATCTCGGCGGCGGCCTGCGCGCGCGAGACGCCGCGCAGACGCAGCGGCAGCCAGACATTGTCGAAGACGGACGCCCAGGGCATCAGCGTCGGCTCCTGGAAGACGAAGCCGAGGTCGCGCTGGCCGATCGTCTCGCCGTGCCAGTCGAGCCCGCCGGTCGTCGGCGTCGAAAGGCCGGCTATGATGCGCAGCGCCGTCGACTTGCCGCAGCCGGAAGGTCCCAGCAGGCTGACGAAGTCACCCTGCCGGATGGTCATGTCGACGCCCGAAAGCGCCGTCACGCCGTTCGAGAATGCCTTGCCCACGCCGCGCAGCGACAACAGCGGCGCGCGCGTCGCGGATCGTTCGGTCGAAGTCTGGAGGGCAAGCAAGTCCGGCGCGGTCCCTGGGTTTCGCCCTCCGGCTTGGCGGCCGGAGGGACATGGCTGGCGGCCCGGTGAGGCTTACTTTTTCAGGTCGAGCCCAACGCCCTTGTTGACGAAATCGAGCGTGTAGGATTTCGCGATGTCGAGACCGTCCGCGACCACTTTCGCCTTGACCATGGATCCATAGAAGCCGGCGATGCGCTCGGCCGTCATGGCGCCGATGCCCATGGTCTCGGTGTCGCCGGAATCGACGATGCCAAACTCCTTCATCGTTTCGATCGAGAAGGCGATCTGCTCGTCGTTCATGTCCGGATTGTCGGCCTTGATCATCTCGTTGGCGGCGGCATTGTCGCCGTAGAGATAATTGTACCAGCCCTTGGCCGAGCCGTCGACGAAGCACTGCACCACCTCGGGACGCTCGTCGATGGTCTTCTGCATCGTCTCGATCGTGGTGGCGTAGGTCTCGAAACCGTAGTCGGCGAGCAGGAACAGGTTGGGCTTGAAGCCCGCCTCGCGCTCGACGGCGAACGGCTCGGAGGTGACATAGCCCTGCTGGACCGACTTCGGATTGGCGATGAAGGGCGCGGGGTTGAATGTGTAGGGGACGCGCTTGGCCGCGTCGAAGCCGAAATCGGTGATCATCCACTGGAAGTAGCTCTGGAAGCCTTCGTCGCCTAGAATGTACTGCTCGGCGTTCTTCAGGTCCTCCCAGGTGTCGAGGCCCTGGCCCGGATGGCTCATCAGCACCTGCGGCTCCTTCTGGAACGAGGCGGCGACGACCCGCAGCGGGATGTTCTGCTCGACCGCCGAGAAGGCCTGCAGCATGTTGCCGCCCATGTAGAAGTCGATGCGGCCGGCCAGAAGCAACGGTCGGCCCGACACCTGCGGGCCACCCTGCATGATTTCGACGTCGAGACCGCAGGCGGCATAGGTGCCGTCGGCGACGGCCTGATAGTAGCCGCCATGCTCGGCCTGCGCGAGCCAGTTGGTGGCGAAGATCACCTTCTCGGCCGCCTGCGCGGCCAGCGGCGAGATCGAGGCGAGGAGGACGGAGAGGGCTGCGGTGCGGATAGCTGACGTCATGACACGACCCCTGTGCTTGTCCCGCCACCTCACGGGCGCGGGCTGTGTGATTTCCACGAAGGCGACGCAAGACGCATGCCATCGGCCTGCGCGCCAGGAAGAATACGGCCCGACCGGGGCGGCTGGATCACCGCCTGCGTGCGATGCCGCCACGTTGCGCAACCTGCCCATTTTTGCGCCATGAGTCCATGGCGGACGACCTCTCGTCCACATCGCTGGCACCGGTGTCTTGCGGGCGAGCGCGCCGCGGTCTTAGGTGGAACGAACAAGCATGCCGATGGCGTCGAACACGGAGACCAAAGATGCGAAAACTGTGGTGGGGCGATTACCGCACGGTCGATTTCGAGGGGCTGGACCCCGAGGCCGTCATCGCGGTCGTACCGGTCGCCGCCATCGAGCAGCACGGACCGCATCTGCCGGTCTCGACCGACACGACCATCATGCAGGGCATGATCGACACCGTCCTGCCGCTGGTGCCGGACGATCTCGACGTGCGCTTCCTGCCGATCCAGGCGGTCGGCAAGTCGAACGAGCACCTGCATACACCAGGCACGCTGACGCTGCCCGCGCCGCTTTTGATCGAGGCCTGGACCGAGCTCGGCCTGTCGGTCGCCCGCGCGGGGGTGAGGAAGATCGTCTTCGTCAACTCGCATGGCGGCAACGAGGAGATCATGGGCATCGTCGCGCGGGAACTACGGGTCAAGGTTGGCATGCTGGCGGTGAAGACGAGCTGGCAGCGCTTCGGCCGCCCGGCCGGCATGTACACGGAGGCGGAGGAACGGCTCGGCATCCATGGCGGCGACGTGGAGACCTCGCTGATGCTGCACTTCCGGCCCGACCTCGTGGTGATGGACGAGGCGCGCGACTTCGCCTCGGCCACCAGCCGCGCCGACGCAACCTTCGCGCTTTTGAAGCCGCAGGGCACGCACGCCTTCGCCTGGATCGCGTCCGACATCAACCCGGCCGGCGTGGCTGGCGACGCCTCGATCGCAACCGCTGGGAAGGGCCGGGCGACCGCGGCGCACCAGGCCGCCGGATTCGTCGACCTGCTGAAGGACGTGCGCGCCGCGCGGCTTTCGGACTGGTTGTCCTGACCCGGCCTTTCCACAGGCGATCGTGCCATCGACGGCCGTCGCGGCCGCGCCTGCCGACCGTCCCCGCGAGCGGCAGCCATCCGCCGCGATTGTTCCGGTTGCGGTCGATTCGGCACCAATCTTGTCGCAATCGCAGCAGCTTGCCGGCCCGCGAAGTTGCACATTCCGTGACGAAACCGGATCGGGGCTGTTTTGACATCGCCGGCCGGATGGGGAATGCTAACAGGCGAAAAGCCAGAGAAACGGGAGATTGCAATGAGCTTATACAAAAGCAACGGAGACCGTGTGCCCGGTCACGTCGAGGCGCTGGCCGAAGGTGTGCGCGCCGGCAAGTTCGACCGCCGCGAGTTCCTTGCGATGGCCAGCGTCTTCGGCGCCACGACGGCCATGGCCTACAGCATGATCGGTCTCGTCGCGCCGACGCCGGCGATGGCGCAGGAAGCCAGGAAGGGCGGCGTTCTGAAGGTCGCCATGCCGGTCAAGGATCCGAAGGATCCGCGCACCGCCGACTGGTCGGAAATCGCCAATGCCGAGCGTCAGACGCTCGAGCCGCTGGTGAAGTACACCCGTGAGTTCACCTTCGAGCCCTACCTGCTCGAAAGCTGGGAAGTGAATGACGACGCGACCGAATACGTCTTCCATGTTCGCCCGGGCGTGACCTGGACCAATGGCGACACGTTCAACGCCGACGACGTCATCTTCAACCTGACCCGCTGGTCCGACAAGAGCGCCGAGGGCAACTCGATGCCCGGCCGTCTCGGCACCATCGTCGACGACGAAACCGGCAAGCTGCGCGAAGGCGCGGTCGAGAAGGTCGACGACATGACCGTCAAGATCAGCCTGACCCGGCCCGACATCGCGCTCATTCCGAGCCTTTGCGACTATCCCGCGCTCGTGGTGCACCGCTCCTTCGACGAGACCGGCGCCAACTTCGTCCAGAATCCGATCGGCACCGGTCCGTTCGAGCTCGTCTCCTACGACGTCGGCCAGCGCGTGGTCTACAAACGCCGCGAGAACGGCACCTGGTGGAACGGCGAGGTCTATCTCGACGGCGTCGAGTTCATCGACTACGGCACCGATCCCTCGGCGATGGTGGCGGCCTTCGAGGCCGGCGAGGTCCACACCAACCACGAGACGTCGGCCGACTACGTGTCGATCCTCGAAGGCGTCGGCGCGGTAACGTCCGAAGTCGTGACGGCCTCGACCATCGTGGCCCGCACCAACGTCGCCAACGCGCCCTATGACAACCAGAAGGTCCGCAAGGCGCTGCAACTGGCGGTCGACAACGCCACCGTGCTCGCGCTCGGCTACGGCAACGCCGGCGAACCGGCCGAAAACCACCATGTCTGCCCGATCCACCCCGAATATGTCGCGCTGCCCAAGGTGGAACGCGACATCGCGGCGGCCAAGGCGATGATGGAGGAAGCCGGCCAGATCGACTTCGAACACGAACTCATCACCGTGGACGAGGACTGGCACAAGAACACCGGCGACGCCATTGCCGCCCAGATCCGCGAAGCCGGCATCAAGGTGAAGCGGACGGTTCTGCCGGGTTCGACCTTCTGGAACGACTGGACGAAGTATCCGTACTCGATGACCAACTGGAACATGCGCCCGCTCGGCATCCAGGTCGTCGCGATCGCCTATCGCACCGGCGAGGCCTGGAACGAGGCTGCCTATTCCAATCCCGAGCTCGACGCGGCCGTCGGCGAGGCGCTGTCCATCGCCGATGCCGAAAAGCGCAAGGAGGTCATGGAGAAGATCGAGACGATCCTCCAGGATTCGGGCATCATCATCCAGCCCTACTGGCGCAAGCTCTACAACCACTCGGTCGAGGCGGTGAAGAACCACGGCATGCATCCGACCTTCGAGCACGACTACGGCAAGGTCTGGCTCGACGAGGCGTGACACGGCACTGACGACGGGGAGGGGCCATGCGCCCCTCCCTTTCCGTCCGGAGGGTTAGACGCCCCAACCTGAAGCGGCAGGGGGATCGATGCTTGCTTTCATAGTGCGGCGACTGGGCACCATGGCGCTGACGATGCTGTGCCTGACGCTCGTCGTCTTCTTCATGGTCAATCTCGAGCCTAACCTGCGCAAGCTGTCGATCAGCCAGCTCGACATGCGCTCGTCCGACGCGCACATCGAAAGCTGGTTGCAGCGCAACGGCTACCGCGACAATTTCTTCGTCCGCTACGGCCGCTGGCTGGGCGTCGTCGAAAAGCAGCCCAATTTCAACGCGGAGGGCCAGCCGGTCCCGCGCTTCTCCTATTGCAACGAGCCGGCCGAGCCCCATTACGGGGGCATCCTCCAGGGCGATTTCGGCTGCTCGACAAAGTTCAAGACCACGGTCGCGGCCAAGCTGTTTCCCGCGCTTCGGGCCACCGGCATCCTGATGTTCTGGGTGATGGTAGTGATGGTGCCGATCTCGCTGCTGATCGGCATCCTGGCCGGCATGCGCGAGGGCTCGCGCACCGACCGGTCCCTGTCCGTCGCCTCCATCACCACGACCGCGACGCCGGAATATGTGTCGGGCGTCATCTTCACCGTGATCTTCGCCTCCTGGCTCGGCTGGCTCAACGGCTCGGCCGCATCGGCCACCGGGCCGGGGGGCATCACCTTCTACAATTTCACGCTGCCGGTGATGACCATGGCCATCTACGGCATCGGCTACATCGCCCGCATGACGCGCGCCTCGATGGTCGAGGTGATGACGCAGCAATACATCCGCACCGCGCGGCTGAAGGGGCTGAGCTTCAGCGCCGTGGTGGTCAAGCACGCGCTGCGCAATGCGCTGATCGCGCCGTTCACCGTCATCATGCTGCAGTTTCCCTGGCTTCTGACCGGCGTCGTCATCGTTGAAGTGATGTTCCGCTACCAGGGCTTCGGCTACACGCTGGTGGAAGCCGCCGGCAACAACGACATCGACCTGCTGCTCGGGTGCTCGCTCGTGTCCGTGGCCGTCGTCCTGTCCACGCAACTCATCTCGGACGTCGGTTATGCCTATCTCAACCCGCGCATAAGAGTTCAATAAAGGGGGACGCGGATGCAGCTCGAATATGTCGGCGCCTTCCAGATCGTGCTTGGCGTTCTGTTTCGCTTCTGGCCGGTCTGGTTGTCGCTGGCCGTCGTGCTCACGCTCTCGATCACCTACAAAAAGCGCCTGGGCCTCTACGGCCAGCTTTTCGACACCGGAGTGGGCGTCGCCGGCGTCGTCATATGCCTGTTCTGGCTCTTCACCGCCATCTTCTCAGGCACCGTCGCGCCCTTCGACCCGCTGGTCCAGAACGTCGTCATGAAGGATGCGCTGCCGGGCGCCATGACGCCCGATGGCGGCGTCTACCTCTTCGGCGGCGACAGGCTCGCACGCGACATCTTCTCGCGCATGGTGTTCGGCAGCCAGATCGTGCTGATCATCGCGCCGGCCGCCACCGCCTTCGCGCTGATGGTCGGGATCACGCTTGGCCTTCCCGCCGGCTATTTCGGCGGACGGATCGATTCCGTTCTCTCGTTCCTCGCCAATCTGGTTCTCGCCTTCCCGGTGATCCTGCTGTTCTATCTGCTGGTCACCCCCGGCATCATGGACACGCCCATCCCCTACGCCTTGGCCGGCGTCTTCTTCCTGTTCCCGATCGTGTTTTTCTGCGTGCTGTTCTACACCCGCTTCAGGAACCGGACCGACCGGCTCTATCCGCAACTGGCGATCACGCTTGTGCTCGGCCTGTGGATCTATGTCGGGCTGGTGTTCGACGCCGATCCGCTCGGCATCATCTCGATCCGTCCGAACGAGCTGAACATTTTCGTCGCCGTGGTCTTTGCCTCGTCGCCCGGCGTGTTCCGCATCGTGCGCGGCCTCGTCATGGACATCAAGACGCGCGACTACGTCGCCGCCGCCCAGACACGCGGGGAGACGCCCTGGTACATCATGCTGTGGGAGATCCTGCCCAATGCGCGCGGGCCGCTGATCGTCGATGCCTGCCTCCGCATCGGCTACACCACCATCCTTCTTGGAACGCTCGGCTATTTCGGCCTCGGTCTCGCGCCGGAGAGCCCGGACTGGGGCACGGCGATCAAGGATTCCAGCCGTCTGCTGCGCGCCTTCATCCATCCGGCACTTCCGCCCGTCATCGCGCTCATGTCCTTCGTGCTGGGCTTGAACCTGCTTGCCGACGCGCTGCGCGAACAGTCGCTGAAGGATTGAGGAGGCCATCATGTCCGCGATTTCCGCCGCCGCCCGTCCCGCCGCCAACGCCCAGCCGATCCTCGAGATCGAGAACCTGTCGATCTCCTTCTTCACCCGGGCGGGCGAGATTCCCGCGGTGATGGATTTTTCCTGCAAGGTCATGCCGGGCGAGGCGATGGGCCTCGTCGGCGAATCGGGCTGCGGCAAGTCCACCGTCGCGCTCGGCATCATGCGCGACATGGGCAACCGGGGGCGGATCGTCGGCGGCCGGATCAAGTTCATGGGCCGCGACATGGGCGAGATGAGCGACGCGGAACTGCGCGACATCCGCGGCAACAAGATCGCCATGATCTACCAGGAGCCGATGGCCAGCCTGAACCCGGCGATGAAGGTCGGCCGGCAGCTCATGGAAGTGCCGATCCTGCACGAAAAGGCGTCCAAGGCCGATGCCTACAAGCGCGCGCTGGAAATGCTGGCGGCGGTGCGCCTGCCTGACCCGGAACGCATGATGGGCTCCTATCCGCACCAGTTGTCGGGCGGGCAGCAGCAGCGCGTGGTCATCGCCATGGCGTTGCTGTCGAAGCCGGCGTTGCTGCTGCTGGACGAGCCGACCACGGCGCTGGACGTGACGGTGGAGGCCGGCATCGTCGATCTGGTCAAGGATCTCGGCAAGAAGTTCGGCACGTCGATGCTGTTCATCTCGCACAATCTCGGTCTGATCCTGGAGACCTGCGACCGCATTACCGTCATGTATTCGGGCGAGGCGGTGGAGGAAGGCAAGGTCGGCGACGTGTTCGACCGTATGCGCCATCCCTATACGCAAGGGCTCTTCCGCTCCATCCCGCTGCCCGGCGCCGACAAGAATTCGCGGCCGCTGATCGCCATTCCCGGCCAGTTGCCGCTGCCGCACGAGCGTCCGCGGGGCTGCAATTTCGGCCCGCGCTGCCAGCACTTCGTGGAAGGGCTCTGCGACGCCCGCGAAATCCCGATGTATCCGGTCAAGGAGCATCCCGATCATCTGAGCCGATGCGTGCGGTTCGACGATGTCGACTGGACCGCTCTGCCGGCGGGCATCAAGCGAAACGAACCGGTGAAGCCGGGCCCGACCGTGCTGAGGATCGACGACCTGCGCAAATACTACCGCGTCGCGGCCAACGAGATCTTCGGCGGCGGGGAGGCCCGCACCGTCAAGGCCAACGAATCGATCTCCTTCGAGGCGCGCGAATCCGAAACGGTCGCCATCGTCGGCGAATCGGGTTGCGGAAAATCGACGCTGGCCAAGGTGCTGCTCGGGCTCGAGACGGCGTCCTCGGGCAAGGTTTTGCTCGGCAATTCCGAGATCCAGGACACGCCGATCGAAAAGCGCGACGTCGAGACCATCTCCTCGATCCAGATGGTGTTCCAGAACCCGTTCGACACGCTCAATCCGAGCCATTCGGTGGGCTCACAGATCGTCCGGACGCTGGAGAAGTTCAAGGTCGGCAAGACGCAAGGCGAGCGCCAGAACCGGATGCTGGAACTGCTCGACCTAGTTAAGCTGCCGCGCGCCTTCGCTACGCGCATGCCGCGCCAGCTCTCCGGCGGGCAGAAGCAGCGCATCGGCGTGGCGCGCGCGTTTGCCGGCAACGCACGCGTGGTGGTGGCCGACGAGCCGGTCTCGGCCCTCGACGTGTCCGTGCAGGCGGCGGTGACCGAACTGCTGATGGACGTGCAGCGCCAGAACAAGACGACGATGCTGTTCATCAGCCACGACCTGTCGGTGGTGCGCTATCTCGCCGACCGCGTCGTCGTCATGTATCTCGGCTACATCGTCGAGCAGGGCACGACCGACCAGATCTTCGCGCCGCCCTACCATCCCTACACGGAGGCGCTCCTGTCGGCGATCCCGATCGCCGACACCAGCGTGGTGAAGAAGCACATCGTGCTCGACGGCGACATTCCGTCCGCCATGAACCCGCCGTCCGGCTGCCCTTTCCAGACGCGCTGTCGCTGGAAATCACGCGTGCCCGACAATCTGTGCGAGACCAAGGTTCCGCCGCTGAAGAATCTCGGCAATGGCCACCAGAGCCTGTGCTGGCTGGACGATGCCGAACTCGCCTCGATGGAGCCGGTCATCTCCTTCGCCCAGCCCGACAGGGAGGCCGCGTCGCCCGTCGCCTCGGAGGTGCCGGTCGAGCCCGTTACGCCGCGCGTGGAAGCCACTGCTCCGGACACCGCCGCCCGGCCGCGAACCCGCAAGGCCGCCGGCCGCTCTGCGGTTGCCGGCGAATCCTCGCCCAAGCGGCGGGCGGCGGAAGCCGGCTCCGGCCGCCAGGCGGTCAATCCAAAGGTGAAGCCGGGGACGACCGCGTCGAGCGGCGCGCCGTCCACCGGGAAGATGACTCGTGCGAAGGCCCGGCAGGAGGTCGCCGAACCGGCGCATCCCGACCTCCAGGCCGCGCCGGCGCTCGCGCTCTCGCCGGAAGACAGGAACCGGCCCGCCGGCATTCCGCGTCCCGACCAGCCGGACGATCTGAAGCTCATCGCCGGCATCGGGCCGAAGATCGAGGCCACGCTCAACGGTCTCGGGATCTACACCTATGCGCAGATCGCGGGCTGGTCGAAGTCAGAGCGCGAATGGGTCGACGGCTTCCTGAAATACCGCGGCCGCATCGACCGCGACGACTGGGTCAGGCAGGCCGGGGCACTCGCGACAGGCGGCGTGGAGGAGTATGTGCGGGTGTTCGGCAAGAATCCGCGCTGATCGGCCCGTTGGCTTGGCTCGTGGCCGTCACACCGAGAGTTGATGGAGAAGCAGCCCGGGAGCACATGGCGACGATTCTCGCGATGTCGATCTCCCGAAGCGATCGCAATCGCGCCGAGCCATCCGGGACGTCGGCATCGCCATGGCACGCCTCAGGAAAACGCCTGAAAGGCGCTGATGCGGGTCTCCCTGCCCAGTCGAAGTCTCTGGTGATCTGCTGCACCCGGCCGCGCGCGACCGGGTGTCAGCCATTCCGCTCAGGAGCTGACGGGATCGGCCTTCGAGCGGCTGCAGCCCGACCCGCCATAGCTCTGCGACTGCGAGCAGTCGGCACCGGTGCAGCCGGTCGCCGAAGCGGTGGACGCAAAGGGAAGGATGGACGAGGCCGTGAAGGCGGCGGCGAGGAGCATGCTTTTCATGACGCGCATCGTTCTCTCCGTTTTGAGGGCTGCCAGGATAGGGTCACCCAACGGAAGCGTAGTCGATGCGGCTGGCCGACGAAACCGCCCCGGCGTCCGTGCTCGATCACAAATGCTTGTCTGGGACGAAGGCGATAGCCGATACCGCCGCTTTCGAATCCGGTGAGGGCGGACGGGGCGCGACGCGCCCCGTCACCGTCCGCGAATCAGACGAGGCCGACCGGCATGATGGCTGGCCGCACGACAACCTTCGACCCGTCCCTGACACGATGGTGGAGGTCGATGATGTCGTGGTTGAGCAGGCGGATGCAGCCCGAGGACACCGCCTGGCCGATCGAGTGTGCCTCCGGGTTTCCATGGATGCGATAGATCGTGTCCTCGCCATTCTGGAACAGGTAGAGCGCGCGCGCGCCCAAGGGGTTGTCGAGACCCGGGTCCATGCCGCCCGCGGCGACCGAATAGGGCGCGAGTTCGGGCTGGCGCGCGACCATTTCGTCGGGTGCCCGCCAGCGCGGCCAGCGACGCTTGTATTGCACGACCGCATCGCCTGACCATGAGAAGCCCTGTCGGCCGACGCCGATGCCGTACCGCATCGCCATGCCATCGGGCTCGACGAGATGCAGGTAGAAGGCGTTCGGATCGACGATCAGCGTTCCGACGACGTGCTCGGGGAAGGGGTTCTCGACGCGCTGCCGCCAGTATTGCTGCGGCACCACCCCGGCCGGAACGGCTGGAATCGGAAACGGTTCGTCGTAGATCGGCCCATAGAAGGCGGGCATTTCGGGCGGGAGGGGCGGACGGACGGGGGCCATGGCGCTGTAGCTTCCGTCGAGGCTGGTACAGCCGGAGACGAAGGCCGCGGAAGCGGCGCCCAGGAAGGAGCGTCGGGTCAACATGCGAATATCCTTGGAATTGCCGATTTCTGTTCTGCAGCTCGCGCTGCGAAGGTCCATCAGCCGGATCTGGGCGGTCCAACGAGGCATCCCGCAGACAGGCCTGCCATCGTTGACGTGAAATATTCGAAGCCGACCCCAGTGAAGGTCGCGGTCGCGGCATTGCCGCTGGCCGGCAGGCCGATGTCGGGCGCGCAGGGCGCAAGCGGCATGGCGCCACGCGAGCAGGGTTTGCTCGCCACGACGATGACAGCGCTGATCGCTTTCCCTGATCCGTTCACCACCGGCAGGTCCGACGACAGGACAGCCGAATACAGCGTCGGCGCCACGCTACGGGGGCCAGCGAGAAGGCTGGTCGGCGTGAGCGCCAGCGCGATGAGGAAAACGATCAGTCGAAACATCATGGCATCGCAACACCACGAGAATGCGGAGATTTGAAGTCAGGCTTGTGGCGTTGCCGGGTCATTTGCACGCCTGCAGCTGCATGGCATAGCTGCGGGCCATCGCCTCGGTCTCGCGGGCGTAGCGCTGAATGCTGGCATTGCCGCGCCAGCTTCCGCTGCGATATCCGCCCCATCCGGCATAGTAGGCGAGGTAGAGATTGTAGGCGTCGGTCCGGGCGATGCCGAGCGTCCTGGCCGACTTGGCATGATACCAGCCGACGAAATCGATGGCGTCTCCAAAGCTCGTGCGCCGCGCGGCGACGTTTCCGGTCTCGGTCCTGTATTGCGTCCAGGTTCCGTCCAGCGCCTGCGAGTAGCCATAGGCAGTCGACTGGCGCTTCCAGGGGATCACGCCGAGCAGCTTCGTGCGGGGCGGACGGGCATTGTGCTGGAAACCGGATTCCTTGCGCACCGTGGCCATCAGGATGGCCACTGGCACGCCGTGCTTACGTTCGGCCGCCCGTGCCTGCCGCTCCCAGCTGGTCAGCCAGCCGTCGTTCTGGTCGAACACCGCGCAGACATTGTTGATCTGTCGCGGCGGCGACGCACAGGCCGAAAGGCCGACCGCGAGTGGCAGCCCGAGAAGGAGTATTTTACTCAAACGCAACGCGAACATGGTTCACGTCTATCGTCAAAGGGTTGAGGGAATCTTTCGGCGGGCACGAGACGGGGAGACGGGACCAGACTGGCGCGGCAAAGGATACGAATTCGCCGGGCATGCGCATGTTCTCGGTATTGGAGCTTTGCGCTCGCCTGCCGGCAGCCAGCCGGTGCGCAAGACCGCGGTCGTCAATGTGTTCGAGGCGGCACTCGCCGTAGGGCGTGGCATCCAGGACTATCGACGGACGAGCGAGCTTGTGAGACGGTTTCTGCGGGAAGCGGCGATCGACATGGTGCCGCCGGAAAGCGACTGCTGCGAGATCGCTGTCGACGCCTTTGCCTGTTCCGGTTGTAGGGCCACGCATCCGGCAAAACTGAATGCTTGCGATTGCCTGTCCTGCGCCGCCGCGCAACGCACCGGCTTGCCGATGCGGTTCAAGGGTGCGGATTTCACGCTCAGGGATATGCGCAAGCCTGATCGACTATCCGCGTCACGGGAGCATCCTTCTTTCGGCCAGCGCGTCGTGGCACGCCCACGGCTCCCTTAATATGACAAAAAGCATCATGTTTACAAGGTATTGGCCGTCGTTTTGAAAAATTGACCAATTGATAAAAAAATAAATCTGCGATAGCGTTCCCCAAAACCAACAATGGGGAACAGGAATGGCTGCAGGCCTTTTCAAGGAAGGGATCGCCCCCGGCAGGCTCCCGACGACGCAATATGCCGACAATTTTTCCGACCTCCATCCGCCGCTCGACCGGCATGAGGCGGTGGTCGAGGCCGATCGCTGCTACTTCTGCTACGATGCGCCCTGCATGCAGGCGTGCCCGACCTCGATCGACATTCCTCTGTTCATCCGCCAGATCGCGACCGGCAACCCGCTTGGGTCGGCGAAGACGATCCTCGAACAGAACATCCTCGGCGGCATGTGCGCCCGCGTCTGCCCGACGGAGACGCTGTGCGAGGAGGTCTGCGTGCGTGAGGTGGCAGAAGGCAAGCCGGTGCAGATCGGCCGCCTCCAGCGCTACGCCACCGACGTCGCGATGGCGCAGGACAAGCAGTTCTTTCCGCGCGCCGCGCCAACTGGCAAGAAGATCGCCGTCGTCGGCGCCGGGCCTGCCGGCCTCGCCTGTGCGCATCGCCTGGCGGTGAAGGGTCATGACGTCACCATCTACGAGGCGAAGCCCAAGGCTGGCGGCCTCAACGAGTACGGCATCGCCGCCTACAAGTCGGTCGACGGTTTCGCCCAGGCGGAGGTGGACTACATCCTCGCCGTTGGCGGAATCACCATCCAGAACGGCAAGGCGATGGGCCGCGACTTCACGCTGGCAGAACTGACTGCATCGCATGATGCCGTGTTCCTCGGCATGGGCCTGGCCGGCGTCAATGCGCTCGGCGGGGAGGGCGAAGAGGCGCAAGGCGTGCGTGACGCGGTCGATTTCATCGCCGAACTGCGCCAGGCGAGCGATCTCTCGTCGCTGCCGATCGGCCGGCGCGTCGTCGTGCTCGGCGGCGGCATGACCGCGATCGACGCGGCCGTGCAGGCCAAGCTGCTCGGCGCCGAGGAGGTGACGATCTGCTACCGCCGCGGCAAGGAGAGCATGAACGCCTCTACCTACGAGCAGGATCTGGCGGCCGCCAACGGTGTGACCATCCGCCACTGGATGCAGCCGAAGCGCATCGTCGGCGTCAACGGCGTGACCGTCGGCATCGAACTCGAATACACCGCCGTCGATGGCGGACGGCTCGTCGGAACCGGCGAGACGCTGACGCTCGCCGCCGACCAGGTGTTCAAGGCGATCGGCCAGTCCTTCGACGCCGCGCCGCTCAACGGCTCGGGGCCGAGCGTCGTGCTCGAAAAGGGTCGTATCAAGGTCGACGAAGAAGGCCGCACGTCGATGTCGAAGGTCTGGGCCGGCGGCGACTGCGTCGTCGACGCCCGCGAAGACCTGACGGTCGCCGCCGTCGCGGCCGGCCGTGACGCCGCCGAGAGCATCCACCGCACACTCACCGCCAACGGGAGGGCATGAGCATGGCAGACCTGTCCAGCAACTTCGTCGGCATCAAGAGCCCCAACCCCTTCTGGCTGGCCTCCGCGCCGCCGACCGACAAGGCCTACAATGTGGAGCGCGCCTTCAAGGCGGGCTGGGGCGGCGTCGTTTGGAAGACGCTCGGTGAGGAAGGCCCGCCGGTCGTCAACGTCAACGGCCCGCGCTATGGCGCGATCTGGGGCGCCGACCGGCGCCTGCTCGGCCTCAACAACATCGAGCTGATCACCGACCGCGACCTCTACGTGAACCTGCGCGAGATCAAGCAGGTCAAGAAGAACTGGCCCGACCGGGCGCTGGTCGTGTCGCTGATGGTGCCTTGCGTGGAAGAAGCCTGGAAGGCGATCCTGCCGCTGGTCGAGGAGACCGAGGCCGACGGCATCGAGCTCAATTTCGGCTGCCCGCACGGCATGAGCGAGCGCGGCATGGGTGCCGCGGTCGGCCAGGTGCCGGAATATGTCGAGATGGTCGTGCGCTGGTGCAAGGCCAACACGCGCATGCCCGTCATCACCAAGCTCACGCCCAACATTTCCGACATCCGCAAGCCCGCGCGGGCCGCGCATGCCGGTGGTACGGACGCGGTTTCGCTGATCAACACGATCAACTCCATCACCGGCGTCAATCTCGACACCTTCTCGCCGGAGCCGATGATCGACGGCAAGGGCACGCATGGCGGCTATTGCGGCCCGGCGGTGAAGCCGATCGCGATGAACATGGTGGCCGAGATCGCGCGCGATCCCGAGACCGCCGGCCTGCCGATCTCCGGCATCGGCGGCATCACAACCTGGCGCGATGCGGCCGAATTCATGGCGCTCGGCGCCGGCAACGTGCAGGTCTGCACGGCGGCCATGACCTACGGCTTCAAGGTGGTGCAGGAGATGATCGCCGGCCTCGAAGCCTGGATGGACGAGAAGGGCCACCGCACGCTGTCCGACGTCATCGGCCGCGCCACGCCCAACGTCACCGACTGGCAGTACCTCAACCTGAATTACGTCGCCAAGGCGAAGATCAACCAGGATCTCTGCATCAAGTGCGGCCGCTGCCACATCGCCTGCGAGGACACCTCGCACCAGGCGATCACGTCGCTGGTCGACGGCGCGCGCCACTTCGAAGTGATGGAGGAGGAGTGCGTCGGCTGCAATCTGTGCGTCAACGTGTGCCCGGTCGAGAACTGCATCACCATGGAGCCTTTGGCCGCTGGGACGCTCGACAAGCGCACGGGCGAGGTGGTGAAGCCCGTCTACGCCAACTGGACGACGCACCCGAACAACCCGTCGGCGCAGGTCGCGGCGGAGTAGGGCGACAGGGGTCGGCCGAGGGGGAGGGGCCCTCGAACGGACCATTCGAGCGCCGTCATCCTCGGGCTTGTCCCGAGGATCTGCCGATGATCGCATGCTCCGTGGGGTAGTCGTGGGATCGGTGTCGGCATCGGCGGCGAAGTCACGGGGCGGAGTTCGTTTTTCCGCGCGCAGCAGATCCTCGGGACAAGCCCGAGGATGACGACGCGTACATGCCGCCTATCACACCTCCTTCGTGTCGAAGAACAGCAGGTCCACGCCCGCCTGCGCGAAATTGGCGAGATCGGCCGCCGCCGCCTGGCCTTCCGGCGAACCGAGCCCGGCCTGGATGTCGGCGATGCTGTCGAAGGTGAGAATGGCGATCAGGTGGAAATCCGATGACCCACCTGGCGTGGCGACGCCGCCATCGTTGACCTCGTAGGACCGCAGCCCCGGGATTTTCTTCGCGATCGGAACGTGCGTGCCGAAATAATGGGCGTCGAAGGCCGCCGCGTCGGCGGGCTTTTTGTACATCGCGATCATGCGTGCCATGGGTGTCCTCCCTGTTTGTCGGTTGCAACGGCCAGCGTAGCAGCAGGGGAAAGGGGGGAGAAGGGGCAGCGAGGCGTTGCTCCACCCGGCGCGCGCCGCCCGACGTTCTACCCGACTATGCGATAGCCCCGGCGGCAAGGGTCGTCGCCGGGACGGCGATCGGTGCCAGTTTCGAACAGGCTTGCGTGCGAACCCTTGCTTCGTGGCGCTTTTCCAGCGTGCGGACCTCGACGAGCGAATCCGCCTGCAAGGTCTTGAGCAAGCGTCCATTGCCGCAGACGAGGGCCCCGAGTTGCGGCGCGTTCTGGTGAATGAGAACACCGAGCCGGGACAGGGGCAACCAGGGCGCCTCCACTCCGGTCGCCTGCGCCAGGATTCCTCGAACGGCGTCGAGATCCTGCCGTGACGGGGCTGGTCTGGCTACGGGCGGTTGCGGCTTGCCCGCTGGGGTATTGACCATCACCGATTTGGCCACTTCCGGCTTTGCTGCTGCCAGCTTGCCCACCGGCGGCTTTGAAACAGCAGGTCTTGCGATGACTTTGGCGGTCGGCGCCTCGGCCGGCGACCCGTCGAGGTCGAAGAACGCCGTGCACGCGGCGCGCCACAAGCTGTCCTGCCTTGCGCTGC
This sequence comes from Aquibium carbonis, assembly GCF_003970795.1. Taxonomy (GTDB): domain Bacteria; phylum Pseudomonadota; class Alphaproteobacteria; order Rhizobiales; family Rhizobiaceae; genus Aquibium; species Aquibium carbonis. The sequence continues at coordinate 66,087 of NZ_RWKW01000090.1, read as the reverse complement.
CCATGCCGAAAACCGCCACGCCGGATCGGCCGAGCCGCTGCGCCAACGGCGCGAAATCGCTGTCGCTGGAGACGATCAGGAACTGCCGGAAGGCGTTCGTTCCGAGAAGATCCATGGCGCGGATCGTCAGGGCGATGTCGGCGGAGTTCCTGCCCTTTCCACAAGAGGGCTGGAAGACGAGTTCGAGCGCATGGGCCGGCGCGACCTTCACCCACTCCGCCAGCCGGTTGCCGGAGAAATCGCCGACGACGGACCGGGCCGATGGCTGACCGAGTTTCGCGGCCCTGGCCATGATGAGCGGCAACCGGCTCGCGGCGACATTCTCGCCGTCGATCAGTACCGCAAGAGGAATCCCGCTCATGATGCGCTCCGGTGAAACCGGCATCATGCAACCTTGATTTGAATGTCCGCTTTGCGGGAAGCATCGCAATTGAACGAAAGGCTTCGAAAGATGGATTTCGATCAGATCGGAGATGTTGCCGGCGATCGTCGAGATTGCGTTCATGCTGAAAGACGCGAGTCGATCCACGCCGACCTATCGACGGCGCGCCTCAGGATAAGTCGGTCGCGTTCGCGGCAATCGGTCTTGTCGGCTCCCCTCGCCATGCCACGAAGCTCGTCGTGTGTCGGCATCCGCACGAGCAAACCGCGGAGATCGTCGTCGTCGCGAATTTGCCTCGCGGCTCCCGGATCGATCTCGGAAAGGCAGGAACTCCGGACGCCGTCGCAGCGTCAATACCCGCGCCATCACCCCTTCACCCTCAGCCCTTCCACGAACAGCTGCTCCAGAAACCGCGCCGCGTCCTCGAAGCGGCCTTCGCCGTCGCGGGCAGGGCCAAGCACGGCGCGGACCTGAACGTCGAAATCGGCATAGTGCTGGGTCGTCGCCCAGATGGCGAAGATGAGGTGATAGGGGTCGGTGCGGGCGATCTTGCCGGCGCGCATCCAGCCGCGGATGATCTCCACCTTCTCGTCGACCAGCGTTTTCAGCTCGCCTTCCAGCATCGGCAGCACGCGCGGCGCGCCCTGCAGGATCTCGTTGGCGAAGAGGCGGCTCTCGCGCGGGTAGTCGCGCGCCATCTCCAGCTTGCGACGGATGTAGCTTCGCAGTTCGGTGACGGGATCGCCGATGTCGTCGATTTCGCGCAGCGGCGCCAGCCAGGTGTCGAGCAGTCGCTGGATCAGGGTTCGATGGATGTCGTCCTTGCTCTTGAAATAATAGAGCAGGTTCGGCTTCGACATGCCCGCCGCGTCGGCGATCTGGTCGATGGTCGCGCCGCGAAACCCATGCTGGGCGAAGATCTCGAGCGCCGCCTCCAGGATGAGTTCGCGCTTCTCGATCTGGATGCGCGTGCGAGGCTTGCGGGCCGCCTGATCCATGTCGTTCCTTCTTTCGTGGCCCAATCGGCTGGACCAGTCCGTGGCCCGCCCGTGGAGTGCACCCGGGAACATGGCTTTAGGCTATTCTTCCCTTGACCGCTCATGTGGCGATGCTAACGTTTGTCCAATCGGTCAAAAATTGCAAGCGCAAGCGCGCGCGATGAACCAAGCGTTGGCCGACACGGAACGAGGGGCAATAAGCAACAACAAGAGGCTTGGTATGTCGAACCGTCTTAATGTGGCGCCGAACGATCTTTCCGCGTTCTGGATGCCATTCACGTCCAACCGCCAGTTCAAGCAGGCGCCGCGCATGCTGGCGTCGGCCAAGGACATGCACTACACCACCACCGACGGTCGCAAGGTGCTCGACGGCACCGCCGGTCTCTGGTGCGTCAATGCCGGCCACTGCCGGCCCAAGATCACCGAGGCGATCCAGCACCAGGCGGCCGAGCTCGACTACGCGCCGGCCTTCCAGATGGGCCATCCGATCGTCTTCGAACTGGCCAACCGGCTGGTCGACGTGGCGCCCGAAGGCATGGACCATGTCTTCTTCACCAATTCCGGCTCGGAATCGGTCGAAACAGCGCTGAAGATGGCCATCGCCTATCACCGCGTCCGGGGCGAGGGCGCCCGCACGCGCCTCATCGGCCGCGAGCGCGGCTATCATGGCGTGAATTTCGGCGGCATTTCCGTCGGCGGCATCGTCACCAACCGCAAGATGTTCGGCACGCTGCTCGGCGGCGTCGACCACATGCCGCACACCCACTTGCCGGCGAAGAACGCCTTCACCCGGGGCGAGCCCGAGCATGGCGCGGAGCTGGCCGACGAGCTGGAGCGCATCGTCACGCTGCACGACGCCTCGACCATCGCGGCGGTCATCGTCGAGCCGGTCGCGGGTTCCACCGGCGTGCTCATCCCGCCGAAGGGCTATCTGAAAAAGCTGCGCGAGATCTGCACCAAGCACGGCATCCTGTTGATCTTCGACGAGGTCATCACCGGTTTCGGCCGTCTCGGCACGCCGTTCGCCGCCGACTACTTCGATGTCATCCCCGACATCATGACCACCGCCAAGGGTGTTTCCAACGGCGTCATCCCGATGGGCGCGGTGTTCGTGAAGAAGGAGATCCACGACGCCTTCATGACCGGCCCCGAGCACATGATCGAGTTCTTCCACGGCTACACCTATTCGGGAAATCCGATCGCCTGCGCCGCCGCACTCGCCACGCTCGACACCTACAAGGAAGAAGGCCTGCTCACGCGCGGCGCCGAGCTGGCGCCCTACTGGGAAGAAGCGCTGCATTCCCTGAAGGACGCGCCCAACGTCATCGACATCCGCAACATCGGCCTCGTCGGCGCGATCGAACTCGCGCCGATCGCCGGCCAGCCGACCAAGCGCGCCTTCTCGGCCTTCGTGAAGGCTTTCGAGAAAGGCTGCCTGATCCGCACCACCGGCGACATCATCGCGCTGTCGCCGCCGCTGATCATCGAGAAGGGCCAGATCGACGAGCTCATCGATTGCGTGCGGACCGTGCTGAACGAGGTCGAGTAGGCCCATGACACGCCCGAGAGCGACCCACGAGGTTCTGGTGGATGACGCAAGGGTTCGCGTCACCCGCTGGGACTTCGTGCCGGGGGCGGAGACGGGCTGGCATCGTCACGGCATGGACTATGTCGTGACGACTCTGACGCCATGCTCCTTCCTGCTCGAAGAGCCCGGTGGCGGCTCGCGCCGCGTCGATCTTCCCGCGGGCGCCACCTATCGCCGCGACGAAGGCGTCGAGCACAACGTCGTCAACGGCGGGACCGAGACGATGTCCTTCGTCGAGACCGAACTGAAGAACTGAGAGGACCATCCATGGCCGCACCGGGCGAAAATCTGCGTATCAATCCGGACCGCTTGTGGGATTCCCTCATGCAGATGGCGAAGATCGGCCCCGGCATTGCCGGCGGCAACAACCGCCAGACCCTGACGGACGAGGATGCCGAGGGACGACGCCTGTTCCAGACCTGGTGCGAGGAGGCGGGCCTGTCCATGGGCGTAGACCAGATGGGGACCATGTTCGCCCGTCGCGAGGGCACCGATCCTGACGCGGCCCCGGTCTATGTCGGTAGCCACCTCGACACCCAGCCGACGGGCGGCAAGTATGACGGCGTGCTCGGCGTTCTGGGCGGCCTCGAGATCATCCGCACGCTGAACGATCTCGGCATCAGGACGAAGCACCCGATCGTGGTCACAAACTGGACCAACGAGGAAGGCACGCGCTTTGCCCCGGCCATGCTCGCTTCCGGCGTCTTCGCCGGCATGCACGAGCAGGACTGGGCGTATGACCGGAAGGACGCCAAGGGCAAGCGCTTCGGCGACGAGCTGGAGCGCATCGGCTGGAAGGGCGAGGAGGAGGTCGGCGCGCGCAAGATGCACGCCTTCTTCGAGCTGCACATCGAGCAGGGTCCGATCCTGGAAGACGAGGACATCGACATCGGCGTGGTGACGCACGGGCAGGGGCTGTGGTGGCTGCAGGTCACGCTCACCGGCAAGGACGCCCACACCGGCTCGACGCCGATGCCCAAGCGCCGCAACGCGGGGCTCGGCATGGCCCGCGTCACCGAACTCGTCCACGAGATCGCGATGGACTACCAGCCGGACGCGGTCGGCGCCGTCGGCCATGTCGAGGTCTATCCGAACTCTCGCAACGTCATCCCCGGCAAGGTCGTCTTCACCATCGACATCCGTTCGCCGCATCAGAATGTCCTGGACGAAATGCGCGCGCGCATCGAGCACGGCATCGCCACCATCTGCGAGGCGCTGGACATCGGCTTCGAGGTGGAACCGGTCGGGCACTTCGACCCCGTGACCTTCGACGAAGGCTGCGTGGCGGCGGTTCGCAACGCGGCCGAGCGGCTTGGCTATTCGCACATCGACATCGTGTCGGGCGCAGGCCACGACGCCTGCTGGATCAACCGCGTGGCGCCGACGGCGATGGTCATGTGCCCCTGCGTCGACGGGCTTTCCCACAACGAGGCCGAGGAAATCACGAAGGACTGGGCGCGGGCGGGTTGCGACGTGCTCTTCCACGCGGTGGTGGAGACGGCGGGGATCGTGGAGTGAGGGGACGAAGCATTGCATAGATAGGTCGCCGGTGCTCGTCTCTGGCAAGGGTGACTATGGGAAAGCCCGACCGGCGATCGTTGTGCAGGCCGATTGTCTCTTCGATGGTTAGGACGGTGTCACGGTTTGTCCGCTTACGAGTGACGTCTTGAACAGGGAGTATTTACGCGTTGCCGTGGAGCCGACTGCCGAGAACGGTTTGAAGCTGCCTTCGGACATGATGGTCGACAAGTTGCAGACTGATCTGAAGACGAAAGTGTTCGGACCGATCGGCCATCTTGCCGGGGCCGGTATTCGTCGCCTCGGCGCCGCGCTGACCTTCTTCCTCCAGCTCGGTCCGAATTGAAGCCAGCGTTCGCGTGCGATCACGCACAGCCTTTCGAATAACTGAAGTCAGTACGGGGAACACCATGTCCAATGTCATCAAGAACGGAACCATCGTCACCGCCGACCGCACATACAAGGCGGACGTGCTGATCGAGGGCGACAAGATCGCCGCGATCGGCGCCAACCTGTCCGGCGACCAGGTGATCGACGCCACCGGTTGCTTCGTCATGCCGGGCGGCATCGATCCGCACACCCATCTGGAGATGCCTTTCATGGGCACCTACTCGTCGGACGACTTCGAGAGCGGCACGCGCGCCGCGCTATCGGGCGGCACCACCATGGTGGTCGACTTCTGCCTGCCGTCGCCCGGCCAGTCGCTGCTCGAGGCCATCGACATGTGGTCCAACAAGTCGACGCGCGCCTGCTGCGACTATTCCTACCACATGGCCATCACCTGGTGGGGCGAGCAGGTCTTCGACGAGATGCCGAAGGTCGTCGAAAAGGGCATCACCTCCTTCAAGCACTTCATGGCCTACAAGGGCGCGCTGATGGTCAACGACGACGAGATGCTCGCCTCGTTCCAGCGCTGCGCCGAGATCGGCGGGTTGCCGCTGGTCCACGCCGAGAACGGCGACGTCGTCGCATCGCTGCAGCAGAAACTGCTCGCCGAGGGCAACAACGGCCCCGAGGCGCATGCCTATTCGCGCCCGCCGGAAGTGGAGGGCGAGGCGACCAACCGTGCCATCATGATCGCCGACATGGCCGGTGTGCCGCTCTATGTCGTCCATACGTCGTGCGAGCAGAGCCACGAGGCGATCCGCCGGGCGCGCCAGAAGGGCATGCGCGTCTATGGCGAGCCGCTGGTCCAGCACCTCGTCCTCGACGAGACAGAATATGCCAACCCCGACTGGGACCACGCGGCGCGGCGCGTCATGAGCCCGCCCTTCCGCAACAAGCAGCACCAGGATTCGCTGTGGGCCGGCCTGTCGGCAGGCTCGCTGCAGGTGGTGGCGACCGACCACTGCGCCTTCACCACCGAGCAGAAGCGTTTTGGCGTCGGCGACTTCACCAGGATCCCGAACGGCACCGGCGGACTGGAAGACCGGCTGCCAGTGCTGTGGACCTACGGCGTCGGCACCGGTCGCCTGACCATGAACGAGTTCGTGGCCGTCACCTCCACCAACATCGCCAAGATTCTCAACATGTATCCGAAGAAGGGCGCGGTCGTCGAAGGCGCCGACGCCGATCTGATCGTCTGGGATCCGGAAGCGACGAAGACCATCTCGGCCGGCAGCCAGCAGTCGGCGATCGACTACAACGTCTTCGAGGGCATCACCGTGAAAGGCCTGCCGAAATACGTGCTGACGCGCGGCGAGATCGCCGTCGACAATGGCACGGTGCAGGCGAAGCCCGGCCATGGCCAGTTCGTCGGCCGGGAGCCCTTCATGGCCGTCAGCAAGGCGCTGTCGACCTGGAAGGAACTGGTCGCGCCGCGCAAGGTGGAGCGGTCAGGTATCCCGGCCAGCGGGGTGTGATCGCGGATGCGACCGCTCGTCATCGCGGTCTTCTGCCTGGCCACGTGGAACGCGATCGCCGAAGAGGCGGTCGCGCCTGCGGCGGATTCCCTTTGGCTAACCGGCGTCTGGGGCAATGTGCCGGGCTGCGCCTACCACAAGGGTGGCTCGCGCGACGACGACGATTCGCTGTTCGTGCTCAAATCCGATGGACTGGAGAGCTATGTGACGGGTTGCGACTTCCTCTCCGTCCAGCGCGGGAACGGCGCATCCGTCGCCACGGCTCTGTGCGGGCACGAAGGGGAGGACGTTCTGACCGCCGAACTCGTGATCATTCGCGATCCGTGGGACCCCGAGGACAGAACCCGGCGCGTGACCGACGCCGCCGGCAATCCCTGGGCCGAAGTCGAGCCATGCGAATGACGGTTCGCCACGTCCGGGCAGGGTCGTTGTCACGCAGGCACCTGCGCCTCCAGGTCGGGCAGCAGGGTGACGCTTTCCTGCTCGTTGGGGTCGGTGCGGGCTATGACTGCGGTGACGGGCTCCGACGACCGGTTGACCGGCAAATGCGGCATGTTTGCGGGGATGTAGACCATGTCGCCGGCATCGGTCTCCATCATGATTTCCAGCCGTTCGCCCCAGTACATGACCGCCTTGCCCGACAGGACGTAGATCGCGGTTTCGTGGCTGTCGTGCTTGTGGGCCTTGGCGCGGCCGCCCGGAGGGATCGTCAAAAGGTGCATGCAGATGCCCGAGGCGCCGACCGTCTCGCGCGCAACGCCTTCGAAATAGTCGAAGCCCTGCTTGCCGCCATAGGTCTTTTCGGCGCGCAGGCGCCGGCATTGGCGCGGAGTGTTGGGAGATGACATCGGGTTTCCTCCGGTTTTTGCATCGCTCATGCTGCGGAGCGGAAAAGACCCTTCTATGATGACATCGAAAGTGGCTGGCAGCCAGCAGCAGGCATGGGGGCACAGACGGATTTGACAGCAGGTTCGGTGATATCGGCCAAGGGGCTCGACCTGACGTTCCAGACGGGGGACGGCCCGGTCCACGCCCTGTCCAACGTCGACCTCGAGATCGGCAAGGGCGAGTTTGTCTCCTTCATCGGCCCGTCCGGCTGCGGCAAGACGACGTTCCTGCGCGTCATCGCCGATCTGGAACAGCCGACGGGGGGCGCCATCACCGTCAACGGCATGAGCCCGCAAGAGGCGCGCCGCCGTCGCGCCTATGGCTATGTCTTCCAGGCCGCAGCGCTCTACCCCTGGCGCACGATCGAGAAGAACGTCGCGCTGCCGCTGGAAATCATGGGCATCTCCGCGGCTGAGCAGCGCGAGCGGGTCAAGCGCACGCTCGACCTCGTCAATCTCACCGGCTTCGGCAAGAAGTTTCCCTGGCAGTTGTCCGGCGGCATGCAGCAGCGTGCCTCGATCGCCCGCGCGCTCGCCTTCGACGCCGACCTGCTCTTGATGGACGAGCCCTTCGGTGCGCTGGACGAGATCGTTCGCGACCATTTGAACGAGCAGCTTCTCGAACTCTGGGCACGGACGAACAAGACGATCTGCTTCGTCACGCATTCGATTCCCGAGGCAGTCTACCTGTCGACCAAGATCGTGGTCATGAGCCCGCGCCCCGGCCGCGTCACCGACGTCATCAATTCGACGCTGCCGAAGGAGCGGCCGCTCGACATCCGCGAATCGACCGAGTTTCTCGCCATCGCCCACCGCGTGCGCGAGGGCCTGAGGGCAGGGCAATCCTATGAGGATTGAGCGGCTTCGGAGCTTACTCCAGAGTGCCTGCGCCGCGACGGGGACGAAAGGCCTCGGTGCTCCGCTTGTGTCTGGCGGTACGTCGACGCCGGAGCACGTCCTAGACGTCCCCCTCCCCACAAGGGGGAGGGGGAACGAGGCCAGCCATGACTGACCGTCTGCGCGACAAGATCATCCCCGTCACCGTCATCCTGGCCGCCATCGTGGTGGCCTGGTATGTCGGTTCCTATGCCATGAATGCCCCGTTCCAGCGCGATCTCGACCGGCGGGCGGGCGTGACATCCACCACTTGGGAATTCGTCGTCAAGACGATGAGCCAGCCCAAGCCGACCTTGCCCGCGCCGCACCAGGTGGCGGTCAACTTTGTCGAAAACACCTTCTTCCGGAAGGTCACGTCGAACCGCAGCCTCGTGTACCATGCCGCCGTGACGCTCTCGTCCACGGTGCTCGGCTTTGCCTTCGGCACCGTCCTCGGCATCCTGATCGCCGTCGGCATCGTCCATGTCGTGACGCTGGATCGGTCGCTGATGCCGTGGATCATCACCTCGCAAACGATCCCGATCCTGGCGCTGGCGCCGATGATCATCGTCGTTCTGGCCGCCGTCGGCATCACCGGCCTGATCCCCAAGGCGCTGATCTCCACCTACCTGTCGTTCTTCCCGGTCGCGGTCGGCATGGTGAAGGGACTTCGCTCGCCTGAAATCATGCATCTCGACCTCATGCACACCTACAATGCCAGCGCCGGCCAGGTGTTCTGGAAGCTGCGGGTGCCGGCCTCGGTACCCTTCCTCTTCGCCTCGATGAAGGTCGCGGTGGCCGCGAGCCTCGTCGGCGCGATCGTCGGCGAGCTGCCCACCGGCGCGGTGGCCGGCATCGGTTCCAAGCTGCTCAGTGGTTCCTACTACAGCCAGACCATCGACATGTTCGCGGCCCTCGTCGCCGGCTCGATCGTCGCCATCCTGCTCGTCAGCCTCGTCGGGCTGGCCGGGCGCATCACCGAGCGCGTGATGGGGGCGCGGCCCGCATGAATCCCATCGCCCTGCTTCCCTGGCAATCCGTCGCGGCGCTTCTCGCCGCCATCGTCGCCTTGGCTGGACTGCCGATCCTGCCCGACGGCATGGCGCCGGCTTCGACCGCTCTGGTTTTCCTTCTCGTGCTCACGGGAGCGCTCGTGCCGCTCCTGCGGCTCCCGACCGCGACCGAGTCTTTCGTGCTCTTCGCCGCAGCGCACGGCCCGGTGTACCTCCTGCTGTCGGGCATCACGGGGCATGAGGGCCAGGCAGGGCTCGCCTTCTTCGCGCTCGTCGCTGCGTCTTGGCTCATCGCCTGGCGTCTGGTCACGGTTCTGTCGCTGGCCAGGCCGACGTCGCGTCCGATGGGCACGCTGCTGCGCCTGGTCGTTCCGACACTCTTCGGCGTCTGGCTCCTGCTCTTGTGGGAGGCGATCGTGCGCGGCGCGGGCATCCCCTTCATCCTTCTGCCGCCGCCGTCGCTCATCGGCGTGCGGATAGCCAATTCCCTGCCGATCCTGGCCGCCGACGTCCAGCAGACGATCTTCAAGTCGGTCTTTGCCGGTTACTTCATGGGGTGCGCGGCAGGCTTCTCGGTCGCCATTCTTGCCGACAGGTTCGTATTCCTGCGGCGCGGCCTGATGCCGATCGGCAACATGGTCTCTGCGCTGCCCATTATCGGCGTCGCGCCCATCATGGTGATGTGGTTCGGTTTCGACTGGCCGTCCAAGGCCGCCGTCGTCGTCATCATGACCTTCTTCCCGATGCTGGTGAACACCGTCGCCGGTTTGACGGCCGCCGGTTCGATGGAGCGCGACCTGATGCGCACCTATGCGGCCGGCTACTGGCAGACGCTGTGGAAGCTGCGGCTGCCGGCCGCAGCCCCCTTCATCTTCAACGCCTTGAAAATCAACTCCACACTGGCGCTGATCGGCGCTATCGTCGCGGAATTCTTCGGCACGCCAGTGGTGGGAATGGGCTTTCGCATCTCCACCGAAGTCGGCAGGATGAATGTCGACATGGTGTGGGCGGAGATTGCCGTCGCCGCGCTGGCGGGGTCGATCTTCTACGGAGTTCTGGCCCTGATCGAGAGGGCCGTGACGTTCTGGCATCCGTCTGTCCGTGGTGGATAGACAAACTTCAGAGGGAAAAAAACATGAAGAAAACGATCGTTTCCATGCTGGCCGGCGCGCTGTCGCTCGCTGCTTCGCACATGGCCATGGCGGCCGATGCGGTGACGCTGCAGCTCAAATGGGTCACGCAGGCCCAGTTCGCCGGCTATTTCGTCGCCAAGGACAAGGGCTTCTACGAGGAAGAGAATCTCGACGTCACCATCAAGCCGGGTGGCCCCGACATTGCGCCCGAGCAGGTGATCGCCGGCGGTGGCGCCGACGTGATCGTCACCTGGATGGCGGCGGGTCTTGCCGCCCGCGACAAGGGCGTCAACCTCGTCAACATCGCCCAGCCCTTCAAGAAGGCCGGCATGCAGCTCGTCTGCCCCGCCGACGGCCCGGTCAAGACCGAAGCCGACTTCAAGGGCCACACGCTCGGCGTCTGGTTCTTCGGCAACGAGTATCCGTTCTATGCCTGGATGAACAAGCTCGGCCTGTCGACCGAGGGCGGTGCCGACGGCGTCACCGTGCTCAAGCAGAGCTTCGACGTGCAGCCGCTGATCCAGAAGCAGGCCGACTGCATCTCGGTCATGACCTACAACGAGTACTGGCAGCTCATCGATGCCGGCTACAAGCCCGAGGATCTGATCGTCTTCAACTATTCCGCCATGGGCAACGACCTGCTCGAGGACGGCCTCTATGTTCTCGAGGACAAGCTCGCCGACCCGGCTTTCGAGGACAAGATGGTCCGCTTCGTGCGTGCCTCGATGAAGGGATGGAAATACGCCGCCGAAAATCCCGATGAAGCCGGCGAGATCGTCGTCGAGAACGGCGGCCAGGACGAGAATCACCAGAAGCGCATGATGGGTGAGGTCGCCAAGCTCATCGACAATGCCGACGGCAAGCTGATCATCGATGCCTACGAGCGGACCGCCCAGGCTCTGCTCGACCAGAAGATCATCTCCAAGCCGGCCGAAGGCGCCTATACCACCGCCATCACCGACAAGGCGATCGACTGATCCGCGAACCGTCCGCGACGACGAAAAGGGGCGGGCGACCGCCCCTTTTTGCAGGGCCGGCATGTGAATTCACAAGCGCAAACGGCTCGTTTTCGCAGGTCCGGCGAATTATATCGCGATCAACGCAGTCTTTGCCTTGTTTCGGACACCGACTACCCCTATGTAGAGCCTATCGATCTTGTTGTTGAACTTTGTTTATCGGTGTGGCGACGCACCACGGACGATCTTCCTGCTCAAAGTCGATCTACGGGCATTGTTGCGCATTCGGCGCGGCAAGCCCATTCACGTGACCGATTGAAAGGAAATCGTCATGACCATTGGCACCGTAAAGTTCTTCAATGCCACCAAGGGCTTCGGCTTCATCCAGCCCGAGGACGGCGCTCAGGACGTGTTCGTCCACATCTCCGCCGTTGAGCGTGCCGGCATGCGCACGATCGTGGAAGGCCAGAAGCTCAGCTTCGACGTCGTCCGTGACAACCGCTCGGGCAAGAACGCCGCGGAAAACCTCCAGGCGGCATAAATCCCACTTCCGGTTCGTGACCACGGATGTACTGGCACGGATTGTCGAGGTGAACGGAGAGGTCGGGCTAGCGCCCGGCCTTTTTGCTATGTAAACCTCTCCGGGCTGCCGCACGGTTTGGGGGGAGATGCCGGTGGCGGACACGCTCTATGGCTCTGGTGAATGATTCCGTTCCGACGCCTCGCGCCTCGAAACGGACACGCCCGCTCATCATGGATGGGCATGGCACGGCAACGAGCCGATTCGAACCCGCCTTGTGCCCGAGCGTCGTCGAAGACCTTTCCCTTGACATGAACCACCTGGAGACTGCGTGACAATCGCCCTTGCCACCGCCGCCGCCGTCGAGCCGAAGAAGCCATCCTGGAGCGCGCTGCTCGCGAAATATCGCCAGCCCGATCCGATTCGCAGCACCCTTGAGATCGTGGTCACCGCCGTCCCCTTCGTGGGGTTGTGGGCGCTTGCGGCGATTGCCGTTCTGAACGGTTTCTGGTGGGGTCTCGTGCTCACCATCCCGGCCGCCGGATTGCTCGTGCGGCTGTTCATCCTGCAGCATGATTGCGGCCACGGGACGCTGTTTTCGCAGCGTCGGCTCAACGACTGGACCGGGCGGATCATCGGTATCTTCACGCTGACGCCCTATGACTACTGGCGCCGCACTCACGCCGTCCATCACGCATCGGCCGGAAATCTCGATCGGCGAGGCATCGGCGACGTCGACACGCTGACCGTGCGCGAATATCGAGCCCTGCCGCGTTTCGCGCGTCTGCGCTATCGTCTCTACCGCCATCCACTGGTCATGTTCGGGCTTGGACCGGCCTTTCTCTTCGTGTGTCAGTATCGGCTGCCGATCGGCCTGATGCGTTCGGGCGCATTGCCCTGGATCTCGACCATCGCGACCAATCTGGGGATCGCGATTCCGGTGGCCACGATGATCTGGCTGGTCGGTCTCGGACCCTTCCTCCTGGTGCAGATTCCGATCACGCTGATGGCGGCGACGCTGGGCGTTTGGCTGTTCTACGTCCAGCACCAGTTCGAGGAAACGCATTGGTCGGGTGACGGCGAATGGAGCTTCCAGCACGCAGCGCTTCACGGCAGCTCGCACTACGACCTTCCGCCCGTACTGCGCTGGTTCACCGGCAATATCGGCATCCACCACGTGCATCACCTGGCCGCGACGATCCCGTTCTACCGGCTTCCCGAAGTGCTGCGCGACCATCCGGAACTGCGCTCGCTTGGCCGCATCACGCTGCTCGAGAGCCTGCGGTGCATCCGGCTGGTGCTGTGGGACGAGCAGGCCAGGCGCCTCGTCTCGTTCAAGGACGCGCGCGGGCTGGTACCAGCCTGACCGGGCGCGGCCTCAGAACTTCAGTCTCGCCCTTTCCCTGGCTCGATAGGCGGCGGGACTGACGCCCGCGTGCCGGGCGAAGAATCGGCTGAAATAGGCCGGGTCCGAAAAACCCAGGTCATGCGCGATCGATTGCGCCGGCAGGAACGTGAACACCAGATTGCGACGCGCTTCCTCCACCAGCCGGGCCGCGATCAGCGCCTGGAGGCTGCGGCCGGTGCGGGTGCGCGCGATCCGGTTCAGGTGGGCTGCCGACAAGCCGATCCGGTCGGCGTAGAAGGCCGCCGGCCGATGTTCGCGGAAATGCGTGTTGATGAGCGCTGCGAGTTGCTCCAGCCGCTGCTGGTCGCGGTCGTCCGGATCGGGGGACTGTTCGGCGCGGGCGCCGCTTGCTCGCGCAAGGTCGATGAGGGTTGCCGAGACCAGCGCTTCGGTGAGGATCATCCGGCCGATGCCGTGCCCCGCCACCTCGGCCGCGATCCGGTGGAGCGAATCGACCGCCAGCCTTGCGCTGGTTTCCGCGCCGGACACCACGCGCGTCTCGGCCGCGAAGGCGGCAAGGTGGCGGCTCGCGCCGCTCGGGATGTCCAGCCGGTCACGCGGAACGGTCACGACCAGCCCGACGATGTCGCGCGAGAACCGGAAGCCGTGCACGATCCCCGGCGGAACGAAAATGAGCGTGTCGCCGGCGAAATCCCGATAGGCATCGCCGGCCAGAACTTCTCCCTTGCCGTCCGAAATGTACAACATCTGGAAGAACGCCTGATGGCGATGCGGGCGAATTTCCCAGTCGTGCAGGCGGCTGCGCTCCTGAATCGTCTCGCAATGCAGCCAGAACTGGCTATCCCGTTCGATCTCCTCGCCATAAAGCTGGTAGGTCGGGACGTAGCGGGTCATCCCTCGACGATGCCGCAGATGCGCGGATAGTGCAAGAGATTGCGCGAAGCGTCCATTGAGGCGCTTCGGCGTCCGCGTCACATGGACTCCGTTGATCGCTCGCAGTCCCGGAGGGAGCGCCGGGCTGACGGAAACGCGGAGGAAACCATGCGCACTCAGGTCGTCATCATCGGGTCGGGGCCGTCGGGCCTCCTGCTTGGCCAACTGCTCTCCAATGCCGGCATCGACAACGTCGTTCTGGAGCGCGTCACCAAGGAGTACGTGCTGTCGCGTATCCGTGCCGGAGTGTTGGAGGAGGGCGCCTGCGCCATGCTGGAGGAGGCGGGCGCGGCCGAGCGCATGCGCCTCGAGGGCCTGCCCCACGACGGCTTCGACCTGACCTTCGACGGGCAGCGGCATCGCATCGATCTGCACGGCCTCACCGGCGGAAAGCGCGTCATGGTCTACGGCCAGACCGAGGTGACGCGCGACCTGATGGACCAGCGCGAGAAGACCGGCGGCAAGACGGTCTACGAGGCGGCCGACGTCGAATTGCACGACTTCGACGGCGACAAGCCCTACGTCACCTATCGCAAGGACGGTGTCGAGCAGCGGATCGATTGCGACTTCATCGCCGGCTGCGACGGCTTCCATGGCGCGTCGCGCAAGGCGGCGCCGGCCAGCCTGCTGAAAGTCTACGAAAAGGTCTATCCTTTCGGCTGGCTCGGCATCATCGCCGACGTGCCGCCGGTCAACCACGAACTGATCTATTCCAACCATCCGCGCGGTTTCGCGCTCTGTTCCATGCGTTCCCACACCCGCAGCCGCTACTACGTGCAGGTGCCTCTGGACGAAAAGGTCGAGGACTGGTCCGACGATCGCTTCTGGGACGAGATCCGCCGCCGACTGACGCCTGACGCCGCCGAAGCGATGACGACCGGCCCATCGATCGAAAAGTCCATCGCCCCGCTGCGCTCCTTCGTGGCCGAGCCGCTGCGCTTCGGCCGCATGTTCCTCGTCGGCGATGCCGGACACATCGTGCCCCCCACCGGCGCCAAGGGGCTGAACCTTGCCGCCAGCGACGTGCGCTACCTCTTCGATGCGCTGCGCGAATATTATGGCGAGAAATCCATGGCCGGGATCGACGGCTACTCCGCCAGGGCGTTGCGCCGCATCTGGAAGGCCGAGCGCTTCTCGTGGTGGATGACGACGCTCATGCACCGGTTCCCGGACGATGGCGGTTTCGGCCAGAAGATCCAGGAAGCCGAGCTCGACTACACCGTCAACTCGCGCGCTGCTTCGGTCGCCCTCGCCGAGAATTACGTCGGTCTGCCGTACTGACCCGGCGGTGCGTGGCCGATCAGCGCTGGCTGACGGCCACCTCCCGCAACACGCGGGCAAAATGGTCGAGGATCGGCCATGGTTCGCGATCGGCGCGCAGCGTAATCCCGACGGCGCCGCGCGTCTCGGACGTATCGATCGGCAGGCGGGCCAGCGTTCCCGCCGCGATCTCGTTGGCGACCACACCCTGCGAGATGATCCAGATCGCGTCCGTCTCGCGCAGGAAGGATCGGCCGAAACTGTCGGATACGCTTTCGATGCGCGCGCGCAGGTCCGCCAGGCCATGAGCCACCAGCAGTCGGTCGACGAAGGGCCGGATGATGGCCGAGCGCGTCGGCATGACGACCGGATAGGATCGCAGCGCGGCAAAATCGAAGGTCGCGGCCTCCATCAGCGGGTGGCCGCGGCGGACGGCGAAGACGACCTGTTCGGAATAGAGATGCTCGAAGGTGAGGCCGATCATCCGCTCCGGCGCGGCCAGCCGCCCGACCACGACGTCGAGCTCGCCGCGTGTCAGTTGATCCAGGAGGACGGCGTTTTCGCCGGTGACGATCTTCAGCCTGGCGTCGCTCGACTGAAGCAGGCTGCGTACCGCCGTCGGCATGATGCGGGCCGAAACCGTCGGCAGCGCCCCGACGCGGAGCGGTGGCGCTTCGTCGGCCGTCACGCGGCGCACCGCGTCGACCCCCTTGCGCAAGGCGGCGAGGCTGGCCCCGGCATGGCGCCGGAACTCCTGGCCGGCCGACGTCAGGCGGATGCCGCGCCCGTCGCGCTCGACCAGCGCGCAGCCGAGTTCGTCTTCCAGCTCGCGCAGCGTACGCGTCACCGCCGGCTGCGACACTTTCAGCGTGGCCGCCGCCTTGCCGACGCTGCCATGCCGGGCGATCTCGAGGAAGGTGGTCAGGTGGCGGGTCTTGACCTGCATGGATCATCCATATCAGAAAAATTATCGGTTCTGCCGGAAATGGCATTATTCTTAACTGGGTTCCGATGGTATGTATACAGCATGACGATCAGGGAGGACGGCGTGACCGACAGCGAAGCGAAATCCGCCCGTTACGACGAAGGCATGGCAACCCGGCGCAGCGTGCTCGGCGGGGACTATGTCGACAAGGCGCAGGCGAAGAAGACCGCCTTCGACGAGCCGTTCCAGGATCTCATCACCGAAGCCGCCTGGGGCCACGTCTGGTCGAGGCCGCATTGGACGAAGCGCGAGCGCTCGATGGTGACGATTGCCCTGCTGGCTGCCCTTGGCCACTATGACGAGGTGGCCATGCATGTGCGGGCGACCGCCAATACCGGCGCGACCCCGGACGACATTCGCGAGGCGATGCTGCACGTGGCCATCTATGCCGGCGTGCCCGCTGCCAACCATGCGATCAAGATCGTGAAACAGACACTTGCCGAGATGGAGGAGGCCAGCACATGACTGCGAGCAACGGTATGTCCAACCAGCGACCCGAGACGGGTTCGTTCTTCCAGCGCGACCGCGAGTGGCATCCGCCGGCATTGACCCCGCAGTACAAGACCTCCGTCCTGCGGTCGCCGCAGCGGGCACTGATCTCCCTCGACAACACGATCAGCGAGATCACCGGGCCGACCTTCGGTCACAACATCATCGGTGAACTCGACAACGATCTGATCCTGAACTTCGCCAACCCCGGCCAAAGCGCCATCGGCGAGCGGATCATCGTGTACGGGCGCGTGCTCGACGAGCGCGGCAAGGGCGTGCCGAACGTGCTGGTGGAGTTCTGGCAGGCCAATGCCGGTGGGCGCTACCGCCACAAGAAGGACGGCTACCTGGCGCCGCTGGATCCGAATTTCGGCGGTTGCGGCCGTACCATCACCGGCGAGGACGGCTTCTACTCCTTCCGTACCATCAAGCCGGGCCCCTATCCGTGGCCGAATGGCGTCAACGACTGGCGGCCGCGCCACATCCATTTCTCGATCTTCGGCAATGGCTTTGCGCAGCGCCTGATCACCCAGATGTATTTCGAGGGGGATCCGCTGATCTGGAAGTGCCCGATCGTGTCGACCATTCCGAGCCGCGAGGCCATCGAGGCGCTGATCGCGCCGCTGGACATGGAGTCGACGATCCCGATGGATTCGATGGCCTACAAGTTCGACATCGTCCTGCGCGGTCGTCGCTCGACGCTGTTCGAAAACCGGCTGGAGGGGAATTGATCTGCCGCAACCGGCCGCGTTGAATACATGGACTACATGTATTCAACGCGTAGCGCTCACATGCCGACCTCGATCCGACTGGAGCCTGAAATCGAAGCCCGTCTCAACGCATTGGCCGCCCGGACAGGGCGCACCAAGGCCTACTACCTGCGGGAACTGATCGCGAACGGTCTCGACGACCTGGAGGACTACTACGCCGCGGTCGAGGTTTCTGAGCGGATCCGCCGGGGTGAGGAGAGGACCTATTTGTCCGAGGACGTGAGGCGCGAGCTTGGCTTGGACGATTGAGTACTTGGAGAAGTCCAGGAAGACGCTTCGGACGCTCGATCGGCGGGTCGCGAAACGCGTCGTCGGGCTATCGTGTGGCGGCGGGTGATCCGCGCAGCCTGGGAAAGGCGCTGCACGCGTCGCTGGAAGACTACTGGTCCGATCGCGTGGGCGACTATCGGCTCATCTGCGAGATCAGGCACCAGAAACTCGTCGTGCTGGTCGTGGAGATTGGCCACAGATCGGACGCTTATCGCTAGTTGGGAGAGAAACCATGCAAACGCTCGCACGCTTGAAGGAAACCGCCTCGCAGACAGCGGGCCCTTACGTTCACATCGGCCTGACGCCGAATTTCTGCGACATCGGCGGCATCTATCCGGCCGATCTCGGCACGCAACTGGTCAACGACAAGACCAGGGGCGAGCGCATCACGGTCAAGTCGCGCGTCATCGACGGCTCTGGAACGGTGCTCAAGGATGCACTGGTCGAGATCTGGCAGGCCGACGCCGACGGGCTCTACAATTCGCCGGCCGAAATGCGCGGCTCGGCCGATCCCAACTTCACCGGTTGGGGCCGTTGCCCGGCGGACATGGACACTGGCGAGTTCGTGTTCCAGACCATCAAGCCCGGCCGCGTCCCGTTCCGTGACGGTCGTCTCATGGCGCCCCACATCACCTTCTGGATCGTGGCGCGCGGCATCAATCTCGGCCTGCACACGCGCATGTATTTCGGCGACGAGGACAAGGCGAACGCCGAGGATCCGATCCTGCAGCGGGTGGAGCACAAGGTGCGCGTGCCGACCCTGATTGCTCCGCGCGACGGCGACGTCTACACCTTCGACATCCACCTTCAGGGTGACAAGGAAACGATCTTCTTCGACATCTGAGAGCGCGTGCCCTTCATGTCCGTATCGCCCTTCGAGCACCCCTACCTCAGCGGTCTGCTGGGCGATGCGGACATGGAGGCGCCCTTCTCCGTCGAGGCGGATGCGAGCGCCATGCTCGCCTTCGAGGTCGCGCTTGCGAAGGCGCAGGCCGAGGTCGGGTTGATCCCGGCGGAGGCGGCCAAAGCGATCGAGGCGGCGCTGGCCGGTTTCTCGCCCGACGTCGAGGCCCTCAAACTCGGCGTCGGCCGGGACGGTGTGGTGGTTCCCGAACTCGTCCGCCAGTTGCGCCAGGCGGTGGCTGGCGACGCGGCCGCCTTCGTGCATGTCGGCGCCACCAGCCAGGACGTGGTCGACACCAGCCTGGCGTTGCGCCTCAAGCCGGTGCTGGCCATCCTCGACGCCCGGCTCGCCGCCGTGTCGACCGCCTTGCAGGCGCTCGACGATCGCGACGGCGCCGTCGAGGTCATGGCGCATACGCGCATGCAGGCGGCTATTCCTGTTGCGGCCTCGCGCAAGATCCGTAGCTGGCGCGACCCGCTGGCGCGTCACCGCGAGCGCCTTGACGCGGTCGCGGCCGACATCGGCGTGGTGCATTTCGGCGGCGCGGCCGGCACGCTGGAAAAGCTCGGCGACCGGGCGGGCACAGTCACCAAGCGGCTTGCCGATCTGCTCGACTTGCGACCCGTCGACCGTGCCCGCCACTCCGAGCGGGACGGCGTTGCCGGTCTTGCGTCCTGGCTGTCGCTCGTCACCGGCAGCCTTGGCAAGATGGGGCAGGACATTGCGCTTGCCGCGCAGAGCGAGGTCGGCGAGATCAAGCTGTCGGGCGGCGGCGGATCCTCGGCCATGCCGCACAAGGTCAATCCCGTTGGCGCCGAGACGCTGGTGACGTTGGCGCGCTTCAACGCGACGCTTCTGGCCGGCATGCATCAGTCGCTCGTTCACGAGAACGAGCGGTCGGGTGCGGCCTGGACGCTGGAATGGATGCTTTTGCCGCAGATGGTGATGGCCTGCGGCGTCTCGCTGCGCATCGCGCAGGCGCTGCTGGCCCAGGTCTCGTTTCGTCCAGGTGGCGCCGACATGAAGGACGTTTCGTGAAGGATCGCTGGCTCGTCGCCTATTGCGGCGTCCTGATGTCGATTTCGTCCTTCTCGGTCGACATCACGCTGCCGTCCTTTCCGGACATGGTCGCGGACCTCGCGACGCCATTCGAACTCGTCCAGTGGACGATCACCTCCTACATGATCGGGGCGGGGGTCGGGCAACTGTTCTGGGGCTCGGCATCGGATCGCTTCGGCCGCCGTCCGATTCTCGCCGCCGGTCTTGCGCTCTTCCTGCTCGGTTGCCTGGGCGCGGCGTTTGCCGCGTCCATCGAGTTGATGCTGGCCTGCCGGGTCCTGCAGGGGCTCGGCGCTGCCGCCGCCATCGTGTCGTCGCGGGCCATTATCCGCGACCGCTACTCCGGCGAGGCGCTGGCCCGAAACCTGGCGCTTGCCACGGCCATCTTCGCCGTCGGCCCGATCTTCGCTCCCTTGCTCGGCGCAAGCGTTGCGGCGCTGGCCGGCTGGCGCTTCATCTTCCTCGGCCTCTCGGTCTTTGCCGCCGGTCTGCTGGTCGTGCTGGTCAAGGTACCCGAGACGCTGCCCCGGTCGGCGCCCGATGCGCTTCGTCTCCAGGTTTTCGGGCAGCGAACGGCACGCCTCTTCCGACATCCGCAGTCGCGCCATTTCATGCTCCTGTCGGCCGTGGTGATGGCCTCGATGCTCTTCATCCTCGCCTCGACGCCGCGCATCTACGAGCACGCCTTCGGGTTGAGCGGAACGACCTTCGCCCTCTACTTCGCCTTCCACGGGCTGGGCATCGTCGCAGGTCAGATCGCCAACCGGCGGCTGATCCTCGAGATCGGCATCGTCAATGCCATGATCGCGGCCAATCTCGTCCTCATCGGCTCCGTGGTGCTGATGCTCGTCGCCATCGGCGCGGGCGTCATGAATGCCTTCGTGATGACGGCGCTGCTGACGCTCTTTGCCACCAGCTATCTCATCGTCTACTCGAACGCGGCCGCCATGGTGCTCGATCCCCATGGCGACATTGCCGGCTTCGCGGCAGCCTTCTACGGTTTCACCAGCCAGATCGGCTCGGCATTGATCGTGTCGATCCTCGTGTTCCTGACCGGCGACAGCGTGGCCGGTTTCGCGGTTGCGCTGCTCGTCATCTGCCTCGTCTGCTTTGGCGCTTTGCTTGCGTGGCGCAAGCAACGGCGTGTCTGACCGACAAAACCGGCACGCAAACGTGGCCAAAACGCCCGCGAACCGGCTTAATCCGACCTTAACTGCAATGCTCCATGGTGCATCCAGGCGGGTGGCATCATTCTCCGGGCCGTCGGCATGAACCGCGGCGAGGGGATGTCGCCGAGATGTGGGACAGGACGCGGGCGTCGAGCCACGCAGTCGGGGGCCGGTAATGAAAATCAGTGGTAAGATCTATTCCATCGTGGCGCTCATGGGCTTCGTCGCCGTGATCATCGGCGGCATCGCTGGATACACGGTGCTGGAATACAACAAGCGGCTCGCCGCTCTGGACAACGCGGCGGAGCGCGCCTTGCAGGGCGAGCGGCTCAACCGATACGTGACGGCCGTCGTGATGGAATCGCGTGGCATCTATTCCTCGGCCACGACCGAGCAGGCAAAGCCGTTCGCCGACGGGATCATGCAGTTCCTCGACCGCATGGACACGGTGCTGGCCGCGTGGCGCCCGATGGTCGATGCCGAAGGCCTTCCAGACTTCGATCGCGTGGTGGCACGGGCCGGCGAGTTCCGCGCCTTCCGCACCGAGACGGCGCGGCTTGGCCGCGAGGTTTCGCCCGCGCTCGCCAACGAGCAGGGCAACAACACGGACAACCGCACCAACCGCCGCAACTACCAGGCCGAGATCGATGCCGTGGTGCAGCGCGACCAGCAGCAGCTGGCCGACATCAAGGCGGGCATCGAAGCCTTCCAGTCGAGGATGATCATCCTGCTCGCCTCCACGACGCTGCTCGGCCTCCTGCTTGGCACGGGCGCCGCCGCCTACATCGGTACGGTGCAGCTCAGCCGGCCGATCCGCAGGCTGACCGGCACCATGCAGACCCTGGCGGAGGGCGACCTGAAGGCCGAGGTGCCCTTTGCCGACCGCAAGGACGAAGTGGGCGAGATGGCGCAGGCCGTGCTGGTCTTCAAGCAGAACGGCATCAAGGTGAACGAACTGAACGCCCAGGAAGCGGCGCTCCAGGCCAAGAGCGCCGACCTGCAGTCGAGCATCGCCGAGGTCGTGTCCGCAGCCGTCCAGGGCAATTTCGGCCGCCGCATCACCAAGGACTACGCCAATGACGACCTCAATCGTTTCGCGGCCAGCGTCAACGAGCTCCTGACCAGCGTGGACGCGGGTGTGGCCGAGGTTCGCAGGGTGGTCGCGTCGCTGGCCGATGGCGATCTCACCCAGTCGATGACCGGGTACTTCCAGGGCGCCTTCGAGGAGTTGCAGACCAACGTCAACGCGGCGATGAGCTCGCTGCGGGCGGCGATGGGCGAGGTGCGCACGACTTCCGACACGATCAACGGCAACACGACCGAGTTGCGCAATGCCGCCGACGACCTGTCGCGCCGCACCGAGCAGCAGGCGGCCTCGCTGGAAGAGACCTCGGCCGCGCTCGAGGAGATCACGGCGACCGTTCGCACGTCGACCAGCCGCGCTCAGGAAGCCAGCCAGATGGTGGATGAGGCAAAGCGCAGCACGGAGGAGTCCAACCGGGTCGTCGGCGAGGCGGTCGTTGCCATGGGCCGCATCGAGCAGGCCTCCGGCGAAATCGGCAAGATCATCAGCCTCATCGACGAAATCGCCTTCCAGACCAACCTTCTGGCGCTCAATGCCGGCGTCGAGGCGGCACGGGCCGGCGAGGCGGGCCGCGGCTTCGCCGTCGTGGCGCAGGAGGTGCGCGAGCTCGCCCAGCGCTCGGCCACCGCTGCCAAGGACATCAAGGGGCTGATCAGCAAGTCGACCGAGGAAGTGGCCACCGGCGTGCGCCTGGTGACCGACACCGGCGAGGCGCTGACCACCATCCAGAGCCATGTCGTCAAGATCAACGAGCACGTCCGCTCGATCGCGGTCGCGGCGGCCGAGCAGTCCACCGGCCTGCACGAGATCAACATCGCTGTGAACCAGATGGATCAGGTCACGCAGCGAAACGCGGCGATGGTGGAAGAGACCACCGCGGCCACGCACAGGCTTTCGGAGGAATCCGACAATCTTGCCCGGCTCATCTCGCGTTTCAGGCTGGAGGGTGGTTCGTCCCATCCGCGCGAAGCCAACGACCGGATGCAGGCCACCGCCTCGCCGGCGCGCGCGCTCGGTCAGCGGCTCGCTGGCGCATTCGGAGCACGGGCGAGCTAGGCTTTCCCGCTCAATCGAACGATGACGGGGCTGGCGATCACCGCCGGCCCCGTTTCGTTGATGGGTTCCCTACGCCGCGTTCATGGTGAGGAGTTCGTAGGCCGCCACCGGCTCTCCGTCCTGGTTGGCGACGGTGACGTCCCAGCGCACTTCCCCGTATTCGTCGTTGCGCCGCGTCTTCGACTTGGCCGTCAGCCGGACGGCCAGGCGGTCGCCCGGCGAGACCGGCTTCATGAAGCGCAGATTGTCCAGGCCGTAATTGGCCAGAACCGGACCCGGCGCGGGATCGACGAACAGGCCGGCCGCGAAGGACAGGATCAGGTAGCCATGCGCCACCCGGCCGGGGAAGAACGGGTTCGCCTTCGCCGCCTCCTCGTCCATGTGGGCGTAGAAATTGTCGCCGGTGAACTCGGCGAAGTGCTCGATGTCGGAGAGCGTCACCTCGCGCGCCGCCGTTTCCAGCGTGTGGCCGATCTCCAGCTCGCCGAAGGTCATGCGGAAAGGGTGCGCTTCCTTTGCGAGCGTGGTTGATCCCTTCACGAAGCTCTTCGTGATGGCGGAGAGCAGGTCCGGGCTCGCCTGGATCGCGGTGCGCTGCATGTAGTGCATGACGCCGCGGATGCCGCCCATTTCCTCGCCGCCGCCGGCGCGCCCCGGGCCGCCATGGACCAGATGGGGCAGTGGGGATCCGTGTCCCGTGGCTTCCTTGCCGGTGTCGCGGTTGGCGAAATAGAGCCGGCCGTGGAAGGCACCCGACGCGATCACCACCTGGCGCGCCACGGCCGGGTCGTGCGTGAACACCGAGGCGACCAGCGAGCCGGCGCCGCGGTTGGCGAGCGCGGTGGCATGATCGAGGTCGCGATAGGCCATCACCGTCGAGACCGGGCCGAAGGCTTCCACCGAGTGCACCTTTTCCGCGCTATCCGGGTCGTCGCAGGCAAACAGCATCGGCGACACGAAGGCGCCGGCCGCGACATCGACGCCCGCTGGCGAAAACCCGTCCGCGCCGAAGACGCAGCGCGCCTCGGTCCCGATCTGCCGCGCCTTCTCCAGCACGTCCTCGCGCTGCGCGAGGCTCGCCAGCGCGCCCATGCGGGTGCCTTCCGCGCGCGGGTCGCCGACGGGCGTCTTCGCCAGCCTGTCCGAAATCGCCTCGATCACCGCCTCGCGATGCGCGGCCGGCACCAGGATGCGGCGGATGGCCGTGCACTTCTGTCCGGCCTTCGCGGTCATCTCGCGATGCACCTCGCGCACGAAGGTGTCGAACTCTGGCGTGCCCGGCGCCGCATCTGGGCCGAGGATCGTGGCGTTGAGCGAATCCTGCTCCGCGACGAAGCGCACGGCGTTGTCGAGCAGGTTGCGATTGCCGCGAAGCAGGCCGGCGGTCGCCGCCGAGCCGGTGAACGACACCACGTCCTGCGAACCCAGCCGGTCGATCAGGTCGCCCGTCGAGCCGGCCACGAACTGCACTGCGCCCTCCGGCAGCAGGCCGGATTCGATCATCATTCTGAACGCTGCCTCGGCCAGCCATGCGGTGGCCGAGGCCGGCTTCACGATGGCCGGAACGCCGGCGAGCAGCGTGGGTGACAGCTTCTCCAGCATGCCCCAGACCGGGAAGTTGAAGGCATTGATGTGGACCGCCACGCCCTGCAGCGACGTCGCCACGTGCTGGCCGAGAAAGCTGCCCGTCTTGCCGAACTGCTCGATGCCCGGCTCGACATGGATCACGTCGTCGGGGAGTTCGCGGCGGCCCTTGGAGGCATAGACGAACATCGTGCCGATGCCGCCGTCGATGTCGATCATCGAATCCGTCTTGGTCGCGCCGGTGTCGTAGGACAGTTCGTACAGTGCCTCGCGCCGCTCGTTCAGATGTTGCGCCAGCGCCTTCAGCATGGCCGCACGCTGGTGGAAGGTCATTGCGCGCAGGGCGGGACCGCCGACGGTGCGGGCGTGCGCGGTCATGGCGGCGAAATCGAGCGCGGCGCCGAGTTCGGCCACGACGCGGCCGTCGACGGCGCTCTTCAGCTGGGTCAGTCGTCCCGATGGCGCGACCCACTTGCCGACGGCGTAGCTGTTGAGGGCGATGATGGTCATGGCGTGGCTCCTTGTTCGTGGGTGCGCGCGGGCAGGGTGGAGAAGCCGCGAAAGCGGACACGTCCGGTTCGCGTCGGCGCCGCAGAAAGCTGGTAGTCGGGAAACCGCCTCAGGAAGCGCTGGATCGCGATGCGGCCTTCCATGCGCGCCAGGGAGAAGCCGGCGCACAGATGCGGCCCCTGTGCGAAGGCGAGATGACGATTGGGCCTTCGCGACAGGTCGAGCCGATCGGGATCGGCGAACTGGCGCGGATCGCGGTTCGCTGCACCGATGGCCAGGTGAATGCGCGTGCCCGGCTCGATCGTCTCGCCGTGGAACGTCGACGGCTCGACGGCCATGCGGTTTCCGAGCTGGTTCGGGCTTTGGAAGCGCAGGAACTCGTCCACCGCCGTGTCGATCATGTCCGGCGTCTCGATCAGCCGACGCCGTTCGTGGGGCCACTGCGTCAGTTCATAAAGGGCATTGCCGATCAGGTTGGTCGTCGTCTCGTGGCCGGCGTTGAGGATGAAGATGCAGTTCTGCAGCAGTTCCGTGTCGGTCAGCAGTTCGCCGTCATTGCCGTTGATGAGCCGTGTCAGCACGTCGGTCGCCGGATCGCCCGGACGTGCCTTCCGCTCTGCCCATAGTTCATGCAGATAGGCCTTGAAGTCGGTCACCGCACGGTTGCCGCGCTCCTTTTGCGTGGGCGACAGCACCGGTTCCAGCGCGCCCAGGATCGCAAGCGACCAGTCGCGCAGCGGCCCGCGATCCTCGTGCGGCATCACGAAAAGGTTGCCGATCACTTCAAGCGGGATCGCGGCGGCGAAATCCTCGATCAGGTCGACTTCGCCCCTGGCGGCCATGCGGTCGAGCAGGTCGTCGACCAGTCTGACGAGCCCCGGCTCCATTGCCGCGATCGCCTTCGGCGTCAGCGCGCCCACCATGATCTTGCGGACACGGGTATGCAGCGGCGGGTCGTTGAAGACGAGGCTGGTGGTGTGATGCTCGTAGAGGGGCGTCTCGCCGAACTTCGGCAGGAACTCCACCTTCTTGTCGGACGAAAAGCTCTTCGTGTCGCGATAGACACGGTCGAGATCCTCATATCGCGACAGCATCACCGAACCGTCGCGAAAGCGCTTCAGCGGGGCGTCGTCCAGCAGCGCGCGATAGACCGGGAACGGATCGTCCGCGAAGCCCGCCGGAAGCGCATTGATGTCGAAAGCCTCGGCGAGGCCGGTCTTCGCCTGCATGGCAGCGCTCCTCCCAAGCGTGCGGAGGACGGTGGAACGGCCTCCTTCAGTATTATTGACCGGCCGGTCGGTTTATGCAAGGCTCCTATCCATGGCGCTCGGGAGGAGCGCGGGCAGGGAGGCTCGGATGGCATTGTCGGCTGAAGAAATCGCCACGCGCTCGGCACAGGCCATGTGGGCGCGCGATGACGCCTCGAAATGGCTGGGTGCCGCGCTCGACGCCGTTGGTCCCGGCACCGCGACCATGTCGATGACCGTCGAGAAGCACCACACCAACGGCCACGACATCTGCCATGGCGGCTTCATCTTCACGCTGGCGGATTCGGCCTTCGCCTTCGCCTGCAATTCCTACAATCAGCTCGTCGTCGCCCAGCACAACGTCATCACCTTCCTGGCCCCAGGGCAACTCGGTGACCGATTGACGGCAGAGGCTCGCGAAGTCGCCCGCGCCGGCCGCTCGGGCATCTACGACGTCACGGTGAGGAACCAGGCAGGAAAGCTGATCGCGGAGTTCCGTGGCGCGTCGCGGACGGTCGAGGGCCGCCATTTCGACGAGAACGCGGGTTGAACGCGCCACACGAGAACGCACGGGGGAGAAAGCAATGAAGGACCTGACGCCGAGGAGGGAAGATCTCGACCCCATCGAGATCGCATCCCGCGACGAAATCGCAGCGCTCCAGCTCAACCGCCTGAAATGGTCGTTGAAGCATTCCTACGAGAACGTGGCGCACTACCGCCAGGCCTTCGACGCGGCGGGGGTTCACCCGGATGACCTCAAGCAGCTGTCGGACCTGAAGAAATTCCCCTTCACGACCAAGCACGATCTGCGCGCCAACTATCCCTTCGGCATGTTCGCGGTGCCACGCGAGCAGGTGTCTCGGATCCATGCGTCTTCGGGGACGACCGGCAAGCCGACCGTCGTCGGCTACACGAAGAACGACCTCGCCGTCTGGGCAGAATGCGTGGCGCGGTCCATGCGCGCGTCCGGCACGCGGCCGGGCGACATCGTCCATATCGCCTATGGGTACGGTCTCTTCACCGGCGGCCTCGGGGCGCACTACGGCGCCGAACGCCTCGGTTGCACCGTGGTCCCTGTTTCCGGGGGCATGACCACCCGGCAGGTGACGCTGATCGAGGATTTCAGGCCGACGACCATCATGGTCACGCCGTCCTACATGCTGTCGATCCTGGATGAATACCGTGCACAGGGTCTCGACCCGCGCAAGAGCCCGCTTCAGGTCGGCATCTTCGGCGCCGAGCCTTGGACCAATGCCATGCGCGCCGAGATCGAGGACGCCTTCGACATGCATGCCGTTGATATCTACGGACTGTCGGAGGTGATGGGGCCGGGCGTTGCCAACGAATGCGTCGAGACCAAGGACGGGCTGCACATCTGGGAGGATCACTTCTATCCTGAGGTGATCGACCCGATCACCGGCGATCCGGTCGATGACGGCGGGCAGGGGGAGCTCGTCTTCACCTCGCTTTCGAAGGAGGCTTTCCCGATCATCCGCTATCGCACTCGCGACCTGACGCGGCTCCTGCCGGGGACGGCCCGCACGATGCGGCGCATGGAGAAGATCACTGGCCGTTCCGACGACATGATGATCCTGCGCGGCGTCAACGTCTTCCCGACCCAGATCGAGGAGCAGATCCTGGCCGTCGAAGGTCTCGCCCCGCATTTCCAGATCGAGCTGATGCGCGAGGGGCGCATGGACGAGATGATCGTGCATGTCGAGGCAACGATCACGCATGTGGCCGACGATGCCCGCAAGGTCGCTGGCCATGCCTTGCGCGAGCGCATCAAGGATGTCGTCGGCGTGACGGTGCGCGTCAACGTCACCGAACCGGAGAAGGTCGCGCGCAGCCAGGGCAAGGCGCAGCGCATCGTCGACAACCGGCCGAAGGAATGAGGTTCATGCGGGACCGTCGGCGCTGATGGCACGCAGCCGCGCCAAGGACTACGACGAGAAGCGGCTTGCCCTCTTGAGGAAGGCCGCGGCCGTCTTCGCGCGTGACGGCTATGATCGCGCCTCGATGGGCGGGCTTGCTTCGGAGTGCGGCGTGTCGAAGGCGCTGTTCTACCATTACTACGCCTCCAAGGAGGCGCTGCTCTTCGACATCGTCTCGACCCACCTGGAAGAACTCGTCGAAGTGGTGGAAGCCGCCGATCGACCGGACGTCGCGCCCGAAACGCGCCTCGAAGGGCTGGTTGCCGCCCTGCTCGAGGCCTACCGGGACGCCGATGCCCAGCACAAGCTCCAGGTCGGTTCGATGCAGCTTCTGCCCGAGGCCGATCAGGCGCAGCTCAAGGCACTCGAACGCCAGCTCGTCACCCGCTTCGCCGATGCCGTCCGGGCCGTCGCGCCGGAGGCATTCGAGGGGACGCCGCTGCTCAAGCCGGTCACCATGAGCCTCTTTGGCATGCTGAACTGGTTCTACATGTGGTTTCGCGAGGGCGGACCCGTCAGCCGGCAGGACTATGCGCGCATCGCCACGCGGCTTCTGGTCGGCGGTATCCGGGAGCTTGCGGCGCCCTTGCCTCCGCCAGCCTAGCTGAATCCCCGTGCCGACCGGCTGGACCGGCTTCGGCCGCGTTCATCCGGCGGTCCGGTTGCCCGCGCGGATCGGCATGCCTTGCCATCGCCTTTGCGGGCGTGGCATTCCAGCAGGCATGGATGCGACCACCAACCCGGCCCTGACCGCGCTCGAGCGGATGATCGACCGCCTGCACGGGCGCGGCCGTCTCCGGGTCTGGTCGCTGATCATCACGGTGTTCGGCGACGCCGTCGCGCCGCGCGGCGGTCAGGCGCCGCTCACATTGCTGCAGGATCTGATGGCCCGGCTGCGGGTCGAGCCCGGCGCCGTCCGCACCGCCATGTCGCGGCTGGCGGCCGATCACTGGGTGCTGCGCGAGCGGGGAGGGCGCAACAGCTTCTACCGACTGGCCGACGAGGGGCGTCATGCATTCGACCTCGCCACTCGCCGCATTTACGCCGCCGCGCCGCCTGCCTGGGATGGTCGCTGGATCGTTGCTGTCTCGCCATCGGCCGGTGATGCCGCCGACCGTACCCTGCGCGACGAGGACATGCGCAGCCTGGGCTTCGTCTCGACGGGCCCGGCCAGCTGGATCCGTCCGCACAGCGAAACCGGCGATCCGGCGGTGGGGTTGCCCTCCGGCCTGCTGGTCGTCGCCGGTCCGGCCTTGCGCATTCCGGAAGGGGTGACGCGGCTCTGGGCGCTGGATGGCGTTGCTGCCGGATATCGGGCGCTGTGCTCGGAACTGACACCGCTCGCGAGGGCGCTCGATGGCGGTGCGGACCTGTCACCGCTCGACGCCATGGCCGCGCGCATCCTGGTCAATCACGGCTGGCGCCGCCTCGTGTTGCGCGACCCCGGCCTGCCGGCCGCGCTCTTGCCACAGGATTGGCCGGGCGAAGAGGCGAGGGCGCTCGTGCGCCATCTCTACTCCGCGCTCGCGCACCCGAGCGAGGCCTGGCTCGACGTGGCGGGACTTCCGCCCCAGGGGCGACGGGACCGGTTCAAGGCGCGCTTCGGGGGTATATGAGCGGTGCCTGAATCACAAATCAGGCCGAAGTGCCGGGCACGCGCCGCTCCATCCTTCCGACCGCGTCAAGCAATGTCGGCAGATGGATGCGAAGTATGCTCAACATCGTGGTGTCATCGATCCGATAATACTCATGTCGAAGCAGGTTCCCGATCCCGATAATGTCTTTCCAGGGGATTTTGGGTTCTGTCTCCCGAAGCCAATCCGGCAAAGCCTTGGCCGCTTCCGAGACGATTTCGATCGAGCGTTCGAGCGCGCGGCGGTGGATATGGCTCGCCACGATCTCTTGGTCCGCCATTCCGTCCACCGACGCAATCATCGCCTCGATGTCGTGCCTGATGTGGAGAAGCCGCACGACCGGAGACTTCGTCGAGCTCATCAAAACACCCGGATCGATTCGCTTTCGATTGAAGTTCGATAATCAGGGACGATATTGTCGGAAGTCCCGTATCCTATGGCCACATCCGGCAACTGACGTTCCAGGATGTGATACGGACCCATGTAGCTGGTCAGGTCGTGTTGCCGTCCTGGCGCAAACTCTACGATGACGTCCACATCGCTATCCGGCCTCGCTTCATCGCGCGCGTAGGAGCCATAGAGATAGAGCGCGACGACGCCTGTGTCGCGTAACGCCCGTTCGGCGTCTTTCAGCCGCTCTATGACGAACTCCCGGTCCATGCTCGGGAATATAGGCGCATTTCCTTTCTTCGTCACGCGGCGCCGCCTTTCAGTCCTCCAGATAGGCAAAGGCGCTCGTCGCGGTTACCGCCACCTTCGTCTCGCCCTTCGCCCGCATCTCCACCCGCGTGTAGGCCATGCGCTTGCCGTTGGAGAGCACGTCGACGCGGATGTCGACGTCTCCGGGCTTCAGCGGGCGGACGAAGTGCGTCGTCAGGTCGACGGTGGTGCAGATCCGAAATCGCCCGTTCAGCGCCGCCAGCGCCACGACCGAGCAGGTGTCGGCGGCAGACGCGGTGGCCTGGCCGCAGATCACGCCGCCGATGTGAACGAGCGTCCGGTTCTCCGGCAGGACGAAGTCGCCGCCGCCGGCATCGAAGCTGATCGGCTTCAGCCCCATCTGCACGATCCAGGGCGCGAACACCCTGGCCAGCGTCTCCTCCGCTTCCTTCACGCCGAATTGCATCCACGCCTCCCTTGTCGTGTTACGAAAGATTGAAATCATCGATCTTTTTTGTTACATATCCCGCATGAGGCGGATGTGTTACGATCCACCCACGGAGGAGACGTCATGTACAGCCAGGGCCTGATCGGCGCAAAGACCGAAACCAACGAGGACGAAGCGTTTCTCGCCGCCTTCCAGGCGCGAATCGACGCCGAGGAAAAGATCGAGCCGAACGACCCGATGCCGGAAGGCTATCGCCGCACGCTCATCCGCCAGATCGGCCAGCACGCGCATTCCGAGATCGTCGGCATGCTGCCGGAAGGCAACTGGATTACCCGCGCACCGTCGCTGCGCCGCAAGGCCGCGCTGCTGGCCAAGGTGCAGGATGAGGGCGGCCATGGGCTCTACCTCTATTCGGCGGCCGAGACGCTCGGTGTCAGCCGCGAGCAGATGACCGAGGAGCTTCTGGCCGGCAAGGCGAAGTACTCCTCGATCTTCAACTATCCGACGCTCACCTGGGCCGATATCGGCGCGATCGGCTGGCTGGTCGACGGCGCCGCGATCATGAACCAGATTCCGCTCTGCCGCTGCTCTTACGGGCCCTATGCGCGCGCCATGATCCGCGTCTGCAAGGAAGAGAGTTTTCACCAGCGCCAGGGCTACGAGATCATGATGACGCTCGCGCAGGGCACGCCGGGGCAGAAGGAGATGGCGCAGGACGCGCTGAACCGCTGGTGGTGGCCTTCGCTGATGATGTTCGGCCCGCATGATTCCGACAGCCAGCACGGCGACCAGTCGATGAGGTGGAAGATCAAGCGCTTCACCAATGACGAGCTTCGCCAGAAATTCGTCGACGCCACCGTGCCGCAGGGCGAGTATCTCGGCCTGACTTTTCCTGACCCCGAACTCAAGTGGAACGACGAGCGCGGCGCCTATGATTTCGGCGCCATCGACTGGGACGAGTTCTGGCGTGTCGTCAAGGGCGGCGGCCCGATGAACCGCGAGCGCCTCGCCGCGCGCAGGAAGGCCTGGGACGACGGCGCCTGGGTGCGCGAGGCTGCGCTGGCTCACGCCGAGAAGCGCAGGGCGCGCCGCGAAGCGACGAAGCTCGCGGCGGAATAGACCTGTCCAGGTGAGTTCCGGAGGGCGGCGCGCGGGCGCCGCCGCGTACGCAATCTGAATATGCCCAGCCGCTCGCCTGGCGGGCGCCCAGGAGGACCAGATCATGGCAAAGAACGAGATCCCGCTCTGGGAGGTTTTCATCCGGCCGCGCAATGGCCTCGCGCACAAGCATTGCGGCTCCGTGCACGCCGCCGACGAGGTGATGGCGTTGCAGGCGGCGCGCGACGTCTACACCCGTCGCGGGGAGGGCGTGTCGATCTGGGTCGTGCCGTCGGCGGCGATCGTCGCTTCGGACCCGCTCCAGAAGGAAGAGAACTTCGAGCCGACCGCGTCGAAGATTTACCGCCACCCGACCTTCTACACGGTTCCGGACGAAGTGGGGCACATGTGATGGGCGCCGCCGCCACGATCGACCGCGACACGCTGCTGACCTTGCTGCTCCGACTAGCCGACGATCATCTCGTGCTTGGTCACCGCCTGTCGGAATGGTGCGGCCACGCGCCGATGCTGGAGGAAGACCTCGCCATGCCCAACATGGCGCTGGACCTGATCGGCCAGGCGCGTGCGCTCTACACCTATGCCGCCGACGTCGAGGGCAAGGGCCGCACCGAGGACGATCTCGCCTATCTGCGTCTCGAGCGCGAGTATCTGAACTGCCTTCTGGTGGAACGCCCGAACGGCGACTTCGCGCAGACCATGCTTCGCCAGCTCTATTTCGCCGCTTTCATGGAACCGTTCTGGAAGGCTGCCGCCTCGTCGACCGACGCCACCGTCGCCGGCATCGCCGCCAAGGCGGTCAAGGAGGTCGCTTACCACATCCGCCATGCCGGCGAGTGGGTGGTGCGGCTGGGCGACGGCACCGAAGAAAGCCGTCGTCGCATGGAGGACGCCATCGAGGAACTGGCGCCGTACCTGGACGAGATCTTCGAGGACGATCCGGTGACGGTGCAGGCCTCCGCTGCCGGCATCGCGCCTCAGCCCTCGTCGCTGCGGCCGGCCTTCGACCGGATCATCGGGCCGATCTTCGCGGAAGCCGGGCTCACCTTCATCACGCCCCCCTACAGCCAGCGCGGTGGCCGCAAGGGGATGCACGGCGAGGCGATGGGCTTCCTGCTTGCCGACCTCCAGCACATCCAGCGCACTTATCCCGGGGCGACGTGGTGAGCCGATGACGATGGTTGGGGGGGCGACGGGACTCGATACGCGCCAGCAGGCGTGGGCCGCTGCTGCTTCGGTTCCCGACCCCGAGGTTCCCTGCGTCACCGTCGCCGATCTCGGCATCCTGCGATCCGTCGAACTGGTCGACGGCGTGGCGGTGGCGAGGGTGACGCCCACCTACTCAGGCTGCCCGGCGGTGCTCGCCATCGAACTCGCCGTCGAGGCGGCCTTGCGCGATGCGGGCTTCGAGGCGCGTGTCGAACGCGTCGTCTCTCCAGCCTGGACGACCGACTGGATCACGCCTGAAGGACGCGAGAAACTGCGCGACTACGGCATCGCGCCGCCCCAGCAGGCGTCGTCGTCGATCCGCTCGCTGTTTGGCGAGATCGAGGTCGCCTGTCCGCGCTGCGGTTCTGCCAAGACGGAACGGCTTTCCGAATTCGGTTCCACGGCCTGCAAGGCGCATTGGCGCTGCCTCGCCTGCCGCGAACCCTTCGATTATTTCAAATGCATCTGAGGCTCGAATGGTACCTCGTTTCCACGACCTGACCGTCACCGACATCGAACGCCAGACGCCCGAGGCCGTGGCCGTCGCCTTCGCGGTCCCGGACGAACTGCGCGAGGAATTCGCGTTCAAGCCAGGCCAGTACCTGACGCTGGCGGCCACCGTCGACGGACAGGACGTGCGCCGCTCCTATTCGATCTGCTCGGCGCCCGGCGAGACGATGCTCAAGGTCGGCGTCAAGAAGGTGGCCGACGGTCGCTTCTCGCGCTTCGTCAACGAGGTGTTGTCGATCGGCGACACCATCCGCGTGATGCCGCCGGAAGGCCGCTTCACTTCGCTGGCCGGCGAACGCCACGACTACCTGCTCATCGCCTCGGGCTCCGGCATCACCCCGATGCTTTCGATCGCCAAGACGGTTCTCGCCCACGAGCCGGCCAGCACGGTCACGCTCGTCTACGGCAACCGCACCACCGACACCATCATGTTCCGCGAGGAGTTGCAGGATCTGAAGGATGCCCACATGCGGCGTTTTTCGCTGGTCAATCTCCTGTCGCGTGAAAAGCAGGACGTCGACCTGCTGAACGGCCGCATCGATGGCGGCCGCATCCGCCGCATGGCCGAGCTCGGACTGATCGACCCGTTCTCCAGCGACGGTGTTTTCCTGTGCGGACCCGGCGAGATGATCGATGACGTCTCTCTGGCGCTGAAGGATCTGGGCGTCGATCCCGACCGCATCCGGTTCGAGCGCTTCACGCCGTCGGGCGAGGCGCCGGCGCCACGCGCGCCCTCGGCCGCCGCGCAGAAGGCCGTCGCCGAAGGCGTGTCGATCGAGGTCGTTCTCGACGGCGTTCGCCGGGGATTCCCGATGGGCGAGGGCGCTTCGACGGTTCTGGACGCGGCCCATGCGGCCGGCCTCGAGCTGCCCTACTCCTGCGCCGGCGGCATGTGCTGCACCTGCCGCTGCCGGGTTGTCGAAGGCCAGTCGGAAATGGCCGTGAATTTTTCGCTCGAGCCCTGGGAAATCGAAGCCGGGTTCACGCTCGCCTGCCAGACGCGGCCCTTGTCGCAAAGGCTGGTGCTCGACTTCGACGCGACCTGAGCGGTCGCGTTGCCGCTCAGTTCGTGGCGGGGTCCGAGGGCTGCATCCGGAAGAAGCGAAGGAACCGGGCGGTTCCCTTGGAATAGTTGAAGCCTTCGACCGTGCCGAGCTCTTCCAGCGAGTCCAGCCCGCCAGGCATGGTCGCGGCGAAGGCTTCCATCGAACGATCGTCGATCATCAAGATCGTGCAGTCCGGATTGTTTGCCAGTTCCAGGGCCGCTTCTCGGGTGCCGGCAAGCAGCGTGTCCGTGCCGGCGAGGAACACCAGGCTCGGCTCGTGATAGCCGACCGAGACGAGGCGCGAATCGGGACACGTCTTCACTTCGGCGAAGGTTGCCGCGAGCTGCGGCGACAGCCAGATCGGCCTGAGACCGGGAGCGACCACGGTCGCCAGGATCGCGAACGCGGCGGCAGACGCGAGTGTCGCCGGCAGGATGGCGCCCCGGAAGCTCGTGTTCGGGCCGATGCCGGAGCCGAGCCAGGCGCCCGCCAGGAGAAGAATGGCGGCGACAACGCCCCAGATCGAGAATGAGCCGGTGAGGTAGGGGGTCGCGGCGACCGACAGGACCGCAAGCGCCACGCTCACCAGCCCGAAACCGACGATGGTCGCCCACCAGAGCCAGAGCTGCCACCGCTTCAGCTCCGTCGTGGCCGCGCTGGCACTCGTCAGCGCCCAGCCCATCGCCAGCAGGACCGCCGGATACGCCGGTAGCGCATAATGCGGCAGCTTGGTCGGGATCAGTTCGATCATCACCCAGTAGGGCACGTACCAGCAGACGAGGAACAGAAGAGCCGGATCCTCGCGCATGCGGTTGAGCGCCTTGAAACCGCCTCGCAGCGCCAGCGGTGCGAAGGGAAACAGGAACAGCACGTAGATCGCGGCATAATAGCCGGGCGGGAATCCATGCGATTCCTGCCCGGATCCGATCTTGGAGATGAAATCCTCGCCGATCGATTTCTGCCAGAACTCGACCCCGCTCTTCCAGGTGATGAGGACCAGCCAT
Organism: Aquibium carbonis; assembly: GCF_003970795.1. GTDB lineage: Bacteria > Pseudomonadota > Alphaproteobacteria > Rhizobiales > Rhizobiaceae > Aquibium > Aquibium carbonis. Next base: position 30,104 of record NZ_RWKW01000090.1, on the reverse strand, counting down.
GGAGCGGCGATCAGAAGCATCAACAGCACGCCGCGCCCGGCCTTGAGCCGTCCCAGCCAGGCGCGATCCCGGTCGAGCACCAGAAGCGACGCCACCGTCAGTGCCGACAGGGCCGGAACCACCGGCCCCTTGATCAGGATCGACGCGCCCAGCGCGGCCCACATGATCCAGGGGGCCGCGGCCGACGGCTCGATCCGCCCTCGGGCGGCGAGATAGACCCGCGCCAGCGCGGCCTGGGCAATGACGGCGGTGGCCAGAAGCGTCGCGTCGGTCTTGGCGATACGGCCTTCGAACAAGAGCATCACGATGCCGGCGAGCGCCGTGCCGGCAATCAGCCCGGCGCCCGTCCCGAACAGGGCTGCGCCGAGCCGCGCGGTGGCAAGAACGGCGATCGTCGCGGCGGCGACCGACACGAGGCGGTAGGCCCAGATCGGCGCGTCGGCGCCTTGTCCCGTCAGCGTCAGCGCGGCCGATTGCAGCCAGTAGATGCCGGCCGGCTTCTTGTAGCGTGGAACGTCCTGGAAGCGGATGTCGACATAGTCGCCGCTCGCCACCATCTGCTTCGTGGCCTGGACGAAGCGGGATTCGTCGCGATCGGTGGGCGGCAGGGTCGCGATGCCTGGCACGAAGGCAAACAGGCACAGGAGAACCAAGAGCACCTGATGCAACGCGCCCAGTCGCAAGGACGCGGAGGAAATCGCGGGCGCCGCCATGCCCGCCTTAGTCCGCCTGTTGCGACAGGCTGCGGCGCTCGTTGAAGATCAGCCACAGGTTCCGGACATAGATCAGAAGGCCCATGCCCTGGCCGGCGATGAAGACGGGATCCTGGCGCTGGATGGCGTAGACGAGCAGCAGCGCCCCGCCGCCGAGCGAGAAGAACCAGAAGGCGATCGGCACGACCGACCGCTTCTCGCGCTCGGATGCCAGCCATTGCACCACGAACCTCATGGTGAACATCGCCTGGGCGACGAAGCCGAGAACGATCCAGCCGTCGAACTGTGCCACGAAGACATCGTGCATCCAGACGGATAGCGACTGCAGCCAGGTCATCATTTCACCTCCCTGACCTGCGGAACGACTTTGCGGCGGCGCCTCAGCCACCACACGCCGAACAGGTCGAGCACGCCCCGCAGGCCGCGATCGAGAATGCCGTAATTGGATTTTCCGAAGCGGCGCTGCCGATCGGTCACATCGATGTGGACCACCGAATAGCCTTCGCGGATCACCAGCGCCGGCAAGTAGCGATGCCAGCCGTCGAAGAAGGGCAGCTGCCTGAAAACCGCGGTCGGCAAGGCTTTCAGGCCGCAGCCCGAGTCGCGCGTACCGTCGCGCAGGATCATCTCGCGCAGATTGTTGGCGAAGCGCGACGAAAGCTGCTTCAGCTTGGTGTCGGTCCGCTTCAGCCTCTGCCCGGCGGCGATGCCGCAGCCCGGGCCGGCCGCCATCAGCGCGTCGGCAAGCTTGGGGAGGTAGGCCGGGTCGTTCTGCCCGTCGCCGTCCATGGTCACGACGATGTCCTTGGCGGCATGCCAGACGCCAGACCGCACGGCCGCGCTCTGCCCCGCCGAGCGATCATGCCGGATGTGACGCAGCCTGCCGCCGGACGTACCCATCCGCGCCGCCAGCACTTCGGCGGTTCGGTCGGTCGATCCGTCGTCCACGATGACGATCTCGTAGTCGCGTCCGGCCAGCGCGGCGTCCACCTCGTCGAGGAGGAAGGCCACGTTGTCGGCTTCGTTTCGACATGGAATGACGACCGTGATGGACGCCGTCGGCGCGGGGTTCATGCGATGGTCTCCAGAAAATCCGCCGCTGCCATATCACCCTATGCGCGCACGCGCCACACGCGATGAGGTGCCGCGGCGACCGGTCAGCGTTTCTCGCGGATGTCGGTCAAAGTGCGTGTCGGGGTGATCGCTTCGGGGTCGAGCCGGATCTCGATGATCGCAGGCCGGCCGCTGGCCCGCGCGCGTTCGAAGGCCGACGCGAAGTCGGCTGTCCTCTCCACCGTCTCGCCATGGCCGCCATAGGCTCGGGCAAGCGCGGCAAAGTCGGGATTGACGAGGTCGGTGGCGACGGTCCGGCCGGGATACTCCCGCTCCTGGTGCATGCGGATGGTCCCGTAGATGCCGTTGTTGACCACCACCACGACGATCGGCAGGTCGTACTGCACGGCGGTGGCGAATTCCTGGCCATTCATCAGAAAACAGCCGTCGCCGGCAAAGGCGATCACCTCGCGCTCCGGGAACAGCGCCTTTGCGGCGACCGCGGCCGGCGTGCCATAGCCCATCGATCCCGACGTCGGCGCGCCATGCGTGGCAAAGCGGCGGAAACGATGGAATCGGTGGATCCAGGTAGCGTAGTTGCCGGCGCCATTGGTCAGGATGGCGTCGTCGGGCAACACGCTTTCGAGATACGACATGATCGGCCCCATGTGGACGGCGCCGGGGCCGCTCTCCGGCGGCGTCGACCAGTCGAGATAGGCGCGGTGCAGCGCTTCCGTCCGCTCGGACCAGGCCGGCGGCGCCTTGGGGCCGTGACCGGCAAAGGCAGCCGCGAAGGCGTCGGGTGAGGCGTTGATGGCGATCGTCGGGCGGTATACCCGGCCCAGTTCGCCGGCGTCCGGATGGACGTGGATCAGCGTCTGTTCGGGATAGGGGCTCTTCAGAAGCGAATAGTCGGACGACGGCATCTCGCCGAAGCGCCCGCCGATCAGAAGCACCACATCCGCGTCCCGGATGGCAGCGGCAAGCGCCGGGTTCGGCCCGATGCCGACATCGCCGGCATAGCAGGGGTGGAGGTGGTCGAACAGCATCTGGCGACGGAAGGAACAGCCGACCGGAAGCGACCAGCTTTCCGCCGAACGCTGAAAGTCGGCCACCGCGCGTTCACTCCAGCGCGTGCCGCCGAGGATGGCGATCGGCCGCTTGGCGGCGGCAAGCAGGTCGATCGCCTGCTGGATCACATGCGGGGCCGGCGCGGTCTCGACCGGTGTGAATGCCAGCGGGGCGACCGTCTCGCAGGCTTCGGTCAGCATGTCTTCCGGCAACGAGATCACCACGGGTCCGGGCCGGCCCGCGGTTGCGATCGCGAAGGCTCGGGTGACGAGTTCGGGCACGCGGGCCGGATCGTCGATCTCGACCACCCACTTGGCGATCGAACCGTAGAAGGCCTTGTAGTCGACCTCCTGGAAGGCCTCGCGTTCCAGGTTGCCGCGCGCCACCTGGCCGATGAACAGGACCAGCGGGATGGAATCCTGCGCGGCGATATGGATGCCGGCCGAGGCGTTGGTGGCGCCCGGGCCCCGCGTCACGAAGCAGACGCCGGGCTTGCCGGTCAGGCGTCCGGCACAGTCGGCCATCATCGCGGCGCCGCCTTCCTGGCGGCAGACGATCGTGCGGATGGCGGAATCATGCAGCGCGTCGAGCACCGCGAGGTAGCTTTCGCCCGGCACGCAGAAGACGGTTTCGACGCCGTTGGCCTCGAGGGCGTCGACGATCAGCTGGCCACCGGTTTTCATGATGTCTTCTTCTCCAGTCGGGCAAGTTCGGCAAGAATGTCGTCTGAGTGCTCGCCGAGCCGCGGCGAGGGGCGGTCGTAGACCGGCGGCGTGCCCGACATCAGCATGGGCGCCCGCACCGAGGGCAGGCGCGTGCCATGGCCATCGTCGAGGTCCATGCGCATGCCGCGTGCAATCGTCTGCGGATCGGCAAACATCTCGGCGATGTTGTTGATCGGCGAGGCCGGCACGGACGCCGCGTCGAGCCTCGGCAAGAGGTTCGCTTTGGTCCAGTCCGCCAGCGCGGCGACCAATTGCTCGCGCAGGCGCACGCGGTTGGCGACGCGTGCCGGGTTGGTCGCAAAGTCGGGATCCGTCGCCAGCGCGTCGAGGCCGACCACGGCGCAGAAGCGCTGGAACTGGCCGTCGTTACCGGCTGCCAGGATGAAGTGCCCGTCCTTCAGCGGCAACACCTCATAGGGCGCGATGTTCATGTGGGCATTGCCCATCTGAACCGGGGCCGCGCCCGAGACGAGGTAGTTCAGGTTCTGGTTGCCGAGCACCGAGATCTGGGTGTCGAACAGCGCCATGTCGATCCACTGGCCTTCGCCGGTCTTCTCCGCATGCCGCAGCGCCGCCTGGATGGCGATGACCGAGTACAGCCCGGTGAAGATGTCGGAGATCGCCACCCCCGCCTTCTGCGGTTCGCCGCCCGGCGCCCCGGTGATCGACATCATGCCGGCCATGCCCTGGATGATGAAGTCGTAGCCGGCGCGCGGCGCGTAAGGTCCGGTCTGCCCGAAGCCGGTGATCGAGCAGTAGACGAGCTTCGGGTTGATCGCCTTCAGGCTCTCGTAGTCGAGGCCGTATTTCTTCAGCCCGCCAAGCTTGAAGTTCTCGATCATCACGTCGCTGGAGGCGGCGATGCGCCGGACGATGTCTGCGCCTTCGGGCGTCGAGAAATCGACGGCGATCGAGCGCTTGCCGCGATTGGTCGAGTGGTAATAGGCCGCCGACAGGTTTTCGCCATCCGCGCCGGTCACGAAGGGCGGCCCCCACTTTCGCGTGTCGTCGCCGCCGTCCGGATTCTCCACCTTGATGACGTCGGCACCCAGGTCGGCCAGCAATTGCCCGGCCCAGGGACCGGCGAGGATGCGGGCGAGTTCGAGGACGCGGACGCCGGCGAGCGGGGGAGAGGACATGGACGAAGCGGTTCCTGCGAAGGAGTCGCCGGGTGCCTAGCAGAAGTGGGCGGCCGCTGTCACGCCGTCAGCGTCACGACGTCACGGGTAGCCGGGGGAGGTGGATGCCGGAGGAAACTGGAAGTCGGAGGGATGGCCGTTTGGTGATCATCTTCTTGTCGCCGTTGAAGACGGCGGTGACGGCGTGGTTCGCGGCGATCGCCAGATGCATCGCGTCCGGCCCGCGCAGACCGCCTTCGCGCCTAGCGAGGAATACCGCTGCTGTTTCATGGTCGTCGGCCGTATGGAGTATGAGCGAGAAGGATCCTCGAACCAAACCGCCGAAGCGCGTCCCAAGCCCCTCCGCTTCCTCGCGCGAGAACCGTCCCGTCCTCAAATCCCGCACCAGAACGGGGCGAATCGACAAGGGTCCAGTGGCTGGGGGCGAGGGTCTGATGATCGAGCGTCGAGATGAACTCCGTAACGGCGGCGCCGTACACCTCTTCCACGGTAAGCGGCACGAGGTAGGACGTGTCGAAACAGCACGATCCTACCATCCCTCATCCCGCAGCTCGGACAGCCGCGTCAGACCGGAACCCTGGGGCATGGTCTCCCGGAATGCCGCGAGTTCCTCGAAGGGGATCGGCTTCTTCGCGCTCTCCGCGGGAGAGACACGCGCGACGGGCTTGCCGCGTCGAGTGATGATGACGGTTTCACCTGCCTCGACGCGGTCGAGGAGGCTGCTCAGTTGCCCTTTTTATCGTGGCAAGAGTGACCGTAACCATGTCAGCTCCAGTTGGTCATCTTGTTGGGCATATGGCATCCACGGCTGCCGGTCTCCAGCCGCGCCTTCCTGATCATTGGGTTGCAGGTGCAAGCGTCAGTGACTTTCCGACGCGTGCGACGAAACGTTACGTCGGACTTTGGAACTCGTCGATCCCATCCACCCAAGCCACGAAATCCGCCATCACCTCATCGCGGTTCACCTCGTTCAGGCTTTCGTGCCGTGTCTCGGCATAGACCTTTGACTGGACTCCTGAAAATTCCATCGCTCGCAACCTGCCGGCAAGCTGCTCCGTCGCCTTTCCGCCATCCGTCGCCGGGTCCTTCTCCCCGCCGACGATGTTGATCGGCAGGTCGCGGCGGATGCGGGCGAGGTTGGTGTCGTCGGCGCCGGCAAAGATCATCGCGAATACGTTCTGCCACATCGACACCGAGGCATCGAAGCCGCAGAGCGGGTCGGCCACGTAGGCGTCGACCTTGGCCGGGTCGCGCGACAGCCAGTCGAAGGCCGTGCGCGCGTTCGGCACCTGCTTGGCCCAGGCCTGGAAGGTGAGCTTCGGGACGATGCGCGACGGAACGTCCGAACCAAGGCGAAACCGCTCCCAGGCGAGCAGCCCCTGTCCGACGCGGCCGAGCAGGCCGGCGGAGAAATTGGCGTTCCAGATGGCGGCGCCGGCCACGCGGTGGGAGGCGGAAAAAAGCGTGTTGAGCGCGATCAGGCCGCCCATCGAATGGCCGAAGATGATGACCGGCACGCCGGGCCAGCGCTGCGCGATATGGTCGTGCACGGACAGCACGTCGGCGATGACCTTGGCCACCCCGTCGCCGCCCGTCGCAAACAGGCCGGCCGGCGCGTCCGGCGCTCTCGTGTGCCCATGTCCGCGATGATCATGCGCCACGCTGGCGATGCCGTGCCGCGCCAGATGGTCGGCGAAGCGGCCATAGCGCGCCGCATGCTCGGCAAGCCCATGGTTGATCTGGACCACGGCACGGGGCCGCGTCTCCGGTTCGCGGTTGTAGAGACGAAGAGCCGCCCCCGTGGCCGAGTGAAGCGTCGCACCGTCGTCCATTGGCATGGTCTCCCCGGATCCGTCCGCGGACCTTTTCCGTCTCCCGGGGGCGAGGTCAAGGGCGTCGTGCGGCGGGTAGGTGTCATCCCGGCTGCCCGCCGCTTGTTCAGGCGTTGAAAATGCCAATGGATTGTGCAGTCGCGTCTTGCCAAGCGCCTTGCGGCATAGTTTGATGACGCCCGTGCAACATTCCGTGCCGGAGACAACAACAATGCATCTGACCAGACGACTCTTTTCGCTCGCCGCTGCGGGCGCGATGTCCCTGGCCGCCTTCGGCGGTGCAGGCGTCGGGGCCGCGATGGCCGACACCAACATCAAATTCACGCTCGACTGGAAGTTCGAAGGCCCGGCCGCGGGTTTCCTGCTCGCCGTCGACAACGGCCATTTCGCCGCCGAAGGCCTGAACGTCACCATCGACACGGGCGCCGGCTCGCGCGAATCGATCCCACGGGTGGCCACCGGCGCCTACGAGATGGGTTTCGGCGACATCAACGCGCTGATCAAGTTCCTCGACGAGGATACGTCGCAGAAGGTCAAGGCGGTCATGATGATCTATGACAAGCCGCCCTTCGCGGTGATCGGACGGACCGCGCAAGGCATCACCGAAGATCCGAAGTCGCTGGAAGGCAAGAAGCTCGGCGCGCCGCCCCCGGACGCGGCCTTCGGCCAGTGGCCGGCCTTTGTCCAGGTCGCCGGCATCGACACGTCGAACATCACGATCGAGAATGTCGGCTTCCCCGTCCGTGAGCCGATGCTGGCGCAGGGCGCTGTCGATGCGATCTTCGGCTTCTCCTTCTCCAGCGTCCTGAACCTGAAGGCGCAGGGCATTCCCGCCGACGACATCGTCACCATTCTGATGGCCGACCACGGGCTCGAGCTCTACGGCAATGCCATCATGGTCAACGAGGACTTCGCCGCCGCCAATCCCGATGCGGTCAAGGGCTTCCTCAAGGCGCTCGCCAAGGGTTTCGCCGACGCGGTCGCCGATCCGGAAGCCGGCGTCGCCGCCGTCATGTCGCGCAACGAGATCCTGACCAAGGAAATCGAGGTCGAGCGGCTCGGCATGGCCAATTCGATGAACATCAAGACCCCCTGGGTCGAGGCGAACGGCTTCGGCGGCATCGACGAGGCCAAGCTCGCCAACTCGATCGAACTGCTCAAGGTTTCGATGGATCTCAAGGGCAACGTCACCGCCGCCGACGTCTTCGATGCGTCCTACCTGCCGCCGAAGGAAGAGCGGATGCTGCCATAGGCCGTCGGGACGCGGGGGTGTCCACGATGCAGCCGCTCGTCACCATCGACAAGGTGGAGATGCGATACGGGGGAGAGGACGGCCTTCTGGCCGTCCGCGACCTCTCGCTGTCCGTTGCCAAGGGAGAGTTCGCTGCCGTGGTCGGTCCGTCCGGCTGCGGCAAGTCCACGCTGATGAAACTGGTGACGGGGCTCTACATTCCGCAGCAGGGCGTGGTCACCGTCGCCGGTTCGCGCGTCACCAAGCCGGTCTCCATCGTCGGCATGGCCTTCCAGAACCCGACGATGCTGCCCTGGCGCACCACGCTGGACAACATCCTCCTGCCGCTCGAGGTGGTGGATCGCCACCGTCGGCGGTTGAGGGCCAACAAGGCGGAATATGTCGCCAAGGCCGAGGCGCTGCTCGAAACCGTCGGTCTCAAGGGCTTTGGCCAGAAGTTTCCATGGCAGCTGTCCGGCGGCATGCAGCAGCGGGCCAGCCTCTGCCGGGCGCTCATTCATGAACCGGACCTGCTGATGCTCGACGAGCCGTTCGGCGCGCTCGATTCCTTCACCCGCGAGGAGCTCTGGTGCATCATCCGCGACCTGCATGCCGCGCAGGGCGTCACCATCGTGCTCGTCACGCATGATTTGCGCGAGGCCGTGTTCCTGGCCGACCGCATCTTCGTCATGAGCTCCCGTCCGGGCCGCATCATCGAGGAGCGGGCGATTCCATTCGCGCGGCCCCGCGACCTCGAGATCATGTACGAACCCGCGTTCACGGACGTCGTCCACGAACTGCGCGGTTCCATCGCCGATGCACGGAAGGCAGCATGAGCACCGCATCGAAGGGTTTCAACTGGATCAAGGCCGCGCCGTGGCTCTACACCGCCGCGCTGTTCATCCTGTGGGAAGGGGCGGCGCGCGGCTTCAACCTGCCGCAGTACATCCTGCCCGCGCCGACCGTCATCGCCCAGGCGATCGTGCAGTACTGGTCGGCGATCTGGAAGAACTCGCTGCAGACCCTCTACACCACGCTCGCCGGCTTCCTGCTCGCCGTCGTTGGCGGCCTGGCGCTCGGCATCCTGGTCGGCTGGTCGCGCTTCATCTATGCCGGCCTCTACCCGCTGATGGTCGGCTTCAACGCCATCCCCAAGGTCGCGCTGGTGCCGGTACTGGTCATCTGGTTCGGCATCGGCACCGTGCCGGCGATCCTCACCGCCTTCCTCATCGCCTTCTTCCCGATCGTCGTGAACGTCGCCACCGGCCTCGCCACCATCGAGCCGGAGGTGGAGGATGTGCTGCGCGCGCTGGGCGCCAAGAAGATGGATATCATGCTCAAGGTCGGCATCCCGCGCTCGATGCCCTATTTCTTCGGCTCGCTGAAGGTGGCGATCACGCTGGCCTTCGTCGGCTCGGTGATCTCGGAGACGGTGGCGGCCAATTCCGGCCTCGGACACATGATGCTCGGCGCGCAGTCGCAGTTCAACGTGCCGCTGGTCTTTGCCGGTCTCGTCATGCTCGCGATCGAGGGCATCGTCATGTACGCCATCATGGCGTGGATCGAGATGCGCATGACCGGCTGGGCGCATCGCAGCCAGACCATGGCGGCCTGACGATCGACGCCGTGTCCCAATGTGCGGCGCGTCACATTCGCGACCGCACACGCACGCTATGATGGCATCGTCCGGTTGGTTCACGGGAGGATCCATCATGCAGGCCGCGTCGTTCATCGGCTTTTCCGCAGCCCTGGCGATCCTGGCGCTCGCCGCGCCCGCCGCAGCCGAAGTTCGGCTCGACGGCTTCTTCGTCGCGCAGGACGAATGCGCGGCGACGCAGTCGATCCGCACCGGCGCCAATCCGGGCGGGATCGTCACCGAGATCGGTCGCGCCTACGACATGCTGGCCGCCAACAAGGAAACGCCGAGCCACTACCTGATCCGGGTGCCCGGCGCGGCGCCCGACCGGCGCTGGGTGGGCGTCGGCTGCGGCGTGCATGCGCTGGTGTCCGGGCAGCCCTCGGTTCCGGTTCCGGCGACCGGCGGCGGGCACGGCGGCGGTATGCAGACGGGCCGGGTCGACTATGTGTTGGCGGCGAGCTGGCAGCCCGGCTTCTGCGAAACGCGGCCGAACAAGGTGGAGTGCGAGACGCAGACCGGCGACCGCTTCGATGCCAGTCATTTTTCCCTGCACGGGCTGTGGCCGCAGCCGCGCAGCAACGTCTATTGCCAGGTCGCGCCGGAGATCGCTGCCGCCGACAAGGCCGGCCGATGGGAGGATCTGCCGGAGGTCGCGCTGCCGCAGGAGGTTCGAGCTGAACTCGACACCGTCATGCCGGGCACGGCTTCCCACCTCGATCGCCACGAATGGATCAAGCACGGCACCTGCTACGGCGATACGATGGAAGAGTACTATGCCGACTCGCTCGCCGTCATGCGCGACCTGAACGCATCCGCCGTGCGCGACCTGTTTGCCGAAAACATCGGCGCGACGCTGACGTCGGGCCAGATCCGCGAGGCCTTCGACGAGGCCTTCGGTCCCGGGGCCGGTTCGCGGGTGCGAGTTGCTTGCGTGACCGATCCGTCGAACGGGCGGCGGCTGATCGGCGAACTGACGATCGGCCTGTCGGGCGAGATCGACGGCGAGAAGAGCCTGGCCGAGCTCATCTTCGCCGCGGCGCCGACCAGCGATGCCGGCTGCCCTCGCGGCATCGTCGACGCGGCCGGTCTGCAATAGGGCAGGGGCGTCGCGCAGACCGGCGGGGTTTGCGTCAGCCGTCGGTCTTCCGCTTCGCCTTCTTGTCCGCCTTGCGGGCGAAATCCGGCTTGCCCTTGTCCTTGGACGGCTTTTTCGGCCCCTTGCGGAAGGGCGCGCGGTCGTCGACGGCGCGCTCGGTTGTCGCCCGATCGGCCGGGGCACGGTCGGCCGGAGCGGCGTCGCGCCGGGCCCAGCTGCCCTCCGGCTTGACCGGCTTTTCGGCGCGCTCCGTCCAGGCCGGACGGTCGTCGCGCTTCTTCCACTCGGGACGCGGCGAAGCCGAAGCCTGGTCGCGCGTGGCCGGCCTGTCCGACCGGGCGTCACGCGCGGGCTTGTCCTGCCAGCCGCCATGCTCCTTGCGCGGGCGGTCGTCATAGATCTTGCGCGGGCGCTCCGGTCGGTCCTGGCCGCTCCAGGCCTTGCGCGGGGAGACGTCCGGCACGCCCGACAGCCGCGTCACGCGGATGTTGTTCTGCAGCGTCCCCTTCGGTCCGATCGCCGCAACCAGCGCGTCGGCATGGCTGGCCGCGATTTCCACGAAGGTCTCTTCCGGCTGCATCTTGATGGCGCCGATCTCGGACTTGGTGATCGCCTCGGACCGGCACAGCATCGGGATCAGCCAGCGCGGCTCGGCATTCTGCTTGCGGCCGATCGACAGCGAAAACCAGACCGTCGGCCCGATGTCGCGGTCGCGCGGGCGCGGACCGTCGAGCGGCGCGCGTTCGCCGTCGCGCTCGCGCCGGGGGCGGGCATGCGGGTCGACCGGAACGTCGACCAGTTCCTCGGGCGCCGAGCGTCCGGCGCGCCACAGGCGCAGGAAGGCGGCCGCCACCTGGTCGGGCGCGTGCCGGGCCAGCAGCTTTTCCACCGTCGGCGCTTCCTCTTCGGTCACCGCCTCGGTCAGCGCGGCATCCGCCAGAAGCCGCTCCTCGTCGCGCGCGGCGACGTCGTCGGCATTCGGCGCCGCCGCCCACACGGCGGTGATGTTGGCCAGTTGCAAGGTCCGCTCGATGCGGCGGCGCGCCGGCATCGGCACGATCAGCGCGCTGATCCCCTTGCGGCCGGCGCGTCCGGTGCGGCCCGACCGGTGCAGCAGCGCTTCCGGATTGGTCGGCAGGTCGGCATGGACCACGAGGTCGAGGTTCGGCAGGTCGATGCCGCGCGCCGCCACGTCGGTGGCGATGCAGACGCGGGCGCGCCCGTCACGCATGGCCTGAAGCGCGTGGGTGCGCTCGCTCTGGCTGAGTTCACCCGACAGCGCCACGACCGAGAAGCCGCGATTGTTGAGCCGCGCCGTCAGGTGGTTCACCGCAGCACGGGTGTTGCAGAACACGATCGCGTTGCGCGCCTCGTGGAAGCGCAGCACGTTGACGATCGCGTTGTCGCGGTCGGAGGCTGCAACCGGGTGGACGCGGTACTCGATGTCGGCATGCTGCTCGCGGCCGGTCTCCGTGGCGACGCGGATGGCGTTGCGCTGGTAGTTCTCCGCCAGCGTGGCGATCGGCTTCGAAACCGTGGCCGAAAACATCAGCGTGCGGCGGTCGTCCGGCGCGGCTTCCAGAATGAACTCGAGATCCTCGCGGAAGCCGAGGTCGAGCATCTCGTCGGCCTCGTCGAGCACGACGGCGCGCAGCGCGCTCATGTCGAGCGCATAGCGGGTGATGTGGTCGCGCAGCCGGCCCGGCGTGCCGACCACGATGTGGGCGCCGCGTTCCAGCGCCCGGCGCTCGGTGCGGATGTCCATGCCGCCGACGCAGGACGCGATCCGCGCGCCGGCCCCGGCATAGAGCCATTCCAGCTCGCGCATGACCTGCAAGGCAAGCTCGCGCGTCGGGGCGATGGCCAGCGCCAGCGGCGCGGCGGCCTGGCCGAAGCGCTCGTCCTCGCCAAGCAGCGTCGGCGCCAGCGCCAGGCCGAAGGCCACCGTCTTGCCCGAGCCCGTGCGCGCCGAGACGAGAGCGTCGGCATCGCGCAGTTCGGGCGCCAGCATGGCTTCCTGCACCGGGGTCAGCGTGGTGTAGCCGCGTTCCTGCAATGCGGTGGCGAGCGCCGGGACGACGCCTTCGAATATGGTCATGGTGATCTTTCGGGGTACTGTATCGCTTGAACGCGGTCCACCGGCCAGCCGCGTCGCCGCGGCGCAGGGCCTTGGGGGTCCATCCTAGGCTTCTCCCTACTGCCTGCGGGCCGAAATGTACAGGCCGTGTCGGCGCATGGCTGCCCGGCGGCATTGCCCCACGCGGCGGTTTCGCTTACATAGCGCCCACAATCTCAGCTTTTCCTCTCATAAGACGGAGTGCGACGCGCCCCATGGCACGCCAGTTCATCTATCACATGTCCGGTCTCTCCAAGGCCTACGGCGCCAAGAAGGTGCTCGACAACGTTCACCTCTCCTTCTACCCGGACGCGAAGATCGGCATTCTGGGCCCCAACGGCTCGGGCAAGTCGACTATTCTGCGCATCATGGCGGGCGTCGACAAGGAATGGACCGGCGAAGCCTGGCTGGCTGACGGCGCCACCGTCGGCTACCTGCCGCAGGAGCCCGATCTCGACCCGGCGCTCGACGTGTTCGGCAACGTCATGGAAGGCGTCAAGGCCAAGACCAACATCATCGAACGCTACAACGAGCTGATGATGAACTACTCCGACGAGACCGCGGAGGAGGCAACCCATCTCCAGGACGAGATGGACCGGCTGAACCTGTGGGACCTGGAACAGCAGGTCGAAATGGCCATGGAGGCGCTCGCCTGCCCGCCCAAGAACGCCGACGTGACCAGCCTGTCGGGCGGCGAGCGGCGGCGCGTCGCGCTCTGCCAGCTGCTGATGCGCCAGCCCGACCTGCTGCTTCTCGACGAGCCGACCAACCATCTCGACGCCGAGACGACGTCGTGGCTCGAAAAGCACCTGCGCGCCTATCCCGGCGCCGTGATGATCATCACCCACGATCGCTACTTCCTCGACAACGTCACCGGCTGGATCCTCGAGCTCGATCGCGGCCGCAGCATTCCCTACGAGGGCAACTATTCCGCCTACCTCGAGGCCAAGGCCAAGCGGCTGAAGCAGGAGGGCCGCGAGGACGACGCCCGCCAGCGCGCCATCAATCGCGAGCGCGAGTGGATCGGGTCGAGCCCCAAGGCGCGCCAGTCCAAGTCGAAGGCGCGTATCGCGGCCTTCGAGCAGTTGCTGGAGGCCGCCGACGGACGCCGCCCGAGCGACACGCAGATCGTCATCCCGCATGGCGAGCGGCTGGGCAACGTCGTCATCGAGGTCGAGGGCCTGTCGAAGGGCTATGGCGACCGCCTGCTGATCGACGACCTGTCCTTCAAGCTGCCGCCCGGCGGCATCGTCGGCATCATCGGCCCGAACGGCGCCGGCAAGACGACGCTGTTTCGCATGATCACCGGCCAGGAAGCGCCCGACAGCGGCTCGATCCGCGTCGGCGAGACGGTCAAGCTCGGCTATGTCGACCAGAGCCGCGATTCGCTCGACCCGACGAAGACCGTCTGGGAAGAGATTTCCGGCGGCGCCGAAGTGGTCAAGCTCGGCAAGTTCGACGCCAACACGCGCGCCTATTGCTCGTCGTTCAACTTCCGCGGCGGCGACCAGCAGCAGAAGGTCGGCAACCTGTCTGGCGGCCAGCGCAACCGCGTCCACCTCGCCAAGATGCTGAAGACGGGCGGCAACGTGCTGCTCCTCGACGAACCGACCAACGATCTCGACACCGAGACGCTGGCGGCGCTGGAGGACGCGCTGGAAAACTTCGCCGGCTGCGCCGTCATCATCTCGCACGACCGCATGTTCCTCGACCGCATGGCCACCCACATCCTCGCCTTCGAGGGCGACAGCCACGTCGAGTGGTTCGAGGGCAATTTCGAGGACTACGAGAAGGACAAGGTGCGCCGCCTCGGCCCCGACGCGCTCAACCCGCACCGGATGACCTACAAGCGCCTGACGCGGTAGGCGAGTTGATGGCGCGGTCTCCTTGCTATACATGTATAGCAAGGAGACGTCCATGCTCGCACTTCGTCTGCCTCCCGACATCGAGAAGCGCCTTGACGACCTCGCGCGGCGTACCGGCCGCACCAAGAGCTATTATGCCCGTGAAGCCTTGATCGAGCATCTCGACGATCTCGAGGATATCTATCTGGCACAACAGCGAGTCGAGGAAAACGGGCCGCGCATCTCGCTCGACGACATGATTGAGAAGTACGGTCTCGGCAGAGATGACGAGACCTGAACGTGTGGACCGTCGACTTCGATGCCCAGGTCGACAGGGAACTGGTGCGGCTGGCACCGCGGGATCGGCAGCGAATCCTGCGCTTCCTGCGCGAACGCGTCGCGCCGCTCGACAACCCGCGTGACCTCGGCGAGGCCCTTGCGGGCTCCTTGTCGGGGTATTGGAAATACCGAGTCGGCGACTACAGGGTTATCGCGAAGATCGAGGACCGGAAGGTAACCATTCTCGTGGTGCGCATCGGCCATCGCCGCGAGGTCTATCGATGAAATCCACCCGCCCCGACTGGTCTGCCACGCAATACCTCAAGTTCGAGGACGAGCGCACGCGGCCGGCGCGGGATCTACTGGCGCAGGTGCCGGTGGCAGCACCCCGGCGGGTGGTCGACGTCGGCTGCGGGCCGGGCAATTCGACGGAGCTTCTGGCCGAGCGCTGGCCGGACGCGGTCGTGTCGGGCTTCGACACCTCGCCCGACATGATCGAAAAGGCGCGCAAACGCCTGCCGGGACTCGACTTTTCGCTGGCCGATGCGGCGACGTGGCAACCGGCCGGGCCGGTGGACGTGATCTTCGCCAACGCCGTGTTCCAGTGGCTGCCCGGGCATCCTGCGCTGCTGGCGCGCCTGATGGGGTTTCTCGCGCCGGGCGGCGCGCTCGCCGTGCAGATGCCCGACAACCTCTCCGAACCGACGCATCGCCTGATGCGCGAAACGGCCGCCGCCATGCCCTTCGCAGACAAGATGGCGGGGGCCGCGCGCGCGCCGCTGCCGCCGGTCGGGCACTACTACGACGTCCTGAAGCCGGTCGCGGCGCGGGTCGACCTCTGGCACACGATCTACAACCATCCGCTCGCCGATGCCGGCGCCATCGTCGAATGGCTGCGCTCGACCGGCCTGAAGCCCTTCCTCGACCCGCTCGACGCGGACGAGCAGGCGACCTTCCTGGATGCCTATCGTGCCCGAATCGCCGCCGCGCACCCGCCGATGGTCGACGGCAAGGTGCTGCTGCGCTTTCCGCGCCTGTTCATCGTCGCGCTGAAGGGCTGATCGCTCCGGACGCGAAACCGCGGGTTGCAAGGCCTGGAGCGCGCGGAAAGGCGATGTTGAGCCGCATGATCCGGTTTGCACCGCGCGGGGGCGCGATATACGATGCCGCCGCCTACTGCGCGAAAGGAATCCCGGTCCGCGGCAGTGCCTGACGGACAGGAAAGACAACCAGCATGAAGCGCGTCATCATCAGCGGGACGGGGGTCACGATCCCGCAAGCCGTGATCGGCAACGAGGAACTGGTCGAGAGCTACAACGCCTTCGTCGAGCGCGAAAACGTCGAGCGCGCCGGGCAGGGGCTCGAGCCGCTGCCGTCCTCCAGCGCGAAGTTCATCGAGCACGCCTCGGGCATTCGCCAGCGCCACGTCCACACGTCCGACGGCATCCTCGACATCGACCGCATGGCGCCGCGCATCCCCGCGCGCGGCGACGACGACCTGTCGGTGCTGGCCGAGTTCGGTGCCTCGGCGGCTGCGGCGGCGATCGAGGATGCGGGCATCGATCCGGCGAGCGTCGATCTCGTGATCTGCGCCTCCTCGCATCTGCAGCGCATGTATCCGGCGATCGGCATCGAGATCCAGAAGGCTGTCGGGGCGCAGGGCGCAGCCTTCGACCTCAGCCTCGGCTGCTCTTCGGCGGCCGGCGGGCTGCACGTGGCGTTCAACCTGCTTCGGGCCGGCGCGCATCGGCGCGCGCTGGTGGTGACGCCGGAACTGATCACCGCGCACCTCAATTTCCGTGACAGGCAGACGCATTTCATCTTCGGCGACGCCGCAACCGCGCTTCTGCTGGAGGCCGTCGACGACGACCGCGAGGTGGCCGGCCGGTTCGAACTGGTCGACACGCGCAACTGGACGCAGTTCTCCAACAACATTCGCTCCAATTTCGGCTATCTCAACCGCGCGGCGGAGGACGACCCGAGCCGTGTTTCGATGGACGACAAGCTGATCAAGCAACAGGGCAACAAGGTCTTCAAGGACGTGACGGTGGCGAGCCACCGCTTCATCGTCGACTTCCTGGCCGATCATGGCCACACCCCGCACACGATCCGCCGCTTCTGGCTGCACCAGGCCAACGGGCGTATGAACGCCATGATCCTGAAGCTGGCCTTCGGCGAGGAAGTGGGGCAGGACCGCGCACCGATGGTGCTCGACGAGCTCGGCAACACCGCCGCGGCGGGCGCCGTGGTGGCCATGCACAGGCACCACAAGGATATGAAGCCCGGCGAGTTCGGCCTCGTCTGCACCTATGGCGCCGGCTATTCGATCGGCGGCGCGCTGGTGCGCATGATGTAGGCCGGCAAACGGAGGCCGCGTGATGCAATTGCCCCTGATGCGCCTCGACGACGAGGTCGAGATCCACCCGGCGCGCAAGCTGCTCGGAACGGTCGACGCCGTTCTCGTGGCCGGGGGCCGCGATTTCGTCACCGCGCAAACCGATGCGCTCGACCTCGGCTTCGACGGCATCGCGGGCGATCATCATCGCGGCGTCTCGCGCCGGTCGGGCGGGCGCGAACCCTGGTATCCGCGCGGCACCGAAATGCGCAACGAGCGCCAGCTGTCGATCGTGGCGGCCGACGAACTCGCCATCGTCGCCGGCCGTATGGACCTGTCCGAACTCCGGCCCGAATGGATCGGTGCCAACATGGTGATCGGCGGCGTTCCCGGTCTGTCGATGCTGCCGGCCGGCACCCTCCTGTTCTTTTCGGGCGGGGTGACGCTCAAGGTCGACGGGCAGAACGTGCCCTGCCGCATCGCCGGCCGTTCGATCGCCGACCATGCCCGCATGCCCGATCGGGAAGCCGGCGCGCTGCTGTTTCCCAAGGTGGCGCGTCGCCTGCGCGGCATCGTCGCCTGGGTGGAGAAGCCGGGTCGCATCGCTTCGGGCGAGAAGGTCTCGGTGCGCATCCCCGAGCAGTGGATCTACCGGACCTGAAGCCGCGCCGGCCTCATTCCTCGTCGTCGGGGTCGAGCAGCCGTGTCGCGCGCCAGCGCGTCAGCACCGCATTGGTCTCGTCGATGACGAAGAACCGCGCCGAATCGCGGTCGTAGCCTTCCTCCAGCAGGGTCTCGTAGTCGGTGTGCTCGTGGCGCACATGCGCGACGGCCGCGAGCCAGACGGCGGTCGACGGCGGCAGCGTCTTCATGTGCGGGCGCATGGCGTCGGCCCTGATCTTTTCGGTGTCGGCATAGGGCGCCGCCGGCAGGAGCAGGGTCAGCGCCTTGGCGACGGCGCGGGCGCGGCCGGTGCGGGCGATCACGGCCTGGCTTGGTCCGACGGACGGGTCGCCTCCGGAAAGGCGTCGATCGTGGCGTAGTAGGGTTTCAGGTCCACCACCGGTGTCCCGTCGAGAACGTCGATCGCGTCGATTTCGACGAGGCCCGTGGCGATGTCGACCGACATGATCGTCGCGACATGCAGGCCGATCGGGTTTGGCCGGGCAGGGGACCGCAGTGCGAAAGTGCCGCGCGGCGCTGATGCATGGCGCGGGAACTGGACGATGAGGTTGCGGTCCGACCGGTCGAGCCAGGTCAGGATGACGACGTGGCTGAAGCCCGAAAGCCCGTCGAGCCCTTCCCGATACGCCTCGGCGATCTCGATGGCGGCCGGCTGTCCCCGCTCGCGGGCGGTGGCCATGTTCTTCGGGCAATCGGCCCGCTCGGTCCAGGGCGAGCGCACCCGGCCGACGAAGACCAAGCCGGCATCGGCGGGCATTTCCGCCGGATCGAAGCCCAGTTCGCGTTCACCCTCGCGCTTCATGCCGATCCGCTCCATTTCCATATTCACCGCCTGCCTGCTGTGGCGGTTTTCTTCATCGCGAGGTCGCCGGGTGGTTGCATCATCTCCAAAATCCATATAAACATATCTTTATGTCGTTTGGAGTTGCAGATGCTTTTCCGTCCACTGACCGATCTCGGTACCTTCGTTGATAGCTTGAAGGCGGTCGCCGAATCCAGCCGGCTGCGCATTCTCTACCTGCTGTCGCGCGGCGATCTCACCGTTTCCGACATCACCGAGATTCTCAACCAGTCGCAGCCGCGGGTCTCGCGCCATCTCAAGCTGTTGCTCGACGAGGGCCTGATCGGCCGCTACCAGGAAGGCTCCTGGGCCTATTTCCACCTGACGGAGGAGGGGTTCGCGCGCGATCTGGTGTCCAGCCTCATTGCGCGCATCGATCCGGCGCAGCCTCCGGTCGACCGCGACCTGGAGCGGCTGGCTTCGGTCAAGCACCGGCGGCAGGAGCGGGCAGCGGCCTATTTCGGCGCCAATGCCGACAGCTGGGATCGCATCCGCTCGCTGCACGTGCCGGAAGAGGCAGTGGAGAAGGCGATCATCGACCTCGTGGCCCGGCGCCCGTTCAGGACCATGCTCGACCTTGGCACCGGCACCGGCCGCATGCTCGAGATTCTGGCGCCTTACTACCAGCACGCGATCGGCGTCGACCTGTCGCGCGAGATGCTGGCGATCGCCCGCGCCAACCTGGAGAAGGCGGGCATCGCGCATGCCCAGATCCGCCAGGGCGACCTGCTCGCGCCGCCGGTCGAGCGCGGCCAGTTCGATCTCGTCACCATCCACCAGGTGCTGCACTATCTCGAGCATCCCGGATCGGCCATCGCGGAGGCCGCCCGCCTGCTGCGCCCGTCCGGGCATTTGCTGATCGTCGATTTCGCGGCGCACGAGCTCGAGTTCCTGCGCGAGCAGCACGCGCATCTGCGCCTCGGCTTCTCCGACCGTCAGATCGCCGAATGGTTCGACGAAGCCGGCCTCGACCTGGAGGAGACGATCCGGTTCGAGCCCAAGGGCGTTGCCGACGAACACCTGACGGTGAAGCTCTGGCTCGGCCGCGACCGCCGCCTCCTCATCGCCGACACGCACAACCCAAGCACGGAGCAGACCGCGTGAACCAGTTCCGCTTTTCCCGCCGTCCCGACATCGGCGACCGCATCAAGGTGTCCTTCGAATTCTTCCCGCCGAAGAACGACCTGATGGAGGCCAGGCTCTGGGAGACCACGACCCGGCTCCAGGTGCTGTCGCCCGATTTCGTCTCCGTCACCTATGGCGCGGGCGGATCGACGCGTGAGCGCACGGCGCGCACGGTCGGCCGCATCCGCCGCGAGACCGACCTCGACCCGGCCGCGCACCTGACCTGCGTCGATGCCTCGCGGGCCGAGGTGGACGAGGTCATCGCCGAGTTCATGGCCATGGGCGTGACGCGGTTCGTGGCGCTGCGCGGCGACCCGGCCGAGGGCGTCGGCGCCCGCTACCGGCCGCATCCCTCCGGCTATGCCAATGCCGCCGAACTGGTCGGCGCCCTGAAGGCGCAGGGCGCGACGGACATTTCGGTCTCGGCCTATCCCGAGAAGCATCCCGAGAGCCCCGACTTCGCCACCGACGTCGACATGCTGAAGCGCAAGGTCGACAACGGGGCGACCCGGGCCATCACCCAGTTCTTCTTCGACAATGACAGCTTTGAGCGCTACGTCGAGCGGATCCGCCGCGCCGGCATCTACGTGCCGATCGTGCCGGGCATCCTTCCCGTGCACAACTTCACGCAGGTGGCGAATTTTTCCGCTCGCTGCGGGACGCATGTTCCGGCCTGGCTGGCGGAGCGCTTCGAGGGGCTGGAGGACGATCCGCAGACCCATGCGCTGGTGGCGGCCGCTGTGGCCGCCGAACAGGTGCTCGACCTCGTCGAGCGCGGCATCACCGATTTCCATTTCTACACGATGAACCGCGCCGATCTTGTCGTCGCCATCTGCCACATGATCGGAATTCGCGGCAGCACCGCAGCGTCGGAAAACAGGCCGGTCGCGGCCTGAGCGCGGTCCGGCAGCCCAGGGGCGCGACACAATCCAGACGATGAAAACGGCCGGATCGATGTCCGGCCGTTTCCTGTCTTGTCTACGATGATCGTCTACACTGCCAGCGGCGTCAGGTGCCGCCTTTTCGGCTCAGGGGATCACCCCGACGATAAGCGCTCCGATGAAAGCGAACGCACAACACACCATCAACGCGTTGATAGGTTTCGTCAGTCCCATGTCATAGCCTCCTCAGCAGACTATGCCACGAGTGTAGGCGAGTTTGTGCCACTCGCAAGCAAAAACTGTGCTGCGCTGCACAGCCATTGTGGACGATCTTGCGCCGGCGAGGGGCTTGTCCATTGATAACATTCGGCTATCGGACGCGCACGGAACGTCCGCGATCATTAGCCGAAAACGCGCCCGACGCCGCCTCTATTGCGCTGCAGCATCGTCCCGGCGGCGCTTGAAAAGGCGTCCGTCGATCACGACGAGGCCACCTGCGATCAGGGCGAGTCCGGCCAGTTCGAAGAGTTCCAGGCGTTCGCCGAGGAAGACGATGCCGAGCAGGACGGCGCTGGCGGGCACGATCAGCGTGACCAGCGACGCGTTACTGGCGCCAGCCGACGCGATGATCCGGAAGTACAGGATGTAGGCCACGGCGGTGGCGAGCAGTGCGATGCCCAGGACGGCGGCCCAGGCCTTCGGCGAAGCGTCGGCGGTGCCCGAGCCCCCGTCGACCAGCAGCGCCAGCGGCAGCATGATGACGGTCGCCGCCGTCAACTGGCCGGTCGCCACGATCGGTGGCGCGAGGCCGCTGAGGCGCTTCGCCAGGATGAAGGCGAAGGCATAGGAGAGCGCGGCGCCGAGGACGAGCAGCTTCGCCCAGACCGGCCCGCCGAGGCTGGCGAGCACGCCCGGCCCGACCATGACGGCGGTGCCGAGGATGCCGATCAGCACGCCGGCCAGCTTGTTCACCGTCAGGCGTTCGTCCGGCAGGAAGGCGCTTGCGACGATCGCCGTCCAGAACGGCGTGGTGGCGTTCAGGATCGAGGCGAGGCCCGCGCCGAGCTCGGTCTGTCCCATGAAGATCAGCGAGAACGGGATCACGTTGTTGAACAGGGCGAGCAGGAACAGCGGTCCCGCCATCCGCAAGGCTGGCGCAAAGGTGCGCCCGGTGGCAAACAGCCACAGATGCAGGGCTGCGGCGGCGATGCCCACCCGCAGCAGCACGAGCGTGATCGGCGCGATCTCCAGGACCGCGATACGGCCCATGACGAAGGTCCCGCCCCAGATCGCCCCGAGGAGCAGAAGCTGCGCCCAGACAGCCGCAGTCATCGGCGCGGCCGTGGTCTTCTGTCTCATGTCGGCTTTCCTGCGGATCGTGTCTCGTGTTCGTCCCGCTGCTGGGATAGGACATGGCAGGGGCCGCGACCACCCGATTTCCGTGTCATGGACACCGTTGTTCCAGCACGGGCTTTGCGGTCGGTCGCCGGGTTCGAATTGCGCCGGAACGGGAGTGCCCGATGCAGAAGTTCGAGAACGCGCGCGACGCCGCGCTGACGATGCGGCCGGACGTGCCGGTCTACTGCTTTCGGCCCGAGGTGCTGAAGGCCGATGCCCGGCGTTTCATGGAGATGTTCCCGGGCAAGACCGCCTATGCGGTCAAGACCAATGGCGAGCCGATGGTGCTGAAGGCGCTGGCCGAGGCCGGCGTCTCGGCCTTCGACGTCGCCTCGCCGGCCGAGTTCGAAGCCGTCCGCGCCGTCGCGCCCCAGGCCGAGATGCTCTACATGCACCCCGTCAAGGCGCAGTCGGACATCCGGCTGGCGCTGGAAACCTACGGCATCCGGGTGATCGCGGTCGATCACGAGGACGAGGTCACCAAGCTCGCCCGCGTGGTTCAGGCGCTCGACATCGACCCGGGCACCTTGACCGTGTTCGTGCGCATCCAGACAAAGGGAAGCGCCGCCTATGAACTGTCGAAGAAGTTTGGCGCCGGGCCGGCGCACGCGGTCGAACTGCTTCAGCGGCTGCACCGCAACGGCTACAAGGTCGGCATCTGTTTCCATGTCGGCAGCCAGATCACCGATCCCGACACCTATGAACGGGCGCTGCGCACCGCCGACTGGGTGCGCAACCGCGCCGGCGTGCCGCTCGCCGGCCTCGATGTCGGCGGCGGCTTTCCGGCCGAATACGGGCACGACCCGAACCGCAAGGCGCCGGAAATGCCCTCGCTCGGACAGCTGATGTCGCGTCTGCGCGGCGATATCGTCGAATGGGGCTTCGGCGACATGCCGCTGGTGGCCGAGCCGGGCCGCGTCATCTGCGCCCACGCCTTCTCGCTGATCGTGCGGGTGCTCTTGCGCAAGGGCCGGCGCATCTACATCAACGACGGCATCTGGTCGTCGCTGTCCGACAGCTGGACCGGCAAGATCACGCTGCCGGCGCGCTTCATCCCGGATCCCGCGATCCGCAGCCGCAACGGCGACGAAAAGACCATCGTGCCGTTCAAGGTCTGCGGCGCGACCTGCGATTCGGTCGATATCCTGTCGCGGCCGTTCTGGCTGCCGGAGACGATCGACACCGGCGACTGGATCGAGATCGGCCACATCGGTGCCTATTCGCTGTCGCTGCGTTCCCGCTTCAACGGCTTCTATCCCGATACATTCGTCGAGGTATCGACGCCGTTCGACGAAGGCAGCGCGCCCGAGGGCTTCGCCAGCCTCGAGACCATGGCGGGTTCCTGATCATGGCCGCGCCGCGTATCCCCAAGCTGATCCGCTTCGTCGTCGTCAACTCGGTGACCGGCATCCTGATCGGCTGGCTGGTGGCCGCCGGGCTGATCTGGTTCAACGTCGGCGGTTTCGGCGAGCTGGTCTGGCATTCGCGCCAGTGGATGGTGGCGCTGTTCATTCTCGGAATGTCGTTCGGCGTCACCTTCGGCTTCGCGTTCCTGGCCACCGCGCTGATGCTGCTGCCCGGCGACAAGGATCGCTTCGACCGGGTCTGAGCGGTTCGTCCGTCAACTCGCGTTGGCCTTCAGCCACCGTTGCCAGGCGGCTGGGCTGCCGGAAAAGACGTTGATGTCGGCATCGCCGCGGATGCCCGGCACGATGCCGGTTCCCGTGTATTGCCAGAACAGGAAATCCTGGCGGCCATAGCGTTTTTCGGGATGGCCGGCCACCGAGCGCAGCCACCAGTCATAGCCCTTGAACGTCGCCAGATTGTTGTCTTCCCAGAAGTCGATCGACGTGTAGATGATCGGCTTCTTGCCGTAGTGCTTCTCGACCGCGTCGAGGAAGACCTTCATCTCGGCCCGCACCGTCGCGGCCGGCGGGCGCAGCTTGCACGAGGGCGACAGATGGTTCCATTCCATGTCGAGCACGGGCGGCATCGCGCCCTTGTCGCGTGGCACGTGGCGGATGAACCATTGCGCCTGCTCGATCGCCGGCCGACAGAAGTAGAAGAAGTGATAGGCGCCGCGCGGCACGCCGGCGAGCCTCGCGGCGTTCCAGTTTCGGTGGAAGAAGTCGTCGAGACGGTCGCCCCCCTCGGTCGCCTTGATGAAGGCAAACGAGATGCCGCTCTTGCGCGCCGTCTCCCAGTCGATCGTCCCCTGATACTTCGACACGTCCGTGCCATGCACCGGATATTGCCAGGGCGCCTTGCCGTCCCAGGGGTGCGGGTCGCGGTCGCCGAAGCGCGGGTTCGTCACCATCACCGCCGAGGTCGGTCCGGCGCTTGGCGCCAGGTCCGAAAAGCTGATCCCGCTCGAGGTGCATCCCGCCAGGATCACCATCAATGTCGCCGCCGCCCATCGGCGCATGTCATCGTCCTTTCGTCCCGCCCCGAATCGCAAGCCGACGTATCGCTTCGTGGATAGCCCAGCATGCCGGTCCGGTCACGGCCGTGCGTGGCAACGGCAGACCACGAATTGGTGATTGCGTTTCAGGCAAGCCCGCCCGATTGTGCCGGCCAGACAGCGGGTGATGGCGGCATTTCGATGGCCGCCGACGGTATCAGGCGGACAGGGGCGTCGCATCGCATGCGCATTCTCGGATTCATCGTCAAATGGCTGGTCATCCTCGTCGTCGTGGCGGTGGCGGGCCTTGCGGGATGGCTCTATCTGGCGCCGCCGGACCTGATCCGGGTGGCCAGCGGCTACACCGCCAAGATGGTCTGCTCCAACGTTTTCGTGGCGGGCCGCGATTCCCGGGAGGTGCTGGCGATCGACGTCCAGGCGCCCGGCCATCCCATCCTCGGCTATCTTTCGGTCGACGTGGATCCCTCCGCCGGAACGGCCCGGGCCGCACTGCTCGGCCTGTTCGGGCCCGGGCTGGCCGTCGACCGGGCTGGGCTCGGCTGCGCATCGGTGCCGTCCGGCGACAGGGCTTCGCTGGCCGACCTGTCCGCCACGCCGGGAAGCAACGCCGTGCGTCGTGGGCCGTGGCCTTCGGGCGACATGGTGGAGCCAACGCAGGCGGAGGGCATCCGCGCCATCCTCGAAAACGAGGCGCTGGTCGGGCCGGGCATGCGCGCGGTCGTCGTCGTGAAGGACGGGCGCATCGTCGGCGAGCGCTACGGGGAGGGGTTCGACGCGAGTTCTCCATCGCTCGGCTGGTCGATGACCAAGACCGTCAACGCCGTGATCGTCGGCACGCTGGTCGCGGAGGGCCAGCTGTCGCTCGACCAGGCCGGCCTGTTTCCCGGCTGGTCCGACGGGCGCGCGCGCATCACCGTCGCGGACCTGATGGGCATGCAGAGCGGCCTCGTGTTCAACGAAGACTATGGCGACGTCACCGACGTCACCCGCATGCTCTATCTGGAGCCGGACATGGCAGGCTTTGCCGCGTCGAAGCCGCTGGCCGGACCCCCGGGAACGATCTTCAACTATTCGAGCGGGACGGCCGTCCTTCTGTCACGCCTCTGGCAGGACACGCTCGGCGAGCCGCAGGCGGCGATGGACTGGCCGCGCGAGGCCCTGTTCGATCCGCTCGGCATGGAAAGCGCCGTGCTCGAAACCGACGCGGCCGGCACCTTCGTCGGCTCCTCCTACCTCTATGCAACGGCACGCGACTGGGCCCGCTTCGGCCTGTTCATGCTGGGCGACGGGTCGATCGGCGGCCGGCGGCTGGTGCCGGCAGGCTTCCTCGAATGGATGCGCCAACCCGCTTCGGCCTCGAACGGAGACTACGGCAACGGCCAGCTCTGGCTGCACGGACCCGAGGCCGGAACCCCGGAGGGACAGCATCCCGATGCCGGTTTCGATCTGCCCGAAGACGCCGTCTGGGCGCTCGGCCATGACGGCCAGTCGATGGCGATGATCCCGTCGAGGGGCATCGTCGTGCTGCGCATGGGGCTTACGCCCTCGAAGCTCGGCTGGAAGTCGCAAGGCCTCGTCGAGGCCGTCGTCAGTGCGCTGGAATAGCCCGGGCGCGGACGACGGCGTGGACCGCGTAGCCGCGAAAGAGCGGCTCGAATGAAAGGTTTGCGCCGGTTCGCTCGCAGTCCCCGCAAAGAACGGCGTGCAGTTCGTCGCGCGGGCTGACATGGAATTTTGCCAGCCAGGTCCGCAGCCCGGCGCGGAACCAGGTCGGCAGGCGTTCCTGGCCGCCGAAGTCGACGATGTGCAGCGATCCGCCGGGTGCCAGCGCGTCGATCCCCAGCGCGATCGTGCGCTCCCAGCCGGGGATCATCGACAGCGCATAGGAGATGAAGACGCGGTCGAAACGGCCGGTGTCGAACAGGTCGCGCGCCTCGAAGCGGGTGGCGTCGGCGCGCGCCAGCGCGACGCGGCCGGCGAGGCCCGCGCGGTCGATGGCGGTCCTGGCGGTGGCCAGCATTTCGGACGAGATGTCGAGCCCGAAGAACTGCGCCCGCGGATAGCGTCGCGCGGCGAGCACCAGGTTGCGCCCGGTGCCGCAGCCGAGCTCGAGCACGGTGCCGCGGTTGGGCACGTCGAGGCCGTCGATCATCCTGTCGCGGCCAAGCAGGTAGTATTTGCGCGTGGCGTCGTAGAAGTGCCGCTGGACGCGGTAGACCCCGTCCATCAGCTCCGCATGATCGGGCGCCGCGCGCTCCATGCTTCAGCCCCGCTTCACGTAGAGATGGAAACCGCCATAGATCGCCGAGCGGTCGCGAGCGGTGAACTCGGCCGAGGCGTCTGCCGCATAGGTCCAGTGCGACAGCGTCCCGTCCGACACGCGTCCGGGCAGCAGCGTCGGCATCGCGGCGGTGCGGAAGATCACGCGGGCGCCGGGCGCGGCAGTGCGTGTGATCTCGGCCCACAGCGCGTTCAACTGGCCGTCGTTCATCCAGTCCTGTGCGTCCAGAAGCACGTAGCGGTCGACGGAAGCGGCGGGCTTCCGCGCCAGAAGCTCGGTGAAGTTCGCCTGATGCACCGACACGCTCTGCGATCCCGCGCGCACCGCGTGGAAATGCCGGCTTTCGAGATAGGGTGGCAGCGCGGCCTCGCCGGGCTGCGGATAGCGGCGGGCGAAGGCCTGCCAGGCGAAATAGTTCGACTTCAGCGGAAAGTCGCAGGCGAGCTTGCGCACGCGCTCGACCAGCACGTCGGCCATCGTTTCCTCGCCGGCCAGCGCGTCGTATTGCGCCGGCGGGATGCCGAGCCCGAACAGCGAGGCCTTGTTGGAGGCCGCCCAGCGGATGAGGCGGCGGCGAAAAAGCGGCGCCAGATGCTCGGCAAAGAAGATGCGCTGCGCGCGCAGGTCCTTCGCCTCCATGATTTCCCGGGGATCGACGCCATGCAGGCGCGCCACGCCATGGGCCATCGAGATGCACAGGCCAAGCAGGCCGGTGCGGTAGAAGTCGCGGTCGAAGACGGTGATGCGGCGTCGGCCGAGAAGATCGCGCGCTTCCCAGTAGCGACGCGCCTCGCGGTCGAGATGCGGCGCGATGAACCGGTCATAGGCCTGTGCGTTGTGGCCGACCCGAGCGGCGCCGAAGAAGCGGAAATAATCCTCTTGCGAGGGCAGGCGCCTGGCCGCTTCGAGCTTCAGGCGGTTCAGCGCCACATGGGCGCGGTTGAGATCGACGGCGTCGATGCTGGCCGGTTCGCGCGTGAGGTACGACAGGACGTTGCAGCCGCCCGACGCGATGGTGACGACCCGGTGGCCCTTGTCGAGCGCCATCGCCTCCATGTCGATCTCGGGATCCTCCCAGATCTGCGGATAGACGAGGCCGGAAAACAGCAGGGCGAAAAACCGTTCCGACAGGCCGGCCTTCGAGAAGGGACCGTTCTGGTAGACGGCCGTCTTGATATGGCGTCGGGCGGTGAGCGCAATGTCGGCGGACAGGTCGGTCATGATGGCGAATCCGTCGCGGGTGGCGTTCCGCTGCGGGTAATCGAGCGGCATGACAGGGCCGTGACAGGGAGGAGGGAGGAGGCCCCGTTCCACGTCGTCATGATCGGTTGATCGGCCCGTCATTGCCGTCGGGCGGTTCGCGGGCTGCTTCGAATTCACCGTCGGGCCATGGTGCAGCGCGTCATGGTTCCTATATCGGGAAGGACGCCCCACGGCCGGAGACCGCCCATGACCGCTTCTCTCGACGAAACCGACAGCGCCGGCGACCCGTCCGCAACCGCGGCCGGGCCGGCGCGCCGAGGCTCGAAGCGTGGCAGCAGGCCTTCCGAGCGCAAGGTTCTCGTGCTCCAGGGCGGAGGCTCGCTCGGTGCCTATCAGGCCGGCGCCTATGCCGAGCTTTCGGCCGCCGGTCTCGCGCCCGACTGGGTGGCCGGCATCTCGATCGGCGCCATCAACGCCGCCATCATCGCCGGCAACGCGCCGTCGCAGCGCGTGGAAAAACTGCGTGCCTTCTGGGAGCGGGTGTCCTCGGTGCTGCCCATCGACCAGTCGCTGCCAGGCGATGCCGGCCGGCAGGCCTATTCGGACTTCGCCGCCGCCTTCGGCGCCATGTTCGGCATTCCAGGCTTCTTTGCCCCCCGCTTTCCGCCGGCCGCGCTGCGGGCGCCCGGCGGGCCGGCCGCCACCAGCCACTACGACACCGAGCCGCTGGCGCGCACCCTCGAGGATCTCGTCGACTTCTCCCTGATCGCGCAGGGCGATACCCGGCTTTCGGTCGGCGCGGTCGACGTCGAAACCGGCAACTTCGCCTATTTCGATTCGGCCGAGACCCGGCTGTCCCCGGTCCACATCATGGCCAGCGGTGCGCTGCCGCCGGGCTTTCCGCCGGTGGAGATCGACGGTCGCCTCTACTGGGACGGTGGCATCGTCTCCAACACGCCGCTGCACTACGTGATGGAGGAGCACCGCTCGGCCGAGCCGATGTGCATCTTCCAGGTCGACCTCTTTTCCGCCCGCGGGCCGGTTCCGCGGACGCTGGCCGACGTGGCGCAGCGCGAGAAGGAAATCCGCTACTCCAGCCGCACCCGCATGAACACCGACATGGAGCGCGAATTGACCGACGTGCGCGCCGCACTCGCCCGCCTGTGCCGCAAGCTGCCTCCGGAACTGCGCGACGATGCGGATTTCCGCTTCCTGATGGACAAGGCGCGCGAAACGCCGGTCTCCATCGTCCACCTGATCAACCGCCGCGAGCACTGGCAGACCCAGTCCAAGGACTACGAGTTCTCCCGCCTCACCGTCGAGACCTTGTGGGAGAACGGTCGCCGCGACGTCGGCAAGATGCTGGCCGACAAGGCCTGGCGGGACCGCGATCCCTCACGGCCCGGCGTGCAGGTGTTCGATGCGGGGCGAGGGCAA
This sequence comes from Aquibium carbonis, assembly GCF_003970795.1. GTDB lineage: Bacteria > Pseudomonadota > Alphaproteobacteria > Rhizobiales > Rhizobiaceae > Aquibium > Aquibium carbonis. Next base: position 759 of record NZ_RWKW01000090.1, on the reverse strand, counting down.
TAGGCAGGGAATGCACGGGAGGCCTGGCGCCGATGCCGACGGGACGGGAACCGTGGTGCCGCTTTGCATCTTTCCGACCGGCGGCGAACATGCGAGACCTGACGGCACGTCCAAGCCCGTCTTGCCTGTGAGGAGGCCCGCCGATCATGAGTGATTTCTTCGTCTCGACCGAGTGGCTGGCAAAGCACCTGAACGACCCCGGCCTGTCGGTGGTGGACGGCTCCTGGTATCTGCCGGCACAGGGCCGGAACGCCAAGGCGGAGTACGAGGCGGGCCACATTCCGCGCGCCGTCTTCTTCGATCACGATACGGTGGTGCAGCCGGGGTCCACCCTGCCGCACACGCTGCCGTCGCCGGAGGTCTTTGCCACCTTCGCGGGGTCGATGGGCATTTCGCAGGACGACACCATCATCGTCTATGACGGGCCGGGCCTGTTTTCGGCCCCACGCGTCTGGTGGATGTTCAGGATCATGGGGGCAAGGGACGTGCGGATTCTCGAGGGCGGCATCGATCGCTGGACGGCGGAGGGCCGTTTCGTGACCGACAAGCCGACGCGGATCGCCGCCTGCCTGTTCGAGACCGATTTCGACGAGGCGCGCGTGGCCTCGCTCGACGAGATGGTGGCCATCGTGGCGACCGGCAGCGCCCAGGTGGCGGATGCGCGCCCGTCCGGCCGGTTCGAGGGCGTCGATCCCGAGCCGCGGGCGGGCATGCGCGGCGGCCACATGCCGGGCGCACGCAACGTGCCGGCGCTGTCGC
>NZ_RWKW01000089.1 GCF_003970795.1 Aquibium carbonis | reverse complement strand
CCCTGAGGGCGATGGTGCACGAGCGCATCGACACGCTGGAGGCGCAGCGCCATCGGGCGCCGCGCGACCGCGCCGCTGCGATCCGGCGGCTGAACGAGCGGCGGGCGCACCGGAAAACGGAGGACGCCGATGGCCGGCCCGGCGCTTGACCTGCAGAAGGCGATCTTTGCGGCGCTGTCGCAGGACGGAGCACTGACCGGGCTCCTCGGCGGTGCGCATGTCTTCGACCGCGTGCCGGCCAGCACGCCGTTTCCCTATGTCGCCTTCGGCCGCACCAGCCTCTTCGACTGGAGCACCGGCACCGAGCGCGGCGTGGAACAGCTGTTCACGCTGCATGTCTGGTCGAAGGCGCAGGGCAAGAAAGAGACGCTGGCGATCCTGGAGCGCATCGCCGCCTTGCTCGACGACCAGCCGCTGGCGCTCGTCGGCCACGCGCTGGTGTCGATGCGGCTCGAGTTCGCCGAGGTGCGCTACGACGAGGACCTGGCCGTGCACCACGGCCTGGCGCGGTTTCGGGCGTTGATGGAGGCGACGGGATAGGGGGCGCGCGACGTTGAGCGGGGCGCGATCCTGTGGCAGGTCTGTGGACGGGCGCGGCGGGGCGCCCGGACAGCCAGGGTGTCGCCATGCCGGAGCTACTTCCCCATGCCGTGTTCGTCGGCATCGTGTCGGCCCTGATCGCGATCGTCATGCGCTTTCAGGCGGGCAAGCCGCGCCTTTCGGTGTTCGCGCTGGCGCTGATCGGCATCGCGGGCGCCTTTCTCGTCACCCCGGCGCTCGCCTATCTGGCGCAGGCCTGGCGGGCGACGCCTTCGCTGCCCGCGTTGCCGGAGATCACCTCGGGGCAGATGTTCCTCGGGGCATGGGCCGGTTTCGCGGTGCTGTTCATCGCCAACAACACGTCGAGGCCGAAGCGCGTGCCGCTATGGGCCGGGCTGCTGATCGGCGTGGCTGTGGCCGCGCTGGTGCCGTCGTTTCTCGATGCGGTGACGGGCGTCTATCAGCGCCCGTCGCTGCGCGACGACGTCAACCACTGCACGCGCGGCATGATGGGCCAGGTGCAGCCGCGCGAGGCGACGAACATCTGCGACGAGCCGATCACGGTGGGCCTGTGCATGCCGGGCGAGGTGAACCCCGCGCCCTGCGCGCAGAGCTTCACGCTGGCGCCCGGCGAGACCGCCACGCTCGACCCGGGCGGCGCGTCGCTGTCGTCGCTGCCCGGCAATCCGAACGGCCTGACGGTCGTGGCCTGCCGCCCGCCCGCCCGGCCCTCGCGCATGGGAACGGTGCAGGGGCGCGGGTATGAGGGGGTGTGCATTCCGGGGGCGTGACGCACCGCTCCCCCTTGCGGGGAGGGGTTGGGGGTGGGGGTGGTTCTCGCAAGTGCGACGGTGCCGAGGCTTGCCTCTGTAGTGGCCGGCGGCGCTACGCGGAGCGGCTCGTTTTCGAAGCGCTGCGCGTGTCGCGGCCACCCCCACCCCTAGCCAGGGCGAGCCACGGGTCTCGCCCGTCCTTCGGACCCCCGCAAGGGGGAGGGGGACGCGCGCGCGTTCGCCCGCGGCGTCCAATTCAATCCATCACCACCATCCCACACCACACGAAAGGAGTGCGCCCATGGTTGCGCAGAAGGGCAAGGATCTGTTGCTGAAGCTCGACACGACGGGCGCGGGCGGGTTCGTCACCGTGGCGGGGCTGCGGTCGAAGCGGCTGGCGTTCAACGCCGAGACGGTGGACGTGACCGATGCGGACTCGGCCGGGCGGTGGCGCGAGCTTTTGGCCGGCTCTGGCGTGCAGCGGGCGTCGGTGTCGGGGGCGGGCATCTTCAAGGACGCGGCGTCGGACGCGGCGATCCGGACGCGGTTCTTTGGAAGCGAGATCGCCGCCTGGCAGTTCGTGATCCCGGATTTCGGCACCGTCGAGGGGCCGTTCCAGATCACCGCGCTCGAGTATTCCGGCGCGCATGACGGCGAGGTGACCTTCGAGATCGCGCTGGAATCGGCGGGCAGCCTGGGCTTCGCCGCATGACCCACGCCAATGCGAGACGCGGCGAGATCACCGCCGAACTGGACGGGACGCGGCGACGGCTGTGCCTGACGCTGGGCGCGCTGGCGGAACTGGAAAGCGCCTTCGCCGCCGAGGACCTGTCGGCGCTGGTGGCACGGTTTTCGACGGGCCGGCTGTCGGCGCGCGACATGGCCCGCGTGATCGGGGCCGGCCTGCGCGGGGCTGGCGCGGCCACGGCCGACGAGGAGGTGCTGGCCATGACGACGCCGGGTGGGGCGGCGGGGTTTGCCGCTATCGTCGCCGAGCTTCTGGCCGCGACCTTCGGCGAGGCGAGGCCGAGTGTCGAGGGCGGCTTGCCGGGCGGCGGTGGCAAGGCCGCACCGGGTGCAGGTGCCGGCGCCGTGGGCGGAGACGCCGGCGCAAACCCTTCCTAGCCGCATCGCGCGCGGTTGGCGCCGCACCGGAGCCCTTTCCCTGGGAGGCGGCGATGGCGGCGGGGCTGGGCGCGATGCGGCTTTCGCCGCAAGCCTTCTGGGCGATGACGCCGCGCGAACTGGCGGCGGCGCTGGGCATGGGGCTGCCGGCGCG
>NZ_RWKW01000088.1 GCF_003970795.1 Aquibium carbonis | reverse complement strand
CGCGGCGGCGCCGGCCTCCGTGCTGCATGTCACCGCCGCCGATGGCAGCCGCGCGCCGCTGGACGCCGGCCGCCTCGCCACCGTCATCGGCGAGGCCTGCGCCGGTCTCGACGGAGTCTCCGCCGACGCGGTGTTCGCGGAAGCGCGGCGAAACCTCTACGACGGCATCTCGCTCGACGAACTGGCGCAGGCGCAGATCCTGGCCGCTCGGACGCTGGTCGAAACCGAGCCCAACTATTCCAAGGTCAGCGCCCGCCTTCTCCTGGACAAGCTGCGGCGCGAGGCACTGAGCTTCGTCGCCGACCGGCCGGACCAGGCCACGCAGGCCGAGATGGCGCAGCGCTACGGCGACTATTTTCGCGCCTATGTGCGCACGGGCATCGAAAACGAGCGGCTCGACCCGGAGCTCGCCCGCTTCGACCTTGGCCGCATCGCCGCGGCCATCGAGCCCGATCGCGACCTCGAGTTCGATTATCTCGGCTTCCAGACGCTCTACGACCGCTACTTCCTGCATGTGCGCGGCAACCGGTTCGAGCTGCCGCAGGCCTTCTTCATGCGCGTGGCCATGGGCCTGGCGCTGCGCGAGATCGACCGCGAGGCGCGCGCCATCGAGTTCTACAATCTGCTGTCGTCCTTCGACTTCATGACGTCGACGCCGACACTCTTCAACTCGGGCACGCTGCGCCCGCAGCTTTCGTCCTGCTTCCTGACGACGGTGGCCGACGATCTCGACGGCATCTTCAAGGCGGTGAAGGACAATGCGCTGCTGGCGAAGTTTTCGGGCGGCCTCGGCAACGACTGGACCCCGGTGCGTGGCCTTGGCGCCCACATCAAGGGCACCAACGGCGCGAGCCAGGGCATCGTGCCCTTCCTCAAGGTTGCCAACGACACCGCCATCGCGGTCAACCAGGGCGGCAAGCGCAAGGGCGCGGTCTGCGCCTATCTCGAGACCTGGCACGTCGACATCGAGGAATTCCTCGACCTGCGCAAGAACACCGGCGACGACCGCCGTCGCACCCATGACATGAACACGGCGAACTGGATTCCCGACCTGTTCATGCAGCGCGTCGAGGCGGGCGCCCAGTGGACGCTGTTTTCCCCCGACGAGGTGCCCGACCTGCACGACCTCTACGGCAAGCCGTTCAAGGCCGCCTATGAAGCCTACGAGGCGAAGGCCGAGCGCGGCGAGATCAAGGTCTTCAAGCGCGTGGCGGCCGTCGACCTGTGGCGGCGCATGCTCACCATGCTGTTCGAGACCGGCCATCCCTGGATCACCTTCAAGGACCCGTGCAACCTGCGCTCGCCGCAGCAGCATGTCGGCGTGGTGCATTCCTCCAACCTGTGCACCGAGATCACCCTGAATACGAATGCCGACGAGGTCGCGGTCTGCAACCTCGGCTCGGTCAACCTCGCCGCCCACGTCACCGCCGAAGGGCTCGACCGGGCGCGGCTGGCGCGCACGGTGAAGACCGCCATGCGCATGCTCGACAACGTCGTCGACATCAACTTCTACACCATCCCCGAGGCGCGCCGTTCCAACCTGCGCCACCGCCCGGTGGGCCTGGGTCTGATGGGCTTCCAGGATGCGCTGCAGACGCTGCGCCTGCCGGCCGCCTCGGAGGGCGCGGTCGCCTTCGCCGACACCTCGATGGAGGCGATCAGCTTCCATGCCATCGCGGCGTCCGTCGATCTCGCCGCCGAACGCGGTCGCTATCCGAGCTTCGACGGTTCGCTCTGGTCGAAGGGCATCCTGCCCATCGATTCGCTCGACCTCCTCGACGAAGCCCGCGACGGCGACATCGAGCTCGACCGGTCCTCGACGCTGGATTGGGCGAGCCTGCGCCAGCGCGTGATGACCGTCGGCATGCGCAACTCCAACTGCATGGCGATCGCGCCCACGGCCACGATCTCCAACATCGTTGGCGTCTCGCAGTCGATCGAGCCCGCCTACAGCCAGCTCTACGTCAAGGCGAACATGTCGGGCGACTTCACGGTGGTCAGCGCCGATCTCGTGCGCGACCTGAAGGCGCGCGGCCTCTGGGACGAGGTGATGGTGTCGGACCTGAAATATTTCGACGGCAAGGTCAGCCAGATCGACCGCGTGCCCGACGATCTCAAGGCGCTCTACGCCACCTCCTTCGAGATCGAGCCGCACTGGCTCATCCGCGCAGCCGCGCGCCGGCAGAAGTGGATCGACCAGGCCCAGTCGCTCAACCTCTACATGGCGCAGCCCTCCGGCCGGAAGCTCGACGAGGCGTATCGGCTCGCCTGGCGGCTGGGGCTGAAGACCACCTATTACCTGCGCGCGATGTCGGCGACCCATGTCGAGAAATCGACGCTCAAGGGCACCGACGGCAAGCTCAACGCCGTGTCGGCCAAGGTCGCGGCGCCGCCCGGCGTCCACGCGCCGGTCCGGCCAACGCCCGAACCGGCCGCGATCGACGCCTCGGCGGCCTGGGGCAAGGCCTGCGCCATCGACGATCCCGACTGCGAGGCCTGCCAGTAACCCTGGCGGCAACCGCCTGCCGCCTTGTCCCGCCGCCGTGCGGGCGGCGTCTCCCCCCGGGGAGACGCGATCGCGGCACCGACGACGCCGCTCCTTCCGCCAGGCCCCGAGCGCGGCTGGACGGAGCCGGCGGCGGCCTCTTCGATTTCAAGGAACGAGAAAAATGCTCGACTGGTCAGAACCCGCGTCCACGCCCCTCCCCGCCGCCGACACCGGCCCCGTCCCCCTCGCCGACGCCACGGGCCTCGGTGACATCGACCGCACGGGCGGCCGTGTTTCCGTCGACGAGAAGCGGATGATCAACTGCCGCGCCGACGTGAACCAGCTCCTGCCGCTCAAGTACAAATGGGCGTGGGACAAATACCTCGCCGGCTGCAACAACCACTGGATGCCGACGGAGGTCTCGATGCAGGCCGACATCGCGCTGTGGAAATCGAAGGACGGGCTGACGGAGGACGAGCGGCGCGCCATCAAGCGCAATCTCGGCTTCTTCGCCGCCTCCGAATCGCTGGTCGCCAACAACATCGTGCTGGCGATCTACCGCCACCTGACCAATCCCGAATGCCGGCAGTATCTGCTGCGCCAGGCCTTCGAGGAAGCGGTGCACACCCACACCTTCCAGTACATCGTCGAGAGCCTCGGCCTCGACGAGGGCGAGTTGTTCAACATGTATCGCGAGGTGCCGTCGATCACAGACAAGGCGGCCTGGGCGCTGAAGCACACGCAGAGCCTGGACGATCCGGACTTCCTCACCGGCACGCAGGAGGCCGACCAGCAGTTCCTGCGCGATCTGGTCGCATTCTACGTCGTCTTCGAGGGCATGTGGTTCTACACCGGCTTCGCGCAGATCCTGTCGCTGGGCCGGCGCAACAAGATGGTCGGCATCGCAGAGCAGTACCAGTACATCCTGCGCGACGAATCGATTCACCTGAATTTCGGCATCGACGTAATCAACCAGATCCGGATCGAGAACCCGCATCTGTGGACGAAGGCGTTCGAGGACGAGGTGCGCGGCATGCTGAGGGACGCCGCCGAGCTCGAGGCGGCCTATGGGCGGGACACCATGCCGCGCGGCTTCCTGGGGCTCAACGCGGCGCTGTGCGAGCAGTACATGCGCTTCATCGCCAACCGCCGCTGTGCCCAGCTCGGCCTGACGCCGGTGTTTGCCGAGACGGAAAACCCCTTCCCCTGGATGAGCGAGGCGATGGACCTGAAGAAGGAGAAGAACTTCTTCGAGACCCGCGTCATCGAATACCAGAACGGCGGTGCGCTGGCCTGGGACTGAGACAGGCCGCCGTCAGGGACAGGGCGGGCAGTTGTCGGTGTCGAGGAGCACCGGCTCGCCGCGGTCGAGCCGCGCCAGCACGTCCTCGCGCAATTCCAGGTGGTCGGGCAGGAACAGCTTGAAATAGGCGACGCTCGCCCGGTGCGCCTCCTCCACGGCCTCGTCGTTGATCTCGCCGTCGCGCACGTAGGAAATGCCGAGCACGGCATCGACGACCTCGATGAAGGTCAAAAGCTTGGTCTCGACGTCGCGGATGAACGGCAGATGGAAGGCGCTGTTCAGCCGCCGGAAAAGCAGCTGCGCGGCGCTGGTGTTCTGGGCGATCTCGGCCCGCCACGTTTCCATGCCGCCGAATCGCCCCAGGAACAGCTTCATGGCCTGCGGTGTTTCGCGGAAGAAGCGGATGGCCTCGCGCAGTTCCTCCGCCAGAAACTCCTGCCAGCTGCGCAGGGCCTCCGGCGGCACCGGGCGATGCTTCTGCTGCGAGCGGATCTCCGACACGTAGCGCTGCACGAGCGCCATGAAGGCGGCCTCTTTCGTGGGAAAGAAGTGGTAGACGGACGCATGCGGCACGCCGGCATGCTCGGCGATCTGGTAGAGACCGATGTCCTCGAGGTCGTGGTCGACAAGCAACGCCTCGAGGCTGTCGAGCAACCCCTCGTAGCGCATGATGCCGCGACCGCGCGACGGGACCCTCGGATTGGCTCGCGTCTGGCGTTTAGTCACCTTGCTTCCCGTCTGGTTCTCGGTCCCCACGTCTTCTCCTCTCCATGCCCGGTACCGACCTACATAACGCATAGGAAGCCATTTGTTCACAATCTTCAAAACGATGGACGATTTTCTTGGCGTTCCCTTCCGTCCCCGCCCCTGACGCTGGCCGGAGACCGGCGACGGGCATGCGCAGCGCTTACGCCATCGCCGCCGCGGCCTTCTCCGCGCGCGAGAGAGCCGGCCAGGCTCCCGCGCGGCCGTCTTCACCGGACGCGTTTCCGACTGACGCGTTTTTGTCATGAACAGGCTTGCATGCCGCGGATCGACCCGCTATGTACCCGCCACGTTCGCGGTCCCGACCGGCCACGAACGCCGTGGGTGATTAGCTCAGTTGGTAGAGCAGCTGACTCTTAATCAGCGGGTCGTAGGTTCGATCCCTACATCACCCACCAAAAACGCCCCGAAATTCCGCCATCCTGAGATAACCGTGCCGCGTGGATCAGTTCATCCGCAGAAACCAGCCACGTCCTCTGCCGCTTCTACACGGCTTTAGTTCAACGACCGTTTGCGCTCGACAGATTCCGTCGTCTGTGCTTCCTTCCACAACCTGGGCATCTCAGGGAGATGGACAGTGAATGAGCTTTTCTTCTGGATCCTGTGGCCCGTCGTGCTGGGCATGACCGCAGTCGGCGCCATCGTGCTCAGCAGTCGGCTCTTTCCGCCCCGAAAAGCGACCGCCGACGCGGACCCTGCAAAGGACGTCGCCGAGCGGACGGCGAATACGATCGGGCACGGCGTGATCGATCTGATGATGAAGGACCGCCAGATGGTCCAGAGCCACGGCATCGAGCGGGATGTGATTCTGGCCGCGAAGATCGACGATCTGGGCCAGAGCCTCGTTCATCTTGCCCAGAAGTTCGAGACGATGGTCGGTGCGCTCGCTGGCTCGATCGCGGCCCTCAACCAGCGCATTGGCTCGTATTCGACACAGGCCCCCGCGTCTCGATCGGCAACGGGCGGCGGGCCGGGCCTTGGACGAACCGCCAATCCTGAAGGCGTTTCATCCAATCCTGAAGGCGTTTCATCCAATCCGTCCAGGCGGTCGGAAGAGATCGCCTGAGGCAAGCCCCGGCGAACGCGTCTCCCGTCTCCTTCGGCGCCCAGCCGCCCTCACCCGCCCTTCCGCGCCAGCACGAAGTCGTGCTCCACGGCCCAGAACCAGCCTTCGAAGCCGAGTTCCTGTGCCCTCGCCGGATCGTCGACCCGGACGAATTCGGCAAGCAGGCTCTCCTTGACGCCGAACACCGCGTCCGTGCCGATATAAGGGTCGTGCGGGTCGAAGATGTGGGTGGTCAGCGTCTCGAAGCCGGCGGCCTTGATGATGTAGTGCAGGTGCGCCGGCCGGAAGGGGTGGCGGCCGAGCCGGCCGAGCAGCTTGCCCACCGTGCCGTCGTCGGGAATCGGATAGAATTTGGGCTTCACCGCGCGGAACCGGTAGCGGCCGTCGGCGCCGGTGCGGAACACGCCGCGCAGGTTGAAGTCGGGCTGGATGCCCTTCTGCTGCACGTCGTAGAAGCCCTCGTCATTGGCCTGCCAGACGTCGAGGACGGCATCGGCCACCGGCTGCCCCTCGGTGTCGAGGATGCGGCCCGACACCACCATGTCCTCGCCCTTGGCGTCGAGGCAGATGTTGGCGCCCATCGGCAGTTCCGGCGCGTTGTCGACGTGGAAGGGGCCGAGCACCGTGCTCTCCGACGCGCCGGACGGCTTGCGGTTGTTGATCGCGTCGACCAGCATCGACACGCCGAGCACGTCGGAGAGCAGGATGAACTCCTGCCGCCACTCGTTGCACAGCTGGCCGGTCTTCGTCAGGAACTGGATCGCTTCCATCCACTCGTCCTGCGTCGGCTCGATCTCCTTCACCGCCTCGTGCAGCTTGCGGGTGATCACCTCCATGGCGAATTTCAGCCGCTCGTCCTTGGCGTTGGCATTGCGGCCGGTGACCACCTCGACCGAGTTCGCCTCCGTGAAATAGCCCTTCTCGTGCTCGTGCATCACGGCCTCCTCAGCGCGCCAGGATCTGCGTCAGGACGCGGCGAAGCTCGGCCGCCGGGTCGGCCACCATCGCCTCGCTGCGCCAGGCCACGTGCTGGTCGGGCCGGGTCAGCACCACGCCGCCGTCGCGCACCTCGCGGGCGCGGGCCCAGTCGCCGGTGAAGTCCTGCCAGCGCTGGCGCGGCCCGATCACGTGCGTCGCGATGTCGATGCCGAGCTCGGCGCCCACCGTCCTGGCCGCCTCCACCCAGCCCTGGCCGCCGATGCCGGTCAGGACCGTGAACCGCCCCTTGCCCGCGAGATCGAGCGACGAGACCTTTTCGCCCGCGTCATCGTAGAGCCAGACATGCGGCAGCCGGGCGCCGGGCCAGGTGGTCGGCTGGTAGTGCAGCTCGCGGTCCTTCTCGAAGGGCGGCTCCGGCTGGCCGTCGGTCACGATCGCATCGGAGGCGTAGCGCTGGTTCATCTCGACGCCATGCGCGTCGAACTCGTAGACCTTGAAGGCGATCGCCTGGCGGATCGCCTCGCGCTGCGCCTCGGCCTCGGCGGTGTCGTCGCAGCGCGCATCCATGTTCTGCTGCATCTTCACCGGGTCGATGGAATCGAGCAGGCCGAGCGCCTTGAAGATCGGCCCGAACTCCTCGATCGACTGGTTGGCGCGGGTGACGATCTGCTTCGCGATGGGCGCGCGCTCGACGCTGTAGCTGTCGAGCAGCCCCGGACCGGCCTGCCCCTTCACCACCATGGCGAGCTTCCAGGCGAGGTTGAACCCGTCCTGGATCGACGTGTTGGAGCCGAGCCCGTTCGACGGCGGATGCCGGTGCACGGCATCGCCCATGCAGAACACGCGGCCGTTCTGCAGATGCGTGGCGTACATGTTGTTGACGGTCCAGGTGTTGGCCGAGAGCAGCTCGATCTCGAGCTCAGGATCGCCGACGAGGTCGCGCGCGACCTTGGTGGCCATCGCCGCGTCCACCTCCGGCGCCGGCTCGTTGATGTCGTAGCCCCACACGATCAGCCACTCGTTCCAGGGCCGCACCATGCGCACCAGGCCCATGCCGATGCCGCCGACGTTGGAACCCGGCTGCATCACCCAGTAGAGCACCGACGGGCGATGCGCGACGTACTTCGACAGGTCGGCGCGAAACAGGATGTTCATCGAGCCGGCGACGCCCATCTTGCCCTCGAAGGGCAGGCCGGCATGCTCGGCCACCAGCGAATTGCCGCCGTCGGCGCCGACGAGATACTTCGAGCGGATGGTGAACTCGCGGTTGGTCAGCCGGTCGAGGCAGGTCGTGGTGACGCCGTCGGGATCCTGCTCGTGGCGCAGGTACTGCGTCGACATGCGTGCCTGGGTGCCGCGCGAGCAGGCGGTCTTGAACAGGATCGGCTCCATGAAGGTCTGCGGCAGGTCGTTCATGTGCGAGGGCGACGACAGCTGGTGCTCGGCGCGCGACAGCGGGTGCTTGCCCCAGCTCTTCATGCGGCCGATCTCCTCGCCGGCGAGCGAGGTGCAGAAGATGTTCTCGCCCATCAGGTCCTGGTGGGTGCCGTGCAGATAGGCCTCCTTCTCCACCTCCGGACCGAGGTCGCGCAGCACCTCCATGGCGCGCTGGTTGGTGATGTGGGCGCGCGGCGTGTTGGCGAGCCAGCGATAGCGGTTCACCGCCATGTTCTCGATCCCGTAGGTCGACAGCAGCGCGGCCGTCGCCGAACCCGCCGGGCCGGTGCCGATGATGAGTACGTCGGTGGAAATGTCAGCCATGCGGCCCTCCCCTTGTGCCTTGATGATCGGTGGATGGTCCGCCCTTCAGGATGCGGCGGACGGGAAAGAACTGGATGCCGGTGCGGTCGGAAAACAGGCCCCAGAGGCCGCGCGGCGCAAACAGCATGATGGCGATGCCGATCAGCCCCAGCACCAGAAGATACCAGGAGCCGTAGTCGGCGAGCGTCTTTTGCAGGAGGAAGAAGACGATGACGCCGATGATCGGCCCTTCCAGCGTGCCGATGCCGCCGATCACGACGATGAAGATCACATAGGCGGTCCAGTCGACGACGGAAAAGGCGGCGTCGGGCGAGATGCGCGCCTTCTGCACGTAGATCAGCGCGCCGGCCATGCCGGTGACGAAGGCGACCGACACGTAGACCGCCCACTTGATGCGCCGCGCGTCGACGCCGACCGAGCGGGCCGCCTCCTGGTTGTCGCGCACCGCCGACAGGCCGAGGCCCTGGCGGGTGCGCAGCAGCCAGTAGATGAAGCCGATCGTGGCGCAGCACAGGATGAGCGCCAGCCAGTAGGTCAGGATGTCGGCCGCCTGCGCCGAGCGCACCGAAAAAGCCTCGGCGATCCACTGCACGGCGGCCATGTCGCGGATCGCGGCATTGGGCAGCGACGTGCCGGTGCCGCCGCCGAGCGCCCGCCATTGCGCCAGCACCAGCCGCACCACCTCCGCCACCACCCAGGTGCCGATGGCGAAATACGCCCCTTGCAGCCGGAACACGAAGAAGCCGGTGGCGACCGACAGCATCGCCGCCGCCACGCCGGCGATCAGGACGGCGAGGATCGGATCGAGCCCGCCGAGGCTGACGCAGGCGAACATGGCATAGGCGCCGAAGCCGACGAAGGCCTGCTGCCCGACCGAAACCAGCCCGGCATAGCCGGCAAGCAGGTTCCAGTTCTGCGCCAGCACCAGCATGGTCAGGATCAGGAACAGGTCCTGCAGCAGGCTGCGCGACACGAAGAAGGGCGCGGCGAAGGCGATCGCGACCAGCAGGACCGCGAAGACGGAAAAGCCGGTCGCGGCGCGCGTCCGCGTCTCGACGCGCCAGGCGGAGGATGCGGGTGCGGACATCGCGGCCTCAGTCGTTTGCCCGCGGGAACAGCCCGCGCGGCCGGAACAGGAGCACCAGGAGGAAGGCGACGTGGCCCGAGAGGATCTGCCATTCGGGATTGATCGCCGCGCCCATCGTCTGCGCCACGCCGATGATCACGCCGCCGGCCAGCGTGCCCCAGAACGAGCCGAGCCCGCCGATGATCACCGCCTCGAAGGCATAGATCAGCCGCGCCGGCCCGATGGTGGGATCGAAGTTCGACCGCGTACCGAGATAGAGCGCCGCGATGGTGACGACGATCATGGCGATGCCGGTGGCCGTGGCGAACAGCCGCTTCGGATCGACGCCCATCAGCCCGGCGGTGACGGGATCGTCCGACGTCGCGCGGAAGGCGCGGCCAAGCGCCGTGCGGTAGAACAGCGCGTTCAGCGCGATGATCACGGCCACCGCCGACAGGAAGGTGAGCAGCGGCATCACGCCCACCGCGATCGGCCCGAGGCTGACCGAAGCCGCCTCCAGCCCACCCACCGAAATGCGGCGGCTGTCGGCCGAAAACCCTTCCAGCAGCGCGTTCTGGATGACGATCGACAGGCCGAAAGTGACGAGCAGCGGCGGCAGGATGTCGTCGCCGAGCGTGCGGTTGAGCACCACGAATTGCAGGCCCCAGCCGAGGCAAAACATCACCGGCAGCGCCACCAGCGCGGCCAGGAACGGGTTCAGTCCCAGCGCCGACACGATCACCAGGATCAGGAAGGCGCCGAGCACGATCAGGTCGCCATGCGCGAGGTTGACCAGCCGCATGACGCCGAAGACGAGGCTCAGGCCGGCGGCAAACAGCGCATAGAGCCCGCCCAGCAGAACGCCCTGGACGATGGTGTCGACCCATATCATGCGTGCACCCCGAAATAGGCGGCGTGGATGTCCTCGCGCGAAAGCTCCGCGGGGCGGCCGGTCAGCGTCACGCGACCCTCCATCATGCAGGACACGCGATCCGCCACCTTCAGCGCCTGGCCGATGTCCTGCTCGACGATGACGATCGAAGCACCCGCCGCGCGGATTTGCGGAAAGGCCGCATAGATGTCGCGGATGACGACGGGGGCGAGCCCGAGGCTGATCTCGTCGCAGAGCAGAACGCGCGGGTTCGACATCAGCGCCCGGCCGATCGCCACCATCTGCTGCTGCCCGCCCGAAAGCGCCGTGCCGGGGTTGTTGCGCCGCTCCTTCAGCACCGGGAACAGGTCATAGACCGTGTCCAGCCGCCACGGCCCCTCGACCTTGCGCCCATAGGCCCCCATCAGCAGGTTTTCCTCCACCGACAGCGAGGGAAACAGCTTGCGGCCTTCCGGCACCATGGCGATGCCGCGCGCCATCACCTGGGCGGCCGGCAGCGCGCCGATCGGCTGGCCGTCGAACAGCACCTCGCCGGGACCATTGGCCAGAACGCCGGCGATCGAGCGCATCAGCGTCGTCTTGCCGGCGCCGTTGGCCCCGATGATGGCGACCGTCTCGCCGGCATCGAGCCGCAGGTCGACGCCGAACAGCGCCTGGAAGTCGCCATAGCGCGCGGTCAGTCCCTTCGTCTCCAGCAGCGCGGTCATACGTCCAGCCCCAGATAGATCTCGCGGACCGCCTTCGAGGCCATGATGTCGTTGGGCCGGCCCATGCCGATCACCTTGCCGAAATCCAGCACCAGCAGCCGCTCGACCACCGAGTTGAGCGCGTGCAGAACGTGCTCGATCCAGATGATCGAAATGCCGGACGCGTGGATGTCACGAATGGTCCCGACCAGCGCGGCGCATTCGCCTTCGGTGAGGCCCCCGGCGATCTCGTCGAGCAGCAGCACCTTGGGATTGGTGGCGAGGGCGCGGGCGAGTTCCAGCCGCTTGCGCTCGAGCAGCGACAGTTGCCCGGCCGGCACGTTGGCGCGGCCGATCAGCCCGGTCTGGATGAGGATGTCGCCGCAGCGCGCAGCCACCTCGGCCTCGAGCTTTCGCGACCCGAAGGTGCCGGCCACCAGCAGGTTCTCGAACACCGTCAGCTTCACGAAGGGCTGCGGGATCTGGAAGGTGCGGCCGATGCCCATCAGGCAGCGTTGCATCGGCGGCGCGTTCGTGACGTCGGTGCCGTCGAAGACGATCCGGCCGCCATCCACCTGAAGGTTACCGGTGATCAGGTTGAACAGCGTCGATTTGCCGGCGCCGTTCGGCCCGATGATGCCGAGCGCCTCGCCCGGGGCGAGCGAGAACGTCACCGCGTCGGCGACCGTCAGGGCGCCGAACCGCTTGTTGACGGCCGATATGTCGAGCACGGGCTGCACGCCGCCGGGTCTCCTAACAACGGTCCGGTTTCGGGACGAGCGGGGGACGGGCGCACCCGTCCCCGCGACGGGTCGATCAGGCGATCGCTTCCATCTGGCCGCCGACGGGGATCATCGGCGCGGTCTTGTTGTCGGTGATGACGAGGTCGTAGCCGCCGCCATCCTTCAGCCGCCACTGGCCGCCGACCAGCGGTGTCTTGGCGACGTTCTTCTGGGCAAAGGGCGGCAGCGGACCGTCGCCCCACGACAGCGGCCCGACGATGGTGTCGAGCTTCGTCGCGGCGATCGCCTCGACCATGGCGGCCGAATCCGTCGGGTCCGACGCGCGCTTGATCACGTCGGCCGCCACCTCGAACAGCGCATGCACGAAGCCGATCGGCTGCGTCCAGGGCCGGCCGGTCGCCTGGGTGAAGCCCCCCGCGAGGTCGGCCGCGCTCTGCCCGGTCAGCGACGACTTGAAGGGATGGCTCGGCGTCCACCACACTTCCGAGGACAGGTTGTGGCCGGCATTGCCCAGCGCCTCGACCGCCTGCGGGAACAGGATCGCCTTGCCGATCGAGGCGACCTTGGGCGCAAAACCCTGCTGCCTGGCCTGGTTCCAGAAGGTGGTGAAGTCCGGCGGGATCATCACGCCGGTGATGATCTCGGCGTTGGCCTGCTTGAAGGCGTTGATCTGCGACGAGAAATCGTCCGTCAGGTTCTGGTAGCGGCCGGGATCGGTGAGCGTGTAGCCCTGCTCGGACAGAACCGGCGGGAAGCCCACATTCGCATCGCCCCAGGCATTGCCGTCGCCGTCATTGGGGAACAGGCCGCCCACCTGCTTGTTGGTTTCCACCTGCGCCCACATGTTGGTGAAGACGGCGATGACGTCCTCCAGCCCCCAGAAGAAGTGGAACGAACTGTCGAACGGCCTCCAGCTCGACGGATCGCCCGGATTGGCCTGCTGGCCGATGAACCAGGGCTGCCACGGCGCCACCGTCGAGATGCAGGGGATTTCCTCCGCCTCGCAGGTCGTGGTCACCGGGTTGGTCGTCTCCGGCGTCGAGGCGACCAGCATCAGGCTGATCCCGTCCTGCACGATCAGTTCGTTGGCGACCTGAGCGGCCCGGTTCGGGTTGGACTGGCTGTCCTTGACGATCACCTCGACGTTCAGGCCGGCGGCCTGCGCCGCTGCCTTGAAGCCGTCGATGATGAAACTGTCGGCCTCGGCGAAGGCGGCGAGCGGCCCGGTCTGCGGGCTGACATAGCCGATCTTCACGGCCGCCCCCTGCGCCAGCGCCGGCATGGCGAGGCCCGACAGGCCGGCGAGCGCGCCGGTGGCGGCGGTGTTCTTCAGAAGCGTGCGTCTGTTGATCATGTCTTCCTCCCTGTTTGTCTCACGCCGCCGGACGCCGGCCTTCCCAGGCGTCCTGCAGCAGGCTGCGGATACCCCCGCGCGCGATCGCCCGCGGGTTCCAGTAGGCGTTGGCGGTGGCGAGATCGGCCGCGCGGTCGAGGTCGGCCTCGCTCAGGCCGAGATCGCGCAGCGAAAGCGGCGCGCCGATCGAGCTGGCGAAATCCCACAGGCCGGCGCCGGGCGCATCGCCGAAGATCTCGCCGACGGGCGCCAGCAGGTCGGGCACGGCGGACGCGTTGTAGGCGATGGTGTGCGGCAGCATGATCGCGTGCGTCTCGGCATGCGGCGTGTCGAAGCTGCCGCCCAGCACGTGGCAGAGCTTGTGGTGCAGGGCCATGCCGACATTGCCGAGCACGGTGCCGCACAGCCACGCCCCGTAAAGCGCCTCGCCCCGCGCCTGCGCATTGCGCGGCTCGGCGACGATGACCGGCAGCGCCGATTTCAGCGCCCGCAGCGCCTCGATCGCCATCAGGCTCGCGACCGGGTTGCGGTCCTGCGCGTAGAGACCCTCCGCCGCATGCGCCATGGCGTTCAGACCGCTGGTCACGCTCATGGCCACCGGCAGGCCGAGCGTCAGCTCGGGATCGTAGAGCACCACTTCCGGCAGCACCCGGGCGTCGCGCAGGGTGGTCTTCGTCCCGCCCTCGGTCTGGCCCAGGATGTCGGTCACCTCGGAGCCCGCATAGGTGGTGGGAATGACGATCTGCGGCAGGTCGGTGCGCAGCGCCAGCGCCTTGCCGAGCCCCGTGGTCGAGCCGCCGCCGAGCGCCACGACGCAGTCCGCCTTCGTCTCGCGGGCCACCGCCAGCGCTTGCTCCGTCACCTCCACCGGCGTGTGCATGGCGGCACCGGAAAAGACGCCGGCCGAAAGCGACCCCAGCTGTCCGGCCAGCGCGCCGGCATCGCCGGCCTGCTGCGGCGTCGACAGCACCAGCGCGCGGGCGCAGCCGAGCCTCTCGATCCAGGCGCCCGCCTCCGCGCTGCGGCCGGGGCCGAACACGACGATCGAAGGGCGGGCGGTGTAGACGAAGCTGCGGGTCATGCCGGTCTCCTGGCGGGACGCGCCCGGGCCATCACGAAGTCGAATTCCAGCGACCAGGAGGCCGGACCGCCGGTCTCGCCGGCGCGGCGGAAATCGCCCACGAGCCCCGGCTTCACGCCCAGGATCGCGTCCTCGTGCAGATGCGGGTCGCAGCCGTCATAGACATGCGTGGTGAGGGTATCGAAGCCCGGCGCCGACACGATGACGTGCAGGTGGGCCGGCCGGCGCAGCGGATAGCCGATGCGGCCGAGCATCTGCCCGACCGGCCCGTCGTCCGGGACCTTGTAGCCGGCGGGCTTGACCGTGCGCCAGGCAAAGCGGCCATCCGGCCCGGTCTGGAACACGCCGCGAAGGTTGAATTCGGGTTGCAGGTCCGGCTGCTGGTTCTCGTAGAAGCCCTGCGCATTGGCCTGCCAGGTCTCCACCGTCGCGCCGGCGATCGGCTGCCCGTCGAGATCGCGGACATGGCCGGACACCGCCAGCGGCTCGCCCTTGCCGTCGAGGCAGATGTTGGCGCCGAGCGGCAGGCGCGGCGCGTCGGCGCGATAGAACGGACCGCGCAGCGTGTTCGGCGTCGCGCCTTTCGGCCGCTTCGAATGGATCTCCTCCACCAGCGCCGTGACGCCGAGAAGGTCCGACAACAGCACCCATTCCTGGCGCCGTTCGTCGGCGGCGTGTCCGACCTCGGTCAGGAAATCCACCGCCGCGCGCCATTGCGCGGGCGTCGGGCGAACCTCGCGCACCGCCTGGTGCAGGTGGGCCACCACGACGGCCAGCCCTCGCACCAGATCGTCCTGGCCGGCGCGCGCCAAGCGCTCGCCGACGATGTCGGACGATGTCCGTTCGCTGAAGGCGATGGTGGCCGCGCTCATGATCCTCCCCAGGTTCGAGGCGACGATAGCAAGCGCGGGCACGCATGTTGATGATTTCTTCGCGGATCAATATAACGATCCGTTATGAAGCTCGACGAACGCCATCTGGTTCAGCTTGCCGCCGTCGTGCAAAGCGGCGGCGTGACCGAGGGCGCGGCCTCGCTCGGCATGGCCCAGCCGGCAGTCTCCCGCACCCTGGCCATGCTGGAAAAGCGCCTCGGCGAGCCGCTGTTCGTGAAGGGCCGGCGACCCTTGCAGCCGACCCCGCTCGGGCGCGCGCTGGCCGAGCATGGCCAGGCGATGCTGATGGCCTCGCGCAAGGCATCGGATCTGGTCACCAGTTTCCATCACGGCAAGAGCGGACAGGTGCGCATCGGCGGCACGCCCTTCTTCATGGACGCGCTGATCTCCGGCACCATCGCGGATTTCCAGAACCAGTTTCCGGACGTCCGCATCGACCAGAGCTACGGCTATCTTCCCGATTTGCAGGCGGCTCTTCTGGCCGGCAGGCTCGACCTCGCCGTCTGCCCGATCGACATTCTGGACGAGGGCTCGGGACTCCGGTTCCAGGAAATCCTTCCCGGCCGCAACGTGGTCGCCTGCCGCTCCACCCATCCCTTGCTGATGAAGCGCAAGCTCGAGGCGCCGGACCTGCTCGACTATCCGTGGATCGCGCCGCCGCCCGGCAGCCCGCTGCTCGCAGACCTGCGCAGCCTCCTGCTGTCGCTCGGCGCCACCGAGATCAAGGTGCGCTATTCCGGCGGTTCGCTCACCAGCGCCATGACCTATCTGAAGGGCACCGACGCGCTGACCGTCCTGCCGCACGGCGTGGTCTTTGCGTTCCGCAAGGAGAAGGCGATCACCGCCTTGCCCATCGCCCTGCCCCATCCCGAGCGCGCCCTCGGCCTGCTCAGGCTCGCCGACGCGCCGCGCTCGCCGGCCGTGGAAGCCTTTGCCGGCCATGTCGCGCAAAGCTTCGACACGCTGCGCCATCTGATCAAGCGGCACGAGCAGGCGGTGGTGTGGGGCGCCTGACGCCGGGCGCCGGGCCTGTTCGGGGTCACAATAACCCGAGCGTCGCGGCCGCCAGAACCAGATAGCGCCCGGTCTTGGCGATGGCGACGAGCACGAAAAAGCTCCAGAACGGCTCGCGCAGCACGCCCGCCGCCACCGTCAGCGCATCGCCAAAGATCGGCGCCCAGCTCAGGAGCAGGCTCCAGCGGCCCCAGCGGTGATACCAGCCGGTCGCGCGGTCGAGTTGCGTGCGACCGACCGGAAACCAGCGCCGGTCGCTGAACCGTTCCACCCCGCGCCCCAGCGCCCAGTTCACGACCGCCCCCAGCGTGTTGCCCAGGCTCGCGGCCGCGATCAGCAGCATCACGGGTTGCGCATCGGCGACGATCAGCCCGACGAGCGCGGCCTCGGACTGGGCCGGCAGGATGGTCGCCGCGATGAAGGCGACCGAAAACAGCCCGGCATAGACGGCGAGGTCACCCATGGCCGCGCAGCCACGCCCGGCGTCCGTTCCGCCCGCCTGCCCCGTCGTTCCCTGGGATGGTCACGCCTCCCGCTGCCACCAGGCCGCCAGCCGCTTCTCGACCTCGACGATGACGAGCAGCGCCACGCCGACGGCCACGATCGCCAGTCCGTCGGCGAAGGACACGGCTTCGGTGCCGAAGACGGCCTGCAACGGCGGCGCATAGGTGAAGGCGAACTGCGCCACCACGACGACCGCGACGCCGATCAGGACGGCCGGCGTGCCGAACACGCCCTGCCAGGTGAGCGACGTGCCATGCACGTAGCGCACGCTGAACAGGTAGAAGATCTCCATCACCACGATCGCGTTGACGGCCATGGTGCGCGCCATCTCGACCGAATGCCCCTCGGCGAGCGCCAGCGAGAAGACGCCCATGGTGCCGACGACCATCAGGGCCGAGACGAAGAGGATGCGCCACAGAAGCCGTCCGGAAAGCAGCGCCTCGCGCGAGCGTCGCGGCGGCCGGGCCATCGCGCCGGGTTCCGTCGGCTCGAAGGCGAGCGTCAGCCCCAGCGCCACCGCGGTCACCATGTTGATCCAGAGGATCTGGATGGCGGTTACCGGCAAGGTCAGGCCGAACGCGATGGCGAGTATGATGGTGAAGGCCTCGCCGCCATTGGTCGGCAGCGTCCAGGCTATCACCTTGGTCAGGTTGTCGTAGACGGTGCGCCCTTCGCGCACGGCGGCCACGATCGAGGCGAAATTGTCGTCGGCCAGCACCATCTCGCTGGCCTCCTTTGCGGCTTCCGTGCCCTTGCGGCCCATGGCCACGCCGACGTCGGCGCGCTTCAGCGCCGGGGCGTCGTTTACCCCGTCGCCGGTCATGGCGATCACGTCGCCGTTCGACTGCAGCGATTCGACGAGCCGCAGCTTGTGCTCGGGGCTGGTGCGGGCGAAGACCGACCCCTCGCGCGCCAGCTCGTCGAACCGCGTGGCGTCGGAATCGTCGAGATCCTGGCCCGTATAGGCCTTCGGGTCGTCGGCCAGCCCCAGTTCGCGCGCGATGGCACGCGCGGTCGCGGCATGGTCGCCGGTGATCATCTTCACGCGGATGCCCGCGCGTCGGCACTCGGCGATCGCCGCCATCGCCTCGGGCCGGGGCGGGTCGATCAGACCGACGAGCCCCAGGAACACGAGCCCCGCCTCGACATCGGGCGGCTCGATGTCGCTGGTGCCGGCTTGCATGGTTCGCCGCGCCACCGCGATGATGCGCCGCCCGTTCTCGGCCAGGCGGTGCACGGCCCCTTCCCACGCCGCGTGGTCGATCGGACCTTCGCCGTCGCGGGCGGCGATGCTGCCGCACATGTGGATGATGCGTTCGGGCGCGCCCTTCACGTAGACCAG
This sequence comes from Aquibium carbonis, assembly GCF_003970795.1. Lineage (GTDB taxonomy): Bacteria > Pseudomonadota > Alphaproteobacteria > Rhizobiales > Rhizobiaceae > Aquibium > Aquibium carbonis. The sequence continues at coordinate 18,862 of NZ_RWKW01000088.1, read as the reverse complement.
CGCCTCGCCGTCGGCCGGCTGGTGCAGCGTCGCCATGTAGCGATGACGGGCGTCGAAGGGGATCTCGTCCCGGCGCGGAAAGGCATCCTTCGCCGCGGCGGGATCGAGCCCGCCCTTGAGCGCCAGCGAGACGAGCGCGCCTTCCATCGGATCGCCCACGACCGTCCACTGGCCGTCGACCTGCCGCAGTTCGGCATCGTTGCACAGGAAGGCCGCACGGGTCAGCTCGGCCAGGACGGCATCGTCCTGCGGGTCGATCGTCTTCCCCTCGGCATCCTGGAGATCGCCCTCGGGATCATAGCCGGCGCCGGTCACCACGACCGTCCCGTCGGCCACCACCAGCGCGCCCGCCATCATCTCGTTGCGCGTCAGCGTTCCGGTCTTGTCGGAGCAGATCACCGACACGGAGCCCAGCGTCTCGACCGCCGGAAGCCTGCGGATGATGGCGTTGCGGCGCGCCATGCGCTGCACGCCGACGGCGAGCGTGATCGTCATCACCGCCGGCAGCCCTTCGGGAATGGCCGCGACCGCGAGGCCGACGACCATCATGAAGGCCTCGTCCATCGCATAGCCCTGCACGTAGAGCGCATAGGCGAACACGAAGACGGCCGCCACGAGCACGGCGATCGTCACCTGCCGGGCGAACTGGTTCATCTGCCGCACGAGCGGCGTGGCCAGTTGCTCCACCGCACCGATCATCGAGGAAATGCGCCCGAGTTCGCTGGCTCCGCCGGTCGCCACCGCGATGCCGGTCCCTTGCCCCATCGCCACGAACGTGCCGGAAAACGCCATCGAGGAGCGGTCGCCGAGCGACGCGCCGAGCGCGGCCGGCCGCGTCGCCTTGTCGGTCGGCACCGATTCGCCGGTCAGGATCGCCTCGTCGATCCGCAGGTTGCGGGCCTTCACCAGCCGCAGGTCGGCCGGAACCCGGTCGCCGGCCTCGAGCAGGACCAGATCGCCCGGCACCACCTCGTCGGCCGCGATCGTCAGGCGCCGGCCGCCGCGCAGCACCGAGGCATGCGGGTCGATCATGCCGCGCACGGCCTCCAGCGCCTCTTCCGCGCGCCCTTCCTGGATGAAGCCGATGATGGCGTTGGCCAGCACCACGGCGAAGATCACCAGCGAATCGGTGACGTGGTCGATCGCCGCCGCCATGATGCCCGCGGCGATCAGCACGTAGATCAGGAGGTTGTGGAACTGCGCCAGGAACCGCATCAGCGCACCGCGACGCACGCCTTCCGGCAGCCGGTTCGGACCGAAGGCGGCAAGCCGGCGCGCGGCCTCCGCGTCGGACAGCCCGTCCTGCGAAACCATCAGCGCCGCCTGCGCCGCCTTGACGTCCTCGGCGTGCCATTCCCCGGAAGGCAGGCGATCCAGGACGGCATCCTCGGTCCGCGTCGGCGCTTGGGTCTGGATCATTGGGTCTCCGATGCTCGAGTGCGCTTGCAGCCTTGGCCCGGAGCCTCGCCCGCTTACGCGTCGTCGCCTGATGTAGCACAACCGGAGAGCGCGCCTTGATCTTCGTCAGTTTCCAGCGACAGGGGACTTTCGAGCGGCTGCGCATGGGACGCCGCAAGGCGCGGCGCGCGGGCTGCGGAAAGCCTGTGAGGGAGCCAGGCGTTCCGACCGAATGCGTCGGCGAAGGCCCGTCAGCCGGCCGGCGCCGTCTTCGGCCGCTTGATCCGCGCCGACGCGTCCACCACCAGCGGCTTCAGTCCTTCCCCGCCGGCATCGACGATCGCAAAAAACTGAGCCCGCATGCGAGGTTCCCAGAAATTGTTGATGTGATCCGCGATGCCGGCCACGGCCTCGTCATGCTTGCGTGTCTGGAAGAAGGTGGCGATCTGGTTGGCCATGTAGACGAGCTTGTCAGGCGACATCGGCGATCCCTCCGGCAATGCGGTCGGCATGGGTGAAGACTTCGAACTCGGCGCCGCGCACCACCGCCACCAGCGTGATGCCGGCGCTTTCGGCCGTGCGCACGGCCAGCGCGGTCGGCGCCGAAACGGCAAAGAGGAAGGCCGCGCCCAGCGCCGCCGTCTTCTGCACCATCTCCACCGAAATGCGGCTGGTCACCACCACCGCGCCGCGCGCGGGCTGGACGCCCTGGCGCAGCAGCGCACCGGCAAGCTTGTCCAGCGCGTTGTGACGGCCGACATCCTCGCGCACGGCGATCATGCCCTTCTCGAAATCGTAGAAGCCGGCGGCGTGCACCGCCCTTGTGGCGCTGTTGAGCGGCTGTGCGCCTTCGAGCGCGGCCACAGCGGCCGAGACGGTTGCGGCGGAGACGCAAAGGCCCGGATCGGCGACCGGTTTCACCGCCCGCAGGGCCTGTTCGATGCTCTCGATGCCGCACAGCCCGCAACCGACCGGTCCAGCCAGGTGCCGGCGACGTTGGCTGAGCGCCTCGCCCGCCTCGCCGGCCAGCCGGATCTGCAGGTCGATCCCCGGCCCGGCCTCGACGATGTCCAGCGCCTCGATCCCGGCAGCGGACGCGATGATCCCTTCCGTCAGGCTGAAGCCGAAGGCGAAATCCTCGAAATCATCCGGCGTCGCCATCATCACGGCATGGGTGGAGCCGCCATAGGAGAAGGCCACCGGCGTTTCCTCCGGCACGGCCCGGCGGTCCTCGACGCGCGCGCCCTTGCGCCGCGCGACGCGGTCCACCATCCGGCGGGCGGGAAACGCCGTCACGCTCATTCGGCCGGTTCGGGCACGGCGACCCGGCGCGACATCCGCGCCTGCTCGGCATAGTCCACCTGCCAGTCGGTCGGGCCGTTCGACGGCGAGACCTGCACCGCCGTCACCTTGTATTCGGGGCAGTTGGTCGCCCAGTCGGAGAAGTCGGTGGTGATGACGTTGGCTTGCGTCGTGGGATGATGGAAGGTCGTGTAGACCACGCCCGGCGAAACGCGGTCGGTGATCCTGGCACGCAGGCTGGTCTCGCCCGAACGGCTGGCAATCTTGACCCAGTCGCCCTCCTTGATGCCCCGGTTCTCGGCGTCGTGCGGGTGGATCTCCAGCACGTCCTCGTCATGCCACACCACGTTCGCCGTGCGCCGCGTCTGCGCGCCGACATTGTACTGGCTGAGGATGCGCCCGGTGGTGAGCAGCAGCGGGAAGCGCGGGCCGGTCTTCTCGTCGGTGGCCACGTAGTCGGTGCGGATGAAGCGACCCTTGCCGCGCACGAAGCCGTCGACATGCATGATCGGCGACCCGTCCGGCGTCTTGTCGTTGCAGGGCCACTGGACCGAGCCCTTTTCCTCCAGCAGTTCGTAGGTCACGTTGGCGAAGGACGGCGTCGTCATGGCGATCTCGGCCATGATCTCGGACGGATGCCCGTAGCTCCAGTTGCCGCCCATGGCGTTGGCCAGCATCTGGGTGATCTCCCAGTCGGCATAGCCGTTGCGCGGCGCCATCACCTTGCGCACGCGGTTGATGCGGCGCTCGGCATTGGTGAAGGTCCCGTCCTTCTCCAGGAAGGTCGAACCCGGCAGGAAGACGTGGGCGTAGTTTGCCGTCTCGTTCAGGAACAGGTCGTGGACGATGACGCATTCCATCGCCGCCAGGCCGGCCGAGACGTGCCTGGTGTCCGGGTCGGACTGCAAAATGTCCTCGCCCTGGCAGTAGAGGCCCTTGAAGGTGCCGTCGACGGCCGCGTCCAGCATGTTGGGGATGCGCAGGCCCGGCTCCTCGGAGATCTCCACGCCCCAGAGCTCCTCGAAGATCTGGCGCACGTCGGCGTTCTTGACGTGGCGATAGCCCGGCAGTTCGTGCGGGAACGAGCCCATGTCGCAGGAGCCCTGCACGTTGTTCTGGCCGCGCAGCGGGTTCACGCCGACGCCGCGCCGGCCGATGTTGCCGGTCAGCATGGCAAGGTTGGCGATGCCGATGACGGTGGTCGAGCCCTGGCTGTGCTCGGTCACGCCAAGCCCGTAATAGATCGCGCCATTGCCGCCGGTGGCGTAGAGCCGGGCCGCGGCGCGCAGTTCTTCTGGGTCGACGCCGGTCAGCAGTTCCACCGCCTCGGGGCTGTGGATGGGATCCGACACGAACTCGGCATAGTCCTGGAACTCGTCCCAGTCGCAGCGCTCGCGCACGAAGGCCTCGTCGAACAGGCCCTCGGTGACGATCACATGCGCCAGCGCCGTGACCACCGCCACGTTGGTGCCGGGCCTGAGCGGCAGGTGATGCGCCGCCTGGATGTGGGGCGAGCGGACGAGGTCGATGCGGCGCGGATCGATGACGATCAGCTGCGCGCCCTGGCGCAGCCGCTTCTTCAGCCGCGAGGCGAAGACCGGATGCCCGTCGGTCGGGTTCGCGCCGATCACGATCACCACGTCGGTGTCCTCGACGGAATCGAAGTCCTGCGTGCCGGCCGACGTGCCGAAGGTCTGGCCGAGGCCGTAACCGGTCGGCGAGTGGCAGACGCGGGCGCAGGTGTCGGTGTTGTTGTTGCCGAAGATGCCGCGCGCCAGCTTCTGGACGAGGTAGGTCTCCTCGTTGGTGCAGCGCGACGAGGTGATGACGCCGATCGAGTCCTTGCCGTATGTCTTCTGGATGCCGCGCATGCGGTCGGCGGCGAAGGTCAGCGCCTCCTGCCAGGACACCTCCCGCCACGGCTCGTCGATCGTGTCGCGGATCATCGGGTTGAGGATGCGGTCGCGATGCGAGGCGTAGCCATAGGCGAAGCGTCCCTTGACGCAGGAATGGCCGCGATTGGCCTTGCCGTCCTTGTAGGGCACCATCCGCACCAGCTCGTCGCCGCGCATCTCGGCCTTGAACGAGCAGCCGACGCCGCAATAGGCGCAGGTGGTCACGACCGAGCGGTCGGGCTGGCCGATCTCGATCACCGACTTCTCGCGCAGCGTCGCCGTCGGGCAGGCCTGCACGCAGGCGCCGCAGGACACGCATTCGGAACCGAGGAAGCTTTCATGCGCGCCGGGCGAGACGCGGCTGTCGAAGCCCCGGCCCTCGATGGTCAGCGCAAAGGTGCCCTGCACCTCTTCGCAGGCGCGCACGCAACGCGAGCAGACGATGCACTTGGCCGGATCGTAGGTGAAGTAGGGGTTTGACTCGTCCTTCGGCATCCAGCGCGCGTTGAACGCGTCGACCCCGTCGCGGGCCTTGAAATGATTGTCGACCTCGTTGCCGTAGCGCACGTCGCGCAGGCCGACGACGCCCGCCATGTCCTGCAATTCGCAGTCGCCATTGGCCGCGCAGGTCAGGCAGTCGAGCGGGTGATCGGAGATGTAGAGCTCCATGACGCCCTTGCGGATCTGCTTCAGCCGCGAGGTCTGGGTATGGACGACCATGCCGGGCGCGACCGGCGTGGTGCAGGACGCGGGCGTCCCCGCCCTGCCCTCGATCTCGACGAGGCAGAGCCGGCAGGAGCCGAAGGCGTCGACCATGTCGGTCGCGCACAGCTTCGGCACGCTGATCTCGGCCTCCATCGCCGCGCGCATGATCGACGTGCCCTCGGGCACCGACACCTCGAAGCCGTCGACGGTCAGCGTCACCATCCGCTCCGACTTCGAAGCGGGCGTGCCGTAGTCGATTTCATGGACGAGCGACATGGAGAACCTCCCGGAAGGAAAGGGATGATGTGCGACTTGATACTCGCACATAATTGTGCGAAAAAGAACGCTGGAGCAGCGCGGAGAGCCTATGAAGCGCGACCAGTTCCTGCGCGAGCTTCGGAAGGCGGCCAAAGCGCTGGGCCTTGAACTCGAGGTGTTCGAGGATCGCGGCAAGGGTTCGCACTATCGCATTCGCCTGGGCGAACGGATGAGCACCGTGAAGTCCGGCGACCTCAGCCCCACCTATGTCAGGCTGGTCAGGAAGCAGCTCGGTATCGACTAGGCGGCCAGCGTTGGGGCCGGAATTGGACGCAACGAAAGGATGGGAATGTTCTACCGATACTTCGCGACGCTTCAGGACGATCCGGACGGCGGCATCATCGTCACCTTCGACGACGTTCCGGAGGCGATCACCGCCGGTGAGACGCGCGAGGAGGCGTTGTCCAACGCGCGCGAGGCGCTGGCGCTCGCCCTGCGCGGTATCCTGCAAGCCGGCCGGAGCCTGCCGCAGCCGGTTTCGAGCGCGGGCGTGCCTGTCGCGCTGGACGCGGACGTCGCCGCCAAGCTCGCGCTGATCAGCGCGTTCCGCGATTCCGGCATCACCAAGAGCGAGCTTGCCCGCCAGTTGGGGAAATCCGAAAACGAAGCGAGACGGCTGCTCGACCCCGACCACCCTTCGAAGATCGGCCCCCTTCAGGACGCGCTGCGCGCGCTCGGCATGGAGATCGAGGTGGCCGTGAGACGCGCCGCCTGAAGACGATCCTTTTCGGGCGCGCGGCATGCGGTCAGCCCTCTCGCTCAGCCAGCGCATGCGCCACCAGCGCGTTGGCGTGGCCGTGGCCGAGGCCATGCTCGGCCTTCAGCCAGCTCACGATTTCCATGTGCTTCTTGCCTGACTGCGCGCGGACGAGCGCTGTCCAGTGAGCGATCGGCTGGCCATAGGTCTTCTCGATCGACGGGAAGTAGGAGGCGGGACCCTTGACCTTCTCGGCGCTCATTCCGCCGCCTCCCGCACCGGCGGGCGCGAAAAATCCTCGGAAAAATGCGTCATGGCGCTCATCACCGGATAGGGCGTGAAACCGCCCAATGCGCAGAGCGAGCCGAACTTCATCGTCTGGCAGAGGTCGGCCACGACGGCGCGGTTCTTCTCCGGCTCGATGCCCCGGGCGATCCGGTCGATCGTCTCGGCCCCGCGCACCGCGCCGATGCGGCAGGGCGTGCACTTGCCGCAGGATTCGACCGCACAGAACTCGAAGGCGAAGCGCGCCTGCTCCAGCATGTCGGCCGTATCGTCGAACACCACCACGCCGGCATGGCCGACCAGCCCGTCCTTGGCTGCGAAGGCCTCGTAGTCGAAGGGCGTGGAAAACAGCGACGGCGGGAAATAGGCCCCCAGCGGCCCCCCGACCTGCACCGCCTTCACCGGCCGGCCGGTGAGCGTGCCGCCGCCGATCTCCTCGACGATCTCGCCCAGCGTCAGCCCGAAGGCCGTCTCGAACAGCCCGCCATGGCGGACGTTGCCGGCGATCTGGATCGGGATCGTGCCGCGCGAGCGGCCCATGCCGAAATCGCGATAGAATGCTGCGCCCCTCGCCATAATGACCGGTACCGAGGCCAGCGAAATCACGTTGTTGACCACCGTCGGCCGGCCGAGAAAGCCCTTCAGCGCCGGCAGCGGCGGCTTGGCGCGCACCACGGCGCGCTTGCCTTCCATGCTGTTCAGGAGAGACGTCTCCTCGCCGCAGACATAGGCCCCGGCGCCGATCCGCACCTCCATGTCGAAGGCATGGCCCGAACCCAGCACCGAATGCCCGAGCACGCCGGCCGCCCGCGCCACCTCGATGGCGCGGCTCATCACGCGCGCCGCGTCCGGATATTCCGAGCGCGTGTAGACATAGCCCTTCGTCGCGCCCGTCGCGAGGCCGGCGATCGCCATGCCCTCGATCAGCACGAAGGGATCGCCCTCCATGATCATGCGGTCGGCAAAGGTGCCCGAATCGCCTTCGTCGGCATTGCAGACGATGTATTTTTGCGGCCCCTCGGCGTCGAGCACCGTCTTCCACTTGATGCCGGTCGGGAATCCGGCCCCGCCGCGGCCGCGCAGGCCGGATTCGGTCACCTCTTTCACGATCTCGGCGGCCGGCATCGCGACCGCCCGCTCCAGCCCCGCCAGCCCGCCATGGGCGCGGTAGCCGTCGAGATCGACGGGATCGATGATCCCGCAGCGCTCGAAGGTGAGCCGCGTCTGGCGCGCCAGGAACGGATGCGCCTCCGGTCGGCCGATGCACAGCCCATGCGCGCCGCCGTTCAGGAAACCCGCGTCGAACAGGCCTTCCACGTCGGCCGGCTTGACCGGGCCATAGCCGATGCGACCCTCGGCGGTCTCGACCTCGACCAGCGGCTCCAGCCAGAACAGGCCGCGCGAGCCGTTGCGGCGGATGGTAATCGCCTGCCCGCGCGCCGCCGCCACCTCGGCGATCCGCTGCGCGACACGATCGGCGCCGACGGACCTGGCGGCGGAATCGGCCGGAACCCAGACGGTGATGCTCATGTCCGCACCTCGCGCACGATCTCGGCCGCAACCTGCTCGTCGATGCGGCCGATCATCTCCCCGTCCAGCATGGCGGCGGGCGCACAGGCGCAGAGGCCGAGGCAGTAGACCGGCTCCAGCGTGACCGACCCGTCGGCCGCCGTCTCGTGCCAGTCGAGGCCCAGCAGGCGCTTCAGGTGCTCGGCCATCTCGCGCCCGCCGACCGACTGGCAGGCTTCCGCGCGGCAGACCTTCAGCACGTGGCGACCGGCCGGCTCCTTGCGGAAGTCGTGATAGAAGGAGATGACGCCATGCACCTCGGCGCGCGACAGGTTCAGTTCGCGGCCGATCACGGCGGCTGCGTTCTCCGGCATGTAGCCGAACGACGCCTGCACCTCGTTGAGAATCGGCAACAGCGGCGCCTCGCGCGCGATCCAGCCATTGACGATGTCTATCAGTCGCTCTTCCGTCCGGCCTGCATCGTTCCGCATGGACACGCAGTCTCCTCCGTACTTGGCCTATGGCGGCAGCCATGCACAGGAAAGCGGCAACGATTCAATAGCCGCTTTCCGTCAGTCGATAGGATTCTTCTATCGTTCGTGGGCCTGCGCCATCGTCGTCGCCTGATGCAGCAGCGCCGAGACCAGCGGCGTCTGCGGATCGCGATGCGTCGCCACCATGCCGACGAGATGCCGCGCGTCCGGCTCGACGATCGGGATCGCCCGCACGGGATCGGCAAAGCCGAGCGTCTGGGCGAGGTTGACCGGCATGATGCTCGACCATTTACCCGTCCGGATATGCGAGAACAGCACGATCATGGAGTTCGATTCCAGCGTCGGCCGCGCCTCGACCCCTGCTTCCCTGAGATGCTGGTTGATGATGCGGCGGTTCTGCATGTCCGGCGTCAACAGGCAGAGCGGCAGTTCCGAAATCTCCCGCCAGGTCACGCTGGCGCGGTCGGCGAAGCGGTTTCCGGCGGCCGTGATCAGCTGGTAGCGCTCCGAATAGAGCGGCACCGCCGTCACCCGCCCCAGCGGCTCGTTGTCGAGATAGGTGATGCCGACGTCGATCTCGAGATTGTCCAGCAGCGTCAGCACCTCGATCGAGTTGCGCGACAGGACCGAAAACGTCACCTCCGGGTGCTTCTCGCGGAACGGCGTGGTGATCTCCGGCACCATGGCCAGCGCCGTCGGGATGGCTGCGATGCGGATATGGCCGGCCAGACCGTGCCGTGCGGCCCGCATCTCCTGGCGCATGGTGCGGGTGTCGCCGACGATACGGCGCGCCCATTCCAGCACGCGCTGGCCTTCCGGCGTCAGCCCCTGGTAGCGGGAACCGCGCATGACCAGCATGACGCCGAGCTGCTCCTCCAGCTGGCGGATCGCGGCCGACAGCGTCGGCTGCGTGATGTTGCACTCGGCCGCGGCCTTGCCGAAATGCTGCGCCTGCGCCAGCGCGATAAACCATTCGAGCTTGTCGAGCAAATCCGGCACCTCCCCGGACCGAGTTAAAGCCCTTTCGTCAGGCATCGGCAATGGCCCGCCATGGCTCGACCGGATCGGGCGATCGGCCTAAGCTGCACGGCCCCAGTCCCTCCGACCACGAGGATCGCGTCCATGCCTGCCAATCCGCCCCTCATCCGGCCGCTTTCGGCCCTTGAAACCGGCACGCTGATCGACTGGGCCGCAACCGAAGGATGGAACCCCGGCTCTGCGGATGCCGAAGTCTTCCGAACCGCCGATCGTGAGGGCCTGCTAGGTGCCTTCGTCGACGGAGAAATGGCGGCCGGGATCGCCGCCATCGCCTATGATGCGTCGTTCGGATTCGTCGGGCTCTACATCTGCCGGCCCGACCTGCGCGGCCGCGGCATCGGCAAGGCCCTCTGGGACGCAGGCATGGCACGTCTCGGCGGACGGACGGTCGGTCTCGACGGGGTTCCGGACCAGCAGGCCAACTACCGCCGGGCGGGCTTCGTCGCCGACCACGAGACCCTACGGTTCAGCGGCCGGCCGGCATCGGGCGAAGACGACCGCTCCGCCGTCCGGCCGCTCGCGCCCGAACGCGTCGAGCAGGCCGTGGCGCTGGATCGCCAGTGCTTCCCCGCCCCGCGCGACGACTTCCTCCGGACCTGGCTGGCCCTGCCGCACATCGCGATGGCTTCGGCGGACGGCGAAAGGCTGACCGGCTTCGGTGTCGTCCGCCCCTGCCGGGAAGGCTGGAAGATCGGCCCGCTCTTTGCGGACCACGAGAAGGTGGCGATGCAACTCCTCCAGGCGCTCGCCGGCGCCTGCGGCGGCGAGGTCCATATCGACGTTCCGGCGAGCCAGACTTCCTTCACCGCGCGCATCCTGGCGGCAGGTCTGACGCCCGGCTTCCGGACGGCGCGCATGTACCGGGGACCGGCGCCCCGCATCGACAGAAGCCGCGTCTTCGGCATCACGACGCTGGAGCTCGGCTGACCGGCCGGCCCGGCGCCGCGCGGCGCCGCATCAGCCGAGCGGCTTGGTCTCTCGCAAACCCTCGAACGGACGGGCGATGCCGGGCGCGAGCGGCAGCAAGGCGGCCTGCAGCGAATGGTAGAGGTCGGGCTTGCCGTTGAACTGCCGCGCCACCGGCGCGCCCTGCTCGTCGATCTCCGGAAACCAGCCGCCGCGTGCATGGTCGATGAAGTGGCGGTCCGCGAACCGCCAGAGCCTTTGGTACCAGTCCTCGTCCGACGGCCGGGGATCGAGCTTGAGAAGCGCGGCCATCGCGCCGATAGCCTCGGCGACGGGCCACCAGTAGCGGTCGCGCACCGCCGGACGGCCGTCCGGGTCGAGCGTGTAGACCAGCCCGCCATCCTCGCGCCAGGCATCCGCCAGCGCCCGTTCGATCAGCCGCCGCGCCCGCGCCGGCGCGTCTCCCGCCGGCCGGCCGGAAAGCGCCCACCATTGCAGGAGCAGGCGCCCGAGTTCCAGCGAATGGCCAGGCGTGGTGCCGGCCGGCCGGAACATCGGATTGCCCTGGTAGGCCCAGTCGACCTCCCAGGCCTCGGTGTAGTGCTCGGGCAGCCGCCAGCCGTTTTCCGGCGCCATGCGGGCGGTGAAGAAGTCGAGGATGCGCCCCGCGCGCTCGAGATGAAGCGCCTCGCCCGTGGCCTCGAAGGCGGCAAGCATCGCCTCCACGCCGTGCATGTTGGCGTTCATGCCGCGATAGGTGGAGAAAGGCGTCCAGTCGGGCGCGAACTCGTCGCGCAGCAGACCATGCGCCTCGTCCCAGAAATGCCCGTCGATGATGGCGACGACGTCGGCGATCAGGCGATCGGCATGCGGATGCCCGGCCTGGCGGGCGCTGGCTCCGGCCAGCAGCACGAACACATGGCCATAGGCGAGCCTGGTGCCGTCGGCCACGCCCTGCGTGCTCGCCGACCAGCCATAGCCGCCATGGACAGGGTCGCGATGCCGGTCCCACAGGAACGTCATCCCGGCGTCGATGATGGCGTCGCAGCCGCGCGCACCGGCCGCCTTCGCCAGCGCGAAGGAATGGGTGAGCCTGGTGGTCGTGTGCAGTTCCTGCGCCGTTCGCGGCAGCGGCGTGCCATCGACGTCGAGCACGTCGAAGCCGCCGTCGGATCGCAGGCTCGACCTGAAGAAGCCGATCTGGCGCGCCGCCTGGTCGGCCAGCCAGAGCCGGTGGGCCGCTTCGCCAAGCCGGGACGCGCCGTCTGTCTCCATGCCGCCGCTGTCCGCCATTCACCCCTCCCCGGCCAGCGCCGCGCGGCCGCGCCGCCACGATGGCACGGAACCCGACCGGTCTTCCAGCGGCCTGACGGAACGGCGACGCCGGGCGACCGCAGCGGACCCGATGTCCAACCTTTCCATAAGCTGGACTTATCGTCGCAATCAGTTATTTCAACTTTCTGCTATCGACATCTTGCGGTACAAGAATCCCAACAAGAAGAAGCTTGAGGAGCGCCCGTCGGCCATCCGCAATCTGCCGCCATTGCCGATCGAGGCCTTGGCTGCGCGCGGATCGCCCGGCAGACGTGACACCCGGGCCAAATGGGCGATGACGACGGTTCCGTTGATGCGGACGCGGTTGGCATCGGCGCGCGGTGCCATCCGTGTCGCCGATCTTTCATCGACTTCACCTACGAAGCAGCAACGCAGCCACGAACGGAGACAGCAATGGACGGATACAAGGTTTCAGGCGCGGGCCAATGCCCCGTGGCGCACGGCACCACCAACATGTCGATGCGGACGAATCGCGACTGGTGGCCGAACCAGCTCAACGTGCGGATGCTCCACCAGAATTCCGATCTGTCCGATCCGATGGGCAAGGGCTTCAACTATGCCGAGGAGTTCAAGAAGCTCGATCTCGCCGCCTTGAAGCAGGATCTGACGGCGCTGATGACCGACAGCCAGGAGTGGTGGCCGGCCGACTACGGCCACTATGGCGGCCTGTTCATCCGCATGGCCTGGCACTCGGCCGGCACCTATCGTACGGCCGACGGCCGTGGCGGCGGCGGCACCGGGCAGCAGCGCTTCGCGCCGCTCAATTCCTGGCCGGACAACGGCAACCTCGACAAGGCGCGCCGGCTCCTGTGGCCGATCAAGCAGAAGTACGGCAACCAGATTTCCTGGGCCGACCTGATGATTCTCGCCGGCAACGTCGCCATGGAATCGATGGGCTTCAAGACCTTCGGCTTCGCCGGCGGCCGTGCCGACGTCTGGGAGCCCGAGGAGGACACCTACTGGGGCGCGGAGAACGAATGGCTGGCCCGCAGCGACCATGATCTCGCCCGCTATTCCGGCGATCGCGAACTGGAAAACCCGCTCGCGGCCGTGCAGATGGGCCTCATCTACGTCAATCCCGAGGGCCCCGACGGCAATCCCGACCCGCTGGCCTCGGCCAAGGACATCCGCGAGACCTTCGCGCGCATGGCGATGAACGACGAGGAAACCGTCGCTCTGACCGCCGGCGGCCACACCTTCGGCAAGACCCACGGTGCCGGCCCGGTCGAGCATGTCGGTCCCGAGCCCGAGGCCGCCTCCATCGATGCGATGGGCCTTGGCTGGCTCTCGACCTACAAGAGCGGCAAGGGCGTCGACACGATCACCTCCGGCCTCGAAGGGGCCTGGACCCCGAACCCGACCCGTTGGGACATGGGCTATTTCCACGTCCTGTTCAAATACGAGTGGGAGAAGACCAGGAGCCCGTCGGGTGCCTGGATCTGGCGTCCCATCGGCCTCGAGGAACAGGACATGGCGCCGGAAGTCGACGGTTCGGGCAAGAAGGTCCCGATCATGATGTCGACCGCCGACATGGCCATGAAGCTCGATCCGATCTACGGGCCGATCTCCAAGCGCTTCCAGGAGAACCCCGACCAGTTCGCCGATGCCTATGCCCGGGCCTGGTTCAAGCTGACCCACCGCGACATGGGTCCGAAGTCGCGCTATCTCGGCCCCGAGGTCCCGGCGGAAGACCTGATCTGGCAGGATCCGATCCCGCCGGTCGACCATCCGCTGGTCGATGGCGCCGACATCGAGGCGCTGAAGGCGCGCCTGCTCGGCGCCGGCCTGACCCCGGCCGAGCTGATCCAGACCGCCTGGGCCTCCGCGGTGACCTTCCGCGGCTCCGACAAGCGCGGCGGCGCCAATGGCGCGCGCATCCGCCTCGAGCCGCAGAAGAACTGGGAGGTCAACCAGCCCGACCAGCTCGCCAGGGTGCTGTCGGTTCTCGAGGGCATCAAGGCGGCCTTCGACGCCGAACAGACCGACGGCAAGAAGATCTCGCTCGCCGACCTGATCGTGCTCGGCGGCTCCGCGGCCATCGAGCAGGCGGCCAAGGCGGCCGGCCATGACGTCACGGTGCCCTTCGCGCCGGGCCGTGGCGACGCCACGCAGGAGCAGACCGACGTCGAGTCGTTCGAGTTCCTCGAGCCGGTGAGCGATGGTTTCCGCAACTACCAGAAGCGGGCCTACACCATCTCCCCCGAGGAGCTGCTGATCGACAAGGCGCAGCTGCTCACGCTCACCGCCCCGGAGATGACGGTCCTCGTCGGCGGCCTGCGGGTGCTCGGCGCCAATCATGGCGGCGCGCAGCACGGCGTCTTCACCAGCCGTCCGGGCCAGCTGACGAACGACTTCTTCGTCAACCTGCTCGACATGGGCACGATGTGGAAGCCGACCTCCGAGCACGCCGACACCTTCGAGGGTCGCGACCGCAAGTCGGGCGACGTCAAGTGGACCGCGACGCGGGTCGACCTGGTGTTCGGGTCCAACTCGCTGCTGCGCGCGCTGGCCGAAGTCTACGCCCAGAGCGACAGCGGCGGTAAGTTCGTCAAGGACTTCGTCGCCGCCTGGACCAAGGTCATGAACGCGGATCGTTTCGATCTCGCCGCCTGATCCAAAGCCCGTCCCGACCAGGAAACGCGGCCGCTCGTCGGCCGCGTTTCTTTTTTTGCAGCGGCGAACCCGAACGCCGAACCCGACCGTGTGCCGACCCATGCGCCTTGCAACCCAGCACTGCGGTTCGTTGGCAGATGCTCCATTCCGTGATAGCGCTGGCGCCTGCTGGATCTGGAGCCTCCGATGATCGTGAAGTCACTGAAACGAACGGCGCGGATGTCCTTGAACATGGCGGCGAGGCTCGTCCCGACGCCCGTCCGCAGGAGCTACCAGCTGCGCATCGATGCGTCCGACTTCTCCGGTTTCTCGAACCCCGCGATGCGGCGCGTCGCCGAGACCCGCTTCTTCCACGATGCCGACGTTCGCTCCATCGACGGCTGGCTGCATCCGGCCGAGCGGCAGCTGCTCTATGCCCTTGGCCTCCACATCGAGGGTCCGTTCCTGGAGATCGGCGCCTGGGTTGGCCTGTCCACGGTCGCCATCGCGCGCGGCATTCGCGCGTCCGGCCAGGACAAGGCCTTCACGAGCTGCGACCTGGGTCTCACCACCGAACATTTCCGGCCGGTGGAGGATGGGATGATCGGCATGTTCGTCGATGGCGAGAACATGGGCAGCTGCTCTGAGCGCGCCTACCGGCAGACCATGCTGCCCGTACTGAGCAGTCCGGGCGGCGCGGCCGGTCAGCTGAAACGCAACCTGAAGGCAGCCGGCGTCGATGATCTCGTCGATGTCGTGCTGGGCGACTTCAAGAAGCTCGATCTCCCCGTCGCAAACGTCCTGTTCTGCGACGCCACGCACAATCTCAAGGAAATCGAGACCAATGCGCCGGGCCTGAGGCGGCTCTTGCGCCCCGGTTCGATCATCGCCTTCCATGACGTCTGCACCGATCCGAAGCTGATCGCCGCCGTCAAGGCCGAGTTCCCCGTGAGGCACCATGCCGCCGTGCGTTCGCTCTTCGTCGGCGAGATCGCCTGAGCTCCGTTTGTCGGATCCGGCGGCGGCCTCCGGCGCCCGGATCCGGGCAGGCGAATCAACCGGGGAGGCGAATCAGCGCTGCCTTTCGGTCGTCTCGGTTGCCACCACCCGCCGATCGAGCAGGTTGCTGTCGTTCACCCGTGCTTCGAGCCGGGACAGCTGGCTGCTGATCTCCCGCCAGGCCGATTGGGTATAGGCGCCGTCGTACTTCAGGGCGTCCACGCCGAGCGCGATGACGGCGATCAGGAGAAGCAGGCGCATTTCAGGCTCCAATTCGTTTGCGGGTCGATAACGCGCCCGCATCCCTTGCGTTCCGCAGCGCGGTCCGGCGGCCGCTGGCGCGAGGCCTCGCCCGGCCCTCTGGCGCCATCTCGGTTCTTGACCCACGCGGACGCGTCGAGTAGGAGTTCAGCCGCTGCGGGTATGGTGAAATGGTATCACATGAGCCTTCCAAGCTCTTGGTGCGGGTTCGATTCCCGCTACCCGCTCCAAAGCCTCCCCACGCCCAGAGCTTCGCTCGCCGAAGGAACATCGTTGGCGTTGACTGGCCGTCGAAGGCCAATGATCAGCGAGGCGAAGGGGCGGCTGCCCGATGGGCCTTCGCTGAAATAGCTGGTCGCGGCTCTACCCGTCCCGCTTTCGCTGCGCGCGCGCCTTGTCCCAGAAATCGAGCCTCTTCTTGATGTCGCGCTCGAAGCCGCGTTCGTTCGGCCGGTAGAACTCTGGACGCGCGGCCCCCGTCAGTTCGTCCGGGAAGTATTCCTGTCCGGAATAGGCTTCCGGGTAGTCATGGTCGTACTGGTAGCCGGCGCCATAGCCCAGCTCCCGCATCATCTTCGTCGGCGCGTTGAGGATGTGCTTCGGTGGCGGCAGCGAGCCGGTGCGGCTGGCTAGCTCGAAGGCGTCGTCGAAGGCGCGATAGGCGGCGTTGGATTTCGGCGCGGTCGCGACATAGGCGATCGCCTGCGCAAGAAACAGCCGCCCCTCCGGCCAGCCCACCCGCTCGAAGGCGTTCCAGGCCGCCAGCACCTGCGGCATCGCCTGCGGGTCGGCCATCCCGACATCCTCCGACGCCGCGCAGGCCAGCCGCCGAAACAGCGTACCGGGATCCTCCCCTCCGGCGATCATCCGCGCCGCCCAGTACATCGCCGCCTGCACGTCGCTGCCGCGCAGCGTCTTGTGGAAGCAGCTGAGCAGGTTGTAGTGCGCCTCCTGCGCCTTGTCGTAGACGGCCGCGCGCTTCTGCACGGTTCTCGCAAGACCGGCGATGTCGAGCACCTCGGCGCTCGCCAGCCCCATCAGCTCCTCGGCAAGGTTCAGCATGTAGCGCGCATCGCCATCGGCCATCTCGACCAGCGTGTCGCGCGCCTCCGCGTTCAGCGGCAGCGCCCGCCCGTAATGCCGCTCCACATTCTCCAGCAGCGTCGCGAGCGACTCGCGTTCGAGCCGGTTGACCACGTAGACCCGGGCGCGGGACAGAAGCGCCGAAACGAGGCTGAAACTCGGATTCTCGGTCGTCGCGCCGATCAGCACCAGCGTTCCGTCCTCGACATGCGGCAGCAGCGCGTCCTGCGTCGTCCGGTTGAACCGGTGCAACTCGTCGATGAAGACGGCCGTCTGCCGGCCAAGCGACGAACGAAGGTGGCGCGCGGTCTCGATCACCTTGCGAAGATCGGCAATCCCGGCATTGACGGCGGACAGTTGCAGGAATTCGATCCCTGCTTCCATGGCGACCAGGCGGGCGATCGTCGTTTTGCCGGTGCCCGGAGGCCCCCACAGCACGAAGGACGACAGCCTGCCCGTCTCCACCATCCTGCGGATCGGCGCGTCCGGTCCCACCAGGTGGTCCTGCCCGACCACGTCCGCCAGCCGCTTCGGCCGCAGCGTCTCGGCCAGCGGGCGCGGGGCCGTGGCGTCATGCGCGCCGGTCAGGGGCCGCCGCGCCGCCGGTCCGTCGTCGCGCCCGAAGAGGTCGGCCATGGTCTCCGTTCCGGTCAGTAGCGCAGCATCTGGCGCATGATGTTGCCGTTGCGATCCACGGTGAAGCGCCACCAGCGCGTCCGTTCGCCCGCCGCCTTCTGCAAGGTCTCGGGCTTGTCGATCGCAATGCCGTTCACCTCCCGCACGATGTCGCCCGGGCGGAAGCCATGGCCGGCGGCCGGCGAATTGCGCGGCACGTCGACCATCACCACGCCGCGCGCATCGTCGCGCAGCCTGAGCCGGCGCGCAAGCCGCGGCGACAGTTCCGCCACCCTGGCGCCCGCAAACGGGCTTTGCCCCGAAATGTCCAGCATGGCGGTGGAGGCGCCCTCGGGCGCCCTGACCAGCGTCAGCGACACCGCGCGCTGGCTGCCCTTCGACAGCACGTCGAACGTCACGTCCGAGTTCAGCGGCTGGGTGGCGAGGCGGTATCCGAGCGCGTCGACATGCTGGATCGGCACGCCGTTCAACGCCAGCACCACGTCGCCGGGCTCCAGGCCCGCGGCCTCGGCCGGCCCGCCCTGGTAGATCGCGGTCACGATCGCGCCTTGCGGGCGCGGCATGCCGAGCGCCTCGGCGATCTGCGGCGTCACCTGGTCGAACTCCGCCCCCAGGAACGGCCGTTCGAAGCTCTGCTCGCCCGCCCGCGCGGCCTCCACGACGGCGCGCACCATGTTGGAGGGAATGGCGAAACCGATGCCGATCGACCCGCCGCTACGCGAAAAGATCGCCGTGTTGATGCCGACGAGACGACCCGCCATGTCGATCAGCGCGCCACCGGAATTGCCGGGATTGATCGCCGCGTCCGTCTGGATGAAGAAGCCGAAATCGGCCACGCCGATGTGATTGCGCGCCAGCGCCGAGACGATGCCGCTGGTCGTCGTCTGGGCGAGCCCGAACGGGTTGCCGATGGCCAGCACGAGATCGCCCACCTCCAGCGCGTCCGAATCGCCGATCGGGATGACCGGAAACGGATCGCTGCCCTCGATCTTCAGCACCGCGAGATCGAGCGACTCGTCCTTCAGCAGCACGCGGCTTTCGAACTCGCGACCGTCCGACAGCGCGACCCTGACTTCGTCCGCGTCGCGAATGACGTGGAAATTGGTCACCACGATGCCGGACGGATCGACCATCACGCCCGATCCGAGCGACGACTGCACCCGCGGCGGCATCTGCTGGCGGCCGAAGAACTGCTCGAAGAACGGATCCCCTGCGAAGGGCGACCGCGACTGCACGAGCTGCTTGGCGTAGACGTTGACGACCGACGGGCCCGTCTCCTTCACCAGCGGCGCGAAGGACAGCTGGATCTCCGCCTGGCCGAAAGGCACGCGCCGCGCCTCGGAGCCGCCGGCCTGCGGAGCGAGCGGCGCTGCAGGCGCCGGCGGCGCGGCCCCCTCGCCCGACGCCTG
>NZ_RWKW01000087.1 GCF_003970795.1 Aquibium carbonis | reverse complement strand
CGACGCTTTCCATCGCCGCACAGACGGCGGCCTCCAGCCGCAGCGCCGCCAAAGGCAAGGCGCGCAGGCAGGCGGCTTCCCCGCCAGCCTCGATGATTCCGCCGCGGGCGAACCGCGCCGCGGCCCAGGCGGCCCCGGTGGTCGAGGCGATGGCGGCGCGGGCGCAAAATCCCTGCTCGCCGAGGCGTTTCAGCAGATCGTCCAGCATCGCCCGCTCGCCGCCGAAAAGATGGGCGCAGCCGGTGATGTCGAGGTTCAGGCCGTCCCGGCCATCGAGCGCGACCAGCGGGGTGTAGCGGTCGCACCAGTCGGCCAGGCCTTCGAGGAGCCGTTCCTCGGCCGCGGGATCGGCCTCGATGACCTCCAGCGTCGGATGCATGGCGCGTGCGTCGGCGATGCCCATGCCGCGCTTGAGCTTCAGCGCCTCAGCCCGCTCGTCGAGGGCGGCGATCCGCTGGGCGTTCTTCTCGCGCCGGCTGACGGCCAGCGGCGGACGATGCGCTGCCGGCGTCGTTCGCCAGGCGCGGCCAAGCCGCCGGCGCCATATGCCCTCGGTCGGAAGGTAGGGGAACCAGAGCGACAGGATCCTCTGGCCGTCTGTGCCTGAACGTGCGGTCATGGGCGTTCCATTCCAGTTCGAACCTGCCGGACGCGCCTGTCCGGCTCTTGTCGAGGACCACGCAAAAGGCGGGCGGGCCGATCGAGCCCGCAAGCGGCCCCGACACGGTGGAGCGCAGTCCCGCCGCAGCCGGGGACACGAGAAGGCGCACGGGCGCCGCGGTCGCCTCCGGCCGCGCGGAATGGCGCAGCAAAAGCACCGGGCGACCCGCATCGCGGGCGCGAAAGTGCAGCCGCCGCGTCGCCGTCAGGTCGAGCCGCCGCGCCTGCCCGCGCAGTTCGAGGAGCACCAGCCCGACGGAGGAGAGCCGCGCGGCCTCGTCGGCGACCCACAGGGCGTCGTCGAGCCTGGCCGTCTCGCAGAAGAGCAGGCGTTCGGGCATGATGCCGAAGCGGGACAGCAGACCGGGCGCATGAGGCGCACCGGCCTCGCGATGCGTGTCGGACGCGGCGATCCACAGCAGCGGCAGGCCGGAGGAGAGCGCCATCGCGGCCAGTCCAACGGCAAAGCCCGCCACCGTACCTGCGTCGCGCACCTCCGCGCCATGTATTTCCGTGAGCGCGGCCCGCGGCAGGCCACCGCCAAGGGCTGCATCCAAAACCTCCGCGCCCGTGGCCAGAATGCCGCCGGCGTGAAGGCCGTGGCGCAGCGCCACGCCACCCTCGCGCAGCACCGTGCCATCCCCGGTCATCGGTTCACCCGCGGCGAGTTCCAGCCTTTCGGCGGGCGTCCCCTCGATCCGGGCGACTTGTTGGCGCAAGGCAAAAAGGGTTTCCCGCGCCGTGGCGATGGACGCCATGGCTCTGCTCCTGCATTCGTTCCTGTTATGTTCTTATGGATTCCAGAGGCCCGGGAAAGAGTCAAGCACGCGTCGGCTGAATTTATTCCTAGGAGCCTTTACCCTGCGTTTCATGCCTTGCGTCCAACCCCTCGCAAGACGGGCCATGAACGGCTATATGCCCGCCAAAGGACAAGACATGGCCCGTATCTACCAGACCCGTTCCTGGCACGACCAGCTCTCTCCCTCGGTGGACGAGATGGAGTTGCTCGCGCTCGAAGCCTACGCCCACCTGCCGGACGATTTCCGCACGCTCACCGGGGAGATCGTCATCCAGATCGCCGAGTTCCCCGACGAGGAGATCATGGACGACCTGTCGCTGGAGACGCCGTTCGACCTTCTCGGCCTGTTCGAGGGGCGCGGCATCGCCGAACGCTGGAACCCGGCCACCGGCGAGGGGCCGAACCGGGTCACGCTCTACCGCCGCGCCATCCTCGACTACTGGGCGGAGAACGAGGAGACGCTGGGGGACATCGTCACCCATGTGCTGATCCACGAGATCGGCCACCATTTCGGCCTGTCGGACGAGGACATGGCGCGGATCGAGGAAGCCGCGCCGTAAAAGGGGGCGGGGCTCGCGGCCGCACCCTGTCGAAGACGACGCAGATCCGGTGCGGGCGGCTCAGTATTCGCCGAGCTTGATGCCGGGCTCGTAGTCGACGCCCTCGACCTCCTTCACCACGGCCTGCCCGCAGCGCATGGTCTTCGTTTCGGCGTCGTAGGCGTAGGTCGGCCCGCCCTGAAGCAGCCAGCCCTTGTTCAGGGCGGCGGTGACCTTGTGACAGAAGCTCGAATCGTCGGGTCCGGTCAGGAAGCGGTAGAGTTTCATGGATGAGGTCCTGCTCTGTTTCGGGCGGCGGGCGCTTCACCGCGCCATGGCGTGGTATTCGTCGTTGGGCCGCATGTCGACGGCGGCGGCCATGCGGTTCGACATGTTGAAGAAGGCGGCGGTGGAGGCGACGTCCCAGATGTCGCGATCCGAAAAACCCGCCGCGCGCAGGCCCTGCCGGTCGGCCTCCTCCATCCTGTCGGGTGTTTCGGTGAGCTTCACGGCGAAGTCGAGCATCGCCTTCTGCCGCGCGGACAGATCGGCGGCGCGGTAGTTCATCACCATCATCTCGCCGAGCTTCGGGTCGCCCGAGAGCTGGCGCACGGCGGCCCCATGCGCGGCCAGGCAGTAGTAGCAGTGGTTCACCGAGGAGACCGCCACCGCGATCATCTCGCGCTCGAGCTTGGACAGCCCCGACTGGCCGAGCATCAGATCGTTGTACATGTCGGTGAAGGCGCGCAGCTTCTTCTCGTCGAAGGCATAGGCCTGGAGGACGTTCGGAACCATGCCGAGCTTTTCCTCGCACTTGGCGAAATAGGCCCTGGTCGATTCGCTCAGGTCCTCGGCGGGAGCCAGGTCGAGCGCCGTGATCTTGTCCGTCATGATGATTTCATTCCTCCCGGTCATTGTCGCCCCGTCCGGATCATCGGCGGGGTCGTAAACATTCCCGATCCTGATACGATACCGGAAAAATCCCGAGGGAGGGAAGAATGGCCGAAGGGACGCGCAACATGCACACCACGGATGGCGACGCCAGCCGGGCATTCGCCAAGCTTCTCCTGTCGCGCGCTTCCGCCGAAGACATCGCCGGCTATGACGACGCCATGCTGCAGAAAGCCGCGGCGCTCGCCCATGAAACCGTGCTCCGACATCGCAAGGGCGAAAGCCTGGTCTCGATCGCCACCGACAGCGGCGTCGAGCGTGGCGCGCGCCCGGTGACCGTCATCACCCTGGTCAACGACAACATGCCGTTCCTGTTCGATTCGGTGATGGGCGAGATCGGCGAGGGCGGGGTCGAGCTGCTCTTCGTTGCCCATCCCGTGATGGCCGTCGCGCACAGCGAGGAAGGCGCCAACGTGATCGTCGGCGATTCCGCGCGCGCGCAAGGCGACCGTCTCAGCGTCATCCAGGTTCACGTCCCGCCCATGACGCACGAGGACGCGGAAGCGTTGCGAGCGCGGCTTGCCCAGGTGCTCGCGCACGTGCGTGCCGCCGTCCTGGACTGGAAGCCGATGCTGGCCCGGCTCGAGCACACCATATCGGATTACCGCTACCTGCCCGTGCCGCTGGACAAGGCCGCCGTCACCGATGCCATCGCCTTCCTGGAATGGCTGCGCGACGACAATTTCACCTTCCTGGGCATGCGCAGCTATCGGTATGTGGGCGAGGGTCCGACCGGCGAACTCGAGCGGACGGACCAGCGCGGCCTGGGCATCCTGTCAGACCCCGACCTGCGGGTTCTGCGCGGCAAGACGCAGACGTCGATCACCACGCCCGAGATCCTGTCGTTCCTGAACGGCCCGGAACCGTTGATCGTCACCAAGGCCAATGCCCGCTCGCTGGTGCACCGGCGGGCCTATCTCGACTATGTGGGGGTCAAGACCTTCGACGCCGAAGGCAAGCTGTCGGGCGAGCTGCGGATCGTCGGCCTGTTCACCTCGACCGCCTACACGCGTTCCGTCCTCAACATTCCCTATCTGCGTTCGAAGGCCGAGGCCGTCCTGACCAAGTCGGGCTTCGACAAGGCCGATCATTCCGGCAAGGCGCTGATCAACGTGCTGGAATCCTATCCGCGCGACGAACTGTTCCAGATCGACACGGCGCTGCTTCGGAAACACGCGATGTCCGTGCTGGCGCTGGGCGAGCGTCCGCGCGTGCGCAGCCTCGTTCGGGTGGACCAGTTCCACCGCTTCGTCTCGGTCATCGTGTTCGTGCCGCGCGACCGCTATGATTCGCGCGTCCGCCAGGAGATCGGCGATTATCTGAAGACGGTCTTCCATGGCCGGCTGTCGGCCTACTATCCCGCCTTTCCCGAAGGGTCGCTCGCCCGGGTGCATTTCATCATCGGGCGATCGGTCGGCAAGACGCCGGCCGTTCCCGCCGAGCGGATCGAGGACGCCATCCGCGGCATCATCCGGACCTGGGAAGACACCTTGCGCGAGGCGATGGCCGAGGCCGGCGAGGATCGCGCCCTCTCCGATCTGGCCCAGTTCTTCCCCGAGGCCTACCGCAACTCGTTTTCGCCGGATGAAGCGATCGTCGACGCACGGCGGATCGCAAGGCTGTCGCCGGACAGTCCGATCGCGATCGACTTCTACCGCCACGCGGACCAGCCGTCCGAGCGCGTGGCCCTGAAGATCTATCACCATGGCTCCGCCGTTTCCCTGTCGAAGCGCGTGCCCCTGCTCGAGAACATGGGCTTCAGGGTCATCTCGGAACGGACCTTCGAGGTCGGCGAAGAAAAAACGGTGTTCATCCACGACATGGAGCTGGAGAGCGCCTTTGGAAAGCCGGTCGAGCTCGCCACGGACGGCGCCCTGTTCGAGGGCGTCTTCCTGTCGGTCTGGAACGGCCAGGCCGACAATGACGGCTACAACGGTCTCGTCCAGACCGCCGGCCTGAAGGCCCGGGAAATCGTCATCCTGCGCGCCTATGGGCGCTATCTGCAGCAGGCCGGCATTCCGCAGAGCCAGGATTTCGTGGCCGCCGTCCTCAACCGCTATCCGGCCATCGCGCGCGACCTGTTTGCGCTGTTCACCGCCCGCTTCGACCCGGCCGTACCCAAGGGGACGGCGGCGCATGACCAGCAGGAACTCGAGCACCGTGTCGAAGCTGCGCTCGAGGACGTTCCGGTGCTCGACGACGACACCATCATTCGCCGGTTTCTGAACCTGATCCAGGGGACGCTGCGCACCAACGCCTTCATGCAGCCGGAGACCGGAAAGCCGCGTTCGCTCGCCTTCAAGCTCGAGTCGGCCAAGCTTGCCGGACTGCCGGACCCGAAGCCCTGGCGCGAGATCTTCGTCTACGGGCCCGAGGTCGAGGGCGTGCACCTGCGCTTCGGCCCGGTCGCCCGCGGCGGGCTGCGCTGGTCGGATCGTGCGCAGGACTATCGCACCGAAGTGCTGGGACTGGTGAAGGCGCAGCAGGTGAAGAACGCCGTCATCGTGCCCGTGGGCGCCAAGGGCGGGTTCTATCCCAAGCAACTGCCGGCCGGCGGGTCGCGCGATGCGATCTTCGAAGCCGGCAAGGCGGCCTATGTCAACTTCGTCTCGTCGATGCTGTCGATCACCGACAATCTCGACGTCGACAGGGTGATCCCGCCCGAAGGCGTCGTCCGGCACGACGGGGACGATCCCTACTTCGTGGTGGCGGCCGACAAGGGCACGGCGACCTTTTCCGATACCGCCAATGCCATCAGCGAGGCGCATGGCTTCTGGCTCGACGATGCCTTCGCCTCGGGCGGATCGGTCGGCTACGACCACAAGAAGATGGGCATCACCGCGCGCGGCGCCTGGGAGGCGGTCAAGCGGCACTTCCGCGAGATGAACCGCGACATCCAGACGGAGGCCTTCACGGTCGTCGGCGTCGGCGACATGTCGGGCGACGTGTTCGGCAACGGCATGCTGCTGTCGAAGGAAATCCGTCTCGTCGCCGCATTCGACCATCGCGACATCTTCATCGATCCCGATCCGGACGCCGCTGCTTCCTTCGCCGAACGGGAGCGGATGTTCTCGTTGCCGCGATCGAGCTGGCAGGACTACGACCGCTCGACCATCTCGGCCGGTGGCGGCGTCTTCTCCCGGTCGCAGAAATCGATCACGCTGTCGGAGGCTGCCGCGCGCGCGATCGGGATCGGCAAGACCATCGCCTCGCCCACCGAAATCATGAACGCCATCCTGAAGGCGCCCGTCGACCTCTTGTGGTTCGGCGGCATCGGCACCTATGTCCGGGCGACCACCGAGAGCAACCAGGACGTCGGCGACCGCGCCAACGACACCATCCGCGTCGCAGCCCCCGACGTCGGCGCCAGGGTGGTCGGCGAGGGCGCCAATCTCGGCATGACGCAGCGGGCCCGCATCGAGTACGGCCTCGACGGCGGCCGCTGCAACTCCGATGCGATCGACAATTCCGGTGGGGTCAATTCCTCCGACGTCGAGGTCAACATCAAGATCGCGCTGGCGGCGGCGATGCGGAAGGGAACGCTGTCGCGGCCCGACCGGAACGTCTTCCTCGCCGAGATGACCGACGAGGTGGCCAACCTCGTGCTCGACAACAATTACGACCAGACGCTCGCCCTGTCGCTCGCCGAGCGACGGGGGCTTGCCGACCTGCCGCACCAGCAGCGCTTCATGGCCATGCTGGAAGCGAGGGGCCAGCTCGACCGCGCGGTGGAAACGCTTCCCTCCGATGCGGCCCTCGCGGAACGCGCGGCCAGGGACCAGCCGCTCACCCGCGCCGAGCTCGGGGTGCTGCTGGCCTATGCGAAGATCGTGCTCTTCACCGACATCGTCGAAAGCGACCTGCCGGACGAGGCGCATCTCGACAACGACCTGCTCGGCTATTTTCCGGACCGCATGGCCAAGGCCTACAAGGCCGAGATCGAAGGCCACAGGCTGCGCCGCGAGATCATCGCGACCGTCCTCGCCAACGACGTCATCAACCGTGGCGGCCCGTCCTTCGTCAGCCGGCTGCAGGACGTCTCGGCCTGCGGCGCTGCCGACGTGGTGGCTTCCTACACGGTCGTGCGGGATGGTTTCGACATGCCGGGACTGTTTGGCGCCATCGACGCGCTGGACAATGCGGTGGATGGCCAAGCGCAGCTCGGCTTCTACCAGGCCGTCACGCGGCTGATCGACGCGGCCACCCATTGGGATCTCAAGAACGGCGACCGGTCGATGACCGTGGGCGAACGCGCGGCCGAATTGCGCCGCGCCCGCGGGGTGCTGGAGCCGGTGCTGGTCGGTCTCCTGCCGGCCTTCATGCGGGCACGCCTCGACGGACGTCTGGCTGCTTTCGAGCAGGCCGGCGCGCCCTCCGATCTCGCGTCCCGTCTGGCCTTCCTGGATGTCGCCGAGATCGTGCCGGACATCGACCTGGTGGCGCGGTCGGCGGACGCCGAGCTGCCGACGGCGGCGAAAGTCTTCCTCGGCGTGACCGAGGCGTTCCGGATCGGCCGCATCGAGGATGCGGCCCGGGCCGTCGTCCCGTCCGACTATTATGACGGGCTTGCGCTTTCGAGAGCCAATGACATGATCGGCGCGGCGCGCAGAGGCATGACGATTTCCGTGCTTGCCGGCCACCGGGATGCGGCCGACCCGGTTGCCGCCTGGCTCGAAGCCGGCGGCCATCAGTTGACGCGGGCGCGCGAACGGCTGCAGGCGCTGACGGAAAGCGGCGACATCAGCGTGTCGCGGCTGACGGTGGCTGCGGGCATCATGACGGATCTGGCCGGGCAGTGACCCGGCGCCTGGGGGGCGGACGGATATGAGCGACCTCGTGGAACCCCGCGCGTCCCGGCGCGGCATCTGGGGCTGGATGCTGTTCGACTGGGCGCAGCAGCCCTTCCATACGCTCATCATCACCTTCGTCTTCGCGCCCTATTTCGCCTCCGCGGTGGCGCCTGACGCGGCGCGGGGGCAGGAGCTCTGGGGTTATGCCACCGGTGTGGGCGGATTGCTGATCGCGCTCTCCTCCCCGGTGCTGGGCGCCATCGCCGACGCCTCCGGCCCGCGCAAGCCGTGGATTCTCGCCTTCTCCGTTCTGGGCGTCATCGGCTGCTGGATGTTGTGGTTCGCGGTTCCGGGCATGGAGAACCTGGGATGGCTCCTGTTCTTCATCGCGCTGGCCGTGTTCGGAATGGAGTTCGCCGCCGTCTTCAACAACGCCATGATGCCGGACCTCGTGCCCCGCGCCGAGCTGGGCCGCCTGTCCGGCTCGGCATGGGGCCTCGGCTATCTGGGCGGACTGGCGACGCTGATCCTGGTGCTGGGCCTGATGTCGGCCTCGCCCGACACCGGCCGCACGATGCTCGGGCTGGAACCGATCCTCGGCCTCGATCCGGCGATGCGGGAAGGCGACCGGGCCTCGGGGCCGCTGACGGCGATCTGGTACGTCGTCTTCCTGCTGCCGATGCTTTTCTTCACGCCCGACGTCCCGCGCCGCGGCCCGTCCGCGGGCGCCATCAGGCGGGGACTTGCGCAGCTGGTGTCGACGCTGCGCGCACTGCCGAAGCAACGAAGCTATCTCAGCTTCCTGCTGTCCTCGATGTTCTATCGCGACGCCCTGAACGCGCTCTATGCCTTCGGCGGCATCTACGCGGCCGGCGTGCTCGGCTGGTCGATCATCCAGATCGGCATCTTCGGCATACTCGCCAACATCACCGGCGCCCTCGGCGCCTGGGCCGGAGGCTTCCTCGACCAGCGCTATGGTCCGCGCTTCGTCGTCGCGCTCTCGACCGTCCTGCTGGCGCTGTGCTGCCTCGTCGTCATTTCGACCACGCAGACCGAAGTGCTGTTCCTCACCGTGGTGGCGGATGGCTCGTCGTCGAACCTGCCCGACCTGACCTTCTATGCCGCAGGCGGGCTGATCGGCGCTGCCGGCGGGTCGCTGCAGGCCGCCTCGCGGACGCTTTTGGTCGACCAGGTGGAAAAGGAGCGGGTGACCGAGGCCTTCGGGCTCTACGCCCTGTCGGGCAAGGCCACGACCTTCATCGGCCCGATCTCCATCGCGCTGGTGACGGGGTTCTTCGCCTCGGACGCCTTCGACCTGTCGACCCAGGACGCCCAGCGCCTCGGCGTCACGCCGGTCATCGTGCTGTTCGTCATCGGGCTCGTCCTGCTGCCTTGGGTGCGGACGAAGGGCTATGGGAAGGCTGAAGGCTGAAGCGGTCCCTGGACATCCGCCGACCGCTCAGTGCCGGAAATGCCGCATCCCGGTGAAGACCATGGCGATGCCGGCTTCGTCGGCGGCGTCGATGACGTCCTGGTCGCGCATCGAGCCTCCGGGCTGGATCACCGCCGTCGCGCCCGCCGCCACCGCCGAGAGCAGGCCGTCGGCGAAAGGGAAGAAGGCGTCGGAGGCCACCACGGAGCCCTTCGTCGCCGGTTCGGCGCTGCCTGCCGCTTCCGCCGCGTCCTCGGCCTTGCGGGCAGCGATGCGCGAGGAATCGACGCGGCTCATCTGGCCGGCGCCGATGCCCACCGTGGCTGCGCCGCGGGCATAGACGATGGCGTTGGACTTGACGTGCTTGGCGACCCGGAAGGCGAACTTGAGGTCGGCGAGTTCCGCTGCGCTCGGCGCGCGCCTGGTCACCACCTTCAGGTCGAGGTCGTCGACCACGCCATTGTCGCGCGACTGGACGAGAAGCCCGCCTGAAACCGTCTTCGCCGTCAGGCCCGGCGCGCGGGGGTTGGGCAGGTCGTCGGTGAGAAGCAGACGCAGGTTCTTCTTGGCGGCGATGATCGCTTCCGCCTCGGGGGTGGCGCCGGGCGCGATGATCACCTCGGTGAAGACCCTGGCGATTTCCTCGGCCGCTTCCGCGTCGAGCGGCCGGTTGAGCGCCACGATGCCGCCGAAGGCCGAGACCGGGTCGCAGGCCAGCGCCTTCAGGTAGGCTTCCTTGAGGCTCGTACCCTCCGCCACGCCGCAGGGGTTGGCGTGCTTGATGATGGCGACGGCTGCGGTCCTCGCCGGGTCGAATTCGGCGACGAGTTCGAAGGCGGCATCGGTGTCGTTGATGTTGTTGTAGGAGAGCTGCTTGCCCTGCACCTGCCGCGCGGTCGCCACGCCGGGGCGTCGTTCGCCGGTCACGTAGAAGGCCGCCTGCTGGTGCGGGTTCTCGCCGTAGCGGGTCACCTCGGCCAGCCTGCCAGCGACGCTGCGCCAGCCCGGATGCTCGATGCCGAGCGTCTCGGCGAACCAGTTGGAAATGGCCGCGTCGTAGGCGGCCGTGCGCCCGAAGGCCTTGGCGGCGAGCCGCTTGCGGAACTCGTAGGAGAGGTGTCCGGCATCGGCCTCGAGCGCCAGCTTGACGGATTCATAGTCGTGCGGATCGGTCACCACCGCCACATAGGCATGGTTCTTCGCCGCCGCGCGCACCATGGCCGGGCCGCCGATGTCGATGTTCTCGACGGTGTGCGGGTAGTCGCCGCCGGCTTGGCGCACCTCCTCGAAGGGATAGAGGTTGATCACCACGAGGTCGAAGGGCCGAATGCCATGCGTTTCCATGGCCTCGGCGTGCTCGGGATCGTCGCGGACGGCGAGCAGTCCGCCATGCACCAGCGGATGCAGCGTCTTGACGCGCCCGTCCATGATTTCGGGAAAGCCGGTCACGTCGGAGACGTCGGTCACGGTCAGGCCCGCCTGCGCCAGCGCCTTCGCCGTGCCGCCGGTCGAAACCAGCTGGACGCCGCGATGGAAGAGGTCGGTTGCAAACGCCACCAGGCCCGTCTTGTCGGAGACCGAGATCAGCGCGCGGCGGACCAGGACGCGATCGGGCGCGGGGATGTTCTTGGATGCGACGGCCATGGCGCTTGTCTGTCTCCGTGCGGGATGCGGGAAGTCCGCGCCCTACCACAGGATGCCCCGAAAACAAATCGGCTGCCGCCGGACGGATCAGAAACCGTCGATCGCCATGCGCTTGAAGCGCCAGCGGACGACCTCCGTCTCCGAAGCATGGAAGGAGAGCACGATCTGCATGTTGCGGCGAGGTCCCGACAGGCCGGCGAAGTAGATCGATTCCTCGACGACGGGAACGGCTTCCGCGCAGGAGAACACCCACGCATCCGCGCCGGGGGTCGACAGGGCGATGCGATCGTGGTCGTCGCGCAGGATCTCAACCGCCGGGTGGATGTGGAAGCGAACCGCGATCTGGTCCCGCTGCAGGCGCGGCTTGCCGCCATCCGGCCGAAAGAAGCGGTCCCGCCCGACGAGCGTGGCGCCGTCCTCGGCCAGGATGATCATGCGCTCATGCACGAGGCCGCAAGCCGGGACATAACCGTCGTGATGGGCGACGAAGCCCTGCATGCCACGCTCGTCGATGCGCCGCGATTCGACGACCTGCGGCCCCGAGGCAATGCGCCGCCCGAGGAGCTCGATCTGCCGCGCCCCGGTCAGAAAGGTGCAGGACGAGGTGTCGTTCATCACCGCGGTGCTGTGCGCCGCCGTGGCGCGCGCCACCGCGAGGTAGTCGGCCGGACCGTGGTCGTCGACCCCGGCATTGACGACGAAAAGCCGGCGCTGCGAGGACATTTCGAAGGACAGGCAGCCGGCATGCGCCGCTGCCGACGCTTCGAAGGGCGGCGGACGTCCGGTGTCGGCGATCACCGTCGTATCGCCGATGCAAAGCCGCTCGAAACCGGAGTGCGGTGCATGCAGGAGCGGCTGCCCGGCGGCGTCGTCATGGCGAAGGATCGCCACGATGCGGTCGGAGATCGTCGCGCCCATGCCGTTGAAGCGGGCGAGGTTGCCGTCCTGATGGCGGAAGAACCGGAGCGCCGGCAGCATCCGGTCGATCGCCCCCATCAGAGCCTGCGGCGGCGCTTCGGCCTGGTTCGCGTAGGTCTGGCGCAGGGGCAGGAGGTCCGCCAGGATTTCGAGGATCGCCAGCGGGTTGCGCGAGATGTGGCCGCCGTCCGCGAGAATCTGCCGGTCGAGTTCGCGGGCGAGGTTGCGGGTGGCGGTGCGCAGCGCGGCCGCGGCGGTGGGCAGCGACAGCGCGGCGAAGGCAATGGCGATGCGGGCGCGGAGACGCTCCTCGTTTTCCGGCATCTCGCCCGCGATCGAACGCAGGTAGCGAATCTGGAAGGACAGGGACTTGAGGAAGGAGCGGTAGAACGGCAGTTCGGCGCCCTGCAGCACCACGGTGGAATGCTGCAGCCAGGCGATGATCCGCCGGGCGGTGACGTCGGGCTCCCAGGCGACGCCGGTGAGCCGCCCGCCATTGGTCGAGATCCAGTCGGAGACGAGCGCCCGCGCGTTTGCGGCGGCGAGTTCGGTGCCGGCCTCGCGCATGTGGCGCAGCCAGCGGAAGCTGTTGAGGGACCTGCGCCAGGCAATGGGCGCTTTGCCGATGCCGAAGGGCGAGTTGCCGCCGGTCTCGATGATTCGGCCCGCCAGCGCGAATCGGCCGTGGTAAATCTCGATCGCGATCTGGGCGTCGGGCAGGCGCAGATCGGGCGGCGCGATCAGGACGCGCTCGGGCGTCCGACCGATGTAACGCAAGCGATAGGCGGGCCCAGCGCGCAGCTTTCGCCGCGCCCGCGCCCACGCCTCACGAGCGAACAATGCCCACAAGCGCGGAGTATGGTCCGCCGCTTTCGCCAAATCCCGTTGTCCTCGTCTGTCTGCCCGCCCGGTGTTCCGTTGTATCTGATTCAAGTTTCGGCGCGACAGCGAATTTCAAGAAATCACCGCCGTCACTCGCCGAAGAGGCTCTTCGTGGACCGTCAGGCGGGAGGAATCCGGCGGAACCGCGCCGCGAAAAAGCCATCGAGACCCGCATGGGACGGGTCGTCCGCAGCAAGGCCGGCGGGGGTCGTCCTGATTTCGCCCGCGGCGTTGATGAAGGCGTCGGCGCCCGCAATCTCGCCTGCCCGCACCGGGTCGCGGCTGAAGTCCGTCCTCTCGGCCAGGAAGGCCGCGACCATGTCCTCGCCCTCGGCGGGGTCCAGCGAGCAGTTCGAAAAGACCAGCACCCCTCCGGGCGCGACCATGTCGGCCGCCCGCGACAGAAGCCTGGCCTGCACGGCCGCAAGCTTGGCGATATCGTCGGGCGACTTCGTCCAGGGCACGTCGGGATGGCGCCGCACCGTCCCGGTCGACGAACAGGGCGCGTCGAGCAGCACGGCGTCGAAGAGGGTAGCCGGTGCATATTTCGTCAGGTCAGCCTCGACGATCTCCGCGGCGAGACCGAGTCGTTCGAGGTTCGACGACAGGCGCCTGATGCGGTTCGCGGATGCTTCCACGGCGGTTACCGCGGCTCCGGCCGCGGCGAGCTGTGCCGTCTTGCCGCCTGGCGCGGCGCAGAGGTCGGCCACGCGCCGCCCCGCCACGTCGCCGAGCATGCGCGCAGGCAGCGCCGCCGCCGCATCCTGCACCCACCATTGCCCGTCCGCGAAGCCGGGCAGTTCCGTGACCGCGCGGTCGAGATGCGGGACGCGGACGGATCCCGTCGGCAGGACGAAGCCGCCAAAGGCTTCGGCCCAGCGTTCAGGTTCCGACCTGACCGTGAAGTCGGTCGGCGCCTCGGCGCGGTGCAGGGCCAGGATCGCGCGAGACTGTTCCGGGCCGTAGGCGGCACGCAGCCGTTCGACGAACCAGGCCGGCGCATCGGTCGAGCCGGCGAGCGCGGCGGGAAGGGCGCGGTCCTTGCGGCGAGCCAGTTCGCGCAGGACGCCGTTGACGAGGCCCGAAAAACGTTCGGTGCGGGGGTCGGCCTTGGCGTGCACCACCGCGAGGTTGACGGCGGCGCTGTCGGGAATGTCGAGGAACAGGATCTGCGCGGCGCCCACATGCAGGATATGGGCGAGAGCGGTGGCATTGGCGGGAAGCGGCCGGTCGAGCCGGCTCTCGATCAAGGCCGAAATCGTCATGCGGAAGCGCAGAGCGGTCGCCAGGATGGCTCGGACCAGCCCGCGGTCGCGCGGCTCGAGCGCGCGGTAGTCGGGATGGCCGTGCTCGTCGTCGGTCAGCCCGTCCAGCGGCGTCTTCTTGTCGATGACGGCGGCGAGCAACCGCGCAGCCGCACGCCGCGCGGCGAGGCCGGGCGTTCCGGCGCTGTCGTCCCAGGCTGTGCGCGATCGGGGGTTGGAGGGGCGCCGCTGGGCGCCGCTCACGACCAGGGTCCCTTCGACCCTCGGTCATTCCCCGGCCGGCCGGCACGGGGGACCGAGGTTCGGCCCGGACGCGAGGCCTCGCGAGTCGGCTCCGCCCGGCCATCATGTCCGCGTCCCCAGGGGCCGCCAGGCTCGGTGGCGGGCTGGACGTGGCTGCCGCCGCCGCGACCGAGGCCGCTGCGCGCCATGGCCTCGAGCGCCGCGATGCGGTTGTCGGTGTTGGGGTGGGTCGAGAACAGGTTGTCCATCTTCTCGCCCGACAGCGGGTTGATGATGAACATGTGGGCGGTCGCCGGATTGTGCTCGGCGTCGGGATTGCGGATGCGCTTGGCTGCGTTGGCGATCTTGTCGAGCGCGGAGGCGAGCCAGAGCGGATTGCCGCAGATTTCGGCGCCCAGCCGGTCGGCCGAGTATTCACGGGTGCGGCTGATGGCCATCTGCACCAGCATCGCCGCCAGCGGCGCCACGATCATGGCCACCAGCACGCCGATGAAGCCGAGCGGGTTGTTGTTGTCGCGGTTGCCGCCGAAGAAGAAGGCGAAATTGCCGAGCATCGAGATCGCGCCGGCCAGGGTTGCGGTGATCGTCATGATCAGCGTGTCGCGGTTCTGGATATGGGCCAGTTCATGCGCCATCACGCCGGCGACCTCCTCGTAGGAAAGCCGCTGCAGCAGGCCGGTCGTCGCCGCCACGGCCGCGTTCTGCGGGTTGCGGCCGGTGGCGAAGGCATTCGGCTGGTCGTTCTGGATGAGGTAGACCTTGGGCATCGGCATGCCGGCGTTGCGGACAAGGCCGCGCACGATCTCGTAGTATTCGGGCGCGTTGCGTTCGTCGACCTCCACCGCATGGTGCATCCGCAGCACCATCTTGTCGGCGTTCCAGTAGCCGAACAGGTTCATCGCGGCGGCGATGAAAAAGGCGATCATCATGCCGCCGGAACCGCCGATCAGATAGCCGACGCCCATGAAGAGCGCGGTCATGGCGGCAAGCAGCATCGCGGTGCGTATCATGTTCATCGACGGGAGCTCCGTGCCTGCCCGCGAGCGTGGCTCGCTGGGTGTCCAAACCGCTCTATATGATGGTATGCGCAGGGTTCCACTTCAATATTGTGCCATGGGTCGAGAACGATGAACGACAGCGGGAAAACCGGGAAAACCACGTCGGACGCGGTGGATCCGACGGAGCATTCGACGCGGGCTCTGCCTGAGTCGTCTTCCGAATCCCCGATCACGGAACCGAAGCCCCTCAGCGATGCCGCACGGCGCGCGCTGGCGGAGGCGGAGGCGCGACGCGCCGCCTACGAGGCCGGGGCCGCCGCGCTTCCCAAGGAACTCGGCGGGCGCGGCGGCAAGGAACCCGGCCGCTACGGCGACTGGGAGGTTAAGGGCATCGCGACGGATTTCTGACGCCTGGACGCCCCGCCTGTCCCGGTGCAATCCGGTTCAGTCGCGAATCAGTTCCAGCATGGCGCGGACGGCCGCCGGATAGCCGTTCGGCCCGAGGCCCGCGACCACCGCCGTGGCGACCTTCGAGACCAGCGAGCGATGATAGATCTCCTCGCGGCGATGAATGTTGGAGATGTGCAGCTCGATGATCGGGCGCGGGAACATCTTCAGCGCGTCGAGGATGGCGATCGAGGTGAAGCTGAAGGCGGCCGGGTTGATGATGATGCCGGCGGCCGGCCGATCGATCGCTTCGTGGATCCATTCGATGATCTCGTACTCGCGGTTCGATTGCCGAAACTCCAAGGGAACATCCCCGGCCGCCGCCCGGCACATGGTCTCCACCTGCGCCAGTGTCGTCGAGCCGTAGATCTCGGGCTCGCGCGTTCCGAGCCGGTTCAGGTTGGGACCGTTGAGGACGTAGATCGGCGAAGTGGACATGAGGATGCCTTCTGCGGAAAGGGGCTGCACCGGCGGGATCGCTGCCTGCGAAAAAGGCTGGCCCATCACCCCTGCCAGGGTTGAACGCTCACTGAGTTCTAGCATACAGTACCTCAGAATTCGGCAAGTCGGCAAGGAGACGATATGGCGCTGGTGGGAGACGGTTTCCTGGTGATGTGGCACGACATCACACCGGAGATGCAGGGCGAGTACACCGAGTGGCACACGCGCGAGCATATGCCCGAGCGGCTTTCGATCCCCGGATTCCTGGTCGGCAAGCGTCTCGTGAACCATGACCGAGACCATTATCGCTTCGGGACGATCTACACCGGCCGCGACGTGGAGGTGTTCCGGTCGCCGGCCTATCTGGCGCGGCTCAACGATCCGACGCCGTGGAGCAACACGCTGCAGCCGGCCTTCCGCAATTTCCTGCGCGTGGCGTGCGAGCGCGTCGCATCCGCCGGGCGTGGCGACGGCGGCGCGGCGGCCACCACGCGCCTGTCCTTCGCCGAGGGCGCGGGCGAGGCAGCCG
>NZ_RWKW01000086.1 GCF_003970795.1 Aquibium carbonis | reverse complement strand
GACCCGGTCGATCCGGCGGTCGGCCTGAGCGGGCTCGTCCCGGTCGCGGCGCGCCTCGACGCAGGCGATCCGCTCGCCATGGTGCACGCGCGAGACGAGGCCACGGCCGCCGCGGCGATCGCCGCCGTGCAGGCCGCCTACAGGATCGGCGCCACGCGCCCGCCGCGACGCAAACCGGTGCTGCGCCATGTCGGAGCCGCAGACTGACGCCCTCCCTTGCGGTGAGCGGTCGTCCGGTTTCACGTGAAGCGCTGGCCTATCGACCGGTCCTGCGCGATTCCACCCGCGCGATCCAGTCGCGCCCGACCCGCCGCTCGCGCAGCAGGGGCAGAGGGTCCTGATCGTCGAGTCGCGAGCAGAGCCGGTAGACCTCCAGCGTCTCGGCGTTCATGATGCCTTGCCTGTAGAAATGCATCGCCGCCGCGTAGCGGGCGCGGCCGGACCAGGGCTCGCCAAGCGGCATCGTCACCAGCGCCCAATTCTCGGCGTCCTCCGCGTCGCGTTCGGCCTCCTGGTCCATCAGCAGTCCGCGGGCGGCGTGGCCGTTCGCCGGTCGAGCTTGACGAAGGGGCGGGGAACGACCGTCGCCCGCTTCATCAGCTTCATGTACTGGCCCTCGCGCATGGCGTAGATCTCGACCCAGAGATCGTCGTTCCGGGTGTCGCCATAGGGCCGCGACAGGGTGGCGATGGCGATGTTGCGCTTGGCCATCGGCGACCAGATGGCGGCGCTGACCAGCCCGACCTCCGTCTTCCTGGCATGATAGACCAGCGCATGCTCGGCGGGCACGTTGCCCTCGATCTCGAGACCGACGAGGATGTGTTTCAGGGTGCCCCTGCGACGCGCGTCGAGAATCGCGCGGCGGCCGTTGAAATGCGGCTTGGCCTCGTCGACCAGCCAGCCAAGGCCGATCTCGTCGGGCATGCGCACCCGGTCGGCGCGGATGGCGTGTTCGGCGGCGATGAAGTCCGCATTGGCGACGATGAAGCCGGCCTCGATGCGGGCACGGTTGAGCGCCGTGTAGCCGATGGCGCGGATGCCGCGCCGGGCGCCTGCCTCCCACAGCCGGTCCCAGAGCGACAGCGCATCGGCGGCCTCGACGAAGAGCTCGTAGCCGAGATCGCCGGTGAAGCCGGTGCGCGAGACCGTCACCGCCCCGCCCTCGTGCGGGAATTCGGCGAGATCGAAGGGCTTCAGCCGTTCGATGCCGGCAAAGCCCGCGTCCTTCAGGATTGCGCAGGCGGTCGGGCCCTGCAGCGCCAGCCCCGCCACCGCCTCGGTCTCGTCGACGACCGTGACGTCGAAGCCGATGGCGCTGTCGAGCAACCAGGGCAGGTGCCGCTCCTGGCAGCAGAGGCGAAAGCGGGTCTCTGCGAGCCGGAACAGCGTGCCGTCGTCGAGCACATGGCCTTCGTCATCGCACCAGGCGGTGTAGTGGACGCGCCCGGGGCGGAGCCTGGCGACGTTGCGCACGAAGACGCGCTCGCAACAGGCCTCGGCGTCCGGCCCCTCGATGCGGTACTTGATCATCGGCGAGATGTCGAACAGGCCAGCCTGGCTGCGGATCGCGAAGTATTCCAGCTCCTCGTCCCACAGCGACAGCGGCGCCTTGCAGCCGGCCCAGACATACCAGTCGTGGCGGAAATCGAGCGCGGACAGCCGCGGGTGGAACGGCGTCTCCCGGCGCATGGCGCGCCAGTGGTCTTGCTGGGCGAGGCGGGGGCTTTGCTGGGGCGTCACGGACATGTCGCGTTCCTTCGCGCCCCCCTCTGGCCTGCCGGCCAGAGGGGGGCGCCGTAGGGTGCAACGCTCGCGGATCGATCCACCATCCTCATCCCCGCGTCTCCACCACCCGCTTCGCCGCGTTCCAGCCCGGTGCCCCGGAGACGCCGCCGCCGGGATGCGAGCCGGCGCCGGCGAGGAACAGGCCGTCGACCGGGGTGTCGTAGCCGTCGGCGCCGTGCACGGGGCGGTTCATCAGCATCTGGTCGACCTGCAGCTCGCCATGGTGCCAGTGCCCGCCCGGCATGCGGAACCGCGCCTCGATGTCGGCGGGCGTCAGCAGTTCGGCATGGCGAACGCTCCCGCCGATCCCCGGGGCATGGCGTTCCAGCACGGCCATGATGGCGGCGAGGAATTTCGGCTTGCCGGTCTCCCAGCCCTGCTTCAAGGCGTAGGGCGCATATTGCACCACCGCCGAGAGCACGCAGGCGCCGGCCGGCGCGAGCGACGGATCGGAGAGGCTGGGCAGCGTGATCTCCATCACCGGTTCGGGCGAGAACTCACCGTACTTCGCCGGGTTGAAGGCATTCTCGACATGGTCGACCGAAGGCGCGATCACCAGCCGGCCGCGATGCGCGGTCTCGGACAGGCCGGCGAAGCGCGGCGGCGCGTCGAGGGCAAGGTGGAGCTTGGCCGCGTCGCCCTTCATGCGGATGTTGCCGAGCCTGCGCACGAAACCGGTGTCGACGTGGCGCGCGCCGACGAGATCGAGGAAGGTCGTGACCGGATTGATGGCCGAGACGATCGCGCGGGCACGGATTTCCGTGCCGTCGTCGAGCACCACGCAGCAGGCGCGCCAGTTCTCGACCAGGATGCGGCGCACGACGGCGCCGGTGCGCAAGGTGCAGCCGGCAGCCTCGGCGGCGCGAGCCAGCGCGGCCATGACCGTGCCCATGCCGCCTATCGGCAGCAGCTGCCCGCCCGCCACGCCGTCGATCTCGCCGGCGAGCCGGTAATAGAGCCCGAGCAGCGAGGTCGGCGAGCGCGGGCCCAGATGCGCGCCGAGCGTCGCGTCGAAGGCGAGAAGTCCTTTCAAGCGGTCGTCTGCAACATGCTCGTCGAGAACGTCGGCGACGTTCATGAGCACCATGCGCAGGAATTCGCGCATGTCCTCCTTGCCCAGCCGGCGCAGCGACAGGGCCGCCGAGCCGAGCGTCGTCGCCTGCGCGAGCGACATGGTCCCGAGGTCGGGCGGGCGGCGCGACAGGAACGGCTTGAGGATGCCCGCCTGGCGGAAGAGCAGCGATCGAAGCTGCGACCAGCCGGCGCGGTCGGCCGCATCGACGGCGCCGTCGAGCCGCTCGCCATAGGCGCCGTCCAGCACCAGCGGTTCGCCCGCGGCCGACAGGGCGACGCTCGGCATCGGGCCGGGGGCCAGCGTCAGCCCGTGTCTCTTCAGCTCCAGCCCGGCGACCATTTCGGGGTGCAGGCGATTGAGGATGTGGGCGAGGCTCGAAACATGAAAGCCGGGCACGAACTCGTGCGTCCCCACCGCGCCGCCCAGCGCGTGCGCGGCCTCCAGCACCAGCACCTTGCGCCCGGTACGGCCGAGCGATGCCGCGCAGGCAAGCCCGTTGTGGCCGCCGCCGATGACGACGGCGTCGAACCGCGCGGCCTCAGATGACATCATGGGCCGGGCTCATGTGCGGGGTGCCGCGCTTGAGGTCGCGCAGGATCTCGGCGGCGGCGTTGCGGCCCGGCGCGCCCATCACGCCGCCGCCGGGATGGGTGGACGAGCCGCACATGTAGAGCCCGCCGATCGGCGAGCGGTATTGCGCGTATCCCGGCACCGGCCGGTTGAACAGCAGCTGGTCGAAGGTGAGCTCGCCCTGGAAGATGTTGCCCTCGGTCAGGCCCACTTCGGCTTCCAACTCGCGCGGCGTGCGCACCTCCATGTGCACAATCCGCTCGCGGAAACCGGGCGAATAGTCGGCGATCTGGGAGATGACGGTTTCGCCGAAGGCGTCGCGGTCGGCATCGGTCCAGTCGCGCCCTTCGACCTTCGGCGGGCAATACTGCACGAAGCAGCTCATGAAGTGCTTGCCGGGCGAGGTCATGGTCGGGTCGAGCGTCGTCGGGATCACCACGTCGAGGAAGGGATCGGCCGACCAGCGCCCGGCCTTCCAGTCGTCGTAGCCGCGCTCCATGCGCTCGACCGAATCGGTGAAGTGCAGATCGCCGCGCAGGCAGGGCGAGTCCTTGGGCAGCGCCGGGAAGTCCGGCATCGAGTCCAGCGCGATGTTGACCTTGCCCGAGGAGCCGCGGATCTTGAAGTTCCTGACCCGCCGCAGGAACGGCTCGGGCAGCTCGCGTTCCTCGACGAGGGTGAGGAAGGTGCGCTTCACGTCGGCGTTGGAGACGACCATGCCGGCGCGCACCTCCTCGCCGCCGGAAAGCACCACGCCCTCGGCCTTGCCGGCGCGCACCAGCACGCGGTCGACCTCGGCATCGGTGCGGATCGTGCCGCCGCTGGCCTGGAAGGACGAGGCCAGAGCCTGCGTCACCGCGCCCATGCCGCCGCGCGCATAGCCCCAGGCGCCGACCGAGCCGTCCACCTCGCCCATGTAGTGGTGCAGCAGGATATAGGCGGTGCCCGGCGACATCGGCCCGAGCGCCGTACCGATGATGCCCGACAACGCGAAATAGGCCTTGATGACGTCGGTCTCGAAATACTCGTCGAGATAGTCGGAGATCGACATGGTCCAGAAGCGCGCCGTCTGGGCCATCTCGGCCGCGCCGAGGCCGGCGAACTTCTTGCCCAGATAGAGCAGTTCGCCAAGATCGCGCGGCTTGAGGCTCGTCGGATCGGGGGCGGTGCGCATCAACAGCGGCTGGATGAACCGGCACTGGCGCGTCACGTCGCGCGAATAGCGGTCATAGGCTTCCGCGTCGCGGGCCGAGAAGCGGGCGAACTCGCGCCGGTGGGCGTCGTGGTCGCGGTAGTTGGCGAGGGCGTCGCCGTCCCGCGTCAGCACCGCGCCGCCCTCGTAGGCGATGACCTGCAGGCCGTGGCGCGGCAGGTCCAGGTCGCGCATGATCTCGGGCCGGAACAGCGAGCAGACATAGGAGCAGTTGGAATAAATGAAGCCGGGCGTCAGCGAGCGGCTGACGGCGGCGCCGCCCACCCAGTCGTTCTTTTCCAGCACCAGCACGTCGAGGCCGGCCCGCTGCAGGTAGCAGGCGTTGACGAGGCCGTTGTGGCCCGCTCCGATGATGATGGCGTCCCAGCGCTTCATCCAACCCGCCCCGCTTGGTCGAGCCTCGATCGTGCCGGCTCGCCAGGAAATCTGGCACGGTGCGGGCGCGCCTGTCCAGCCATTCTGAATGAATGTTCAACAAATGAGGTTGCGTTTCCGCCGCTGTCCGCTAGGCTTTCGACGACGGGCCCGAGAGGGCTGCGGGACTTGCGGCACGCTTGGAAAGGCTGACCATGCACGGCGTCCTGGAGGACCAACCGCACGCGGAACCGGAATATGACGACGCGGCCATCCGCTTCCTGGAGGCGCTGTGGGGCGAGGGCTATCTCTCGCCCGGCGGCCCGGAGGAGGTCGACCGCGTGCTCGCCGGGCTCTCCCTCATGGGGCGGACCGTGCTGGACGTCGGCTGCGGTTCCGGCGGCGTCACCCTGCATCTGGTCGAGCGCCATGGCGCCGCACATGCGACAGGCTTCGACGTCGAACTGCCCGTCATCGTCGCGGCGCGGACCCGCGCCTGGGAACGCGGCCTGTCGCAGCGGGTCGACTTCGTCCAGGGGCCGCCCGGCCGCCTGCCCTTCGGCGACGAAAGCTTCGACGTCGTCTTCTCCAAGGACGCCCTGCTGCACGTGCCGGACAAGGAGGCGCTGTTTGCCGATCTCTGGCGCGTGCTGAAGCCCGGCGGCCATCTCGCGGCCAGCGACTGGATGATCGGCCACGATTGCGAGCCGAGCGAGGACATGAAGGCTTATGTCGCCGCGGAGGGGCTGAGCTTCGCCATGGCGTCGCCGGCCCGCTATCGCGCGGCGATGGAGAAGGCGGGTTTCGTCGACGTCGTGACGGTGGACCGCAATCCCTGGTATCGCGACGTCGCCCGCGCGGAGCTGGAACGCCTGAAGGGGCCGCTCCGCGCACGCGTCTCGGCGGCCGTCGGGGAAGCCTACGTGGACAAGAACATCCGCACCTGGGAAGCCATGCAGAAGGTTCTTGACTCGGGCGAACACCGTCCCACTCATCTGCGCGGAAGGAAGCCGGGATAGTGCTGGACCTTCCTCGGGAGAAAGCGGTTCTCATGTCCGACAGCATCACCGCCGAGCGGCGCGCCGACGGCGACCGGAAGGGTCGCAAGGCCTCCAAGGAAGTCCGTCGCCAGCAGCTCATCGACGCCACCATCGATTCGCTCGCCAGGCGCGGCTATGCCGAGACCACGCTGGCGGACGTGGCCGATGGCGCCGGCCTGTCACGCGGGATCGTCAACTTCCATTTCGAGAGCAAGGAAAAGCTGCTCGTCGCCACGCTGCAATTCATGGCGGAGGAATATGCCGCCCATTGGCGCGGCGCGCTGGAGAAGGCCGGGGATGATCCGGCCGGGCAGCTCTGGGCTTTGTGCGCGGCCGACTTCGACCGCGCGGTCTGCACGAAGCGCAAGCTCGCCGCCTGGTGCGCCTTCTGGGGGGAAGCCAAGTCGCGGCCGACCTACCAGGCGCTGTGCGGCGGGCGCGACCAGGCCTACCACGACGTTATGGTGGACATCTGCACGCGGCTCAAGGAGCACGGGCACTATCCGATCGATCCGCAAGCCAGCGCGCTGGCCATCAACGCGCTGCTCGAAGGGCTGTGGCTGCGCCTGATGCTGGCGGCCGACGAGGTGTCGCGCGAGACCGCCTTCGCCGCCGCCGCCGAACTTCTCGCCGCGCTGTTTCCCGGCCATTTCGTCCGGGGCGCCGACGGGACCGTCTCCAGGGCATGAAGATGACACAACAACGGGAGCATGCAGGCATGACGACTTTCAGGCAATTCTTGAAGCACTCCGTCGCGCTCGGGCTGGCCGGCGCACTGACCGGCCTTCCCACCGCCGCGGCCCTGGCCGCCGACGGCGATCTCGTCATCTTCGACTGGTCCGGCTACGAGGAGCCTTCGTTCCATCCGCGCTATGTCGAGAAGCATGGCGATTCGCCGACCTTCACCTTCTTCGGCGACGAGGACGAGGCCTTCGAGAAGCTGCGCTCCGGCTTCAGGGCCGATCTCGGCCATCCCTGCTCGCAGAGCGTGGCGAAATGGCGCGACGCCGGCCTGCTGCAGCCGCTCGACACCGCCCGCATCGAGGGCTGGGACGACCTGCTGCCCGGCATCATGGCGATGAAGGACCTGGCTACCACGGCCGACGGGACCGCCTGGTTCATGCCCTGGGACTGGGGCAACACCTCGCTGACCTACAACACCGAGAAGGTCGCGGCCGAAGACGTGACGTCGCTGAAGGCGTTCACCGATCCCAAGTTCAAGGACCGGGTGTCGCTGCCCGACAATGTGGACGATGCCTTCGCGCTGGCGTCTCTGGCGATCGGCCTGAAGGACTGGACGCAGATGACCGACGAACAGTTTGCCGAAGCGGCGGACTTCCTGCGCGAGGTGCACAAGAACGTGCGCCTGTACTGGACGGATTCCACCGAGATCGTGCAGGCGCTGGGTGGTGGCGAGGTCGATCTCGCCTGGGCGTGGAACGACGCCGCCACGCAGCTTTCGGCCGAGGGCCAGCCCTTCGCCATGAACAAGGACACGGCCGAAGGCATCTCCACCTGGGTGTGCGGCTACGTGCTCCTGAAGGATGCGCCGGGGAGCCTCGACAAGGCCTATGATTTCCTCAGCGCCGTCAATGCCGACCCGGAAGTCGCCAAGTACATCGTCAGCGACTGGGGTTACGGCCATGGCAATGCCAGGGCGATGGAAGCGGTCGATCCGGAGGTGCTGGCGGAAAAAGGCTATCTCGACGTCGACGCGTTCGTCGACAAGACCCTGTTCCAGTCGCCGCTTTCACCCGAACTGAAGCTGCGCATGATCGACGAATTCGAGAAG
Source organism: Aquibium carbonis (assembly GCF_003970795.1). Taxonomy (GTDB): domain Bacteria; phylum Pseudomonadota; class Alphaproteobacteria; order Rhizobiales; family Rhizobiaceae; genus Aquibium; species Aquibium carbonis. Next base: position 10,276 of record NZ_RWKW01000086.1, on the reverse strand, counting down.
ATCAAGGCCGGCTACTGACGCCGTGCGCCCGGCGGCGCGGCTCAGGCCGGCGCCGCCTGAACGGCCGCTGCCCGGACGATGACGCCGGCCGGCGACCGCTCGATCCGCTTGCCCGCCGCATCGAAGGCGTGGAGCCTGGCGTCGGCCACCGACACCGGCATCCGGTCGCCGGGCTTCACGTCGGTGCGGCCGGCAACACGCACGATGAGCTGGCTTCCGGCCGCCTCGCCGTGCAGATAACTTTCCGCACCGACGGGCTCGACGGCGAGGACGTGGAAGTCCAGCGCGAAGGAATGCCCATCGGCGCCGACGACCGCGTCTTCGGGCCTAAAGCCGAGGAGGGCTGCCGCGGAACCGTCGAAGGCGGTCGACGCCAGCACCTGGCCGTCCTTCAGCGCGTGACCGTTCGCGGCGCGCGTCAGCGGCAGGAGGTTCATGGGCGGCGCGCCGATGAAGCTCGCCACGAAGGTGCTGGCCGGCTTCTCGTAGACGTCCAGCGGGGCACCGATCTGCTCGACCACGCCATTGTTCATGACCACCAGCTGATCGGCGAGCGTCATCGCCTCCAGCTGGTCATGCGTCACGTAGACGGAGGTCACGCCGAGCGACCGCTGCAGCCGCTTGATCTCGACGCGCATCTGGCCGCGCAGCTTGGCGTCGAGGTTGGACAGCGGCTCGTCGAACAGGAACACCTTCGGATCGCGGACGATGGCGCGGCCCATGGCCACGCGCTGCCGCTGGCCGCCGGACAGTTCGCGCGGCCGCCGCTGAAGCAGCTGCGTCAGCTCCAGGGTCGCGGCGGCGGACTGCACGCGCTTGTCGATCTCATCCTTGGCCATGCCGCGGTTGCGCAGGCCGTAGGCCATGTTGTCGTAGACCTTCATGTGCGGATAGAGCGCGTAGTTCTGAAACACCATGGCGATGTCGCGCTCGGCCGGACCGATGGCGTTCACCACCTTGCCGTCGATCGCGATGTCGCCGGCCGAGATCGCCTCCAGCCCGGCGATCATGCGCAGGAGCGTGGACTTGCCGCAGCCCGACGGGCCGACGAGCACGCACAGCGCGCCGTCGGCAATGTCGATCGACACACCTTTCACGGCCTCCACTCCGCCCGAGTAGACCTTCCTCACATGCTTCAGTTCAACCGTCGCCATCGCTCTCTGGTACTCACTTCTCGGTTTCGACGAGGCCGCGCACGAACCAGCGCTGCATCAGCAGCACCACCAGCACCGGCGGCGCGATCGCCAGCATGCAGGTGACCATCACGAGGTGCCACTCCGTGTCGGCATCGGCAAAGGAGACCATCTTGCGCAGCGCGATGACGATCGTGTTCATGTCGTTGCGGTTGGTAACCAGCAGCGGCCACAGATATTGCGTCCATCCGTAGATGAACATGATCACGAACAGCGCGGCGATGTTGGTCCGCGACAAGGGCAGCAGGATGTCCTTGAAGAAGCGCCAGGGGCCTGCGCCGTCGACACGCGCGGCCTCCACCAGCTCGCCCGGAATGGTGAGGAAGAACTGGCGGAACAGGAGCGTGGCGGTGGCGGACGCCATCAGGGGCAGCGTCAGGCCGGTGTAGGTGTCGATCAGGCCGAGATCGACCATCACCTTGTAGGTGGGCATGATGCGCACCTCGACCGGCAGCATCAGCGTGATGAAGATCGCCCAGAAGAAGAACATCCGGAACGGGAAGCGGAAGAACACGATCGCGAAGGCCGACAGGATGGAAATGACGATCTTGCCGATGGCGATGCCCAGCGCCACGACGGTGGTGTTGAACAGCAGCGTGTCGACGCCGACGCCGCCGATCCGGCCGATGCCGCCGAAGATCGCAGTCGTGTAGTTGTCCCAGAACCGGTCTCCCGGCAGCAGCGGCAGCGGCGGTCGCAGGATGGTCTGGAGCGACTGCGTGGACGCGACGAAGGTGTAGAAGATCGGAAAGGCGACGACGAGGATGCCGAGGATCAGGATGGCGTGCGCGATGTAGCGCGAGCGGCGGTTGATGCCGACCATCGCGCCATCTTCGCGCCGCCCGAGCACGGCCGCGGTGGATCCGGTGGCGGCTGCGGCATGATCAGCCATAGTGCACCTTCTTTTCCACGTAGCGGAACTGGACCGCCGTCATCGCGATCACGATGACCATCAGGATCACCGACTGCGCCGCCGACGAGCCGAAGAGCAGATTGACGAAGCCGTCATTGTAGACCTTGTAGACCAGCGTCTCGGTGGACTTGCCCGGCCCGCCGCCGGTCACCGCGTGGATGATGCCGAACGTGTCGAAGAAGGCGTAGACCGTGTTCACCACCAGCAGGAAGAAGGTGGTGGGCGCGAGCAGCGGGAAGACGATGGTCCAGAAACGCTTGGTCTCGCCCGCGCCGTCGATCGCGGCGGCCTCGATGAGGGTCTTGGGGATGGCCTGCAGGCCGGCCACGAAGAACAGGAAATTGTAGCTGATCTGCTTCCATGCGGCAGCCGCGATGACCAGCGTCATGGCCTGCGGCCCGTTGAGCAGCGGATCCCAGTTGTAGCCGGTGGCGCGCAGCATGTAGGCGAAGGTGCCCATGGTGGGGTTGAACATGAACAGCCACAGCATGCCGGCGATGGCGGGCGCAACCGCGTAGGGCCAGATCATCAGCGTGCGGTAGATGCCACGGCCGCGGATGACCTTGTCGGCCATCACCGCCAGGAGCAGCGCCGTGCTCATGGCCAGGGCAGCGGTGGCGACCGAGAAGATCGCGGTGACCTCGATCGAATTGATGTAGTTCGGGTCGGCCAGGACACGGCGGAAATTGTCGAGCCCGACGTAGCGCGATGCCAGGCCGAACGGGTCCTCGCGCAGCACCGACTGGTAGAGCGCCTGGCTTGCCGGCCAGTAGAAGAAGACGAGCGTGATGGCCAGCTGCGGTGCGAGCAGCAGATAGGGCAGCATCCTGTTGGGGAAGACGACGCGTGGAGACAAGGGGCTCTCCTCGAAGCGGCCGGCATGCTGCCTGGAACCGGAGATGCGAACCCACCCGCGCGGACTGCCGCGCGGGTGGGTGTTGGTTTTGGCCGGATTGGCTCGGGATCAGTTGCCGAGCGCTTCCTGGATGGCGGCGTTGCCGCGCTCGACGGCGTTGTCCAGAGCCTGCTTGGCGGTCTGCTGACCGGCGAGCATCTTCTCGAACTCCTCGTTCTGAATGTCGCGGACCTGCGGCATGTTGATGAGGCGGATGCCCTTCGAGTTGGCGGTCGGCTCCTTGCCCATCATCTGGGTGATGGGGGTCTCGCGGCCGGGGTTCTCGTCGTAGAAGCCGGATGCCTTCGTCGCCTCGTAGGCGGCCAGCGTCACCGGAAGATAGCCGGACACCTGGTGCAGGCGCTGCTGGATCTCGACCTGCGAGAGGAACTGGAAGAAGGCGGCGACGCCCTCGTACTCCGCCTCGTCATGGCCGCCGAACACCCAAAGGCTCGCGCCGCCGGGGATGGTGTTCTGCGGGGCACCCTCGAGGTCGGGGTAATAGGGCATCTGGCCGATGCCGTAGTTCATGCCCGCCTTGACGATGTCGCCGAGACCGCCGGAGGACTCGGTCATGATGCCGCATTCGCCCGACAGGAAGAGCTGCTTGGCCTCGGAGGTGCGGCCGCCGTAGCGGAACACTTCGTCCTTGGCCAGGTCGGCGATGTTCTGGAAATGGCGGACATGCGCCTCGGAATTGAAGGTCAGCTCGACATCCGTGCCGGCGAGGCCGTTCTCGTTGGTGCCGTACTGGAGATTGTTCCAGGCCGAGAAGTTCTCGAGGCCGATCCAGGTGAGCCAGGTCGAGGTGTAACCGCAGGCGGCGGCGCCGCTGGACTTGATGGCGCGCGCGGCCTCGAAAACCTCGGGCCAGGTCTTCGGCGGGTTGCTGGCGTCGAGGCCGGCCTTCTCGAAGATGTCCTTGTTGTAGTAGAGGATCGGCGACGACGAATTGTAGGGGAACGACAGCATCGTGCCGTCGGGCCTGGAATAGTAGGACACGATGCCCGGCAGGTACTGGCTCTTGTCGAACGTGCCGCCGCCCATCGACAGGATTTCGGCGACCGGCTTCACGGCGCCCTCGGCGGCCATCATCACGCCCGTGCCAACGTCGAACACCTGGATGATGTGCGGGGTCTGGTTGGCGCGGAACGCCGCGATGCCGGCGTTGAGCGTCTCGGGATAGGTGCCCTTGAACACCGGGGTGACCTTGTACTCGGACTGGCTCTCGTTGAATTCCTTCGAGAGGGTTTCGACCACCTCGTTGTTGGCGCCCGTCATGGCGTGCCACCACGAGATTTCCGTGACGGCCATCGAGGGGGCTACGGAAAAGGCCAGAAAACCGGCCGACAAGGCCGCTGTCGTGCTGCGCAGGATCATCGTCTACTCCCAATATCTTTGTTGGCGAAAGGGGGGGCTTCCGCAGCCGGCAGTATCGTTTGCGTGCGACGACTCGACAACAGTTTTGTTTCAGTTTTGTGAAATGCGCCGGCTGACGAAAGGCATCCGAAGGTCGAGACGCTTAGCCGGGGTGTTCGCCGCGGGCCGGATCGTTTGCCGTGGACGGGCGGCACGTCCGGGCACCGGGCGGACAGGCGGCCTCGTTCAATCGGCCATCGCCACCAGCGCGTCGGGCTCGTAGGCGATGCGGATCTGCGCGCCTACCGGGATGTCGTCGGCGCCGAAATCGTTGGTCTCGGTGACCGAAAGCGGCGCGTCCATGCCAGGGATCGCGACCACGAGATGGGTGATCTCGCCGAAATAATGCCGGTCGACCACGGTGCCGGACAGTTCGTGCCGCGCGGTCTCCTGGTCCCACAGGACGCGCAGCCGTTCCGGGCGGATGCCGATGGTGACCGCACCGCCCTTTCCCGACCATTGCGCCGGCTTTGGCGTGGTGACGCGGCCGAAACCCATCGTCTCCACTTCGATCGCCGTGCCGTTCTCGCCGACGAGGGCGGCCTGGATGAAATTCATGCCGCCGAGGAAATCGGCGACCTGACGGTTCACCGGCCGCTGGTAGATGTCCTTGGGCGCGGCCACCTGCGCGATGCGACCGCCGAACATCACCGCGATGCGATCGGACATGGCCAGCGCCTCGTACTGGTCGTGGGTGACCAGCACGAAGGTGATGCCGACCGCCTTCTGCAAGGTGCGCAGTTCCACCTGCATCTGTTCGCGCAGCTTCTTGTCGAGCGCCGAAAGCGGCTCGTCGAGCAGCAGCACCTTGGGACGCATGACGAGCGCGCGGGCGAGCGCGACGCGCTGGCGCTGGCCGCCCGACAATTCGGTCGCGCGGCGCTTGCCGAAACCGGCCAGCGAAACCTGCGCCAGCGCCTCGTCGATGCGACGCCTTTCCTCGGCCGGGTCGAGCCGGAGGCGTTTCAGCCCGTAGGCGACGTTCTGCTCGACATCGAGATGCGGAAAGATCGCATAGCTCTGGAACACCATGTTGGTGGGCCGCCGGTTGGCCGGAATGCCGAGCATCGGCTGGCCGTCGATGGTGATCGTGCCGGATGTAGGCGTGTCGAAGCCGCCGATCATCCGCAGCAAGGTGGTCTTGCCGCAACCCGACGGGCCGAGCAGCGAGAAGAACTCGCCCGGCCGGATGGAGAGGCTGGCATCGTCGAGCGCGTTGAACTTGCCATAGGTCCTGGTGACGCTGGCGATCTCGATCATCGGCCGGTCAGGCAAGCAAGCCTCCATCGACATTGGCCCGCCGCGCGGCGCGGCGGCGGTAGATTTCGGCGATCGTGAGCAGGACGAAGGACAGGACGAGCATGATGGTGCCGAGCGCCAGCACGCCCGGCAGGCGGGCGGCGAACCGCAGCTGGCCCCAGATGTAGACCGGCAGCGTCGCGTCGGTGCCGGTCAGGAAGAAGGCGAGGATGAACTCGTCGAGCGAGATGGTGAAGGAGACGAGCAGGCTCGACACGATGGCCGGCGCCACCATCGGCAAGGTGACCCGACGGAAGGTGCCGAAAGCCGTTTCGCCGAGGTCGGTCGAGGCTTCCTCGAGGCTGCGGTCGAAGCCCTCGAAGCCGGCGATCAGCACCGTGACCGAATAGGGCACGCAGATCAGAACGTGGCCGAGCACGACGGTGAGCAAAGAGAGCTGGAGCCCGAGCCGCAGCATCACCAGAAGCAGCGCCACGGCGATGATGATCTCCGGCAGCACCAGCGGCGCCATGATCAGCGCGCTCATGGGTTTCTGGCCGCGGAAGCGGTAGCGCGTCATGGCGCGGGCGGCGCAGATGCCGAGCAGCGTGGAGGTGACGGCGGCCGCCACGCCGACCATGGCGCTGTTCCTCGCCGCGTCGAGCATCGCCGGCGTGGTCAGCAGGCCCTCGTACCATTTCCAGGTGAAGCCGGAGAGCGGGAAATTCGGCACCGCCGAATCGTTGAAGGAAAACAGCGGCAGCAGCAGCACCGGCAGATAGAGGAAGACGACGTAGAGGGTTACGTAGAGCGCCAGCCAGTTGATGCCGAGGAAGCGTGGCGCGCGGGTCATCGGATGCGCCCCGCCGCCCAGCGCAGGAGGCCGACGCAGGACACCGCCACCACCGTGATGACGATCATGGTCGTGACCGACAGCGCCGCGCCGAGCGGCCAGTTGGCGCCGCGCTTGAACTGCACCTCGATGGCGCTGGCGATCATGACGCCATCCTTGCCGCCGACCAGGCGCGGGGTCACGTAGTCGCCGACGGTGGGGATCATCACGATGATCAGCGCCGCGATGATGCCGGGAACGGTCAGCGGCAGCGTCACCCGCAGGAAACGGCGGATCGGCCCGTCGCCGAGGTCGGACGCGGCCTCGATCAGCGTCCGGTCGACCTTCTCCAGCGAGACATAGATCGGCAGGATCGCGAAGACGGCCCAGGCATGGGTGAGCGTGATCAGAACGGCGTTGGTGTTGTAGAGGAAGGCGGTCGACGGCTCGTCGATGATGCCGGTGCCGAGCAGCGCCGTGTTCAGCACGCCGTTGTAGCCGAGGATCACCTTCCACGACATGACCCGCAGCAGGTAGCTGGTCCAGGCCGGGATCGTGATCAGGAACAGAAGCAGGCTCTTGTAGCGGCCGCCATGGAACGAGATGTAGTAGGCGACCGGATAGGCCAGAAGCACGGTCAGGAAGGCGACGCTCATCGACAGGATGAGCGATCGCATCAGAAGATCGCGATAGATCGGCTCGGTCAGCGCGATGCGGTAGTTGTCGAGCGTGAAGGTCCGGTCGATCGTCAGGTAGGTCTGCGTCCAGAACGAATGCGCGATCACCACCAGGATCGGCGCCGCCAGCATGACGAGCGCGAAGAGGAAGGTCGGGCTCATCAGCGCCAGTCCCTGGCGCTGCTCCGTCCGAAGCAAGCCCGGGCGGGCCGGGGTGGCGGGCCGTCTCCCGATCGCGACGGTCATCGCGATGCTCCAGGCCGGTCATCTGGCAAGGGCGCGGGACGTGTCGTCACTTCTCCACCCGTGGATCGCACCGTCCCCTGTCGTCGGCGCCTCGACCGAACATGAGCCCATGGCCGGATTGAAATCAAGCGCTATTTCTGGAATATTGATTGAACGGACATTCAGAATGACTGGAAAAACCGTCGCGGTTCCGGGATGTTGGGCGAGCAGTCCGTCAGGTCCCAGGCGTGCGGTCAGCGAGGACACCGATGGCGGCGATCAAGAAACCGGTTGACGATGCAGGCTCACCCCCGGCCCCCCGGTTCGAGGGCGCGGAGCGTCACCTGATCCAGCCCTGGCCCTACGCCGGCGCGATCGGCAACGAGGCACGCACGCCGATCGAGACGGGTGACGGCATCTACATCACCGACGCGGATGGGCGCCGGCTGATCGACGGGCCGGCGGGCATGTGGTGCGTCAATCTCGGCCATCGCCGGGAAGAACTCGCCCGCGTCATGGCCGATCAGGCGATGGAGCTCTCCTACAACACGCCCTGGTACACGATGAGCGACCCTTCGGCCGAGCTCGCCCGGCGGCTTGCGGCCCATGCCCCGGGCGACCTGGAGCATGTGTTCTTCACCACCGGCGGCTCGTCGGCGGTGGAGACCGCGCTTCGCTTCATGCAGTTCATCAACAACGTCCGCGGCCGGCCGGACAAGAAGCTGATCCTGTCGCGCGGCGGAGCCTATCACGGCTCGACCTATCTGTCGGCCTCGCTGAACGGACGGCCCCGCGACCGGGACTGGATGGACGGCGCCGACGACCTCGTCGTCAAGCTGTCCTGTCCCGATCCCTTCCGCCGGCCGGCCGGCATGACCATCGAGGCGTTCACCGATTTTCTCGTCGACGAGTTTCGCGCGACGGTCGAGCGGGTGGGGGCCGAGCGCATCGGCGCTTTCGTCGCCGAGCCCGTCCAGGCTTCGGGCGGCGTCATCGTGCCACCGCCGGGCTACCTGCCGCGGATCCGGAACCTCTGCCGCGACAACGACATCCTCTACGTTTCCGACGAGGTGGTGACCGCCTTCGGCCGGCTGGGGGAGGTCTTCGCCTCGGGCGACGTCTTCGGCATCGAGCCGGACATGATCACCTTCGCCAAGGGCGTGACGTCGGGCTACTTCCCGCTCGGCGGCGTGATGATCTCGGCGCGGCTGACCGAGGAACTGCGCCGCTCTAACCATCCGCAGGCCATGTTCGGGCACGGCTACACCTTTTCCAGCCACCCGATCGGCTGCGCCGTCGCGCTGAAGAACCTCGACCTGCTGGAAGGCGGCGTGCTGGAGCATGCCCGCACCGTCGCGCCCTACTTCCAGGAACAGCTGAAGACGCTGGAAGACCTGGCGCTGGTGGGCGAGGTGCGCGGCGCCGGGCTGATGGCCTGCGTGGAATGCGTCGCCGACCGCGAGAGCAAGAACCCGCTCGCCCTCGACAATGCGGTGGGCAAGCGCATCGACGCGCACTGCCACGAACTCGGCCTGCTGGTGCGGCCGCTGATCAACATGTGCGTCATGAGCCCGCCGCTGATCATCACCCGCGACCAGATCGACGACATGGTCGCCATCCTGCGCGAAGGCATCTCGCGCACGATGGACGACCTGCGCCGCGAAGGACTGTGGCAGGGGTGACGCGCGGCTCTGTTCCGTGCGAACGTTCGTGCCTTCGACCGTGACGGAGACCGTGGATGGACCGCTTCGCCGGAGGATGCCTGTGCGGCGACGTGCGGTTCGTCGCGTCGGGGCAACCCTATCGCGTCGGACTCTGCCATTGCCTGGATTGCCGCAAGCATCACGGCGCGCTGTTCCATGCTTCCGCGATCTTTGCCCAGGACGCCGTGACGATCGAGGGCGAGACGCGCGACTATCGCGGACGTCATTTCTGTCCCCGCTGCGGTTCGCCGGTCTTCTCGCGCAGCGGGGATGAAATCGACGTGAACCTCGGGGCGCTCGACGAGCCCGACCAGTTCCGCCCGACCTATGAGCTCTGGACCATCCGTCGCGAAGCCTGGCTCCCGGTCTTTCCGTTGGCCAGGCATTACGAGCGGGATCGGGAGTCCACCGGCCGCCGCGAAGACTAAGCCGGCATCTCGCCGACATAGACGGAATCAGGTCGCAACAGGCGGCCCGTCCGTTGCTGCTCGATCGCATGCGCGGTCCAGCCCGCCACTCGCGCGGTGGCGAAGATCGGCGTGAAGGCCTCACGCGGGACGCCGAGCGCGTCGAGCAGGATGGCGGTGTAGAACTCCACGTTGGTGTCGAGCGGACGATCCGGCTTCGCCTTCCGCAGCGCCTCGCGCGCATAGGCCTCGACCTCCGCGGCAAGGCCGAGATCGCGCTGGGTCCGGGCAAGGGTTGCGACCGCCTTGCGCAGGACGTCGGCGCGCGGGTCGCGCACGCGGTAGACCCGGTGGCCGAAGCCCATCAGCCGGTCCTTGCGCGCCAGCGCCGCATCGACCCAGGCGGCGATGTTGCCGCGCTCGCCGATCGCGTCCAGCATGTCCAGCACCGGACCCGGCGCGCCGCCATGCAGTGGCCCGGTCAGGGCGCAATAGGCGGCGGTGACGGCCATGAACAGATCGGCCTTCGTGGACGCCACCACGCGGGCGGCAAAGGTCGAGGCGTTCATGCCGTGGTCGCTGGCGGTGACGAAATAGGCGTCGAGGGCCTTGGCCTCGACGTCGGTCGGCGGCGTGCCGCGCAGCATGCGCAGCGTGTCCGCCGCATGGCCGAGCGCCGGATGCGGCGCAATGGGCGCCTCACCGCGCGACCGGCGCACGAGCGCCGCCGCGATGACCGGCATGGCACCGACCAGCACGGCCTCGTCGGGAAG
>NZ_RWKW01000085.1 GCF_003970795.1 Aquibium carbonis | reverse complement strand
AGCGGTTGCGGTAGGGGCAGCCGCTGGCGGAGACACGCGGCGTCTCGGGCGCGGGCGCCAGCCGGCGCGCCGCACGCCGCCTGCGCTGCGCCTGGGGATCGAGAAGCGGCACGGCGTCGAGCAGCGCCTTGGTGTAGGGATGCGCCGGGGCCTTGTAGACGCGGTCGGACGGCCCTTCCTCGACGATGTGGCCGAGATACATGACCGCGATGCGGTCGGAGATGTGGTGCACCAGCGCCAGGTCGTGGGCGATCAGAAGGTAGGCGATGCCGAGTTCGTCGCGGCGCTCGTGGAGCAGGTTGATGATCTGGTTCTGCGTCGAGACGTCGAGCGCGCTCACCGGCTCGTCGAGCACGATCAGCCTGGGCTGGAGGGCGAGCGCCGAGGCGATGGCGATGCGTTGGCGCTGGCCGCCCGAAAACTGGTGTGGATGCCGCTCCAGATGCTCGGCCGACAGCGAGACGAGTTCGAGGAGTTCGATGGCGCGCGCGCGCCGCTCGGCCTTCGTCATGGCGGTGTGCACCCGCAGCGGCTCGGTGACGATGTCCTCGACCGTCATCGACGGGTTCAGCGAGGAATAGGGGTCCTGGAAGACCGCCTGGATCTGGGCGCGCACGTCGGGCGTGTAGCGCGTCTTCATCGCGGCGAGCTCGACGTCGCCGAAGCGGATCGAGCCGCCGGAAGCCGGCACGAGGCCGAGCAGCGTGTTGGCGATCGAGGATTTTCCGGAGCCGGATTCTCCGACGAGGCCGAGCGTTTCCCCCGCCTCGACGGTGAGGCTCGCCTTCTTGACGGCGTGAAAGGACCGGCCTGCGAACCCCAGCAGCGAGCGGCTTCGATAGGTGACGTCGAGATCGCGGATCTCGAGCAGCGCGCGAGGCTTCATTGCGCCGCCTCCAGGGCCAGTTCGTCGGCGCGGACGCAGCGCACCAGCCGATCGCGCCCGGTCAGCGGAATCCGCTGCTCGCAACGCGCGGTGCGGAAGTCGCAGCGGTTGGAAAAGCGGCAGCCGGCCGGCCATGCGCCCGGCCGGGGCACGTTGCCGCGAATGGTGGGCAGCGGCGGGTTGCGATCCGACGCATGCGGCATCGCCGCGAGCAGGCCGCGCGTATAGGGGTGTCGCGGGCTGGAAAACAGAGCGTCGACCTTCGCCGTCTCCACCATCTCGCCGGCATACATGACGGCGATGCGGTCGCAGATGTCGGCCGCGACGGCCAGGTCGTGCGTGACGAACAGGATCGCCATGCCGAACTCGTCCTGGAGGTCGCGGAAGAGGTCGAGGATCTCCTGCTGCACGGTCACGTCGAGCGCGGTCGTCGGCTCGTCGGCGATCAGCAGCGAGGGGTTGCACGACAGCGCCCGGGCGATGGCCACGCGCTGCGCCATGCCGCCCGACAGCTCGTGCGGATAGGCGCGGGCCCGCTCCTCGGGCCGCGGGATGCCGACGCGGTCGAGCAGCTCGACCGTCCGCGACCAGGCCTGCGCCCGCGACAGGCCCTGCTTGGCGCGCAGCACCTCCGCGATCTGGTTGCCCACCGTGAAGGCGGGGTTGAGGCTGGTGGTCGGATCCTGGAACACCATCGACACCGCGTTGCCCCGGACCTGTTCCATCTGCCTGTCGGAGAGGGAGCGCAGGTCGCGACCGTCGAGGGTGATGGAACCATGGGTGGTGCGAAGACCGCCGCCCATCAGCCTCAGGATCGCGAGGCCCGTCATCGTCTTGCCCGAACCGGACTCCCCGACCAGCCCCAAGGTCTCGCCCCGGGCGATGCCGAACGAGAGATCGGTGATGATCGGCACGCCGACGCCCGTTCCCACCACCACCTGCAGGTTTTCGACGCGGAGGACCTCGTTCTCGACCCGGGGAAGCGCCGCCGCCTCCGTCGCCGCCGTCGGCTCCACCGCCGCGGATCGCGCCGCCGCCACGTCGGCCCTCGGCTCGGCGGCGATCCCCCGGCCGATCCCGTCGCGGATGACGTCGCCGATCAGGTTGACCGCGAGCACGGTGAGGATGATGGCGATGCCGGGCGGGATCGCCAGGAACCAGTTCAGGTCCATGAAGGCGGCGGCCGAATTGAGCATCGTGCCCCAGCTTGCGTCGGGCGGCTGGACGCCGAGGCCGATGAAGCTGAGCCCCGCCTCCGACAGCAGCACCGCGCCGACGGTCAGCGTGATCTGCACGATCAGCGGCGGGGCGATGTTGGGCACGATGTGCCGCAAAAGGATGCGGCTGTCGGATGCGCCGATGACGCGGGCCGAGCGGACATAGACCTCTTCCCGCTCCGCCAGCACGACGCCGCGCGCGAGACGCAGAAAGGATGTGGAGTAGAGAATGCCGAGCGCGATCATCGCCTTGTGCAGGCCCGGCCCGAGCAGCGCGATGATGACGATCGCCACCATGATGCCGGGAATGGAGACGATCGCCTCGACCATGCGCATCACGATCCAGTCCCACCAGCCGCCGCGATAGCCGATGAAGAGACCGAGCGGCACGCCCAGCAGCACCGCGATCGCGGTGCCCTCGGCGGCCGCGATGACGGCGATGCGGCAGCCATGGATCAGGCGGGACAGGACGTCGCGGCCGAGGTCGTCGGTGCCCAGCCAGTGCCTGGACGACGGCCATTGCAGGGCGGCCATCAGGTTCTGTTTAAGCGGGTCGTAGGGGGCGACGACGTCTGCAAAGAGGGCCAGCAGGACCAGCAGGACCAGAATCATCACGGCCATGGTCACGATCAGGGACGATCCGGTCAGCCATTGCCTGGCGAAACGGGTGCCGGTCGAGGAGGGGGATGGCCGGGAGGGCGTCATGACGGCCGCGCCTTGGGATTGAGCAAGCCGTAGACGATGTCGGTGGCGAGCTGGACGACGACCACGAGCGCGACCATGACGAGAACGATGCCCTGGATCATGGGGATGTCCTGCTGCCGCACGGCGCCGATGGCGAGCGTGCCGAGGCCGTTGATGGCGAAGACCTGCTCCACGACGAGGGCGCCGCCGAGCAGGACGGTGATCTGGAAGGACAGGACGGCGACAACGGGCACCATGGCGTTGGTGAGGGCGTGCTTGATGAGGACGCGCCGTGCCGACAGGCCCTGGGCGCGGGCGGCGCGGATGTAGTCCTGTTGCAGCACGCCGACCATGGCGGAGCGCACCTGGCGGGCAATCGCTGCACTCGACGAGGTTCCAAGCGCGATCGAGGGAAGGATCACGCTGCGCAGCCAGTCCCAGGGCGAGGCCGAGAGCGCGGTGAAGCCGGTCGCCGGAAACCAGCGCAGGTTCACCGCGAAGACCGCCACCAGGATCAGGCCGAACCAGAAGTTGGGGATGGCCTGGCCGAAGGTCGCTCCCAGCGTGGCGAAGCGGTCGATCCAGGAGCGGGGACGCAGGGCCGCCGCCATTCCGGCGGCGACGCCCACGACGATGGCGATGAGCGCCGAAACGGCGGTGAGGGACAGCGTGACGGGAAGCCGCTGCATCACGGCCCCCGTCACGCTCACGCTGTTGAAGAACGAGGTCCCGAGGTCCCCTTGGACGGCCCTGCCCAGCCACTGGACATAGCGAACGACGATCGGCTGGTTCATGCCGAGCCGCTCGCGCACGATCTCGTACTGTTCCTGCGTGGCCGTGTCGCCGACGATCAGATCGACGGGATCGCTCGGCAGCAGCGACGTGAAGGAGAACGTCAGCACCGAGACGATGAACAGCAGGGGAACCAGCGCGAGCAGCCGCTGGACGATGAGCCTGATCATGGGAACCGGTGTCAGTCGTTGGCCTTCAGGCCGCGCAGATTGATCGAATCCTCGCCGAAGCGATAGACGACGGTTTCGTTGTCCGCCGTCCTGTCGCTGACGCCGAACAGGATCGGCGTGTTGGTGACGAAGATCAGGAACGCTTCCTCCGCCAGCCTGGACGCCATCTTCCGATAGATCGGAGCCCGGACGGCGGGGTCCACCGGCTGGAGACCTTCCTCGGCCAGCGCCAGCAGTTCGTCGCTGGGCGCGGTCTTGAACGGATTGTAGGCCGCGTTCTCGTAAATGTAGCGCAACGCCAGGAACTTCGGGTCGGTGTTGGTCTGCCAGACGAGGTTGGTCGCCGGGTAGCTGGTCGTGCGGCTGACCCGGGCGAGTGTGCCGGGCTCCTGCGGCACGATGTTCATCCGGATGCCGATCTCGTTGAAGAAGCCGGCCAGCGCCTCAAGTCTTGACTGGTAGATCGGGATGGAGGGCATGTCGAAGGAGAAGCCCTCGGGAAACGTCGATTTCGCCATGTACTCGCGGGCCTTGTCGAGATCGTACTCGTAGACTCCTTCGAGCGCAGGATCATACGCCCAGTCGTCCTTGCCGTAGGGCTGGAAGGATTTTTCGGCGAGGCCGAACTGGATGGCCTTGCCGAAAGCCTCGCGATCGATGGCATGCGCCATGGCCTGGCGGACGTCGAGATCGGCGAAGGCGGGCACGACGGTGCCCTCGCGGTCGGAGATGATCACGTGGTAGTTCAGGCCGCCGGAGCCGCGGACCAGCTTCAGCCCCGGGGTGCGGTCGATGATGGCCGACTGGGGGTTGGCCAGCCAGTTTCCGGCATCGATCTGGCCGGTCTTCAGCGCGTTCAGGCGCGCGGTGTCGTCGGGAAGCTCCCACACCTCGTAGCGGGCGAGACCGATCTTGTCCTTGTCCCAATAGGTCGGGTTGGGCGTGTAGACGCGGACTTCGCCTTCGCGCGAGGCCTCCCTGTCGTAGACGTAGGGGCCGGTGCCGATCGGGTTGCGGTCGAGCGCCGGGTCGGCGATGGCAGCTGGCGCCAGCATCATGCCGCCCGTGTGGCACAGGCTGTCGATGATCGCGGGGTCGGGCTCCTTCAGCTTGATCCGGAGCGTGAATTCGTCGACCGCCTCGGCGCTCTCGACGGTCTTGAGCCCCTCGATGATGGCGAGCGCGACGCCGCGATTGATGTTTGCAACCGCAACCTCGGCATTGAAGGCCTCGCCATTGCTGAAGGCGACGCCCTCGCGCAGCGTGATGGTCACGTCGAGCCCGTCGACCTCGTAGCCGGTCGCCAGCAGCGGCACCGGAACGCCGTCGGGGCCTCTCTCGAACAGCGATTCATAGACCGGTCGCAGATAGGGAACGCCGCTGCCGCTCTGCTGTTGCGGGTCCATGGTGATGAGCTTCACCTGCTCGGCATATCTGAAGGTGCCCGTTGGCTCCGCGCTTGCCGTGGCGACACCGAGGCCCAGCCCCGCGGCGACGGCCACGGCCAGCAGAGCGTCTTTCATCCCGTGCTTCATGTCTTCCTCCCTCAAAGTTCCGCCGCCGGGAGAAGTCCCGTCGGTCGGCTATTGCTGTCCTGCCTTCGCCGGCCGGCCCCGCGCCACGGGCGCATCGGCCTTGAACATGTCGTTGTCGGCGCCGAGCCTCGGCGCCGGCGGCAGCGAGGTTGCCGCGCCGTTTCCGCCGCGAAACGCGGGGCCCAGCGCGACGGGCTCGCCCGCGACGCCGATGCCCGGCGTCAACGGATAAAGCTCGTCGAGATATTCGCCGAGATCACGCACCCGCGCGGCGGGAACGCCCGCGTCGTTGAGCGCGACTTCCAGCGTGGCAGCCCGGCTGGCCGCGAAAGCGGCCGAAAGCCGCCCGCGCAGATCGTCGGTCGCCGCGTCGGTCAGGAACGCGCCGGCCGGCAATCCCTCGGGCACGTAGGGCGGGTTTGCCAGGTCGGGCCGGCCAAGCAGCCGGCAGAGCGTCGCGAACTGACCCATGGTGTTGGCGGCTACCGAAATGTGACCGTCCGCCGTCGCGAAGGTTTCCGCGCCGGGGCTGCCGACGAAGCCGCGGTTTCCCACGCGGGTCGGCGACTTGCCGGTCGCGATGGCGTTGGCGGCGGGGCCCGACATCAGCGCCAGCGCGCAGTCGACCATCGAGACGTCGAGCGTGATCGGCGCGGTGTCGCCGCGCAGACGGCGAACGATCGCCGCGAGGATCGCCTCGGCGGCCGAAATGCCCGTGGCGATGTCGATCACCGGAAACCCGACCTTGATCGGGGGATCCTCCGGACCGCCCTGCAGCGACATCATGCCGGTCGCCGCCTGGATGACGTGATCATAGGCGCCGCGGGCGCTGTTGGCGCCGCTTTGGCCCCACCCGGAAATCGAGCAGTAGATGATGTCGGGCCGGACGCGCGCGAGGTCTTCCGGAGCCAGTCCGAACCGCCGCGCCACGCCGGGCCGAAAATTCTCGACGAACACAGCGCAGCTCTCGGCGAGCCGCAGCACGGTCGCGCGGCCGTCTTCGGTCGCGAGGTCGACGACGACGGATTTCTTGCCGGCGTTGAGTGCACGGAAGCCGGGGGTCAGGCCGTCGAGTTCGGGCATCATGTCCAGCCCGCGCATCGGGTCGCCGCCGCCGGGCCGTTCGATCTTGATCACTTCCGCGCCGAGGCAGCGAAGATGGTGGGTGGCACAAGGGCCGGCCAGCACGTGCGTGAGATCGAGCACCCGAAAGCCTTCGAGTGGAAGCATGCGGTTCTCCTGTCCTCCGGCGCGATGACGCGCGTCGACCGCTGGAATGCGGACGAGACCGCAAGCGACGGGGCTCCTCCCAAGAGCCTGGCCGGACCATAGGATCAGCGCAGATGTTAGCGGTAGTTATATTTTCTAAGGTCTGTTGTATGATTTCCTTAAAGGAGAATCGATCGCATGGATCTCAGGCAGATTCGCTATTTCGTCGCTGCTTGCGAGGAGGGGTCGCTCAGCGCGGCCGCCGCGCGGCTCAACTGCACGCCGTCCGGCGTCAGCCAGCAGATGAGCGCGCTGGAGGCTCGCCTCGGGACGGGCCTCCTCGAACGCACGCGGCGCGGCGTGGACCCGACCGCCGCCGGATGGCGCTTCTACGACCGCTGCCTCGCCGTTCTGAAGTCGGTCTCGGAAGCGGAGATGGAACTGGAGGACTTCGCCGGGGGCCTGAGCGGATCGGTCTCGGCGGGGTTCGCGCCCGGCCTGGCGAAAGCGGTCCTGCCCACGGCGCTCGCCCGCTACACGCGCGAGTATCCCCGCGTCGACATCGAGATCGGCAGCGGGACGGCGGATGCGCTGGTGGCGGAAACCTCGGGCGGCGCGCTCGACTTCTATGTCGGCCAGTTCGCCAAGCCGCAGGCCGGTCTCTCTGCGACGCCCATCGGGCGCTTTCCCGTTGCGCTCATCTCGGGCGTGCGCCGAGGCTTCGGGCCGATGCAGCCGGTCAGCCTTCATCAGGTGGCGCCGCTCAAGCTCTCGGTGCCTTCGTCGACGCACAGCCTGCGGCCGCGCATCGAGGAGGCGGTCCGCAACGGCGAAATCTCCGTCGAGCGGACCATCACCATCGCCAGTCTTTCGGCCGGGCTCGAATTCGTGGCGCAGACGGACTGGTCGTCGATCCTGCCCTTCTGGATCGCCCTCAAGGAACTCGGAAACGAGCGCGTCACCGTCAATCCGATCGCCGATCCTCAATTGAGCGTGGAGCTGGCGCTCATTCATCTCGTCCAGCGCCCTTTGTCGCGCGCTTCGCGTCATCTCTACGAGCAGTTTCTCCAGGAACTGCGGCATTGCGAGGAGGAGTGGCAGCGCATCACGCGCTGATGTCCGTCGCTGGCGCCGCTTCTATTATTCACGCGCTCGATAGTGAATTGACATTGCGCCATGCCTGATCATTGATGGGGCGTTGGCCGGCGATGGACGGTCGCCGGTGGAGGTGTCACGACCATGCCGAAAGCGGATGTCACCGCTGCCGCGGGAGATGGAAACTGACTCCGCATCCAGCCCTGACGCCGGGAGGGGCGAACGGGCCCGGGGCGCCGCTGGCGCATTTTCCGGCCGGCGATGCGCGGGGATATCGGGCCGACGGGCTATGCGTCTACAAGGGCATTCCCTATTCGATGCCGCCGACGGGCCAGCGGCGATGGCAGCCCCCGTCACCGGCGCCACGCTGGCCGGGTGTTCGCGAAGCGGTTCGTTCGGGGCCTGGCTGCGTGCAGCCCGCGCGTCGCGCCGCCAGCATCTATGCGAGCCCTCTCGACGAGACCGCGGAGGACTGCCTCTACCTCGACGTCTGGGCGCCGGAAGGCGCGCGCAAGCTGCCGGTGGTGGTCTGGATTCATGGCGGTTCCCTCATCTGGGGCGCGGGCAGCGAGGGGCTGCATGACGGGTCGAATCTGGCGCGGCGCGGCGCCGTGGTGGTGTCCATCAACTACCGGCTGGGCGTCTTCGGCTATCTCGCCCATCCCGGCCTGAGCGCGGAATCTCCCGACGGCGTATCGGGCAATTACGGGCTGCTCGACCAGATCGCCGCGCTGCAATGGGTGAGGCGCAACATCGCCGCCGTCGGCGGCGATCCGGACGACGTCACCGTGGCGGGCGAATCGGCCGGGGCGCTCAGCGTGCTATGCCTGATGGCGGCGCCGGCCGCGCGTGGACTGTTCGCCCGGGCGATCGCCCAGAGCGCCTACATGATCTCGCTGCCGTCGCTGAAGGACGCGCGCAACGGGCACGAGGCCGCGGAGACGACGGGCAGGGGGCTGGCTGCAAACCTTGGCGCCGGAAACCTGGAAGCCTTGCGGGCCATGGACGCCCAGGCGCTCGCCGATGCCGCTCTGCGGTCCGGGTTTACCCCGACCGTCACCGTCGACGGCTACCTCGTTCCGGATCAACTCGTCGACATCTTCGAACGGGGCGAGCACGCGGGGGTGCCGTTGATCGTCGGTTTCAACAGCGGCGAGATTCGATCGCTACCGTTTCTCCTGCCGGCGCTCCCAGCGACGGCCGGCGCCTACGAGGACGAAATCCGGGCGCGCTATGGCGATCTGGCAGAGCGTTTCCTGGCGCAATACCCCTGCGCCGACATCGCCGAAAGCGCACTCGCCTGCGTGCGCGACGCGCTTTACGGCTGGACGGCCCTGAAACTGGCGAACGCCCAGAAGGCGGTGGCCGCGCCGGCCTTCGTCTACTACTTCGACCATGCCTGCCCCGCAGCGCGTGAAGCGGGGCTGCACGGCTTTCATGCCGGTGAACTGCCCTATCTGTTCGGAACGGCGGATCGGATGCCTCCACTTTGGCCCGCCATTCCCGACTCGCCGACCGAACGGGCCCTGTCCCGCGCGATCGGCGACTACTGGATATCCTTTGCCCGGGACGGTGTTCCGACGTCGTCGGGCTGGCCGGACTGGCCGGAACACGCCCGAACGGGCGCATACATGCGTTTCGCCGGGGAGCCCCTTGTCGGTACCGACCTCCTGCCGGGCATGTTCGCGCTCAACGACGACGTGATCGCACGGCGGCGTGCGGCGGGCGACACGCCCTGGAACTGGAATGTCGGCGTGGCGGCGCCGCTCCCATCCCGTCCACCGACGAGGTCAGTCCCGACTGAGATCGTGTGCCGAACCTCGACAGACCCGGGAGGGGAATGACCCTCGGAAGCCACCGTCGGTTGCGCCGCGTGCGGACGGGAGCCGGAATCGTTCGCAGCCCCCCTCCGACCCACACCTGTTGCGCGCGTGCCTCATGGTCGTTCGGACCACATTCCCGCGGAGGACCCCGACGAAGATTTGCTTGCCTGCACATCATTAATTATCTAGTGAGTGAATGGAGCGCAGCGAGGTCGGACGAGGTTCCGGCAGAACCGCTCAGGGCCGCCCGGAGGAGCGGACGGCCGCAGGAACGGCAAGGCGAGCGACCCGTCGAGGCAGTCGCCCGGCGGCACCGGAAGCGCGCGACGGCAGGCGCCGCGACGATCGAGGGAGGAGGCGAAAGCCGCTTCGATCGCCACGGTGGAACATCAAGGGCCGGCAATGCCGGCGCCATTCCAAGGGAGGAGACTGCTATGAGGACATTGATCGGATCGTCGGCGCTCACGCTGGCGCTGCTGGGCGCCACGGCGCTATCGGCGCTGGCGCAGGACACGCTGAAGATCGGCTACGTCGATCCGCTTTCGGGCGGCGGCGCGAGCATCGGCCAGATCGGCATGAACCAGCTCAACTTCATTGCCGACGAGATCAACGCAAAGGGCGGCGTCAACGGCCGGAAGGTCGAGATCGTCGGCTACGACAACCAGACCAACCCGCAGATCAGCCTCGTACAGGTGCAGAAGGCGATCGACGAGGGGATCCAGGTCATCGTCCAGGGCAATGGCTCGTCGGTGGCCGTCGCGGTGTCCGACTTCGTCACCAAATACAACGACCGCAATCCGGGCGCCAACGTCGTCCACCTGAACTATGCCGCGATCGATCCGGTTCTGACCAACGAGAAGTGCAGCTACTGGCACTTCACCTGGGACGCCAGCGCCGACATCAAGATGGAAGCGCTGACCAACTTCATCAAGGAGAAGGAGGACCTCAAGAAGGTCTACCTGATCGCGCAGGATTATTCCTTCGGCCACGCGGTTGCCGGCGCGGCCAAGCGCATGCTGACGGAGAAGCGGCCCGACGTGGAGATCGTCGGCGAGGAGTATCATCCGCTCGTCAAGATCACCGACTTCTCGCCCTATGTCGCCAAGATCCAGGCCTCTGGCGCCGACACCATCATCACCGGAAACTGGGGGCAGGACCTCGCGCTGCTGATCAAGGCGGCGGGACAGGCCGGCCTCGACGTCGACTGGTACACCTTCTATGCCGGCGGCGCCGGTGCCCCGACGGCCATCAAGCAGGCCGGGCTGGAAAACCGCGTCTACCAGATCAACGAAGGCATCAACAACCAGGGCTACGGTCCTGCCGAAGAACGGGCAGGGGCGTTGATGCAGCGCTTCTCCGATGCGCCGATCTACTATCCGCGCATGTTCAACATGATGGACATGGTCTTCAAGGCCATGGTGGAAGCCGGTTCCGAGGATCCGGGCGACTTCGTGCCGAAGCTGGAGGGAATGAAGCTCGACAGCTTCGCAGCCGGCGACGAGGGCTTCATGCGCGCCGACGACCACCAGTTCTTCCAGCCCCTCTACATCTCGACGCTCGGCGCGCTCGAAGAGGGCCAGAAGTTCGACGAGGAGCACACCGGCTGGGGCTGGAAGATGGCAGCTTCGGTCCCCACCGAATCGACCCTGCTTCCGACCAAATGCGACATGAAGCGTCCCTGACGGCCATCTGACGGGCGCCGCCGCGGGCGCCGCCCCGACCTTTCAACCTTTTGGACGCCGCCGTGCCGGCGCCGGGAAGGCGGGATCGTGCTCGAGATCATCTTCGTATCGACATTGAACGGCGTGCTCTACGGCATGCTGCTGTTCCTGATGGCCAGCGGCCTGACCGTCATCTTTTCCATGATGGGCGTGCTGAACCTCGCCCATGCCAGCTTCTACATGCTGGGGGCCTTCTTCGGCTTCGAGATCAGCCGCCGGCTCGGCTTCTGGCCGGCGCTGGTTCTCGCGCCGGTCGTCGTCGGCCTGATCGGGATGGCGGTGGAGCGCTATGGCCTCCGGCGCGTGCACCGGCACGGCCACGTCGCCGAACTGCTGTTCACCTTCGGACTGACCTTCGTCATCAAGGAGGTGGTGGAGATGATCTGGGGCAAGCTGCCCGTGGACTACCGCGTCCCGTCCGGGCTCGACTTCGCCGCCTTCACGCTCTTTTCCGGCAACTATCCCGCCTTCAAGCTGTTTGGCCTTCTGATCTCCGTCGGCATCTTCATCGGCCTGCTGATGGCTGTCCGCCACACGCGCGTCGGGCTGATCGTGCAGGCCGCGCTCAGCCATCCGGGCATGGTCGGCATGCTCGGGCACAATGTCGATCGCATCTTCATGCTGGTCTTCGGCGTCGGCGTGGGCCTCGCGGCCGTCGCGGGCGTCATCGCCGGGCCGATCCTCGTCACCCAGTCCAACATGGCCGGCCTGCTCGGGCCGATCCTGTTCGTGGTCGTGGTCGTCGGCGGTCTCGGTTCGCTCGGCGGCGCGCTCGCCGCCTCGCTGCTGATCGGGCTGGTTCAGACCTTCGCCGTGGCCTTCAACGTGTCGCTGGCCGATCTGTTCGGAGGCACGGCCGCGGGCGCCATCCTGTCCGTATGGCTTGCCGACATCTGGCGGGTGACGGTGGCGCAGATCGCGCCCATCCTGCCCTACCTGCTGCTTGTCATGATCCTGATTTTCCGGCCCCGCGGGCTGATGGGGACGAGAGACACATGACCGACGCCCGTACCCTGCCTCGTACCGACGCGATCGGTGGCCGCCGCCCCGGTTTCCTCGCCCGCCATGCGGTCTGGATCGCGCTGGCCCTGGCGCTTCTGCTCCTGCCCTACCTCTTCAGCTCGCGGCTGGCGCTGTCCACCATGAGCATGATGGGCACGATGATCATCTTCGCCCTGTCCTACAACATGCTGCTCGGCCAGACGGGACTGCTCTCCTTCGGCCACGCGGTGTTCTTCGGCCTTGGCGGGTTCTTCACCGTTCACGTGCTCAACGCGGCCGGTTCCGGCGACTGGCCGATCCCGCTGCCCCTGTTTCCGGTCGTCGGCGGGCTCGGCGGGCTCGCCTTCGGCATCCTGTTCGGCTGGGTCGCCACCAAGCGCGCCGGCACCGCCTTCGCCATGATCACGCTCGGCATCGGCGAACTGGTCGTCTCCAGCGCGCTCATCCTGCGCCGCTTCTTCGGCGGCGAGGAAGGCATCACCACCGACAGGACGGATGTCATGAGCTTCTTCGGCTACGGCTTCGGACCGCAATTGCAGGTCTACTACCTGATCGCGGCGTGGTGCTTCCTGTCCATCGCCGCCATGTACGCCATCACCCGCACGCCGTTCGGGCGCATCGCCAACGCGGTGCGCGACAATCCCCAGCGCACCGCCTTCATCGGCTACGACACAAGCCGGGTGCGCTTCATCGCCTTCAGCCTGTCCGGGCTGTTCGCCGGCATTGCAGGCGGGCTTTCGGTCGTCAATTTCGAGATCGTCAACGCCGCCCAGATGGGGGCGGTCGAATCCGGCTCGGTCATCCTGATGACCTATATCGGCGGCGTCGGGAACTTCGCCGGCCCGATCATCGGCGCCATCCTGGTCACCTGGCTGCAGCTGATCCTCAGCGACGCCACCCAGATCTGGCCGCTCTATGTCGGGCTCCTGTTCATAGGAATGGTCATGTTCGTGCCAGGCGGCATCGCGGGGCTTCTGGCGATGCAGGCGCCGGTGATGGCGGCGCGCAAGCTTCATCGCGTCGTTCCCTTCTACCTCCTCGCGCTGGCGCCCGGGATCGTCGCGCTGGTCGGTCTCAGCGTGCTGATCGAGACCAGCCACCAGTTCAGCATCCGGGCGTCCTACGGCCCGCAGCTCACGCTCTATTCGATCCCGCTCGACGCAACATCGCCCTTGCCGTGGGTGGCAGGTGTGGTTCTGGCGGTGGCGGGCGGCATTCTGTTCATGCGCGCCGAGCGGCTCGCCCGCGATGCCTATCACGCGGCGGTTGCCCAGGGAGGCCAGGGATGAGCGCGACGGCCAAGACACCCATCCTGGAGCTTGCCGGACTGCGCAAGAGCTTCGGCCGGATGGAAATCATCCGCGGCGTGGACCTGGCCGTCGTCCAGGGCGAGCGGCACGCCATCATCGGTCCGAACGGTGCGGGCAAGTCGACGCTGTTCCACCTCGTGAGCGGCCATCTGCGACCGAGCGCGGGCGCCATACGCCTGCGCGGCGAGTCCATCGAGGGCTTGCCGCCCCAGTCCATCAACCGGCGCGGCCTGTCGCGCAGCTTCCAGGTGACCAACATCTTTCCCCGGCTCAGCGTCTGGGAAAACGTCCGCTGCGCCACGTTATGGTCGCTCGGCCACCGATACTCGTTCTGGCGCGATGTCGAACGTCTCGACGACGTGACCCGCCGCACGGAGGAGATTCTGACGGAGATCGACCTGATCGACCGCCGGCGCACGCCAGCCGGAGTGCTGACCTATGGCGAGCAGCGGGCGCTGGAGATCGGGCTGACGATCGCGGGCCATGCCGACGTGCTGCTGCTCGACGAGCCGACCGCCGGCATGAGCCATGCCGAGACCGAACGCGTGGTCGCGCTGATCCGCAAGGTCAGCGAGAAACGCACCCTCCTGATGATCGAGCACGACATGCAGGTCGTCTTCGACCTCGCCGATCGCATTTCGGTGCTGGTCTATGGCGAGATCATCGCCTGCGACACGCCCGCCCGCATCAAGGCGAATGCCGCCGTGCAGCAGGCCTATCTCGGAACGGAGGCGGCGTGATGCTCGAGGTGCGCGATCTCCACGCCTATTATGGCAAGAGTCACATCCTGCAAGGCGTCGACCTCGACGTCGGCGAAAACGAAATCGTCAGCATTCTCGGGCGAAACGGCGTCGGCCGGTCGACGACGCTCAAGGCGATCATGGGCGATCCGGAGCCCCGGGGCGAGATCCGCTTCAGGGGCACGCCCGTCGTCGGACGCAAGCCGCACGAGATCGCGCATCTGGGCATCGGCTTCGTGCCGGAGGAACGCGCCATCTTTCCGACCCTGACGGTCGAGCAGAACTTGCTTCTCGGCATCAAGGGCGGACGGCGTGGCGGGCGCTGGAGCCTGGAAGAGACGTGGAAGCTCTTCCCGCAGCTCAAGGACCGCGCCTCGGCGCCGGGTGGTGCGCTATCGGGCGGCGAGCAGCAGATGCTGACCATCTGCCGAACGCTGATGGGCGACCCCGACCTGATCATGATCGACGAGCCGACCGAGGGCCTTGCGCCGCAGATGGTCGAGCGCATCGGCGAACTGCTCCAGGAGATCGCGCGCCGCGGTATCTCCATCCTTCTGGTCGAGCAGCGGCTGGTCATCGCCATGCGCATCTCGCACCGGGTCTACGTGATGGGTCATGGCCGCATCGTCTTCGAAGGGACGCCGCCCGAACTCGTCGCCAATGACGCCGTTCGCCGCGAGTGGCTCGAAGTGTAGGGCCATCGGGCACGATGGCGGCCGTCCTGCCTTCTCGAATCCGCTTTTCTCACCCCGGCGGTGCTGGGCTCGAGCGCGACAGGACGTGACCTTGGGCTTCAGGCCGCGCGACGCGTCGCCCCGGCATGCGCACCATGATCGGGTTCGCGCACCTGCCTGCGGCGGTTCAGCTTGAACCGGCTGACGAGCTCGGCCAGAATCCTGGCGTTTTCCGCCAGCATCGCGGACACCGACGTGGTTTCCTCGACCATCCCGGCATTCTGCTGCGTCATGCGGTCCAGCTCGTTGACCGACAGGTTGATCTGCTCCAGGCCGGTGGTCTGCTCTCCGGCGGCGCGGTCGATCTCGTTCACATTGGCGTCGATGGTGGTGACGTAGCCGGTGATCTGGGTCAGCGCATTGCCCGTTTCGCCCACGAACTGAACGCCAGCCTCCACTTCGGATGTGGACTTGCGGATGATCTCGGCGATTTCCTTCGCGGCTAGCGCGGATCGCTGGGCCAGTTCGCGAACCTCCTGGGCGACGACCGCGAAGCCCCGACCGGCGTCGCCGGCGCGCGCCGCTTCCACGCCTGCGTTCAAGGCGAGAAGGTTCGTCTGGAACGCGATTTCGTCGATGACTGATACGACCGTGGCGATCTTCTGCGATCCCGCTTCGATGCGGTGCATGGCATCGACGGCGTTGCTCACCACCTTCTGCGATGCCAGCGCGGCGTCCCGGGCATCGCTCGCCTGGGCGCGCGTCTGGCGGATCTTTTCGGACGATGATCGCACGGTCGCGGTGATCTGCTCCAGCGCGGCGGATGCCTGTTCGAGCGCGGCCGCCTGCTGCTGGGTCCGCTGAGCGAGGCTGTCGGCGGACGCGTGCATCTCGGACGCGCCGGCGTTCAGGGCGCGGGTCTTTTCCATCACCTGTTCGAGAACCGACTGGAACAGGCCGATCGAGTTGTTGAAGTCACGGCGCAGGGGCTCGAACTGCTCGGCGAAGGGCACATCGATCGTCATGCGGATGTTGCATTCGGCGAGCCGTTCGAGACCGGCGCCAAGCTGCTCCACGACCCGGGCCAGCCTTGCGGCCTCCTCTTCGCGCTCGGCGAGCCTTGCCGCGCGTTCCTGCTCCGTGCCTTGCTGGGCGAGACGGTTGTCCTCTTCGAGGCGGATGTTGTCGAGCCCAGCCTTCCTGAAGACGGCGAGGCTTTCGGCCATGTCGCCGATCTCGTCCTTGCGACCGGCATAGGGCGCTTCGGTCGAGTAATCGCCTTCGGCGAGCTTGGTCATGAAGACGGACATCCGGTCGATCGGCACGAGAGCCCGGACCCACACCAGCCAGGCGCCGCCGACACAGCTCAAGAGGGTGAAGATGCCGGCGATGAGGGAGACCAGCCCGAGCGAACTGGCGCTTGCGGCCGCCTCGCTTTCCTTGTCGGCAAGGAACGTGGCGGACATGTCGACGAGCTTCACCACCGCCTCGCGGTGGGCGCTGAACTGGTCGCGCAACGTGTTCATGATCGGACCGACATTGCCGCCACTGCGCACTGCCGCCTGGAAAGGACCTTCAATCGTCGCCCAGATCGCATCCGATCGTGGCAGAACGCTGCCTTCCAGCTGCGCGCGCAAATCGTCATGCAGGGGGAACGTCTTCCAGTAGTCCCGCCGCTCGGCGTCTTCTTGCCGTAGCGCCGCGATCCTGGAGAGGTTGCGCGTCGCGAGTTCGGGATGCACCACCGCCTCGTTGGCCAGCAGGTAGGACTCGACGAGGAACATCGGGGGCGGAAGAATATCGGCTATCAAATCCTTGCCGCCGACGATCTGGCCGTACAACGGGCCGTTCACTTGCAGCGTCGTCAGGGCATGGTTCTGGATGCCGACGGTTGCACCGATGCCAATACCTACAAATGCTGCGATTGCAATGACAAGTTGCCAGATCCGGAGAGACATGGAGTATCCTTGTGGATGGAAGGAACGATTGGGAATGGCATGGTTCGCCTGATCATTATTCTTGTATAATATTGCTAACGAACGATTTCGGTCGTGGTGCCCCGCCTGATAATTCCGTCGTCGTTCACACGTTCGTGATGGGCTGCAGGTGGGGGATGTTCATTTGCCGGCTGCCGACCGTCTGGCAGCGAAAAAGCAGCCGACTTTCAGGAACCGGCATGGATGAAGGGCGTATGGGGAAACGCGCGCCGCCTGCCGAGACCGGCGCCGGTCCCGCAGGCGCGACACCCTCCAGGCCTGCGCTGCTGATGCGGCGCGCGGAAGCGCCGCGCTCTGTGCGCCGCAGCCTGCGCGTGTCGGCGGGGTCAGAACGTCAGCTGCTTGAAACGTCGCGTCTGGTCGATCAGGGCGGTCTCAGTCGGCAGGCGCTCCATGGAGCTCGCCCCGTAGAAGCCATTGCAGGCCTTGGTGTTGCGCAGCACGAATTCGGCGTCCTCGGGGTTGGCGATGGGGCCGCCATGGCACAGCACGAGGATATCCTTGCGCACCCGCCGCGCCGCGGCTGTCCAGTCGTCGATGTCGCCGATGCAGTCCTGCAGCTTGCGCGCGGTCTCGGCGCCGATGGCGCCGCCGGTCGTCAGTCCCATGTGGGCGACGAGAATGTCGGCCCCGGCCTCGGCCATCGCCACGGCCTCGTCGGCCGAGAACACGTAGGGCGTCGTCAGCATGTCCTTCTCGGCGGCCAGGCGGATCATGTCCACCTCGTGGCCATATCCCATGCCGGTTTCCTCCAGGTTCTGCCGGAACACGCCGTCGATCAGCCCGACGGTGGGGAAATTCTGCACGCCGGCAAAGCCGAGCGCCTTCAACTGGTCGAGGTGGTGATCCATGATCACGAAGGGGTCGGTGCCGTTGACGCCGGCCAGAACCGGCGTGTGCTTGACCACGGGAAGAACCTCGCGCGCCATTTCGAGAACGATCTCGTTGGCATTGCCATAGGCGAGCATCCCGGCCAGCGACCCGCGTCCGGCCATGCGGTAGCGACCGGAATTGTAGATCACGATGAGGTCGATGCCGCCCGCTTCCTCGCATTTGGCCGAGAGGCCGGTGCCGGCGCCGCCGCCCACGATCGGGATGCCTCGTGCGGCCATGTCATGGAACCGGGCCAGGAGATCGCGCCGGCTGGGACGTCCGGCACGCCCGCCGGTTCTGGACATCGTCTTGTCGTTCATGACGCGATCTTTCGGAATTCCGCGACCACCGCATCGGCGAAGGCCGGCTCGTTGATGTTGAAAGGAAGTTCGACCAGTCGGCGTCGGGGCGTTGCCTCGAATGTCGACCGGATGGCCGCGAACAGGGCCTCGTCGGCTTCCGGATCGTGAAAGGGCAGGCCCGGCGCGTCGATGGCCGAGACGCCACCGAGCGGCAGCAGGAAACACAGTTCCCCCTCGCACCGGTTCAGGCGTTCGGCGATCCAGCGCCCGATCTCGACGTTTTCTTCGGGTGTCGTGCGCATCAGCGTCACCTGAGGGTTGTGGACGTAGAGATTGCGCTGCCGATATCGCTCGGGCACCGTGTCCTTCGCGCCGAAATTGACCATGTCGACGGCTCCGACCGAGCCGACATAGGGCAGCCCCGTGCGCGCCACGGCGCCGAAGCGGTCCTGCGTGCAAGGGAAGACACCGCCCATCAGGAGATCGGCGACCTCGGTGGTGGTGACGTCGATCATGCCCGCGATCAGGCCCGAGTCGGCGAGCTTCTCCATCGACTGGCCGCCGGTGCCGGTGGCGTGAAAGACGTAGGACTCGTAGTCTGGCTCCAGCCGCTCGCGGATCTGGCCGACGCAGGTGGTGGTGACGCCGAACATGGTCATCCCGATGCCGGGCCTGTCGCCGGCGACGGCGGGCGGCTTCCACCTCGCCATGCCGGCCACGGCATGCGCGGCGTTTCCGATGACCTTGCGACTGATCGCGTTCAGCCCGGCGACGTCGGTGACGGAGTACATCATCGCGATGTCGTTGGGGCCGACATAGGGCGCCACATTGCCCGAGGCGACGGTGGAGACCATCAGCTTCGGCACGCCGATCGGCAGGTCGCGCATGGCGGCCGTGACCAGCGCCGTGTTGCCGGAGCCGCCAAGCCCCAGCACCGCGTCGATGTCGTTTCGGGCCGCGAGCCAGATCGACAAGGCCTGTGCCATCGCCGCGACGGCCGCGCCTCTGTCGTCTCCGCCCAGGACGGCGCGTTCGCCCTGCGGGTGCATCGCCGCCACCGCGCGCGCCGGAACGTCGGCCATCGCGCCGTCGCCGCGCGTGCCGACGTCGACGAGAACGACGTTCAGGCCCGCTGCCCGGATCAGGCTTCGGGCATAGTCCAGCTCCTCGCCCTTGGTGTCACAGGTGCCGATGACATAGACCGTGCCCATTGCCGTTGATTTCTCCGCTCTAGTGTCCGTGACTGACGCCGAGATAGCGGCGCTGCGCATCGCGATCCTCGTCGAGCTGCCGTGCGGACATGGTGGTCGCGATCCGCCCGGTGACCATGATCGCCACCGTCTCGGAGACCGAGGTCGCCACCCGCAGGTTCTGCTCCACCAGTAGCACGCCCATCCCCTCCGCGGCGATCTTGCGCAACACGTCGATCAGGTGGTCGACGATGACGGGAGCCAGCCCTTCGGATGGCTCGTCCATGATCACGATGCGGGGATTCATCAGCAGCGCGCGCGAGATGGCAAGCATCTGCTGTTCGCCGCCCGACAGCTGGTTGCCGCCATTCCGGCGACGCTCCGCCAGTCGGGGAAACGTCTCGTAGACGCGGTCGACCGTCCAGGGATGCTCGCCTCGGCGCGCCACCAGAAGAAGGTGCTCGTGAACCGACAGCGAGGGGAACATGCGCCGTCCCTGCGGCACGAGCGCCACGCCCCGGCGCGCAACCCGGCTCGGTCCGATGCCGAGCAGATCGTCGCCGTCGAGCCTGACGCTGCCTTCCTTTGCCGCGACCATGTTCATGATGGCATGGCACAGCGTCGACTTGCCCATCCCGTTGCGGCCGACCAGCGACAGAGGCTCGGCTCCAAGAGTCATGGAAACGCCTTGCAGGATGTGCGCCTGGCCGAAGCGGACGTGAAGGTCGCGGACTTCCAGGAGGGCGCTCATGCGAGAGCCCCGCCGAGATAGATGGCCTGGACCACGGGATCGTCGACGATACGGTCGGGCGTGTTCTCGACGACGATCTCTCCGTCCTTCATCACGGTCACGATGTCGGAATGGGGCAGGGCGACGTCCATGTCGTGCTCGATGAGGATGAGGGTGAGATCGCGCGGCAGGTCGCGGATCAACTTGACGAGTTCGGGCCGTTCGCCGGCCGACAGGCCGGCCGCGGGCTCATCCAGCATGAGAAGCCTCGGGTTCGCCGCCAGGGCCATGCCCACTTCGACCTGCCTGCGCTGGCCGTGAGAGATGGCATCGATCCGCGCCTCCAGGATGTTGTCCACCCGCACCTGCTGCGCCAGAAGGCGCGCCTTCGACAGGGCCGCGTCGCCTCGTGAGGCTTTCCACAGCGACAGGCGGTTGGGCATTGCGCCGCGCACGGCGAGATAGAGGTTTTCCAGCACCGTCAGCCCGGTGAACAGAAGCGAGCTCTGGTAGGTCCGTCCGATCCCCATGCGCGCGCGTCGATGGGGTTTCAGGCTGGTGATGTCCTCGCCGAACAGGTGGATGCTCCCGCCCGTCGGCGGATGGTCGCCGCAAATGGTGTTGAAGAAGGTGGTCTTCCCGGCTCCGTTCGGGCCGATGATGGCCCGCCGCTCGCCGGCCGCCACCGAAAGCGACACGTCCCTGATCGCGCGGAGCGCACCGAAGCTTCGCTCCACGTGGGTTGCCACGAGGGCTGGAACCTTTTGTTCCACTCCAGGGGCCGTGTTCGCAGGGGGGTGATCGGGTTCGTCGGGCATGCTGCACAATTCGGGTCTGAAGGTCGGTCGGCCAGCGCCCTCCCACAAGAGCGGGGAGGGCGCCTGTGCCGGACGATGATCCGGCAGGGAGGATCAGTTGGTGGGCGGGCAGTCGGGGTTGTCGCGCGACGGAGACCCCAGCGCCAGGAACTCGTCGCGGTCCATGCCCATGGTCTGTGTGACGCCCTCAGCCTTGCCGAAGGCCTGGGTGCGAAGCGTGCCGCCATCGTCGACGATGCGCGTCAGGAAGATGTCCGAGATCGCCTGGCGGTTGTCGTCGAGCGCCACGTTGGCGCCCATCGGGTTCTTGAACTCGATGCCGGCGAGGGCCTCCTGGAAGGCCTGCTGATTGTTGGACAGGTCTCCGCCCACCTCTTCCAGCGCCAGAAGCACGGCCTTGGTGTTGGTGTAGTAGTTGAAGGCGTGGATCGACGGCGAATCGAACCCGTCGGGGAAGCGCTCGCGATAGGCGGCCACCCACTCCACCCACATCGGGTCGTCGTTGAGATCGGCGATCGGCCCCGCCGCCAGCATGCCTTCCATCAGCCGCTGGTGCGGGCCGCGGGCGGAGAGCAGTGTCTGGTCGGCCGTGATCGAGCCGCCGATGATCGGCAGTTCGCCGCCAGCCTCGGCATATTGCGTCAGGAAGGCGAGGGCGTCGGTGCCGCCCTGGATGAGCAGAACCGCTCCGGCATCGTCGGGAATGTTGGCGATGATGGAACCGAAATCGGTGGTGTTCAGGGGCGACCAGAGCTTGGTGACGGCGCCGCCCGCCTTGCAGTAGTCGAGCATGAAGCCCATCACCTGCGCGTAGGGGAACGCATAGTCCGCGGCCACGAGCGCGACGTGCTGGATGCCGAGGTCGTTGTAGACGTGGTTGCCGAGCCCGGCCATCCACTGGGTGCCTTCCGTGTTGAAGCGGAAGAAGTTGGGCGATGCGTCGCGCAGCGTGGTGTCGGCGGCGCCCGACGAACCGTTGACGATGGTCTTGCCTTCAAGCGTGCGCGAGTAGTCGCGAAGCGCGATGCCTTCGGCGCCCGAGAGCGGCCCGATGATGATGTCGACATTGTCCTGCTCGATCAGCTTGCGGGCGCGGGCAAGCGCCACGTCGGCCTGGGCATTCGACGATTCCCGGATCCACTCGATCGTCTTGCCATTGATGGTGTAGTCGATCTCCTCGAATGCCATCTCCATGGCGCGGTAGGCGTCCTGCCCGCCGGTGGCAAACGGACCTTCGAGGGTGGTGATCGAACCGATCTTGATGGTCTCCTGAGCGTTTGCGGCCGTCATTCCAGAAAGAGCCAGGGCGCCTGTCGCGAGGGCGATCGCGGTCGAGATTCGCAGTGTCTTCCTGAGCATGTCGTTCTCCCTTTTCTCGTCGTCGTTTGGCCGGTGCACGAAGCGGCCCGGCTCGGTTGGTCCGGCGTGACTGCCGGTTTGTTCCCGCGAGGCTGGGCTCGCGGGGGATCGGTTCGTGTTCAATGCGTGCCGGTTTGCTCCTCCCGTGCCTTCGGTTTCCTCCAGAACAGCAGCCGCTTGCCAAAGCCCAGCACGCCATCCGGCGACACCAGCACGATCACCAGGAACACCAGGCCGATCAGGGTGTTGAAGCGGTTGCGGTCGTAGACGGTGGCGGCAAACGTATCCATCAGCGAGAAGATGACGGCTCCGATGAAGGCGCCGATCGGATGGCCGAGCCCACCGATGACGGACATGACGAGGACGTTGACGGTGGCGGTCATGCCGATCGAGCTCGGCGTGATGCCGATGTTGTAGAAGGTGATGAGCACGCCGCCGCAGCCGGCGATGAACCCCGCCAGGGCGAATGCCGCGACGCGGTGAAGCGCGACGTCGAAGCCGAGGGCGGACACGCGGCGCGGGTTGTCGCGAATGCCTTGCAGGGTCAGGCCGAACGGCGTGCGGACAACGTAGAGCACCAGCAGGTAGAGCAGCGCGGCGACGGTGAGCGAGACGTAGTAGAAGACGAGGTGGGTGCGGAACGGATAGCCGAAGATGTCCGGCCCGAGAATGTTGCGGATGCCCTCGTAGCCGTTGAACCAGTCGATGTTGGATTGCGCGAACAGGCTGAACCCGACTGCCAGCGCCAGGGTGATCATCAGCAGGTAGATGTCGCGTGTGCGCACCGCGATCAGGCCGATCACGCCGCCGGCCACCGTGGCCGCGACCAGCGCGGCGGGCATGGCGAGCCAGTAGCTGAGGGCGCTGGAACTGGCCGGGATGGCCGTCGGCGCGAGAATTGCGACGGTGTACCCCGCGACCCCGGCGATCATGGTCTGCGCGAGCGAGATGAACCCGCCATAGCTTGCCAGGAAGGTCAAGGAGAGGGCGACGATGCCGTAGACCAGCGATCGACCGAGGATGCCGCTCAGCCAGAAGGCGGGCAAGACGAGCGGCAGAGCCAGCATGATGGCCAGCACGACGGCGGTGAGCGCCCACTGCCTGGGAGACATGACGGCCATCAGCCAGTCCTCCCGAGGATGCCCTGCGGGCGTATGGCGAGAACGGCGACCATGATCGCGAAGGTCAGGATGACGGAATAGGTCGGGAAGAGCGCCTGTCCCCATTGCTCGGCAACGCCGATGAGGATGGCGCCGATCGCCGTGCCCCCGATCGAGCCCATGCCGCCGACGATGACGACGACGAGGGAGGTGAGCAGGAACTTGACGTCGACGCCGAGCGCGACGGGCTGCGCGGTCGCACCGATCACGCCGCCGAGCCCGGCGAGGCCCGCGCCGAGCGCGAAGACGGCGACCGAGACAAGCGGCACGTTGATCCCGCAGGCGGCAAGCATCTGCCGGTCGTCGACGCCGGCGCGTACCATGATGCCGAGCCGGGTCTTGTTGAGCAAAACCCAGAGCCCGATCCCGACGGCCAGCGCCAGGCCGATCTGGAACAGGCGGAACGTCGAATAGCGGCCGATGACGGGGACCAGCGTCGGGCCGAACAACAGGTCGGGCGCGAAGAACTGGAACGGGTTGCCGCCGTAGATGGCGAGCAGTTGATCGGCCACGATGATCGACAGACCGATGGTGACCAGGGCCTGGCGCAATTCCTGCCCCTGCATCCACCCGAGGAAGACGACCTGCATGATGACGCCCGCCACCGCCGCCGCGGCCACGCCGGCGACGACGGCGATGTACCACGCGTAGTCGTAGGTCGCGCTCGACGCATAGAGCGGATCGAACACGGAAAAGCCGACATAGGCACCGATCAGGTAAAGCGACCCGTGGGCCATGTTGACGGTGCGCATCAGTCCGAATATCAGCGAGAAACCACTTGCAACGATGAAGTAGAGAGCGGCCAGCGTCAGGCCGTTCAGTGTCACCGTGATCATGTACTGAAGCGTCAATGAAGCCTCCCGTGCGAAACATCGGTGATGTCGCGCGCGCTTTCCAAACTCGTCTGCGGGGACGGTTCCGGCTCCTCCCGAAAGCTTCCCGGTCTGCCATTCGATATTTGCAAGGAAGAGAGCGGCATGCCAGAAGGCTGTTTCCGAGGTTGTGGGTAATAATGGGTAACTTGTCGCCGTTGGTCTCTCAGGATCTGCACGTTTTCGCCCGTCAGCCGGCAGTGGCGCCCCATGGCGGCTTCATCCTGGCGCCGTTCCTGGCCGGTGTTGCCGCGCCGCACCGTGAACTGGTCGGCCTGCTGCCGCTCATGGACGTCAATTCGGCGATGTTCGCTTCATTGCGGCAGTCTGCGCCTGCGGTGGGCGCGATCGCCGGATTGATGCTGGCCGATCCGTTCATGCGTGTCCGCGACGTCGAGCTGGCCTTGCGAGCGGCGGGCGTCGGCCGGGTGGCGAATTATCCCACCGTGCAGCTGATCGACGGCGAGACAGCGCGGGCGTTCGACAGCGCCGAGGTCGGCGTGGCGCGGGAGATGCAGATGCTGTCGGCGCTCCGGGACGCCGGTGTGGAGACCATCGGCTTCGCGACGACCCTGCAGACGGCGCAGACCATTCTGCGTCAGGGTGCGATGGCGCTCGTCCTCCACCCCGGCCTGGCGATGGCCGACTGGCGGGAGCGTGCGGATGCGGGCCTCCGGCTGGTGCGCATGTTGCCGTCGCTTCGCGGCGAGGGGGCTGCGCGCCTGCTGGTCTATCGGCCGCACGGTTTCGGGCATGAACTCGACGAGGCCATCGGCCTGGCCGATGGCGAGGCGCGGATCGTGGATTGAAACTCAGTCGAGAAGGCCGGCGCGGCGCATCTTGTTGTAGAGCGTCTTGCGCGAGATGCCGAGGAACGTCGCCGTCTCGCCCCGACGGAAGCGGTGCCGTCGCAGCGCATCGAGGATCCAGTCCTTCTCGGCCAGCGGTTCGTCGATGCCGAGAGCGGTCTCCGGCGCTTCCATGACGGCGCGCATCACGTCGGAGCTGATCACCCGCCCGTCGCACGTCACCGCCGACTGCTCGACGACCCGTCGCAACTCGCGGGTGTTTTCCTTCCAGTCATGCGCGAAGAGGACGCGATAGCCGTCGGCCGATATCTCGAGCGGGCCCAGGTGTCGCGCCTCGCCGATCATTTCGAGATAGAGCCGCGCATGGGCCGGGAGGTCTTCCAGGCGGTCGCGAAGCGGCTTGATGTCGACGCGCTGCAACCGCTCCGCCAGGCCGCCCGGGATCCGTCCTTCGGCGAGGTCCCGCGGCGTGGCGATCAGCACCAGCCGGCCTTGCGGGCTGTAGCTCCGCGTCCCGCCGATGCGCTCGGTCTCACCGTGTTCCAGCCAGGCGAGGACATGCTGCCGCGCGGTCTCCGTCAGTTCGCCGGCATTCTCGACGATCACGGTCCCCTCCCGCGCATCCAGCGCGCCGCGCCGCCGCACGCGGCCGAAATCGGGCTCCGCGCCGAAAAGGACTTCCTCGAGAGGGACCCCGCGATCCGCTGCGGTCAGCACCGTCAGCGGTCCTTTGCGGTTCGCCAGCGCATGCAGGCTGCGGGCAAGCGTGGTGCGTCCAAGACCCCTCTCTCCCACCACCAGCACCGGAAGGTTCGTCGCGGACAGCTTCACCAGGCGTTCCAGCAACTGCGTGACCCATTGCGACTGGCCTGCAATCCCCGCCAGACGCGCCGCACGCATCGTCTCGCGCGATTGCGCGGCATCGGCCTGCTGCAACACGCCGAACGCCTTGAAGGCGGACGTCATCTGCATGACCGAGAGTTCGAGCGGCATCCGGTCCAGCGTCGAGCCGCCGACGTAGCCGTCCGCCTTGGCGTCGCGACAGACGCGATACATGTCCTCGGGGTTGACGATCGGGCCGCCTTCGACGAGGCAGATCGTCTCGGCGCAGGTCTGGCGGACGGTGTTGAAGATCCGCCGCGCCCGGTCGGCCGCCTCCTCGAGCGTGAACGCCTGCGCGACGGCGCGTGACCCGCCCGCATTCCAGCCGAAATTCAGGCAGAGCAGGTCGACACCGGTGTCGAGGACCGCCTGGATCTCGGCGCGCGTCTTGGCATAGGCGAAGGTGGCCAGCCCCGCCTTGCGGGCCAGCCGCAGCATCTCCACCTCCCGGGCATAGCCGAGACCGGCCGCCTCGAGGGCCCGCCGGAAACGCCCGTCATAATGGATGCTGGTCGGGAAGTTCGCCACGCCGTGATAGCCCGTCGCGGCGATCCGGTCGATGAAGGCGCCGAGGTCCAGGGACGGGTCGAAAACGCAGGCGCCGAAGAACACCGGCACGTTGACGCGATCGAGAATTTCCCG
This sequence comes from Aquibium carbonis, assembly GCF_003970795.1. Taxonomy (GTDB): domain Bacteria; phylum Pseudomonadota; class Alphaproteobacteria; order Rhizobiales; family Rhizobiaceae; genus Aquibium; species Aquibium carbonis. The sequence continues at coordinate 25,300 of NZ_RWKW01000085.1, read as the reverse complement.
CCGGGCGAAGTGGTCGGTGAAGCGATTGGCGTCGGCGAGCGGCAGCATCGCGGCGATCGAGGTCGCGCCCATCACCCGGTATCGGCCGGCATTCAGGGCGAGCAGGAAGTCTGCGCCGCCGCGCTCGGCCGCTTCCGCGGTCATGCCAACGCCGATCGCCGCGCCCACCAGAGGCTCGACGCTCGACTTGGACCGGAACCGGTGACGCATCGAAGCGGGCATGCGCCCACTCTAGCACGGAGGCCGCCGGCGCCGAAGCATCCCGTTTGCAGTGGGCGACGACCGATCGCCCTCACGCCGCCTGGCGCTCCCAGCTCGGGAAGGGATCCTGGAGATCGCGCCAGCGGCCCGGCATGAAATCCGTCTCCGGCACCAGGCAGGCGTCGAGTTCGGCGCGAATGCGAGCCTCGTCCATCGGGTCGCAGCCGATGAAGACGATTTCCTGGCGCCGGTCGCCCCAGACCGGATCGAGATAGGGCTTCATGGAGGCCCGCCATTCCGGATGATCGGGCCATTGGTGCCGGGGCACCGACGACCACCACAAGCCGCGCTTGCCGGTGCGGATCAGGGCGCCGGCCTGGCTGATCTCGCCGACGTAGTGCGGTCGGGTCGCCAGCCAGAAAAAGCCCTTGGCGCGCACGACGCCGGGCCAGGCGCGGTTGATGAAGTCCTTCAGCCGCATCGGGTCGAACGGCCGCCGCTCGCGATAGACGAAGGAGCGGATGCCGTATTCCTCCGTCTCCGGCACATGATCCCTGAAACCGTTCAACTCCTTGAACCAGAGCGGATGCTGCGAGGCCTTGTCGAAGTCGAAACGGCCGGTGTCGAGCACCGTGTCCAGCGGCGCCCGGCCGAAGTCGGTTTCCACCAGTTCGGCGTCCGGATTGAGCGAACGGATGATCTTGCGGGCAAGATCGAGATCGGCCGGCGGCGTGTCCGACACCTTGTTCAGGACGACCACGTCGGCGAACTCGATCTGCTCGACCAGCAGGTCGACGAGGGCGCGGTCGTCGCCCTCGCCGGCGGTCTCGCCGCGGTCGCGCAGGAAATCATGCGAGGAGTAGTCCTTCAGGAGGTTTGCGGCATCGACGACGGTCACCATCGTGTCCAGACGGGCCACGTCGGACAGGCTGTCGCCGTTTTCGTCGCGGAAATCGAAGGTGGTGGCCACTGGCAGCGGCTCGGCGATGCCGGTGCCCTCGATCAGGAGATAGTCGAACCGGCCTTCCTTGGAGAGCCGGCGAACCTCGTGGAGAAGATCGTCGCGCAAGGTGCAGCAGATGCAGCCATTGGTCATCTCGACCAGTTGCTCGTCGGTGCGCGACAGGTTGGCGCCGCCGTCGCGGACGAGGGCCGCGTCGATGTTGACCTCGCTCATGTCGTTGACGATGCCCGCGACGCGGCGACCCTCGCGATTGTTCAGGACGTGGTTGAGCAGCGTCGTCTTGCCGGCGCCGAGGAAGCCGGACAGCACGGTGACGGGAAGGCGATCTTGCGGTCTGGCTGTGTCGGGCATGGCGAGCCTCCTGGTCTTGCGGATTTACGGACGTGAAGGGAGGGCGCCCGGCCTGAAGTGGCCGGGCGTGGTCGGTGCAGGCCTCTGTCGACGATCAGTGCGCGATCATCTCGCGTACGATTTCGTCTGCGCTCAGCGACGTCGGGTAGTAGGTCGGCCAGTTCGTCACTTCCTCCAGAAGGGCGGCGCGGTCGTTGCCCCAGTAGAGGTGATAGTGGTCGGCGGCGGCCGGCGCGATCTTGTGATCGCTGAACTGGATGTATTGGGGGGCGGCTTCATCGCCTTCGGTCTTCTTGAAGATGAAGCGGACGCCGCGATTGCCCTTCTTGTAGGTCAGGGTCTCGTGGCCGTCGCTGGCATAGCGCGCCGCGAGCGGCTTGCCGCCCTCGAAGAACGTGACCATGTCCCCGTCGATGAGGATCCGTTCGACGGTCGTCTTGTAGCCGACGTCGTAATAGGCCTTGTACTCGTCGGCGCTCATGTTGCCGTGTTCTGCCTTGTGGGCCATGACCGGATCGAGCGTCCCGTCCTGGAGGTAGGGATAGACCGACTGCCAGTCGCCTTCCCAGTCCGTCAGGACGCGCGCCTTGATCTGGTCGTCCTCGAAATAACCCTTGTAGATCTGCTGGGCCGCCTCGTCGTGCGCATGATCGTGGCTGTGCCCATGGTCCTTCGCATGGGCATGGCCGTGATCGTGGCTCGCTTCACCGTCATGCTCGTGGACCTTGCCCGTGCCGCCGACGGCGACGATGTTGAAGGGCTTGCCATCGACGGCGATCTCGCCCGCCTTCTCGAACGAGATGGCGTTCACCAGGTGCAGTTTCGCGTTGAGCGGATCCGTCACGACGACATTGTCGCCGGCGACCGCCAGGCGTGGGCGCGGATCGCTCCAGTGGCCGTCCATCGAGTAGGCGTCGGTGAGCTTGAGCGAGCCCGCGATCGCGCCGTCGAGAACGTCGACCTTGTGAAGCTGGCCATCCTCGGTGATCACATAGGCAAAGCGCGCGCGGATCGGATCGACCGCAAAGTGAACCCGGCGTGTCGGAAGCTGGACGAGCTTGAAGCCGTTGTCGCCTTCCGACGGGTCGATCACGACGATGCGGTCCGCACCGTAATTGCCGATGAAATACTGGAGGCCCTTGCCGCCGATCAGCGTCGAGGAACTGCCGTCGGGAAGCGATGAGCCATAGGACAGGTGTTCGATGACCGGGACGCCGCCGCCCTGCCGGATCAGCAGCAAGCCGGTGTCGCAGGCCAGCGCGTAGAGGCTGCCCGAGCCGGCCGAGCCGTGGAGGCCGGGGCACGCGACGTCCTCGCCAATCTTGTTGCCGTCGAAATCGACCACCCGGGCGCCGATCGGCCGCTTGCTGGCGTCCTCCGGGTTGGGGATCATGACCACGACGTGGTTCTGGTAGGGGACTGCCACGCCATGGTGCGGCGCACCGACGCTTGCCGTGCGGACGTCCAGCTTCTCCTCCAGCACCGCCCTTTCGGTGAACACGCGGACCTGATCCTCGCCGTCGAACCATTGGGCGATGTTGCCCTGCAACTCGACGAAATGGGCCGGCTTCGATCCATCGAGGTGGACAGGGAGCAGTTCCGCGTCGTCGACGTCGATATCGCCGTGATCGCCATGATCGTGGAAGGCGATCCCGCTCTTGATGGCATTGACCTCGCCAGCGCCGCCTTGAACGGCAAACACCGTCTCGCCGCTCGACGAGCGGTGCAGCGTCGCTGGCCCCTTGATCGGGAGCGTGTCGAGCAGGTCGCCGTCGAGCGCATCGATCACCTTCACCACCGGTTCGGCGTGGTCGGACACGAACAGCCGCCAGGCCGTCACGTCGTCCTCATCGGCGATGGCAACACCGCTGCCAAGCGCAACGGCCATGGCAAGTGCGGAGGCACCCTGGATCAGTGGTCTCATTCGTCAGTCTCCATCGTATGGTATAACATTACATTCAAGGACAAATACTGCCCCGTCTTCGACGTGGCCTCAGCGGCCAAAGATCGCCGCGGTGAGCGTGGCGACGTTGCTGCGCATCATCTCGACGTAGCTGGGCGCCGGTCCATCGGGTGCAGACAGAGCATCCGAATAGAGCGTGCCGCCAGGCGCCCGGCCGGCTTCCGAGGCGATCTGTTCCACCAGGCGGGCATCGGCGATGTTTTCGGCAAGCGCCGCCGCCGCCCGCTTCTGCCGGATGTCGGGCGCCCGCCGTATCCTCTCGCTTCGAACGTCTCCCAGTCCGGCGTTCATCCCAACTCCTCGGCTACCCAGTTCTGCGGGCGACGTCAGACGCCGCCCTTGACGGAGCAGTATGTAATGTTATTACGTTCGTCAAATGAAATGTTATACAATAACAGATGATATGCCGATGACGTCGGCGTCGGCGAACGTCCGGGGAAAGCCTGGTGCCGCAATCGATACGGCAGCTCTTCGAGGCTGCGCTCGACAACCGCCCGTCGCATGTTCGGCATCTGCTTTCGAAACTCGGCGCTGGCATGAGCAAGGCGTTCGGCGCTCCCGCGACGGGCAGGATGCAAAGCGGGCAGGGCGGGCGCCTGCCATCAGGAGACCTTGGACATGAGCCGCCTCGTGAACCCTTTGGCCCCGCGCCGGGCGGTTCCCGAACGGACCCGACAGATCAAGGACTGGGTTCGGCAGCTGCACGCCCTCGACGATGACGTCACGGTCTCGGTCACCGAACTGGCCTGCGGCGAGGAGGGCTGCCCCGACATCGAGACGGTGATCGGCATTATGAGGCCGGGACAGAAGATCGAGACCCTGCGGGTGCACAAGCCGATCGCCGAGGTCGAGCGGGAGGATATCGGCTCGCACGGGTGACGAAGCTAAACGGCCCCGGGCTGGCGGCCTTCACGCGATCCTCCGACCTCGCGTCCCGCCGGCCGATGCCCGCATGGCGACCCTGTCAGATCGAGCGCTGGTTCACCCGCTTCGACACTTCTTCGGCGCTCTCGACGCGCTCCGAATAGCGGTCGGTCATGTAGTCGGTCCGGTCGCGCAGGAGCAGTGTGAACTTCACCAATTCCTCCATCACGTCGACGATGCGGTTGTAGTAGGGAGAGGGCTTCATCCGTCCCTCGGCATCGAACTCGTTGAATGCCTTGGCAACCGAAGACTGGTTGGGGATGGTGACCATGCGCATCCAGCGACCGAGCACGCGGAGCTGGTTGACGGCGTTGAAGCTCTGCGAGCCGCCGCAGACCTGCATCACCGCCAGCGTTCGTCCCTGTGTCGGCCGCACGCCGCCGAGCGACAGCGGCAACCAGTCGATCTGCGCCTTCATGATGCCGGTCATGGCGCCGTGCCGCTCCGGCGAGCACCAGACCTGTCCCTCCGACCACGTCGAAAGGTCGCGCAGCTCCTTGACCTTGGGGTGGTCGGTTGGCGCGGAATCCGGCAACGGCAATCCGGCCGGATCGAAGATGCGCACCTCCGCTCCCATCCGGCGCAGGATGCGCGCCGCTTCCTCGGTCGCCAGCCGGGAATAGGATCGCTCGCGCAGCGAACCGTAGAGCATCAGGATGCGCGGCGGGTGCGACGAGCGGGGTGCATCGAACAGCGCGGCCGGATCGATCGAACGGAACTGCGCCTCGTCGATGTTGGGAAGGCTGTCCAGTCGGGCGGTGTCGTCGGTCATCCGGGCTCCTGTCGGCGCAACTCGGGCAGGAGCGCTTTATTTCGAAGATTTTCGAAATAAGAGCTAGGCAATGCCCTGGGGCGCGTCAATCCTTATTTCGAAAATTACGGAAATTAGCGCAGCCGCTGCCCTTCCGCATCGATCACCACCTCGCCGTCGTCCTTGGTGAACGGACCGATGTCCGGGTTCGGCAGGATGTCGAGCACGGCTTCGGAAGGTCGGCAAAGCCTGGTGCCGAGTGGGGTTTCGACGATCGGACGGTTGATGAGGATCGGATGCGCCAGCATCTGGTCGATCAGGTCGTCGTCGCTCCACTTCGGATCGTCCAGGCCGAGTTCCGCATAGGGCGTGCCCTTCTCGCGCAACAGCGCGCGGGGCGTTATGCCCATTGCGGCCACGAGTTCGACCAGCCGCTCGCGGGATGGGGGTGTCTTCAGATACTCGATCACCGTCGGCTCCTCGCCGGACTGGCGGATCATCGCCAGAGTGTTGCGCGACGTGCCGCAATCGGGGTTGTGGTAGATGGTGACGGTCATTCGGTCAGCCTTTCGGAAACCAGTGTTGGGTGCGGTTGGCGAAGGCGACGAGCGACAGCATGACCGGCACCTCGACCAGCACGCCGACGACGGTTGCCAGCGCCGCGCCCGAGTGAAGCCCAAACAGGCTGATCGCGACCGCGACGGCCAGTTCGAAAAAGTTCGACGTGCCGATGAGCGCACAGGGCGCGGCCACGTTGAACGGAACCTTCCAGGCCTTCGCCGCCGCATAGGCGATCGCGAAGATGCCGTAGGACTGGAGCACCAGCGGCACCGCGATGAGCACGATCAGCATGGGCTTGTCCAGGATGACGTTGCCCTGGAACCCGAACAGAAGCACGACCGTAGCCAGCAGTCCGATCACCGAGATCGGCTTCAGCCGTCCGGTGAACTCCGAGACGGCCGCCTCGGCGTTTCCGCCTCCTCCGGCGCGACCGACCAGCCAGTTCCGGGTGATTGCGCCGGCAACCAGCGGAATCACCACGTAGAGCACGGTGGAGAGGATGAGGGTCGCCCAGGGCACCACGATGTCGGTGACGCCGAGCAGAAGCGCCACGATGGGGGCGAAGGCGAAGATCATGATGACGTCGTTCACCGACACCTGCACGAGCGTGTAGGTCGCATCGCCCTTCGTCATCTGGCTCCACACGAACACCATGGCCGTACAGGGCGCGGCCCCCAGCAGGATCAGGCCGGCGATGTATTGCTGGGCGTCGGCGGGCTCGATCCACGGCGCGAAGACATGCTCGAAGAACAGCACGCCGAGCGCGGCCATGGTGAACGGCTTGATCAGCCAGTTGACGACGAGCGTCAGCACGAGGCCCTTCGGGCGATCGCCGATATGGCGCAGGCTGGCAAAGTCGACATTGACCATCATCGGGAAGACCATCGCCCAAATCAGAACGGCGACGACCAGATTGACGGAGGCATATTCGAGTCCCGCCAGGACACCGAACACCCCCGGCAGAAGGGTGCCGAGCGCAATGCCCGCGACGATGCAGAGCGCGACCCAGACGGAGAGCCACTTTTCGAAGAAGCCGATGCCGCCGGGCGCGGCGCGGCCTCTCTCATGCGTGATGTCGGTCATGGAGTACCCTTCAGCCGGCCGTCGCGGGGTTGCGGCCGATCTCGTCGAGCCGCTTCTGCAGCGCCAGCTTGTCGAGCGAGTTCATCGGCAGGCTGGTGAAGATCGAGATGCGGTTGTTGAGCATGCGATAGGCGTCGGCAAAGGCGAGATGCTTCTCCGCGTCGGTCCCTTCCGCTGCCGCGGGATCCGGCACGCCCCAGTGCGCCGTCATCGGCTGGCCGGGCCAGACCGGACAGGATTCGTTGGCGGCATTGTCACAGACGGTGAAGACGAAGTTCATTTCCGGCGCCCCGGGAATGGCGAACTCCTCCCAGTTCTTCGACCGCGCGAAGGAGGTGTCGTGGTTCAGGCTCCTGAGCAAATCCAGAGCGAAGGGATGCACCTCGCCCTTCGGCTGCGAGCCGGCCGAAAAGGCCTTGAAACGGCCCTGGCCGATGCGGTTCAGGATCGCCTCGGCCAGGATCGAACGGGCCGAGTTGCCCGTGCACAGGAAAAGCACGTTGTAGGTGTCGTTGCTCATCGGATCTTCCTCGAATGGCGGAACGCGCCGCCGTGAAAAGGTTCAGCAGTCGCAGGTGACGGCATTGATGACGGGGCGGCAGAGTTCGGGCGAACCGTTGCAGCAATCTTCCATAAGGTAGGCCAGAAGGTCGCGAAACCCGGTCATGTCGGCGACGTAGCGGATGGTCCGGCCGTCCCGTTCGGGTCGGGCCAGGCCGGCATGCGTCAGGATCTTCAGGTGGGAGGACGTGGTGTTCTGCACGGCGCCCACATGCGTGGCGATCTCGCCCGCGGGGATGCCGTCCGTCCCCGCCCGCACCAGCAGGCGGAAGATGTCCAGGCGAGTCTCCTGACCCAGCGCGGCAAGCGCGGCAAGCGAAGCCTTCTTGTCCATACATCTGCCTTTCTCGATAAATCGACGCATGAGCAGATAGCACGGTCGTTCAGAGCCGGGAAGGGCCTTTCCTCCTCACCCCGGACGGGCACGGGCCGCCATCATGAAACCGGACGAGACGCGAAGGGCTTATGCCCGGGACCGCGGCTGCCTCCTGAAGTCCGATTCGGGGGCAGCACATGAGCGCGGGGCTTGACAGATGGTGGCCTCCTCTAGGACGATCCGATCTGGTCCGACCAGTTCTCGTCGGATGTTTCGTCGGGTCGGGGGAGACCTGGGAGGAGTGATCACATGAACATCGCCGCACAACCCGACGCCGCCGCCCGGGCGGTTCCGTTCGACGCCGGCCGGCTCGACGGGCTCATGGAGGAGCATGGCATCGACGTGTTGCTGGCGACGTCGAAGCACAACGCAGCCTACCTCTTGGGCGGCTATCGCTTCATCTTCTTTTCGGCCATGGACGCGATCGGCCACAGCCGGTACCTGCCCGTCGTGATCTACGACAAGGGGCGCCCGGGCAACGCCGCCTATGTCGCCAACCGGATGGAAGCGGGCGAGCACCAGAACCGGCCGTTCTGGACGCCGGCCTTCTACCCGGAGACGTGGGGTTCGGTCGATGCCGCCAGGCGCGCCGTCGCCCATCTCGCGTCGATCGGCAGGTCCGGCGCGCGGATCGGCGTCGAACCCGCCTTCCTGCCCTCCGACGCCTGGAAGGTCCTCGCGGACGGTCTGGAGGGCGCCACGCTGGTCGACGCCACCGGCCTGATGGAGCGGATGCGGGCGCTGAAGACGCCGCACGAACTCTCGCTGTTGCGGCAGGCCTCGGAACTGATCACCGACTCGATGATGGCGACCATCGCCGCGGCGCGCGAAGGCACGACCAAGATCGAGATCATCGAACGGCTGCGTCGCGAGGAGACCAATCGCGGGCTGCAGTTCGAGTACTGCCTGCTGACGCTCGGCGCCAGCCACAACCGTGCTTCGTCCGAGCAGGCCTGGCGCGCGGGCGAGGTGCTGTCGATCGATTCGGGCGGCAACTGGGGCGGCTACATCGGCGACCTTTGCCGGATGGGCGTGCTGGGCGAGCCGGACGGCGAGCTGGAAGATTTGCTCGGCGAGGTCGAAGCGGTGCAGCAGGCCGCCTTCTCCAAGGTCAGGGCCGGGGCGAGGGGCGGCGACATGATCGCTCATGCCGAGGGCGTCCTGAAGGCGTCCGGGGTCGCGGCGTTCACCGATTTCTTCGCCCACGGCATGGGGCTGATCAGCCATGAGGCGCCTTTCCTCATGACCAACCATCCGGTGGCCTACGAGGGGGTCGACGCGGAGCGACCGCTCGAGGCCGGCATGGTGCTTTCGATCGAAACCACCATGCTCCACCCCAAACGCGGCTTCATCAAGCTGGAAGACACGCTGGCGGTCACCGATGGGGGCTTCGAGATGTTCGGCGAGCGCGGGCGTGGCTGGAACAGGGGCGGGACGACCTGAGCCGCCCCGACGCGCTCCGTTCCGGACGTCGAAAGGCTCAGCCGCCGGCCTTCAAGATCCGGAAATCCGGCAGGTCGCGCAGGCCGAGCTCGGGTCCGGCGGGCGAATAGACCACGAAGAGCTGCATCGGGCCGTCGCCGGTGTTGAGCGTCGAATGGAACCGGCTTTCAGGCACGTAGACCGTGCATCCCGGACCTACCTCGCGGGTTACCGGCGTGCCGGCTTCGTCCTCTACCATCTGTTCGCCATGACCCGAGATGACGAAGATGATCTCCTCGGCGCCGGGATGATTGTGTCGCGCATGGCCCTGGCCGGAAGGCAGGTCGACGACGCCGCCCGAAAAGCGCTGCGCGCCGTTGACCTCGGGTGCGACCGTGAGCGCCAGCTGGCCCCAGTCGAATCCGAAGGCGTCGACATCCTTCGGGTAGACGAAATGGGCGTCTGCTCCCTGCTTCATGACTTTCTTCCTCCCTGGTTGAAGATCTGCGCGCGATCCGTCGGGTCCTGTCCGCGATCCGGCTCTGGCCGAGACGCGCCCGGCGGCCGCGAAGCCTGTTCCGGTGTTTTCTCGATCCGTGTCGATCCTCCGCGAGGACACGACGCGCGATGTCCCGTCCCACGTTCCACGTGCGGCCGATGGCTCGCCCACGGCGCGGCCGCCTAAACGGCGATTGCGTATTCGTGAGACGGGCGTATCGTATTGACATGAAAGTCTCACGTCAATTGACCAAGGGAGCGCCTGATCCCCAGCGGGGGCCACGGGCACGCACGCGTCGGCTGATGCTGGAGACGGCGACGAGGCTGATGCAGTCGGGCGCGACGCCGTCGATTAGCGAGGTCGCGCAGGCCGCCGAGGTCTCGCGGGCGACGGCCTATCGTTATTTTCCCAGCCAGGCGGCGCTGGTCCACGCGGTCGTCGACCAGGCGCTGGGTCCGATCCTGATGCAGTCGAGAGCGGGTTCGGATGCCGCCGAGCGGGTCGACGACCTGTTTCGCAGGTCGATGCCGCGAATCCAGGAGTTCGAGGCGACGTTCAAGGCGGCGCTGAAGCTGTCGCTCGATCAGTGGGCGAAACGCCAGGCGGGGGCGCTGGGCGACGAGCCGCCGCTCACACGGGGCCATCGCATCGACCTCCTGGAGGATGCGCTGGCGCCGCTTCGGGGCGAGCTTGCGGAGGACGAGTTCCAGCGCCTCGCCCAGGCGCTTTCGCTGCTCTTCGGGGTCGAGGCGCTGGTGGTGCTCAAGGATATCTGGAACCAGGATGCCGCCCAGGTGGAGGCGGTGACGCGTTGGGCCGCGTCGGCGCTCGTGCGGGCGGCGACGGCCGGCCGGGCCTGAACGCGGAGCTCGATCGGCAGGCGCGATCTGGTTGGACCAGTTCAAACCACTGCCGCAGACGGGCCATCGAGCCTGCAACGGGCCCAAATTGGATGTTAATCGATACGGATATCATATTAATTGGATAATCTTGCGTTTTCGGGCATGCCTGTTGACGGTATTGGCCCATGGAGCAAGAGAAGCCTCTTGACGAAGTTCGGTATTTGGTAATACCAGATTGGGCCTGACGGATGTCGTTTCGACATTTGTCGCAGCGCGGGCCGAAGGGTGGGAGGAACTGTCTCTTCGGTCGGGCAGCGCCAGCATGGAACTACCTGTGCCAGCGATCGAGCGGGCACTTCAGACGGTAGGTGCATAAATGGGAGGAAGTCATTATGCGCAATAGGATCACCGGCCTCGTCGCCGGTTTGGGACTGACGCTTGCCTGTTCGACCTCTGTGTTCGCGCAGGAACTCACCATCTTCTGGGCGGAGTGGGATCCGGCCAACTATCTGCAGGAACTCGTCAACGAGTATGAGGCCGAAACCGGCGTCAAGGTCACCGTCGAGACCACGCCGTGGTCCGACTTCCAGACCAAGACCTTCACCGAGCTCAATGCCCGCGGTTCGGCCTACGACATGGTCGTCGGCGACTCGCAATGGCTCGGAGCGGCGTCCGAGGCCGGCCACTACGTCGACCTCACCGAGTTCTTCAACAAGCACAACCTCGGCGAAGTCATGGCGCCGGCGACGGTGAAGTACTATGCCGAGTATCCGGCGAGTTCCGGAAAATACTGGGCGATCCCGGCCGAAGGCGACGCCGTGGGCTGGTCCTACCGCAAGGACTGGTTCGAGGATCCCAAGGAAATGGCCGATTTCAAGGCCAAGTACGGATACGATCTCGACGTGCCGCAGACCTGGGCGCAGATGCGCGACATCGCGGAGTTCTTCCATCGCCCGGACCAGAACCGCTACGGCATCGCCATCTACACCGACAACTCCTATGACGGCCTCGTCATGGGCGTGGAGAACGCCATCTTCTCCTACGGCGGCGAGCTCGGCAATTACGAGACCTACGAGGTCGACGGCATCATCAACTCCGAGCAGAACGTGAAGGCGCTCGAGATGTACCGCGAGCTCTACGGCTTCACGCCGCCCGGCTGGGCCAAGACGTTCTTCGTCGAAAACAACCAGGCGATCACCGAAAACCTGGCCGCGATGAGCATGAACTACTTCGCGTTCTTCCCGGCGCTGACCAACGAGGCTTCCAACCCGAACGCCAAGGTGACCGGCTTCTTCGCCAATCCGGCGGGACCGGACGGGCACCAGTTCGCGGCGCTCGGCGGGCAGGGCATCTCGGTGATCTCGTACTCGGACAACCAGGAGGAATCGATGAAGTTCCTCGAATGGTTCATCAAGGACGAGGTCCAGAAGCGCTGGGCCGAACTCGGCGGCTACACGGCCAGCGCGGCCGTGCTGGAATCCGAGGAGTTCCAGAACGCGACGCCCTACAACAAGGCCTTCTACGAGACCATGTTCAAGGTGAAGGACTTCTGGGCGACGCCCGAGTACGCGGAGCTGCTGATCCAGATGAACCAGCGGGTCTACCCGTACATCACGGCCGGCCAGGGATCCGCCAAGGAAGTGCTCGACGCGCTGGCGGCCGACTGGAACGCCACCTTCAAGAAGTACAACCGCGTAAAGTAACGACATCCCGGACCGAGGGGGCGGCCCCGCCGTCCCCTCGGCTCGTCTCGGGCGCTCGTGCACGGTAAGGCTCTGGGAGGAGCGGGGTTTTGGCGACATTGACGATGACGACGCTCGATCCGCAAAGCAAGGCGGCGCGGCGAGGCTTGAGCGACCTGGCGATCAGGAACCTGTTCATCATTCCGACGATCATCTTCCTGATCGTCTTCAACATCTTTCCGCTGCTCTACTCGCTGGGCTACTCGTTCACGGATTTCCGGGCGTCGTCGAACGCACCGGCCAATTTCGTCGGCCTCGACAACTACCGCACGCTGCTCAACGACCCCTTCATCTGGTCGAACTTCGCCATCACCGCGAAGTACGTGATCGTTTCGGTCGCTGGCCAGGTCGTCGTCGGGTTCGGTGTCGCGCTGCTGCTCAACCGCGAAATCCCCTTCAAGGGACTGATCACGACGCTGCTGCTGCTGCCCATGATGCTGTCGATGGCGGTGGTCGGGCTGTTCTGGAAGCTGCTCTACGATCCGTCCTTCGGCATCATCAACTACGCCTTCGGCCTTGGCCGCTTCGAATGGCTGTCCAACCCGGACATGGCGCTCTACGCCGTGGCGCTGACCGACATCTGGATGTGGTCGCCCTTCGTGATGCTCCTGTCTCTCGCCGGCCTGTCGGCGGTGCCCAAGCATCTCTACGAAGCCGCCGCGATCGATCGCGCGGGGCCGATCTACACGTTCTTCCGGATCACGTTGCCGCTGGTCGCGCCGATCCTGATGATCGCCATCATCTTCCGCACCATGGAAGCCTTCAAGACCTTCGATCTCGCCTACATCCTGACCAGCCAGCCGACGACCGAGGTGATCTCGATCCGTCTCTACAAGATGGCGTTCCAGGAGTGGCAGACGGGCATGAGCTGCGCGCTCGCCTACATCGTGCTCATCATGGTGATCGCCATCACCAACATCTACGTGAAGTACCTGAACAAAGTGAAGGAACGCTGAGATGGCGGCCGTCCAGACCACCTCCGAGCGCGCCCTCAACAAGGTCGCCATCGTCGGCGTCCTGATCGCGACGATCATCTTCCTGGCGCCGATCTACTGGATCGTCTCGACCTCGTTCAAGCCGCGCAACCTGGCGACCACCATCCCGCCGACGGTGCTCTTCGAACCGGAGATCTCCCCATTCGTGAAGCTGGTGTTGCGTCGCTCGCAATTGCGCGAACAACCGTCGCCGGAGGAATATGCCGCCGCGCCCTGGTGGGAGCGGCTGGTCTTCGACGGCGGCGAAAAGGTCGTGCGCGACGGCCAGGGCAACGTCCAGCTGTCGGGCTATCCCAGCCGCTTCGTCAACTCGCTGATCGTCGCCATCGTCTCCACCGTGCTGGCCGTCGGCATGGGAACGATCACGGCCTATGGTTTCTCGCGCTTCAAGGTGAAGGGTGAACAGGACTGGCTGTTCTTCATCCTGTCGACACGCATGCTGCCGCCGGTCGTGGTCGCAATCCCGATGTTCCTGATGTACCGGGCGGTCGGGCTCAACGACACGCATCTCGGGCTGATCATCCTCTATACCGCCTTCAACCTCTCCTTCTCCGTCTGGCTCATGAAGGGCTTCATCGACGAGATACCGAGAGAGTACGAGGAGGCGGCGCTCGTCGACGGCTACACGCGCATGGAGGCTTTCTTCAAGGTCGTCCTGCCCGAAGCCGCCACCGGCATCGCGGCCACCGCCGTGTTCTGCTTCATCACGGCGTGGAACGAATACGCCTTCGCGCTCATCATGACGCGCCGCACGGCGCAGACCGCGCCGCCCTTCATCCCCAGCCAGGTCGGCTCGGGCCTGCCCGACTGGACCGTGATCGCCTCCGGAACCTTCCTGTTCCTGCTGCCGGTGGCGATCTTCACCTTCCTCCTGCGCAACCACCTTTTGCGTGGCATGAGCTTCGGAGCGATCCGCAAATGAGCTTCCGCGCCTTCAACCAGCGCTGGCTGCACCCGGCCTTCCAGACGCTGATGATCTTCGGCATCATCGCCTTGTGCCAGCCGTGGAACTTCTTCCTGCACCGCTACGGCGTGACGTTGATCCTCATCGGACTGATCGGCTTCATGATCACCGGCAAGATCGGGCCGGCGGTGCCGAAGAACCCCGACGGTGCATTCGACGTCTCCGACCATCACGACGGAAAGGCCGGAGGAAGCGCATGACGCATATCGAGCTTCGTGGCGTGCAGAAGTGGTTCGGCGCCGTCCAGGTCATCAAGAACCTCAACCTGACCATCGAGGATGGCGAGTTCATCGTCATGCTCGGTCAGTCCGGATGCGGCAAGACGACGACCCTGCGGGCCGTCGCCGGGCTGGAGACGATCGACGAAGGCGACATCCTCATCGACGGCAAGCCGGTGCAGCACCTGAAATGCTCCGCCCGCGACATCGCGATGGTGTTCCAGTCCTTCTCGCTCTACCCGCACATGACGGTCTACGAGAACATCGCCTTCCCGCTGCGCGCGACGGGCATGGGCAAGGCCGGCATCGACGAGGCTGTGCGCTCCATCGCCAAGGTCTTGCGGATCACCGAGCTTCTCGACCGCAAACCGTCGGCGCTGTCGGGCGGCGACATGCAGCGCGTGGCGATCGGGCGCGCCCTCGTGCGGCACCCGAAGGCGATGCTGATGGACGAGCCGATCGGCGCGCTGGATGCGAAGCTGCGCGAGGAGATGCGCGCCGAGATCAAGCGGCTCCATGTCAAGCAGGGGTCGACGACGATCTACGTCACCCACGACCAGGTGGAGGCGATGAGCCTCGCCGACCGGATCGTCATCATGCACGAGGGGGTGCTGCAGCAGGTGGGCGCGCCCGAAGAGGTCTACCAGCGTCCGCAGAACCTCTTCGTCGCCCAGTTCGTCGGCAGCCCGGTGATGAACGTCTCGCCGGCGATCGTGCGCAGCGAGGGAGACGACGTCTCGGTCGCCATCGATGCAACCGTGCCTGGCTTTGCCTTCCCGCGCGAATTGCTCGGCAAGCTCAACGGGCATGCCGGCAACGGCGCACTGAAGCTCGGGATCCGCCCCGAGGCCGTCCTGGTCAGCCGAGATGCGCAGCCGGGCTATGTGCCCGTCGTCGCGCACATCATCGAGCCGCTCGGTTCGCACGACATCGTCGACCTGAAGGTCGGCGGGGAGATCCTGCGCGCCCGCACGCCGTCCGGCTTCGTGCCGCGGGCGGGCGACGCGGTGCATGTCCGCCTGGATCCGTCGCAGGCGCATTTCTTCGACCAGTCCAGCGGCGAAAGCCTCGGAGTGAGATTGTAAGCCCATGGCCCACATAGAACTTCGGAACGTGTCGAAGAGCTTCGGCGCCAACACGGCGCTCAAGGGCTTGAACCTGACGGTCGAGGACGGACAGTTCTTCGTCCTGCTCGGCGAAACCGGCGCCGGAAAGACCACCACGCTGCGCGTCGTCGCGGGCCTGGAAAAGCCGACCGAAGGCACCGTGCTCATCGACGGCGTCGATGTCGGTTCCTGGGGTGCGGCAGAGCGGGACGTCGCGCTGGTGCTGCAACAGTACTCCCTCTATCCGCGCTATACCGTGCGCGAGAACCTCGAGTTTCCGCTCAAGTCGAAGATCCGGCGGGTCGAACCGGCCGAGATCAAGGAGCGCGTCGACCGGGTGGCCAGGACGCTGCGCATCGAGCACCTGATGGACCGCAAGACCGACCGGCTGTCGGGCGGCGAGATGCAGCGCGTCTCGATCGGACGCGCGATCGTGCGCAAGCCGCGGGTGTTCCTGATGGACGAGCCGCTGTCGGCGCTCGACGCCAAGCTGCGCGAAGCGCTGCGGACGGAACTGAAGAACCTGCAGATGAATCTCGGCGCGACCTTCCTCTTCGTCACGCATGACCAGGTGGAGGCCATGTCGATGGGCGACCGCATCGGCGTCCTCGACAGGGGACGGCTCGTGCAGGTCGGCACGCCGTCGGAAATCTATGCCCGTCCGAAGAACACCTTCGTTGCGCGCGCCGTCGGATCGCCGCCGATGAACCTCATCCATGGCGCCGTCCGCGACGGCAATGCCGTCGCCGAGGCGGGTTTCAGCCTGCCGATCGCCGCCGCCGCCTCGCAGGATGGCCGCGCAGTCACGTTCGGCGTGCGGCCCGAGGACATCCGGCTGGACGCGGAAGCGACGGCAAAGGGGCGCGTTCACGACGTCGAAAACCATGGCGTCGAGAAGATCGTCACCGTGGCCGCCGGCGATGCCTTGCTGCGGCTGACCACGCCTGCCTCGCACAAGCTTGCGATCGACGACACGATCGCCTTCTCGTGGAACCCGGACAAGATCATCCTGTTCGATCGCGGCTCGGGCCTCAACCTGGCGGGGGCGTAACGGAGACGATCAGGGAGGGCTCTCGGATGACGCATTTCATCGTCCGAGGACGCACCAGAATCCGGCATCGGCGTAGCGGGCCTCAGGCCGGAAACCGCCGCCTGTAAGCATCCAGCGCTTCGGGATTGCAGAAGTTCAGCGGCAATTCGCCCCGCAGGACGCGTCGTGCTTCCTCGGCCGCCGCCATGCCCATGCGCCGCATGCTGCCTTCGGTGATGCCCGACATGTGCGGGGTCACCATCACGTTGTCGAAGCCGAGATAGGGGTGATCGGCGGGTAGGGGCTGCCTGGCGAAGACGTCCAGTGCGGCGCCGCCGATCCGCTGCTCGCGCAGCGCCGCCAGCATCGCCTCGTCATCGATCACCGGGCCGCGCGAGATGTTGATCAGCAGCGCATCGGGCTTCATCAGGCCAAGCACGCGCGCGTCGATCATGCCTCGTGTCTCGTCGGTCAGCGGACAGCACAGCACCACGATGTCGCTGCGCGACGCCAGTTCGTCGAGGCCGACGAAACCGGCGTCGTCGGGGATGTCGCGCCGGCTGCGGCTGTGGATCAGCACGTCCAGCCCGTATCCATGGCGCGCAATGGCATGAACCTGCCTGCCGATGTTGCCGAAGCCGACGATGCCGAGCGTCAGGCCGTCGAGGTCGCGGGTGAAGTCGGCATGATGGCGCGCCGCGTTCCAGCCATTGGCATGCAATTCGCGGTCGATGGTGCGAAACCGGCGCAACAGCGTCATGGCTGCGAAGAAGACGTATTCCGCGACGGTGCGGGAGTTGGCGCCCGGCGTGTTGGCAACGAGCACGCCGGCCTGCGTGGCGGCGGCCATCGGGATCATGTCGAGGCCGGCGCCGTGCCGGATGGCGGCCCGCAGGCGCGGCGCCTGTTCGAACAGGGCGGGTGGCAGCGGCGCGCGCACGATGATCACCTCCGCGTCCCGGCCCTCCCGCAACAGGGTCTCGGGGTCGTAGGCCGGTGCAAAACGAAGGTTGCCCATCGTCTCGAGCAGCGCGGCGACCTGCGGATGCAGGACGTTCGTCGACAGGATCTCAGGCAAGGGGCTCAAACCTTCTCGGTATTCAGGGCAGGTGTCGCACCGTCCGAGCCGTCGAGAAGCCCTTTCCAATAGCTCTCCGCGCCCTGGAGGTGGGCGCTCATCAGGGCCTGGGCCAGATTGCCGTCCCGGCGCTGCAACGCCTCGAAGATGCGGATGTGCTCGGCATGCGAGCGGCGGACGCGTTCGGCATCGTTGAAATAGATCGGCAGGCGCTGCTCGCCCATGATGTAGTAGACGCTGCACACCTTGTGGAAGACGCTGTTCTGGGTCGCGCGCACGATTTCCAGATGAAAGTCGCGGTCCTCGCGCGCCAGGCCTTCGCCGGCTGCGATCTTCTGCTCCGAGATCCGCAGGATTTCGCGCAGCCGTTCGAAATTCTCCTCGGTGGCGCGGTCGCAGGCGAGTTCGGCCGCCTTGATCTCGTGGATCTTGCGCAGTTCCACCGTCTCGTAGATCTGGACCGGATCGAGCGGAACGCCGGCACGGGCAAACAGCGCCATGGCCTCGACGCTGGCCTGGTTGGTCGTGAGGTAGATGCCGGACTTGGCCCGCCGTTCGACGATGCGCATGGCTTCGAGGATCGCCAGGGCCTCACGGATCTGCCCGCGGCTGACTTCGAAATGGTCGGCCAGTTCGCGCTCGGACGGAAGACGACCGCTCTCTTCCTTCGACTGCTGGTACAGGAAGGCCGCAAGGTCCGGAAGAAGGTTGTTTTCCTTCATCTCTCAGTCTCCGTGCGCGTGCGCCTCCAGGAACGATTCCGCGATCGTGAAACCCAGTCCCGGTCGGTCGGGGATGGCGATCATGCCGTCGCTGACCGACACGTCGTCCTCGACGAGGTCGTGGATCATGGGGTTTGCCCCGAGCGAATACTCGATCACGAAGCTTGCAGGCGATGCCGCACATACGTGCAGCCCGGCGAAGAAGCAAGGCGCGCCCGCCCACAGGTGCGGCGAAAGCCGCAGGTTGAAGGCGCTCGCCAGCGCGCCGATGCGCATCGCTTCGGTGATGCCGCCGCAGAAGGCGGGATCGGGCTGGAAGATGTCGACCGACTTCAGCATGGCGAGATCGCGGAAGGCAAAGCGCGTCGCCTCCGACTCGCCGCTGGCGATGGGCACCGAACCGGCGGCGCGAACCTCCGCCATGCCTGCCTTGTCGTCGGCGATGACGGGTTCCTCGAACCAGGTCAGGTCGCAGTCGGAGACCATGTGGGCGAAGCGCTTGGCGTCGGCAACCGTATAGGTTCCATGCGCGTCGACCATGAGTTGCACGTCCGGGCCGAGCGCCTCGCGCGCAGCCTTGACGCGGGCCGCCGAGACGTGCGGCGGGCCGTCCATGGCGCCCACGCGCATCTTCACCGCTCCGAACCCACCGGCGTCGATATAGGATCGCAGTTGCTCGCCGATCTTGTCGGCCGGAGCCCATCCGCCGGACGCATAGGCGGGCAGGCGGTCGGCCTTGCGCCCGCCGATCAACCGCCAGACAGGCTGGCCGAGCGACTTGCCGAGGATGTCCCAGAGCGCGATGTCGACCGCGCTGATGGCGGCCACCGAAATGCCCCGGCGCGAAAGCTCCGGCATCGCATGGCCGGCGGCGGCGGCCTTCTCGTGGCGGACGCCGTTGTAGAGCATCTCCCAGATCTGCGAGATGTCGGCGGGGTCGCGCCCGATCAGGCGGGGCGCGACCTCGTGATTGAGCATGTGAACGAGCGCGGCATAGGTACCGGCGCTTCCGGCGGCGTTCTTGCCTTCGCCCCAGCCGACCAGCCCGTCGTCGGTTTCGATCCGCAGGATCGCCGCGTCGAAGGTGGCGAGCTGGCCGAAATCGCTCTTGTGCTGGCGGCTCGCCTCGATGGGAATGCGGACCCACCAGGCCCGAACCGACTTGATGCGCATATCAGCATCCTTCGATTGTGCAGGGCGCCGAAGACCGCACGTCCAGCGGGCATGCGCTCGCAAGCTCCGGCCGCGCGATGGAGGCCGGATCGGTCGCTGCTGATGTCATGGCGTTCGTCCTGCTTGGCCGCTTCGGCAGCCTACTTGATGAGCGGCAGGATGGTTTCCGCCGTGATCCGCATCTGGTCGGTGTAGAATTTCTCGGTCAGCAGGCTCGAGCCGTGATCCTGGATGAACTTGAGCTGCTCGGGAGAAATGTCGACCGGATTGCGCTCGACCATGTCCGGATAGCGGTTCGCCGGCGTCCGGTCGACCGGCGCGACGAACTCGTTGGTCAGGGCCCCGTCGTAGCCGATGTCCTTCAGGATGCCGACGATCTTCTTCCAGTCGATCGTGCCAAGGCCGGCCGCGAAACGGTTGTTGTCGGCGATGTGGAAATCGAAGAGTCGCTTGCCGGCCTTTCGGATCGCCTCCTCGACGTCGAACTCCTCCATGTGGATGTGATAGGCGTCGAGACACACGCCGCATTCGGGGCTCACCGCGTCGGCCAGCGCCAGCGCCTGTTCGCCGCGGTTGAAGAGGTAGGTCTCGAAGCGATTGAGCGGCTCTACGGCGACGCGGACGCCGACCTTCTTGGCGTGGGCGAAGCATTCGCGGGTGGCATCGACCACCCACGTCCACTCCTCCTCTTCGGTCCCGTCGGGAACCACCTTGCCGACGGTCGCCGGCACCAGCGTGATGATCTCGCCATCGAGTTCGCTGACCATGGTCAGCACGTCCTTGACATACTGCACGGAACGCTCGCGCTGGCCCTGGTCGGCGGCCGCGAGATTGCGTTCGCCCAGCATCAAGGTGACCGCGCCCCAGCAGCGGATTCCGTGCTCCTTGAGAAGACGGCGGGTCTCGCCGGTCTCGTACTGGCTCGGTTCACCCGAAATCTCGATCGATTCATAGCCGAACTGCTTGATCCGCCGGAGCGTGGTTTCCAGTGGCTCCGCACGCATCCAGTTGTGCGTCGATAGATGCATGATCAGCTTCCTCCCCTATGGTGCAGCATGGTCAGGTCTGACAGACTGCATGTCACGATCGCCCAATCCTGTGAACTGGTGCGACCAATTTTGTTGATTGGAAGCTCTAGCCCATTCGCGAATGGTTCGCAAGCTTCCGCCATTTCAGCCGGGAAACTCCGCTAAAACTCCATTCAATCAAGGTTTTGACGCCTTGATGGACGTCTTGGGTACGGCCTGTCGCGCCAAGCCACCTTGACCAATTTTCCGCTTTTGGTATTACCAGAACAGGAAACGGCGCGAAGGGCGATCCCGGGGGGAGGGCGTAGCCCGGCAAATGACGCCCGTGAACAGGGAGAGGACCGACATGGCCACGACGATCAAGGGCCCAGCGATTTTTCTGGCGCAGTTCGCCGGGGATGAAGCGCCGTTCAACTCGCTCGGCGCCATTGCCGCCTGGGCGGCGGGCCTGGGCTACAAGGGCGTTCAGATTCCGACCTGGGACGGACGGCTCTTCGATCTGAAGAAGGCCGCGCAGTCGCAGGCCTATTGCGACGAGGTGAAGGGCATCTGCGCCGATGCGGGCGTCGAGATCACCGAACTTTCCACTCACCTGCAGGGCCAGCTCGTCGCCGTGCACCCGGCCTATGACGCGCAGTTCGACGGTTTCGCGCCGGCTTCCGTGCATGGCAATCCGAAAGCGCGCCAGCAATGGGCCGTCGAGCAGATGATGCTGGCGGCCAAGGCGTCGAAGAACCTCGGGCTCGACGCCTCGGTTTCCTTCACCGGTGCGCTCGCCTTCCCGTACCTCTATCCCTGGCCGCAGCGGCCGGCCGGCCTGATCGAGGAGGCCTTCGCCGAGCTCGGGCGACGCTGGAAGCCGATCCTCGACGCCTACGACGATGCGGGCTGCGATGTCGGCTACGAGATCCATCCGGGCGAGGATGTTTTCGACGGCACGACCTTCGAGATGTTCCTCGATGCCGTGGGCGGCCACAAGCGCTGCACGATCAACTACGATCCCTCGCATTTCGTGCTGCAGCAGCTCGACTATCTCGCCTTCATCGACATCTACCACGAGCGCATCTCGGCCTTCCATGTGAAGGACGCCGAGTTCAATCCCACAGGCCGCCAGGGCGTCTATTCGGGCTATGCCGGCTGGACCGAGCGCGCCGGCCGCTTCCGGTCGCTCGGCGATGGCCAGGTCGATTTCGGCGGCATCTTCTCCAAGCTTTCCCAGCATGGCTACGACAGTTGGGCGGTGCTGGAATGGGAGTGCTGTCTCAAGCACCCGGAACAGGGTGCGGCCGAAGGCGCGCCCTTCATCGCCAGCCACATCATCCAGGTGACGGAGAAGGCGTTCGACGATTTCGCCGGCGGAACGACGGATCGCGCGGCGCTGCGGAAGATGATGGGGATCGAGTGAGGGGCGGCAGTCGGCAGTCGGCAGTCGGCAGTCGGAACAGGTGACCGTCAGGATCAGGCGTTGCAAGCGTTTTTTGACCCGACTTCCGTTCGATCCGACGTCGTGCCAAAGCGGCTCCCATCCATGCCTTTCCGACTGCCGACTGCCGACTGCCGATTGCCGATTGCCCAACTCACGGAGGAACACATGGTCAGTGGAAGACAGGTCGAGTCAGGTTCTGGCCCCATCCGCCTCGGCATGGTCGGTGGTGGGCAGGGCGCCTTCATCGGTGGCGTTCACCGCATCGCCGCGCGGCTCGACGGCGAGTTCGCGCTGGTGGCCGGAGCGCTGTCGTCGGACCCGGAGCGGGCGAAGGCGTCGGCGGCCGAACTCGGGCTCGATCCGAAACGCAGCTACGGCTCCTTTGCCGAAATGGCGAAGAAGGAAGCCAGACGCGCGGACGGCATCGAGGCGGTTGCGATCGTCACGCCAAACCACATGCATTGGCCCGCGGCGAAAGCCTTCCTGGAAGCCGGCATCCACGTCGTCTGCGACAAGCCGCTGACGTCCAACCTCGGCGATGCGAAGAAGCTCGCCGCTGCGGTCGAGAAATCGGGCAAGCTGTTCATCCTCACGCACAACTACACCGGCTACCCGATGGTGCGGCAAGCTCGCGAAATGGTGAGGTCGGGCGAGCTCGGCGACATCCGCGTCGTGCAGGCCGAGTATCCGCAGGACTGGCTGACCGAGCGTGTCGAGGCGACAGGCGCCAAGCAGGCGGTCTGGCGCACCGATCCCAAGCAGTCCGGCGCCGGCGGGGCCACCGGCGACATCGGCACCCATGCCTACAATCTCGCCCGGTTCGTCACCGGGCTCGAACTCGACAGTCTTGCCGCCGATCTGACCGCTTTCGTTGACGGCCGGCCCCTCGACGACAATGCCCATGTCCTTCTGCGCTTCAAGGCCAAGGGGGGCAAAGCGCCGGCCAAGGGCATGCTGTGGGCGAGCCAGGTGGCGCCCGGCAACGAGAACGCGCTGAAACTGCGGGTCTATGGCACCAAGGGCGGCCTGGAATGGGAGCAGGAGCACCCGAACCACCTCTGGTTCACGCCCTTCGGCGCGGAGAAGCGGCTGATCACGCGCGGTGGCGCCGGTGCGGGGGCATCGGCTGCCCGCGTCAGCCGCATCCCGCCCGGCCACCCGGAAGGCTATCTCGAGGGCTTCGCAAACATCTATGCAGAGGCTGCGCGCGCCATCCGGGCCGCCCGCGCCGGCGCCGCGCCCGATGCGGCCGTCATCTATCCGACCGTTGCGGACGGCGTCGAAGGTGTCGCCTTCGTCGAAGCCTGCGTGCGGTCGTCGCGCAAGAACGGGGCGTGGACCAAGCTGTGAGCGCCGTCCGGGGCGGTTGTGGCAAAGACCCGGAGGAACGGCGATGAAGATCGGCATGTGCATGTTCCTCTGGACGACCAGCGTGTCGGCGGAGCACGAGCCGATCCTGCGCGACATCAAGGCCACCGGCTTCGACGGGGTCGAGATACCGATCTTCGACGGCACGCCCGACGACTACCGGCGCCTCGGCGACATGCTCGATGCGATCGGGCTGGACCGTACCGCCGTCTCGGCGATGGGCGATCCGGCGATGAACCTGATCGGCGCCGACGCCGCGTCGCGCGCGGCCGGTGTCGCCCATGTCAAATGGGCGATCGACTGCACGGCGGCGCTCGGCGCTCGGACGCTGAGCGGCCCCTTGCATTCGACGCTTGGGCATTTCTCGGGCGACGGGCCGACGCGGGCGGAATTCGAGCGCTCGATCGCCTCGCAGCGCGCCATCGGCGAGCATGCAGCCGAGCGGGGCGTCATCATCGGGCTGGAGGCGCTCAACCGCTTCGAATGCTACCTGGTCAACACCATGGACGCGCTCGGCGCCCATCTCGACGAGATCGGCCATCCCAACATCAGGGCGATGTATGACACCTTCCACGCCAACATCGAGGAAACCGACCCGATCGGCGCCTTTACGCGAAATTTGAAGAACATCGTCCATGTCCACATCTCGGAGAACGACCGGGGCGTGCCGGGGCGCGGCAACATTCCTTGGGACGAGACTTTTGCGGCCATCAAGGCCAGCGGCTACGACGGCTGGCTGACGATCGAGGCCTTCGGCCGGGCGCTGAAGGACCTGGCTGCGGCGACGAAGGTGTGGCGCGATTTCGCAGAGAGCCCGCAGGCCGTCTACCGCGACGGCTACGCGCATATCCGCCGTCATCTGGAGGTGGCTTAGGGACGGACTTCGACGAGACGAAAGCCGCGGTGGAGGATACGCCGCCGGCCGCAACAATTGCATCAAGGGAGGAGAATCCAGATGCCAGGCAAGAAGATACTGATGCTGACGGGAGAATTCACCGAGGAATACGAGATCTTCGTGTTCCAGCAGGGCATGGAGGCCGTCGGACACACCGTCCACGTGATCTGCCCCGACAAGAAGGCCGGCGACAAGATCCAGACCTCGCTGCACGATTTCGAAGGCCACCAGACCTATATCGAGCGATTCGGGCATCTGGCCGACATCAACAAGACCTTCTCGGAGGTCCGGCCGGAAGACTACGACGCGGTCTATTGCGCCGGCGGACGTGGACCCGAATACATCCGCACCGACAAGCGCATCCAGGCAATGGTCCGGCATTTCCACGAGGCGAACAAGCCGATCTTCACCATCTGCCACGGCGTTCAGATCCTCGTGGCGGTGGACGGCGTCGTGCGCGGCAAGAAGGTCGCGGCGCTCGGCGCCTGCGAGCCAGAGGTCACGCTGGCCGGCGGCACCTACATCGACGTCAAGCCGACCGAGGCCTATGTCGACGGAACGATGGTGTCGGCCAAGGGCTGGACCGGGCTCGCCGCCTTCATGCGCGAATGCCTGAAGGTGCTCGGCACCGAGATCCGGCACAACTGAGGCGGGCGTGGTTCAGGGCCGCTCGCCCCCTCCACCGCCTTCGGCGGTCCCCCGCCGGGTCGAGCCACTGGTCTCGCCCGTCCTTCGGCCCCCCCGTAAACGGGGGAGGATTTCGCTCCGCCGTCGCGCCACTCTCTGATCCTCCCCTGCGAAGCGGGGGAGGGGGACCGCCGAAGGCGGTGGAGGGGGCGAGCGGCGACCATGCGCCCTTACCGCGAGTGCGGTGCGGCCGAGAATGGTGGAAAGCCGGCGCTCAGCCCGCGATCCCATGGGGCATGAAGCCTGACACAATCACCCTTTGGCGCCCGGTTGGTCCTGCCGAATTCGCTTTGATCCGGGGGAGCGGCAGGTGACGTCCCTGGACGTGGTGTAGCTGGGTAGCGCGGTGGTCATCGGCGCTTTCCGGTAG
>NZ_RWKW01000084.1 GCF_003970795.1 Aquibium carbonis | reverse complement strand
TGAAGCGGCGCAGGCCGCCGGCAAGGGCCAGCGGCGCCTCGCCCGGCGCCGCGATCGCCAGCTGCGCGCCGTCCTGCAGCACCAGGCTGCCGTCGAGCCCGACGGCGACCGGCGTGCCGGCGATTTCCGTCGAAAGCGGCGTCTCGCCTGTCGTCCCGAGCGTTTCCGCGTCCAGTCGCAGGTGCCGCCAGCGCCTTTGCCCGTCGGTGGCCGCCGCGCGATCCTGAACCAGCACGTGGATGCCGCCCGCCGCATCCGTGAGAACGCGGGTCCCGGTCGCCTCCCTGGCGTCGATCCGCACGATCCGCGGCGCCCAGCCGTCACGGCCGCGCCGCAGGTCGATCAGGAAGACGTTTTCGTCCCCCAGGCCGAATCCGTCGTTCAGGACCAGCAGCCGGTCCGGACCGGCCACCGCGACGCTGCGCGAATTGTCGATGCCCGCCGGGTCGGCCGGGCCGTCGAGAGGCCCGAACGGCATGACGATCTCGATCGGCTCGCCCACCCGCCCGAGGGCGAAGCCGGCATGAACCCGGCCGTCGATCACCTCGACGCGCTCCTCCACCACCATCAGCGAACCGTCCGGCGCGAAGATGAGCGCCCGGCTCGTTCCGTCGGCGAGGACGGCGGGCGCGGCGCCGTCGAGCCCTTCCACCGGCGCCAGCGTCGTCACCGCCCCCGCCCGTCCCGAATCCGGCAGGCGCCGCTCGTCCCACCAGGGGCGCAGATGCGCGGCATGCAGATCGGCGAGCGGCGGCAGGTCCTGCGCCAGCAGCGTGGTCTGCCGGGCAAAGAAGGCCGAGGCATAGGGCGTCAGGGTCGAAACCGTCGGCTGGCGCACGTCCATGATCCGGCAATCGGCTTCGATCGCCGCGAAATCCGGTGGATCGTAGCGGTCGGCCGGCGCGATATGGGCGTTGATCTCCGCGATCAGCGAGCGATAGCGGTCGCGCAGCCCGCCAAACGCGGCGTCTTCCTCCGCCAGCTCGTCCAGCATCGCGGCGGCCAGGCGGTCGGCGAGATATTCGCGGCAGTTGATCGACCCGTCCCAACGCTCCTCGTGCCCGGGATCGTAGCGATAGGTGACGGCATGGCCGTATTCGTGGGCCGCGAGGAAGAACTGGTTGAACCGCGCCAGCCGCAGCGCCTCGTCCGCGTCCTCGAAGAACGGACGCCAGTCCCATGCGCCACCCGTCAGGAGCGTGCTCCAGCCGGACCAGTAGGTCTCCGCCTCGCCCGCACGCGGCATCTCCGCGATCAGGATCGCGTCGGTGACGTGGTTGTACCAGTTCAGCACCCGGTCGAACGGCTGATACATCCAGACCAGCCCTTCGTTGATCGAGATGCCGGCCCCGCCAAACCGTTCGGCGACGAGACGCGTCATCCGCACGGTGTCGGCCCGGTCGATCGCGTCCACGAGTTCCGCCGGGTCGGCGGCCTGTGCGCTTCCCGTCGCAAGGGCCAGCGCCGCCGCGATCAGTGGCCGCATCTCCTCCTCCGCCGCTCCGTTAAGCTTAACAATCGACTAAGATGGACCCTCGCACAACATCCCCCTACTGAAGAACCCCAGTTGCGCGGCCCATCGCGCGGGGTGGTTTCGGTCCAATGCACTACCGCATCTTCGAGACATGGAGACTGGTCGCCGCGCTCTCGATCATGATGTGGCATTTCCTGCGCTTCGCGCCGCCCGGCTACGAGGAGGTCGGCGCCTATCTCTACCGCCTGCTGGCGATGATGGAGATGTTCTTCATGATCTCGGGCTTCCTGATCATGGAGCGCTATGGCGACGACCTCTTCCGCGGCCCGGGCCGTTTCCGCGCCTACCTGGTCCGGCGGCTGGCGCGCTTCTATCCGCTCTACCTCGCCACGCTGCTGTTCTTCTGCGGCGTGGCGCTGGCGGTCGAGTTCGGCCTGGTCCACACGGCCGATCCCGGCCGCTACGCCTGGAGCGCGTTGCCGGCAAATCTCTTCCTGCTGCAGGCCTGGGGGCTGACGGACCAGCTGACGTTCAACTACGTCGCCTGGTGCCTCTCGGCGGAATGGTTCTGCTACCTGCTGCTGCCGGTCGTGGTCCTCGCATACCGCCTCGCCGGCATCGCCGGCCTCGCGGCGCTGGCGGGCGCGCTCGTCCTGGCGCTGGAAGTCGCGGTCGCCCGCGGCGCCATCCCCTTCGAGAGCTGGCTCCAGGCCGACACCTTTGGCGCCTACCGCGCCTTTGCCGACTTCACCATTGGCGCACTCGTGTCGGTCGCCGTTCGCCGCAGCCGGCTCAGGCTCACCGCGCACTGGCCTGCCTGGGCGCTGTTTGGCCTGTCCCTCCTCGCCATGGCCACGCGGCAGCACGCGGCGCTCATCGTCGGCCTGCTGGCGCTTGCCATGTACGTCGCGGCCGTCGCCGAGCGCAACGACCCCGAGGGCTCGCGCTACCTTGCCTTCCTCCATCCGCTCGGCAAGGTCTCGCTCGGCATCTACCTCCTGCACCCCGTCATCGAGGCCGTGTTCTTCTCGCTGGTCTGGCGCATGCTGGTCGAACCCACGGGCCTCGTCGGCTTCTATGTCTACTGGCTGGCGCCCGGCGCGGCCACGCTGGCGCTGGCGATCCTGTCGGAGCGGCATTTCGAGCGGCCGCTGGGCAAGGCCATGGTGGCGCGTTTCGGGCGCGTCGTCTCCGAACCGGCGGTTCGCGCGCCGGCTGTCGGTTGAAATCCCGTCCAACCGCGGCAATCGTGGAGAAAAAATGTCCGCGAGCCGCGTTGTTGCTATGGCGTATGAGCGCCGGCTTTACTAAATCGGGGCCTGCGGTGGGCGCCCCGGGCGCGCCGGCCACCCCGACAGGCAGCAGGAACATCCGCGAGCACCATGAAGGCTGATTTCTACGAGATGCTGGGCGTCGACAAGGGCGCGTCGGAAAAGGACCTGAAGGCGGCCTTCCGCAAGCTGGCGATGCAGTGCCACCCGGACCGCAATCCCGGCGACGCCGACGCCGAGCGCCGGTTCAAGGAAATCAACGAAGCCTACGAGACGCTGAAGGATCCCCAGAAGCGCGCCGCCTACGACAGGTTCGGCCATGCCGCCTTCGAGAATGGCGGGATGGGCGGCGGCGGCGCCGGCTTTGCCGGCGCGGGCGGTTTCGCCGACATCTTCGAGGACATCTTCGGCGAGATGATGGGCGGCGGCCGGCGGCGCTCGTCCGGCGGGCGCGAACGCGGCGCTGATCTCCGCTACAACATGGAGATCACCCT
This sequence comes from Aquibium carbonis, assembly GCF_003970795.1. Lineage (GTDB taxonomy): Bacteria > Pseudomonadota > Alphaproteobacteria > Rhizobiales > Rhizobiaceae > Aquibium > Aquibium carbonis. The sequence continues at coordinate 9,960 of NZ_RWKW01000084.1, read as the reverse complement.
CGAGGAGGCCTTCAACGGCAAGACCGCGCAGATCCACGTCCCGAGCTCCATCACCTGCAACGAGTGCACGGGAACGGGCGCGAAGGCGGGAACGCAGCCCGTCACGTGCACCATGTGCGGCGGCGCCGGCCGGGTGCGGGCGCAGACCGGCGGCTTCTTTTCCATCGAGCGCACCTGCCCGACCTGCCACGGCCGCGGCCAGACCATCAAGGATCCGTGCCCGAAATGCGACGGCCAGGGCCGCGTCACCGAAGAGCGCGCGCTGTCGGTCAACATTCCGGCCGGCATCGAGGACGGCACCCGCATCCGCCTGTCGGGCGAGGGCGAGGCCGGCGCGCGCGGCGGGCCGTCGGGCGACCTCTACATCTTCCTCTCGGTCTCGCCGCACGAGTTCTTCCAGCGCGAGGCCGAAAACCTCTACTGCACGGCGCCCATCTCCATGACGACGGCCGCGCTCGGCGGGTCCTTCGAGGTCGCGACGCTGGACGGCACGCAGACCCGGGTGAAGATCCCCGAAGGCACGCAGAACGGCCGCAAGTTCCGCGTCAAGGGCAAGGGCATGCCCGTCATGCGCCAGAACATGGTCGGCGACCTGATCATCCAGGTGGCGGTCGAGACGCCTCAGAACCTCTCGCGTCGGCAAAGGGAGCTGCTGGAGGAGTTCGACAAGCTGTCGTCCACCGAAAACAGCCCCCAATCGACCGGTTTCTTCAACCGGATGAAGGACTTCTTCGAATCCTTCGGCAACTGAGGCGGGAGCCTTTCTCCCCTCTGCCACCCGGTCAGGCCCTCTTTTGACACAGTCGTCGCGTATCCACGCGCCGGGTCATGTCAGCAGGGAGCAAGCGATTGATGCAGCGCAGCGTGCGAGCCGTCCGGAAGAATCTGGGCGCGCACTTCGACGACGAACTGCGCTTCCTGCGCGGCTGGATCGAAAAGCCGCGCGCGGTCGGCTCCATCCTGCCGACCAGCGCGGTGACGGCGCGTCGCATGGCCTCCGTCATCGACGTGTCCTCCGGCCTGCCCGTTCTGGAACTCGGTCCCGGCACCGGCGTCATCACCCGTGCGATTCTCCAGCGCGGACTGCCCCCGGAACGGCTGTACTGCGTCGAGCACTCGCGGGATTTCGCCGACCATGTCCGCCGGCTCTTCCCCTCCGTCAACGTCGTGCGCGGCGACGCCTTCGCTCTCGACAGGACGCTGGGCGACGACCGCGGCCTCGTCTTCGACGCGGCGATATCGGGCGTGCCGCTGCTCAACTTTCCGGTCCCGCAGCGCATCGCCTATGTCGAGGCCCTGCTCGACCGGTTGCCCGTCGGCCGCCCGGTGGTCCAGTTCACCTACGGGCCGTTCTCGCCGGTCCCGGCCGGGCCTGGCTCCTACACGGTCGAGCATTTCGACTTCGTGCTGCGCAACGTGCCTCCCGCGCAGCTGTGGATCTATCGGCGCACGTAGCGCCGATGGACCGGGCGCCGGGTCAGTTCTGCGTCCAGTCGAGGTAGTCCGCCAGTTCGTTGGCGCGCCGCGCGGTCATGTCGTTCAGGCAGGCGGCGGCCAGCGGTCCGGCGATCGTGCCGCCCTCGAAGAAGACGGCCGGCCAGCCGCACTTGGCGTCGCGGTAGGCGATCCACTTCACCTGGACGTCGCGCAGCGCCTGGAATTCTGTCGCCGAGGTCGCGTCTTCCAGCAGCAGGTAGTTGTCGTTCAGCATGGCGTCCCACACCGCCAGCTCGCGCGCCTGGCACCCGATCATGCCCATGGTGGACTGGCCTTCGTCGGTCTCCATGCACGGCTCGGCCACCGTGCCGATGCACGTGTCGCGGCTCGCCTCCTGCCCCGGCTCGACGCTGGAATTGTAGTCCCGAACGCCTTCGATGCAGGACTGGACCGCGATCTCGTCTTCCGGCAGCGCATCGATCGCCGGCGCCCTCCCGGCGCCCGACAGGGTGATCCCCAGCGCCAGTGCCGCCATCGCCCACTGCTTCATGTCCGTCTTCCCTCGCGAATGCGGTTGCCTGCTGCAACCGAGGCCATATAACCGGGAGCAGTCTGGCAGATCGGGTGAAACATGGCAGCAAGAATCCTCGTCTTCGCGGGCTCGAACCGCAAGGGTGCCTTCAGCGGCAGGACCGCCGACGCGGCGATGAAGGAACTCGCGCTGCAAGGCGCCGAGGTCACGCGCATCTCGCTCGTCGACTACCCCTTGCCGATCATGGACGAGGACCACGAGAAGGAGAAGGGCATCCCCGAAAACGCCGTCCGGCTCGCCCGCCAGATCGCCGCGCATGACGGGGTGCTGATCTGCACGCCCGAGTACAACGGTTCCGTCCCGCCGCTGCTCAAGAACGCCATCGACTGGGTCAGCCGCGTCAAGAGCGACGGCGGCCGGGCGCTGCGGCCCTATCCCGGCAAGGTCGTCGGCGTCTGTTCGTCGTCCAACGGACACTTCGCCGGCATCCGCTCGGCCAATCATTTGCGCGCCATCCTCTCCCACATCGGCATGGAGGTGGTCTCCGCGCAGGTCTCGGTCCCCAGCGCCGGCGACGCGTTCGAAGCGGACGGGAGCTTTCGCGACGAGCGGCTCACCAAGGGCATGACGCGGCTCTGCGAAAGCCTGATCGAGCGGGCGCGGGCCTTTTCCACGCGGGTCGAGGCGTGATCGGCTACTACCTGACCCACCCGCAGGTCGTCATCGACCCGGCGGTGCCGACGCCGCAATGGCCGCTTTCGAGCGAGGGCCGCCACCGCACCGAGGCCATCCTGGGCAAGGCCTGGCTGAAGACCCTGCGTCGCATCGTTTCGAGCGGCGAGCGCAAGGCCATCGACACCGCCTCCATCATCGCCGCCGCGGCCGGCCTGGACGTCGAGATCGACGCGCGCATGGGCGAGAACGATCGCTCGTCGACGGGATTCCTGGAGCCGGCGGCGTTCGAGGCGGCGGCCGATTGCTTCTTCGCCGAACCCGAAACGAGCTGGAACGGCTGGGAGCGCGCCGTCGACGCGCAGGCGCGCATCGTCGAGGCGGTGGACGGGGTGCTTGCCGCGCATCCGCCGGACACCCCCATCCTCTTCACCGGTCACGGAGCGGTCGGCTCGCTGTTGAAGACGCATCTGGCCGGACGTGCGATCTCGCGGCGCGAGGATCAGCCGGGCGGCGGCGGCAACATCTTCGCTTTCGCTCTTTCCGGCCGCGCGCTCCTGTGCGACTGGACACCGATGGAGAGCTTCGAGGGACCAGGCGATGATCGCTGACACCGACATGCGCGACCGGCTGATCGTCGGTCTCGATCTGCCCGACGTGGCCGCCGCCGAGGCGGCGGTGCGGGAACTCGACGGCGTCGCCACCTTCTACAAGATCGGCTACCGGCTGGCCTTCGCCGGCGGACTCGACTTCGCCCGCGATCTCGTCGCCGACGGCAAGAAGGTCTTTCTCGACATGAAGCTGCTCGACATCGACAACACGGTGGCCGAGGGCGTCGAAAGCATCGTGAAGATGGGCGTCACCATGCTGACCCTGCATGCCTATCCCAAGGCGATGCGCGCCGCGGTCGCCGCCGCGAAAGGCAGCGACCTGTGTCTCCTCGCCGTCACCGTCCTGACCTCGATGGACGAGCAGGATCTGGTCGACGCGGGCTACGAATACGACCCGCACACGCTGGTTTTGATGCGCGCCGAACAGGCCAGGCTCTGCGGCATGGGCGGCATCGTCTGCTCCGCCAGCGAGGCGGCGGCGGTACGCCGGATCGTCGGTCCCGACATGGCGGTCGTGACGCCGGGCATTCGCCCCGCGGGCGCCGCCATGGGCGACCAGAAGCGCGTGATGACGCCGGGCGACGCGATTCGCGCCGGGTCGAGCCATCTGGTGGTGGCGCGCCCCATCGTCGCCGCGCCCGACCGCCGCGCAGCGGCGCAGGCGATCATCGCGGAAATGCAAGCGGCCGCCTGACGGCCAGACGAAGAAGACCTGCAGAGGGAGAAGACACCATGCCCAAGGCCTACTGGATTGCCCATGTCGACGTGCGCGACCCCGAGCGCTACAAGGACTACGTCGCGACCGCCAGGCCGGCCTTCGAGCGCTACGGCGCCAAGTTCCTGGCACGCGGCGGCGCCTACCAGGCCATGGAAGGCACCGGGCGTGGCCGCAACGTCGTGATCGAGTTTCCCTCCATGCAGGCCGCGACAGACTGCTACCACTCGGCCGAGTATCAGGCCGCCAAGCAGATCCGCCAGACGGTGGCCGACGCCGAGATGGTGATCGTGGAAGGCTACGAGGCCTGACCGGACGCGCGCCGCCCCCGCGCGGTCGGATCCGCCTCGCCCGGCCTGACGAGGCCGTTCGGCTGGTCGAGATCGAGACGGCGGCCGGCAGGCTCTTTGCCGATCACGGCTATCCGGCGCTTGCCGCCGCCGCTTCGGCCGCGCCGGAGCAGTATCGGTCGGCGGCGCTCGCCGGCCGCGTGCTGGTCGCCACCGATTCGGCCGACCGGCCGGTCGGCTTCGCGCTCACCGAATTAATCGGCCGGGTGCAGTGGCTGTGCGAGCTTTCGGTCCATCCCGACCACGCCCGGCGCGGGGTCGGCGCTTCGCTGGTCGAGGCGGTCGCCGACGCGGCGCGTCTCGGCGGCGCCTCCCATGTCGGCCTCTCCACCTTCCGCGCGGTGCCCTTCAACGCGCCGTTCTATGCACGGTGCGGCTTCGCCGAGCTTCCCCTCGAACGGGCGTCGCCGCCGCTCGCCCGCCGGTTCCAGGCCGAGGTTCCCGCGGGCATCGACCCCGACCGGCGCGTCTTGATGCTCCGGCCGTTATGAGGGCGGCGGCTTCCCGAGCGGCATCGCGGAACGCTTTCCTGTCCTATTGCATTGCAATAAAAACGGGCTACCGTGCGTTAACGGATAATTGACGCGGGTGGCGGGATGCTCGCACAGCGGATTCGGGGAAAATAGCACGCATGTTCTATCAGATTTATGAATGGAGCCACGCCGCGATGCGTCCGTATCGCGCCCTGGCCGACGCGACCAAGCTGTTCTACTCGAACCCGCTCAATCCCCTGTCGCTGACGCCGTTCGGACGCTCCGCCGCCGCCGCCGCCGAACTCTTCGAACGCACCACGCGCCGCTATGCCAAGCCGGCCTTCGGCCTCGAAACCACCGTCGTCGACTGGAAGAAGGTTCCGGTCACCGAAGAGGTCGTGTGGAAGAAGCCGTTCTGCGACCTGATCCACTTCCAGCGCGACCTGCCCGCCGGCCGCCGGCCCGACCCGAAACTTCTCATCGTCGCCCCGATGTCGGGCCACTACGCCACCTTGCTGCGCGGCACGGTCGACGCGCTCATGCCTTATGCCGAGGTCTACATCACCGACTGGACCGACGCGCGCATGGTGCCGCTGGCCGACGGCCGTTTCGATCTCGACGACTACATCGACTACATCATCGAGATGCTGCATCACCTCGGGCCGGACACCCACGTCATCGGCGTCTGCCAGCCTTCGGTGCCGGTGCTGGCCGCCGTGGCGCTGATGGAGGCCAGGGACGACCCGATGGCGCCCTCCACCATGACCCTGATGGGCGGCCCGATCGACACCCGCCGCAACCCGACCGCGGTCAACAAGCTGGCCGAGGAAAAGGGCATCGACTGGTTCCGCGACAACGTCATCATGAAAGTGCCGTGGCCGGAGCCGGGCTTCATGCGCGACGTCTATCCGGGGTTCCTGCAGCTGTCCGGTTTCATGAGCATGAATCTCGACCGCCACATCACCGCGCACAAGGATTTCTTCCGGCATCTCGTCAAGAACGACGGTGATTCGGCGGTCAAACACCGGGAATTCTACGACGAATACCTGGCGGTGATGGACCTGACGGCCGAGTTCTATCTCCAGACCGTGGATACGGTCTTCGTGCGCCACGATCTTCCGAAGGGCAAGATGATGCACCGCGGCACCCCGGTCGATCCGGCGGCGATCCGCAACACCGCGCTCCTGACGGTGGAGGGCGAGAACGACGACATTTCCGGCATCGGCCAGACCAGGGCCGCGCAGGATCTCTGCGTCAACATCCCCGACGACTACCGCGTCCACTACATGCAGCCGGCCGTCGGCCATTATGGCGTCTTCAACGGCTCCCGCTTCCGCGCCGAAATCGTCCCGCGCATCGTCGACTTCATCACCAGCTACGGCAAGGCCGGGCGAAAACAGACGGAAACGCGCATCGTCAAGGCCAGCAAGGCCAAGGCCTGACCCTTCGGGCGTCCGGCGCCGCCGGGAACGGCGAGCACGGACCAGCCGCTCCGGAACCACGCCGCTGCGCGGAGCTGTCGCGTGGGTCGGCGCGCGGTCGTGCGAGGCAGTCTTCGCCTGGCCGAACCCGATCCACGCCTGGCCGACATCGCCGTTTGCGGAGCCCGGAGCGGATCGCCGCCACCGCTGCTCGGCCGGCCGAAACTTCAAATTTAATTCAATGTTTACCCTCTTCAACCCTTGGTGATGGGGCCGGGGCGCGCGGGGGGAACCTTGAACGTCCGGCCGGGTTTTCCATCTGACGAGTAAGCAAGTAAAGGAGAGAAGACATGGCTTCTCGCAAAAGCCACGAAGAAGAGGCCGCCGAAAAGGCGGTTCGCCAGGAAATCCGCTCGAAGGACAATGCGCGGTATTTGCAGTCCATGCCGAACTTCAAGCTCGAGGACGTGCTGCCTCAGAGGCTGGCATCCTTGCTCGCCGATTTGAGCCGTGCGGAAAACGGCCGGCAGGCCGGTGTCGACCAGTCCGGCGCATTGGGCGCGGCCTCGGGCCCCCAGCGCAAATGACGAAACGCGACCGTCCCGATCGATCGGGCCGGTCGACCAGGCTCAGGCCTTCGCGAATGCGGTCGAGCCCACGGGCTCCAGCGGCGCCGGAATGGCGCAGGTCTTGACCGCCGCCTTGCACAGATCCGCAATCACGCATCGCTCGCATTCGGGTCGTCTCGCCTTGCAGACGTAGCGCCCGTGCAGGATCAGCCAGTGATGCGCGTGCAGCATGTATTCGGGCGGTATCACCTCCATCAGCCGCTTTTCCACCTCGTCCGGCGTCTTTCCGGGCGCCAGCCCGATCCGGTTGCCGATGCGCAGGATATGCGTGTCGACGGCCATGGTCGGCTGGCCGAAGGCCATGTTCAACACCACGTTCGCTGTCTTGCGGCCCACCCCCGGCAGCTTGGTCAGGAGATCGCGGTCGTCGGGCACCTGGCCGCCATGGTCGCGGATCAGCGCCTGCGACAGCGCGATCACGTTCTTCGCCTTGTTGCGCCACAGGCCGATGGTGCGGATGTGCTCGCCCACCGCCGCCTCGCCGAGCGCCAGCATCTTGTCGGGCGTATCGGCCAGCGCAAACAGGGCGCGCGTCGCCTTGTTCACGCCGGCATCGGTCGCCTGCGCCGACAGCACCACCGCCACCAGCAGCGTAAACGGGTTGACGTGCTCGAGTTCGCCCTTCGGCTCGGGCCTCTGGACGGAAAACCGCCGGAAGATCTCGGCCACCTCGTCGGGCGCATAGAGCGATTTCGGCTTGCGCCGCGGCTTGGCGCGGGCTGCGGCGGGACGTGCGGCGTTTTTGACCTTGGGCTTTTCCATCCCGCCTCTATAATTCCTCGCATGGCCGAGACAAAGGATGCCGACGAGCCGATTTTCAGCGCCCTCCTGACCCCGCACCGGTCGCTGGGGCGAACGGGCTTTTCCGTCCTGATGGGCCTTCTGGCGATGATCTCGCTCTTCGTCGGGCTGCTGTTCTGGTCCATCGGCGCCTGGCCCATCATCGGCTTCTTCGGCCTCGACGTCCTCCTGCTCTACCTCGCCTTCCGCATCAACTACCGCGCCGCGCGGGCCCGCGAGGAGGTCACGATCTCGCGCACCCGGCTCGACATCCGCAAGTTCGCGCCGTCGGGCCGCGCCGAAAACCACCTGTTCAATCCCTTCTGGGCGAAGTTCGCCGTGTCCCGGCACGACGAGATCGGCATCACCTCGATGACGGTCGAGGGGCAGGGCCGCCGCGTGCCCATCGGCGCCTTCCTCAATCCCGACGACCGCGAAAGCTTCGCCACCGCCTTCGGCCGCGCACTGGCGACCGCGAAGGCGGGGTAGGGGCCGCGCAAGTTTCGGGTGGGAAAGCCCGCGCCGAACCGCGATAGTCGCCGTCAAGGAGACTTCGCCATGCACGCACCCCAGGCCATCCTCGAACGCGACGTCACGCCCGATCCCGGCGCCCCGCAGGCCGGCGACTACGAGATCGTCCGGCAGGTGATCGAGACGATCAGTCTCGACTACCGCGACCAGCCCTCGCTGGAGCGACTGGCCGATGCCGTCGGCGTCACCCCGACCGCCCTGCAGAAGCTCTTCACCCGCTGGGCCGGCCTGTCGCCCAAGGCCTTCCTCCAGGCCGTCACGCTCGACCATGCGCGCCGCCTGCTCGACCAGGGCATGCCCTTGCTGGAGACCGCGCTGGAGGTCGGCATGTCCGGCCCCGGCCGGCTGCACGACCTCTTCGTCACCCACGAGGCCATGTCGCCCGGCGCCTACAAGAGCCGCGGCGCGGGCCTCCTGATGCGTCACGGCTTTCACGTCTCGCCCTTCGGCCTCGCTCTGGTGATGACGACGGACCGGGGGCTGGCGGGCCTGGCCTTCTGCGATGCGGGGGGCGAGCCGGCGGCGCTGGCCGACATGACCGGCCGCTGGCCGAACGCGACCCATGTCGAGGATCTGGCCGCCACCGCGCCCTATGCCGCGCGCATCTTCGATCCCGGCCGCTGGCGCGGCGAGGAGCCGTTGCGCGTCGTCCTCATCGGCACCGATTTCCAGGTGCGGGTCTGGGAAGCGCTGCTGCGGATCCCGCTCGGCCGTGCCAGGCCCTATTCGGCCATCGCCGCCGAAATCGGCGCGCCGAAGGCCAGCCGCGCGGTCGGCGCGGCGATCGGGGCCAATCCGGTCTCCTTCGTGGTGCCCTGCCACCGTGCCGTCGGCAAGAGCGGCGCGCTCACCGGCTATCACTGGGGCCTCACCCGCAAGCGCGCCATGCTCGGCTGGGAGGCGGGCCGGGCCGCCGGCTGAGTGATTCCCTTTTCCCGCCGAAGCCATTAAGGCGTTGGTGCGCGATTGCGCTTTCCGGGGAGGCACGCATGGTCATCGTCATCGGCTCGATCAATCTCGACATGATCGCCACGGTCGGCCGTCTGCCCGGGCCGGGCGAGACGGTGCAGGGCGACCGGTTCTCCACCGCGCCGGGCGGCAAGGGGGCCAACCAGGCGCTGGCCGCCGCGCGTGCCGGCGCGTCCGTGCGGATGATCGGCGCGGTCGGAACCGATCCCTTCGCGGCCGAGGCGCTGGCGCTGCTCCAGGACGGCGGCGTCGACCTGTCGGCGGTGCGGTCCACGCCCGAGCCCACCGGCGTGGCGCTGATCCTCGTCGGGTCCGACGGCGAGAACATGATCGCGGTCACCCCCGGCTCGAACCATCGGGTCACGCCGGCCCATGTCGCCGACGCCGGCCTGGCGCAAGGCGACGTGCTGCTTCTTCAGCACGAGATTCCGCTCGCCACCGTCCGGGCCGCGCTGGAGGCCGCGCGGGCCGTCGGCGCCGTGGCGGTGCTCAACACCGCCCCCTTCGCAGCCGAGGCCGTCGCGTTTCTCCACGAGGCCGACATCGTCGTCGCCAACGAGACCGAGTTCGACCTCTGCGCCGACGCCCTCTCGCTCGAGGGTGGCGATCGGGCGCAGCGCATGCGCCGCTTCGTCGAGAAGACCGGCCGCACCATCGTCGTCACGCTCGGCGAGGACGGCGTTCTGGCCGCGACGCCCGAGGCCGACCTCGCGGTGCCGACCATCCCCGTCAGGCCCGTCGACACGGTGGGCGCCGGCGACACGTTCTGCGGCTATCTCGGCGCCGGCCTGGCCGAAGGCCTGCCGCTGGAGGCCGCCCTGCGGCGGGCGGCGGCGGCCG
>NZ_RWKW01000008.1 GCF_003970795.1 Aquibium carbonis | reverse complement strand
CGGTCCTCCGCGCGCGAGACGGCGGCCCGCGTGGCGGCGGGCGCGCTGGCCCGCAAGGTGGTGCCGGGCCTCGTCGTGCGCGGCGCGCTCGTCTCGATGGGCGAAAAGACCATCGATCGCGCCAACTGGGACTGGGACTTCGTCGACGACGCGGAAAATCCCTTCTTCACGCCCGACCGGTCCTCCGTGCCCGTCTTCGCCGGGTATCTCGACGGCATCCGCAAGGCGGGCTCCTCCGTCGGCGCCGTCATCGAGATCGTCGCCGAGGGCGTTCCGCCCGGCCTCGGCGCGCCGATCTACGCCAAGCTCGACCAGGACATCGCCTCGTTGCTGATGTCCATCAACGCGGTCAAGGGCGTCGAGATCGGCAACGGCTTCGAGGCCGCGCGCATCACCGGCGAACAGAACGCCGACGAGATGCGCATGGGCAATGACGGCGTGCCGCTGTTCCTGTCCAACAAGGCTGGCGGCATTCTCGGCGGCATCTCCACCGGCCAGCCGGTGGTGGCCCGCTTCGCCGTCAAGCCCACCTCGTCCATCCTGACCGAGCGCCAGTCGATCGACCTCGACGGCAACAATGTTCAGGTCCGCACCAAGGGTCGCCACGATCCCTGCGTCGGCATCCGCGCCGTGCCCATCGGCGAAGCCATGGTCGCCTGCGCCATCGCCGACCATTATCTGCGCCACAGGGGACAGACGGGGCGGTGAGCGAGGCAGGCAGACGGGCCACGGTCTCGTTTCTGGACTGCCCTTGCCGTCGGCGTAGAAAATACGTATTTTACGTCGATTGAAGCGGGGAGATGGCCCATGCGTGCTTTCAGTTCCGTCGACTTGCAGAAGCAGACCGGAGACGTTCAGCGGGCGGCGAATCGGGAAGGTGCGGTCATTACGTCCCACGGAAAGCCCCGGACCGTCATGCTTTCCGTCGAGGAATTCTGCCGGTTGAAACGCATCGCGGGAGAGGCCGTCGAGCCCGAATTGCAGCGGCACGGGTCACGGACCCTCCGTCCGCGCCCAGATCCGCTGGGATACGACGTGCGGCACTTCGAAACGGCCGCCCTGAGGATGGCCCACGAGGCCTTGTCGGGCGTCGGTGAAGACGCGGTCGAGATGGAACTCGCTGCGATTCGACGGAAATTCGGCCGTCCGGGTTTATGATCGAGCGGCCCGAAGGCGCGGATCGGCGGACCCTGCGCTTCCTGATCATGGACAGCACGCCGCTCTCCCTGCTGGGATGCATCGGGGCGCTGGACTGGCTGTTCCTGCCCGGTTGCCCCGTGATGATCACCGACATGGTTGTCACCGAGGTGCTCCGCGAGCCCGGAGAGGGGAAAGATCAGCGGCGCGGCGCGAGAGACGACATCCGCGCTTGGATGGACAGGAACAGGGACCGGCTTACCATTCTGGTGACCCCGGAAGGAGTCCGCTACGAACGTGAAATGAAACTCTGGGAACTCGCTTCGAAGCCGGAGTTCTTGATGCCATCCTGGAGTGATCGCGGCGAGCGGAGCCTCCTGTCCGCCGTTCAGGACCTCAAGCAGGCTCTCGCGCGTGGAGAGGAGATTGTCGTCATCGTCGACGACAGGGATGCGCGTGACGCCGTTCGGGCTGTCCGCGCGGACCTGACCATGATGGGGACACGGACGTTCATCCGCTGGATGGACGAGGATTTCGGCGCTCCCGGTGCGGACACCGCCTGGCACGCCATCCGGATCGCAACCGCAAGAAAGGCCGACGACGGCGATCCGGAGGACCCGGTCTTCATCCGGCCGTGGAGCGTCTGACAGCCAAACCCTCTTGCGTTCTGCGGCAGCGGGTTTATTCCCCGACTGCCGACTGCCGACTGCCGACTGCCGACTGCCGACTGCCGACTGCCGACTGCCGACTGCCGACCGACCTGCGAGCGAAGCGAGCCCCATGCCCTACGACCAGAAGAAGATCGTCGAAGCCCTGCGCGCCTTCGAGCGCGGCGAGATCGTCGTCGTCATGGACGATGACGGGCGCGAGAACGAGGGCGATCTGATCGTCGCGGCCGTCCATTGCACGCCCGAGAAGATGGCCTTCATCGTGCGCCACACCTCGGGCATCGTCTGCGCGCCGATGCCGCGCGATCAGGCCCGCCGGTTGAACCTGGCGCCGATGGTGGCCGACAACGACGCTCCGCATTCGACCGCCTTCACCGTCAGCGTCGATTTCAAGCACGGCACGACCACCGGCATCTCGGCCGACGACCGGACGCTCACGGTGCGCAATCTGGCCAACGGCAATGTCGGCGCGTCCGATTTCGTCCGGCCGGGCCACATCTTCCCGCTCGTGGCGCGCGAGGGCGGCGTGCTCATGCGTTCGGGCCATACCGAGGCTGCGGTCGACCTCTGCAAGCTCGCCGGCCTGCCACCGGTCGGTGTCATCTGCGAACTGGTCAATGACGACGGCTCGGTCATGCGCGGCCCGCAGGTTTCCGGCTTTGCCGAAACGCACGGCCTCAAGCAGGTCTCGGTCGCCGACCTCATCGCCTACCGCCAGCGCCAGGAAACACTCGTCGAGCGCATCGATTCCTTCGACGTCGAGACGCCGGGCGGCAAGGCGCGCGCCCACACCTACACGCTGCCCTGGGATCCCATGCACCACCTCGCCATCGTCTTCGGCGATATCCGCGACGGCGAGGAGGTGCCGGTCCGTCTGCATCCCGAGGACGTGGTGACCGACATGTTCGGCACCTCGGACCGGCTTCGCCGTATCATGCGCGAGATGGGTGAGAAGCAGCGCGGCGTCATCGTCTACCTGCGCGAGGGGTCCGTCGGCGTCGCTCACCAGCGCCGCGTGCGCCCCGCCCCCGGTACCGAGGAGAGCCATGACGAGGCGCTTCGCCGCGAGAACGAATGGCGCGAGATCGGCCTCGGCGCGCAGATCCTGCGCGATCTGGGCATCTCGTCCATCGAACTCGTCACCTCGCGCGAGCGCCACTACGTCGGGCTGGAGGGCTTCGGCATCCGCATTGCCCGCACCCAGATCATGGACAAGGACTGAGACGGATCGGAGCGGCGGGTTTTCCCACTCGGGCGCGGCCGTGCTGCGGGCGGGAGCCACAAGCCTGTTGACGGGCGTCCGCCGGGCTCATGGGGCTGTGGCAAAGCGGCCGCGCACGTCCTAAGTTCTCGCCATGACAACGCGCCTCTACACGCACCCCATCTATCTCGAACACCTCACCCCCTCCGGCCATCCCGAGCGGCCCGACCGGCTGCGCGCCATCGGCCGCGCGCTGGAGCACGAGAGCTTCGACGATCTCGACCGGGTGGAATCGCCGCAGGCCGATCCTTCCGCCGTGCTGCTTGCCCATCCCGAGGAGTATCTGGAGCGCGTGCGGGCGGCCATGCCCGAGGAAGGGCAGGGGCTCGTGCGCGTCGACGCCGACACTTCGGCCAGCCCCAAGACATGGGAAGCGGCCCTTACCGCCATCGGCGCGGCCAATGCCGCCGTCGACGACGTCTTCACGGGCAAGGCCGACAACGTCTTTGTCGCCGCCCGTCCGCCCGGCCATCATGCAGAGCGGGCGACCGCGATGGGCTTCTGCCTGTTCAACAACGCCGCCATCGCTGCCCGCCACGCCCAGAAGGCCCACGGCGCCGAGCGCGTCGCCATCGTCGACTGGGACGTCCACCACGGCAACGGCACGCAGGACATCTTTTGGGACGACCGTTCCGTGCTCTACTGCTCCACCCACCAGATGCCGCTCTATCCCGGCACCGGGGCGAAGGACGAGACCGGCGCCGGCAACATCGTCAACGCGCCCCTGTCGGCGCACACGGGCTCGGACGTCTTCCGCGACGCCTTCCGCTCGCGCATCCTGCCGGCGCTCGACGATTTCCGCCCCGACCTGATCATCATCTCCGCCGGCTTCGACGCCCATCATCGCGACCCGCTGGCCGAGATCAACCTCGACGAGGCGGACTTCGACTGGGCGACCGCCGAGCTGATGGACCGCGCCGACCGCTTCAGTTCCAACCGGCTTGTCAGCCTTCTGGAGGGTGGCTACGACCTCCAGGGCCTGGCCATGTCGGTCGCGGTGCATGTTCGGCGGCTGATGAAGGGATAGCGACAGATGACCGACAAGGCCAATGACGACGTGCGCGCCATGAGCTTCGAACAGGCGCTGGAAACGCTGGAACGCATCGTCGATGATCTCGAGAAGGGCGACGTGCCGCTGGAGAAGTCGATCGCCATCTACGAGCGCGGCGAAGCCCTCAAGCGCCATTGCGACAAGCTGCTCAAGGCCGCCGAAGCCAAGGTCGAGAAGATCCGCCTGTCCCGCGACGGCCAGCCGACGGGCGTCGAGCCGCTCGATCCGGACTGATGGGGCGGCGGCGCTCCGGTCGACAGGTTCCGGGTCCGTTGCATGGACCGGTATTCAGGCTTATCGTCTGAGTTTGCCGATCGTCATCTGGTGCAACCGCGAAGGAAGTCGGGCCATGGGCGTCGTGAAACTCTCCGATGCCGAAATCGATCTGGCGACGCTGGTCGAGGCCGTCGAGAACGGCACCGAGACCGAGATCGTCATCGAGCGCGACGGCAAGCCCGCAGCTAGGCTGGTCCCGATCGAAAAGCCGGCAGAGGCGCCCAAGGGAATACGCCTGGGCCTTGCGAGCGGAAAATATCCTCCGATGGACTTCGAGGCCTTCCAGGCCATGGACGCTGAGATCGAAAAGCTGTTCCTCGGCGAGGAGGAGTGAGGCTTCTCCTCGACACCCACGTCGCGATTTGGGCGACCAATACTCCCGAGCGCATCCCCGCACATATCCGTGTGCTGTTCGGCGGTGGGGATGGCACGGTGATGGTTTCGGCGGCCGCCGTATGGGAGATCGCAATAAAGCACGGTCGAGGTCGTCGCGACGCTCCGCCGATGTCGGCGCTGCAAGCCATCGAAGAGTTCGATGCGGCCGGTATCGGCATCCTCGACGTCACCGCTTCCCATGCCGCCTTCGTCGAAAAGCTTCCTCCCCTCCACGGCGATCCCTTCGACCGGCTGATGCTCGCCCAGTCGATCGTGGAGGACATGCACTTCGTCACCTATGATCGCCACCTCCTGCGCTACGATGCGCGGATCCTGACATGGCCCTGAGGATTTCCCCATGAGCTTCTTCCCCGGCAACGACCCCGAGCCCGGCGATGCCTTCGCCTGCGACGCCATCGAGCTGATGGTGATCCCCAACGCCAAGGACATCGGCGGCTTCGAGGTGCGCCGGGCGCTGCCGACGGCGAAACGCCGCCTCGTCGGCCCCTTCATCTTCTTCGACCGCATGGGCCCGGCCATCCTGCGCGCCGGCACGGCCATGGACGTGCGCCCGCACCCGCATATCGGGCTCGCCACCGTCACCTATCTCTTCGACGGAAAGATCCGCCACCGTGATTCGCTCGGCACCGAGATGGTCATTGCGCCCGGCGACGTGAACCTGATGACGGCCGGCCGCGGCATCGTTCATTCCGAGCGCACCCCCGAAGAGCTGCGCGGCGCGCCGATGTCGATCTCGGGCCTGCAGACCTGGATCGCGCTGCCCGACCACAAGGAGGAGATCGATCCGCTGTTCGAAAACACGGCCGCCGCCACCTTGCCGCTGTTTTCCGACGACGGCGCCTCCGGCCGCGTCGTCATCGGCGACTTCTCCGGCGTCCGCTCAGCCGTCCGCACCCATGCCGATACGCTCTATGTCGACATCACGATCGCGCCCGGCGGCCGCGTCCGCATTCCCGCCGATGCCGAGGAGCGCGCCATCTACGTGCTCGACGGCCGCGTCACCATCGCCGGCGACCGCTTTCCCTCAGACCGCCTTCTCGTCTTCCGCCCGGGCGACGAGATCGTCGTCTCGTCGGAGGAGGGCGCCCACCTGATGCTCTTCGGCGGCGCCTCCATCGGCTCGCCGCGCTACATCTGGTGGAATTTCGTCTCATCGTCGAAGGAGCGCATCGAGCAGGCCAAGGAAGAGTGGCGCACCGGCCGCTTCGACATCGTGCCGGGCGACGCCGAGGAGTTCATCCCGCTGCCTGAATGACGACACGTCCCGGCGCGGCAATGTGACCTTCGCCGGCTTGGCATGTCACTCATCGGCATCTCGCGCGTTTACTTTCAACGGCCCAGCGCCTATCTCCCGATGATCGGCAAATGCGAAACACCTGAATGACCGTCAAATCGCCGCCCGTGACCCCTCTTCTGGATCGGGTCTCCGTTCCCGCCGACCTGAAGAAACTCTCCGAGTCCGAGTTGCCGCAGCTCGCGGCCGAGTTGCGCGCGGAAATGATCGACGCTGTCTCGCAGACCGGCGGCCATCTCGGCGCCGGTCTGGGCGTGGTCGAGCTGACGGTGGCGCTGCATTATGTCTTCGACACGCCGGCCGACAGGCTGATCTGGGACGTCGGCCACCAGGCCTATCCGCACAAGATCCTGACCGGCCGGCGCGACCGCATTCGTACGCTGCGCCAGGAAGACGGGCTGTCGGGCTTCACCAAGCGCGACGAAAGCGAGTACGATCCCTTCGGGGCGGCCCATTCCTCGACGTCGATCTCGGCCGGGCTCGGCATGGCCGTCGGCCGCGACCTCAAGGGTGCGAAGAACAACGTCATCGCCGTCATCGGCGACGGCGCCATGTCGGCCGGCATGGCCTATGAGGCGCTCAACAATGCCGGCGCGCTCGACGCTCGGTTGATCGTCATCCTCAACGACAACGACATGTCGATCGCGCAGCCCTCGGGCGCCATGAGCGCCTATCTGGCGCGGTTGGCGTCCGGGCGCACCTACCAGGGCTTCCGCGATCTCGGCAAGAAGCTCACCTCCTATCTCGGCAAGAGCGTCGACCGCGCCATCACCCGCGCCGTCGAGCATGCGCGCGGCTACGTCACCGGTGGCACGCTGTTCGAGGAACTGGGCTTCTTCCACATCGGCCCGATCGACGGCCACAATCTCGAGCACCTGATCCCGGTGCTGAAGAACGTGCGCGACAATGGCGCCGGCCCGATCCTCATCCATGTCGTCACCCAGAAGGGCAAGGGCTACGCGCCCGCCGAGGCCGCGTCCGACAAGTATCACGGCGTCAACAAGTTCGACGTCATCACCGGCGCGCAGGCCAAGGCGCCTGCCAATGCGCCCGCCTATACGCGGGTGTTCGCCGAGACGCTGGTGCAGGAAGCGCGCGACGACGACCGCATCGTCGCCATCACCGCCGCGATGCCCACCGGAACCGGCCTCGACCTGTTCGGGGACCTTTTTCCGGCGCGGACCTTCGACGTGGGCATCGCCGAACAGCACGCCGTTACCTTTGCCGCCGGCCTCGCCACCGAGGGCTTCAAGCCGTTCTGTGCCATCTATTCGACCTTCCTGCAGCGCGCCTACGACCAGGTCGTCCACGACGTCGCGCTCCAGCACCTCCCGGTGCGCTTCGCCATCGACCGCGCCGGCTATGTCGGGGCCGACGGCGCCACCCATTGCGGCGCCTTCGACGTCGGCTATCTCGCCATGCTGCCGGGCTTCACCGTCATGGCCGCCGCCGACGAGGCGGAGCTGCGCCACATGATCCGCACCGCCGTCGAACATGATTCGGGTCCCATCGCCTTCCGCTATCCGCGCGGCAATGGCGTCGGCGTCGACATGCCCGAGCGTGGCGTGGCGCTGCCCATCGGCAAGGGACGCGTGCTGCGCGAGGGCACCAAGGTCGCGCTGCTTTCCTTCGGCACGCGCCTCGCCGACTGCCTCGCCGCGGCGGAAGAACTCGACGCCGCGGGTCTCTCCACCACGGTCGCCGACGCACGCTTCGCCAAGCCGCTCGACACCGATCTGGTCGCCCGGCTCGCGCGCGAGCACGAGGTGCTGGTGACCGTCGAGGAAGGCTCGATCGGCGGCTTCGGCACGCAGGTCCTGCATCATCTGGCCGGCGCCGGTCTGCTCGAAAGCGGCGTGCGGGTGCGACCGCTCGTCCTGCCCGACGTGTTCACCGACCAGGCCAAGCCCGAGCGGATGATCGAACTCGCCGGTCTCGACGCGCCGGGTATCGTCCGTACGGTCTTCTCGGCCCTGGGGACCGGGGCCAAGGCAGTCAGGGCGTAGCGTCGGCGCCGGTCACTTCTGCCGCGCCATCGCGCCGAACGACTCCACCAGCGAATCGAACACCGCGCGCACCCGCGAAACCCGCGCCAGGTTTTCGTGCGTGACGATCCACGTCTCCAGCACCGCGACCTCGATCTCCGGCAGAATGCGGACCAGATCGGGGTCGCCTTCGCCAACGGGTACCTGCGCGACCGCGATGCCGACGCCCGCCCGCGCGGCGGCAGTCTGCGCCGGGTGGCTGTCGGTGCGCAGCACCAATCGTTCGCGGTTCAGGGCGGGGCCGAAGCGCGCGGCCAGCGCAAGGTCGCTGCGATTGCGATCCGGTCCGATCAGGTCATGCGCCGCCAGTTCGGCGAGGCTCGCCGGCGCGCCGCGCCGCGCGACGTAGCGACGCGACGCGAACAGGCCGAGAGGAATAGCCGCGACCTTCCGCGCCACCAGCGCCTCCTGCCGCGGGGCCACGGTCCGCACAGCGACGTCCACCTCCTGCGCGAGGAGGTCGGCGGGCGCGTTGCTCAGCGACAGTTCGATCCGCACTCCGGGATGCGCCTCGCGCAGCCGCGCGAGCATTGCCGGCATGACTTCGATCCCCATGAATTCCGGCACGCTGATCCGAACCGTTCCCGCGACCTCGCCCACGGAAGACGAAGCCTGGCGCACGAACAGTTCCGACGCCATCGCCATGGCGCGCGCCGGGCCGCGCAGCGCTTCCGCCGTCTCGGTCGGGGTGAGGCCGTTCACCGAGCGGGTGAACAGCACCGTGCCCAGTCCCTTTTCCAGCGCCTCGATGCGGCTGCGCACCGTCGGGTGCGACAGACCGAGTTTCCGGGCCGCGGCCGAGAGGCTGCCTTCTTCGAGGACGGCCAGAAAGACGCGTTGGTCGTCCCATTCGATGGAAGTGCTCATAAGAATCTTTCTACCATCTGTCGGATCGTTTGCAATTCCCTTTCATCTGCCTGCGTCCCATCCTCTTTTCATCGTAACGACGAAAGACAGGAGATTTCGATGGAACGGAGCAGGACGGCGCTGGTACTCGGAGCGACGGGCGGAATAGGAGGCAGCATTGCCACGGCCTTGCTGCGCCATGGCTGGCAGGTGCGTGGTCTGGCCCGCGACACTGCGAAAGCGCGTGGCGTCGGCCCCGGCCGGGTGGAATGGGTCGAGGGCGACGCCATGCGCCGGGACGACGTGGTCCGCGCTGCGGAGGGCGTCTCGCTCATCGTGCATGCGGTCAACCCGCCCGACTACGCCAACTGGGACAAGCTCGTCCTGCCGATGATCGACAACACCATCGCGGCGGCGCTGTCGGCCGGCAATGCCCGCATCGTACTGCCGGGCACGATCTACAATTTCGATCCGGCGGCGACGCCTGTCATCGACGAAAGCAGCGTCCAGAACCCGAAGAGCCGCAAGGGCATGATCCGCGTGGCGTTGGAGGAACGATTGTGGCGGGCCGCGCCGGAGGTGCCCTCGCTGATCCTGCGCGCCGGCGATTTCTTCGGCCCGGGCGCTCGGGCCAGTTGGTTCGCGCAGGCCATGGTTCCGGCCGGAAAGCCGCTGCGCCGCATCCTCAATCCGGCGCGCGGAGCCGGTCACAGCTGGGCGTATCTGCCGGACCTTGCAGAAGCCTTCGCGCGGCTGGTCGATAGGCCCGAGCACCTGCGCCCCGTCGAGGTGCTGCAGTTCGAGGGCCTCTACGACGCCGACGGCACGCGGATGGTGGAGGCCATCCGCCGGGCCAGTGGTCGCCGATTGCGTGTCTTCGCCTTCCCCTGGTGGCTGATGCGTCTTGCGGGCCTGTTCGGCGGCTTCCCTCGCGAGGCGGCCGAGATCGCGCCGTACTGGCGTCATCCGATCCGGCTCGACAACACCCGTCTCGTCGCCCTTCTCGGAGAAGAGCCCCGCACCGATCTCGACGTTGCGGTCGCCGAGACGCTCGCCGCCCTCGGCTGCCTGGAGACCCCGCCGCAAGGGCGGATCCCTCAGGTTGCCTGAGACGCCCCGTCCGCGCTGTCCCGTGACCACGATGGCTCCGTCAAGGGCCGTGGCAGCCGACCTGTTTCCACACGACTGGAGATTTCTCATGGACGAGACGCATGACACGCTCGCCGAGCTTCGTTGCGGAACTCCCATTTGGTTCGCGGCTCTTGCCTGGCTCATGCCGGCCGGAGTGTTTTCCCAGTTCGTGATCGCGGGATTCGGGCTGCTCCTCGATCCTGCCCTGCTCGGACTGCACGGCGCGATCGGCTCGATCCTGGCGCTTCCTGCCATCGGGCTCGCTGCGGGCGCCTTCACGATCCGTCGCCTGCGCGGCTTCGGCTGGTGGGCGGCAATCCTGGTGGCGCTCTATCTGGTGCAGGTCGGGCTCGCGGCCGGCCCTATCCCGGTGTTGTTGTCGCTTCACCCGGCCAATGGTGCGCTTCTTCTGGCCGCGAGCCTTGTCCTGCTCGCCAAGGTCGAGCATCGCCGGTCGGCAAAGGGCGCCTCTGCGTCCACGACGCCTCCGCAGGCCTCCTCGTAACACCCTGTTTACGCTGCCTGTTCGCCTCCCGCTTACCGTCTCTCTTGGGCCGATCTTAGGATCGATGCGCTAGACACGCTCCCGGGACTGGGAGACGACATCATGAAGATGATCATCGCGGCCGCGGCGCTTGTCGCCGCGCTGAACGGTTCGGCTTTGGCCGACGGCAAGGTCGATCGCTCGATGGACCCGGTCGAGCAGGTGGCCCCGCTCGACCAGGCCGATCGATCGATCGACCAGATCGACCGATCGATCGACCAGGCGGCGGCGCGCATTCTCGCCGGCCGCATCGGCGACATCCGCGGCGGCTTCGCGCCGGGCCAGAAGCCGGCCTTCATCCGCACCGTCAGCGCCGAGACGACCGCCAGCACGAAGCGACAGGACCCGGCGCCGGTCAGGCGCGTTTCGAGGAGCGACGGCCCCTGGATCGACGGACTGGCAAGGGCCCGCGATCCTCTGGCCGGCCGGGCGATCGTCGGTCTCTGAGTCCATGTCCCCCGAAAGTGGCTCCCGGTTGCGGGACAGGGACATGCAAACAAGGGCGCTGAAGCGCAAAGCGCGGATCTGAAAGATCGCGACGCGCTTCAGCGCGACTTGCGCTCGGGCGCTGCATTCGCCAATGAGGGGCGGATGCAGCCCGACCAGCACAGTTCCGCAAAGATGCGCCTCGACGAAGCGCTGGTGGCGCGCGGTCTCTTCGCCTCTCGTTCGCGGGCGCGCGACGCCATCCTGCGCGGCACGGTGACCGTCGACGGTGTGTCCGAAACGAAGCCGGCGCTGGCGGTTGTGCCAACGGCCCGGATCGCGGTGGCCGATCCGGCACGGCGCTACGTTTCCCGCGCGGCGCTGAAGCTCATCGCGGCCCTCGACGCCTATGCCTTCGACCCGGCGGGCCGGGTGGCGCTCGATCTCGGTGCGTCGACCGGTGGCTTCACGCAGGTGCTGCTCGAGCGCGGGGCAGGGCATGTCGTGGCCCTCGACGTCGGTCACGGCCAGTTGCACGAGAGCCTGCGCGACGATCCGCGCGTCACCGTCCTCGAAGGTTTGAACGCCCGCGATCTCGCCGCCGCCCATCTCGCCGGCCACGCACCCGACATGCTGGTTTCCGACGTCTCCTTCATCTCGCTCAAGCTGGCCCTGCCGCCGGCACTGTCGCTCGCTGCCCCGGGCGCCCTTGCTGTCTTTCTCGTCAAGCCGCAGTTCGAGGCCGGCCGCGCGGCGATCGGCAAGGGCGGCCTCCTGCGCGATCCCGCCGATGGTGCGCGGGTCGCGCAAGACCTCGCCGCCTGGCTGGCCAACCAGCCTGGCTGGCGCACGCTCGGCTTCATGCCGTCGCCCATTGCTGGCGGCGACGGCAACCGCGAATTCCTGCTGGCTGGAGTAAAGGACGCATGAGCGCCGAATCGACCCGCCTCGTCATCGAACGCCTCGGCGCGCAGGGCGACGGCATCGCCCGCACCGCGCGTGGCCACGCCTACGTTCCCTTCGCGCTGCCGGGCGAGACCGTCACGGCCGCCGTCGTCGGCGAGCGCGGCACCCTGATGGCGCTGATCGAGCGGGCGCCCGAGCGCGTCGAGCCGCCCTGCCGCCATTTCGGCACCTGCGGCGGCTGCGCGCTGCAGCATCTCGAAGCCTCCGTCTATCATTCCTGGAAGCGCGACAAGCTTGTGCAGGCGCTGGCCGGCCGCGGTATCGAGGTCCCTGTCGATCCGCTGGTGACCTGTGCGCCCGAAAGCCGCCGCCGCGCCGGCTTCACGGCCAGGCGCACCGACCGCGGCATCGTGCTCGGCTACAATCAGGCGCTGTCCAACGAGATCATCGACATCGAGGAATGCCCGATCCTCGTGCCGGCCATCGTTTCGGCGCTGCCGGCACTGCGCGAGGTCGCCGGCATCATTGCGGCGACGAGCCAGCCTTTCCGCCTGCTGGTGACCGCCACCGATTCCGGTCTCGACATCGCGGCCATGGACTCCGGAGCGCTTTCCGAACATGCGCGCCATGCCGCCGGCCGCTATGTGCTCAAGGCGGGCTTCGCGCGCCTCTCGGTCGATGGCGAAATCGTCATCGAGCCCAGGAAGCCGATGGTGAAGGCGGGCGACGTCGCGCTCGAGCCGCAGCCGGGCGGCTTCCTGCAGGCGGTCGCGTCGGCCGAGGATGCGATGGCCGCGCTCGCCGTCGGCCATCTCGGCAAGTCCAGGAAAGTCGCCGACCTCTTCTCCGGCGCCGGCGCCTTCACCCTGCGCCTCGCCCGCTACGTCGAAGTCCATGCCGTGGAGGCCGAAGCCGCCGCGCTCGGCGCCCTCGACCGCGCCTTCCGTTTCGCCACCGGCCTGAAGCGCGTCACGCTGGAGCGCCGCGACCTCTTCCGCCGCCCCTTGACCTTCAAGGAATTGAACGCCTTCGGCGGTGTGATCTTCGATCCGCCGCGCGCTGGCGCCGAGGACCAGGCCAAGCAGCTGGCCCGCAGCGACGTGCCCCGGGTCGTCGCGGTCTCCTGCAATCCCGTCACCTTCTCGCGGGATGTCGCGACCCTCGTCGAGGGCGGATACGTCGTGAAGCGCGTGGTCCCGATCGACCAGTTCCTGTGGTCGCCGCATGTCGAGGCCGTGGCCCTTCTGGAGAAGCCGAAGAAGCGCCGCTGAGCGCGGGAGCGCGCGACTACCGCCCGTTGAGCAGTCGCTCGACGAAGGCGGGCACGATCTCGGTCGCCCTCCCGTGTTCCGCCTCGGCGAACAGCGAGTGCCCCTCCGATCTTTCCAGATTGAGCTCCACCGTATGGGCGCCATGACGGCGCGCTTCCTCGACGAAGCCTGCCGCCGGATAGACGCTGCCGCTCGTCCCGATCGAGACGAACAGGTCGCATCTCTCCAGCGCCTGCTCGATCCGGC
The DNA here is from genome assembly GCF_003970795.1 of Aquibium carbonis. Taxonomy (GTDB): domain Bacteria; phylum Pseudomonadota; class Alphaproteobacteria; order Rhizobiales; family Rhizobiaceae; genus Aquibium; species Aquibium carbonis. The sequence goes on along the minus strand of NZ_RWKW01000008.1, from coordinate 29,891 downwards.
CCATGTGATAGGGCATCTCGCCGAACCACACGACGTCGGGCCGGATCGTGCCCGTCGAATGGCAGGCGGGGCACATCGTGTCGACGCCCATGTCGCCCGGCCAGTGCAGACGGTTGCCGCAATTGGTGCACAGCGCCTGGCCGAGTTCGCCATGCATGTGGATCAGCCGGGATGAGCCGGCGCGTTCGTGCAGGTCGTCGATGTTCTGCGTCACCAGCAGAAGGTCGCCGGCAAACGCCTGCTCCAGCCTCGCCAGCGCAGCATGCGCGGCGTTCGGGGCCACGTTCGCCATGGCGCGGCGACGCTGGTTGTAGAAGTCGTGCACCAGCCGCGGGTCGCGCGCAAAACCTTGCGGCGTCGCCACGTCGCGATAGTCGACCTTCGACCATATGCCCCCCGCGTCCCGAAACGTGTCGACGCCCGATTCGGCGGAGACGCCGGCGCCGGTGAGGATGACGATGGAGGAGGGGCGGTTCATGCCGATTTCCATAGCCGTCCCGGCGTCGTTGCGAAAGTACGGTACTTGCACCATGCAGGAATTGAGCACATATTGAGCAGGAAGCGTTCAATGAGCGGAAGGCAATGAACATGGCCATGATGGCGGTTTCGGCTGCGAACCTTCACGAGGAGGGTGTGCCGCATCTGTCTGCTCGTCGGGTCGCCGATCATCTCGGCATCACCATGAGCGAACTTGCAACGCTGGTGGGCGTGGCCCGAAACACTCTGAGCACCGCGGTCGGTGGCCGCAAGGTGGACACGGCGCTCAGCCCGGTGGTTCGCATCCTCGCCATGGCGGGGGAGATGGCGGGTGGCGAGGATCGCGCCGTCATCTGGTTCAAGCACCAGCCGATCCCGGGATGGGCCGGAAAGTCGGCATATGATCTCGTGCGGGAGGGAAAATCCGAAAAGGTTCTGACCTATCTGGAGGCCGTGAGATCCGGCGTTTATGCCTGACGTCACCCCTTGCGACCTTCTTCTCTGGCGCGCCTATGTCCCACGATGGGCCTATATGCCGGGAGAAGGGGCGGCGCGCTTCGGCGGACGCTGGAACCCGGTTGGTGCGCCTGCCATCTATGCGGCACGCGAACTGTCGACGGCCTGGGCCGAATACAATCAGGGTTTCGTCCAGCATCCAGCCTTGATCGCTCGCCTGCAGCTGAAGGGTGCGCGCCTGATCGACCTCACGGACCGAGCCGTGCTCGCCGACCTTGGTGTCGGCAGCGACATTCACCGATGCGAGTGGCGACAGAACCTCGACTCGGGGCTGGAGCCACCCACCTACGCCTTGCGGCGCGTTCTGGTCGAGGCTGGCGCCGATGGCGTGATCTTCCCGTCGCACATGTCCCCCGGCGGAACTTGCATTGCGCTCTGGCGATGGAACGCGAAAGGATCGCCGGAACTCTCGATCATCGATCCCGACGAACGACTTCCGCGGACGCCTGCGTCGTGGACCTGACGCGCTTCTGTCGCCTCACGCCTGCGTTCCGCCCACCGTCATCTGGTCCATCCGCAGATGCGGCTGGCCGACGCCCACCGGCACGCCCTGGCCGGCCTTGCCGCACATGCCGATGCCGGTGTCGAGCTTCATGTCGTTGCCGATCATCGAGACGCGGTGCATGGCGTCGGGGCCGTTGCCGATCAGCATCGCGCCCTTGATCGGCCGCGTCACCTTGCCGTCCTCGATCATGTAGGCCTCGGTGCAGCCGAACACGAACTTGCCCGACGTGATGTCCACCTGCCCGCCGCCGAAGGAGACGGCGTAGATGCCCTTCTTCACCGAGGCGATGATCTCGGCCGGTTCCATGTCGCCGCCGGTCATGAACGTGTTGGTCATGCGCGGCATCGGCTGGTGGGCATAGCCCTCGCGCCGGCCGTTGCCGGTGGCGCGCATGCCCATCAGGCGGGCGTTCTGCCGGTCCTGCATGTAGCCGACCAGCTTTCCGTCCTCGATCAGCACGTTGCGCGCACTGGGCGTGCCCTCGTCGTCGATCGTCAATGATCCGCGACGCTCGGCGATGGTGCCGTCGTCGACCACCGTCACGCCCTTGGCCGCCACCTGCTGTCCCAGCAGCCCCGAGAAGGCGGAGGTCTTCTTGCGGTTGAAATCGCCTTCCAGGCCATGCCCGACCGCCTCGTGCAGCATCACGCCCGGCCAGCCGGAGGAGAGCACGATGTCGAAGGTGCCGGCAGGGGCGGGAATGGCTTCGAGATTGACCAGCGCCTGACGCAGCGCCTCTTCGGCCGCGTGCTTCCAGCTCTGTTCGGCCACGAATTCGCCGAAGCCCTTGCGGCCGCCCATGCCGTAGGAGCCGCTCTCCTGCCGGTCGCCCTCGCCGACGACCACCGAAACGTTCATCCGCACCAGGGGCCGGATGTCGCGCACCAGATGGCCGTCCGCCCGCAGGATCTCCACCTGCTGCCAGGATGCCGTCATCGCCGCCGTCACCTGCCGCACGCGCGGATCGCGCGCCCGCACCCAGCCGTCGATCTCCTGGAGAAGCGCGGCCTTTTCGGCGAAGGCGGGCGACGCGATGGGATTGACGTCGTCGTAGAGCTTGACGTTCGTTCCGGCCGGAGCCGGCGCCAGCGTTCCGGAATAGCCGGCCTTCACCGTGGACACCGCATCGGCGGCGCGCCGCAGCGCGGCACCGGACATCTCGCTTGCATGCGCGAAGCCGGTCGCCTCGCCGGCCACCGCACGCAATCCAAAACCCTGGTCGGTGTTGAAGCTCGCCGTCTTCAGCCGGCCATTGTCGAACACCAGCGCCTCGCCCTCGCTGTACTCGAGGAAAAGTTCTCCATCGTCGGCGCCGTCGATCGCATCGGCGACGACGCGCCGGACGGTGCTGTCATCGATGTCGAAGCGGGAAATCAGATCCATCGGAGGCTCCTTGCTGTCGACCCCGATGTAGGGCGTTCCGGCAAGACCCGCAACGCCGGCATGACGCCCCTGTCGTGGAACAGCCGCAGTCTCTCGCCGACTTCGCGGTCGAGCGCTGCGGAAGAGTGTCGGGGCGCGCCGCCCGGTGTTACGGCAGGGCCGCAAACCCGGCCGAGAACCCGCTGAGGTCGACCGGAATTCCGATGCCCTCCTCGGGCGTCTGGAACACGATGAACGTCGCCGACGTCCCCGCCTTCAGCGTGTCGAGCAGCGAGGCTTCGAGGATCACCTCGGCATAGCAGCCGTCCTGGAAGCAGCGCACGAAATAGGCGCGGCCTATGTCCTTGCCATCGACGTTGAGGCCCAATCCGTTCGGCAAGAGCACGCCGAGCGGGGCCAATACGCGCAGGATTTCGGCCTTGTTGTCGGCTGTGCGCAAAACCACGACGGACAGCCCGACCTCCGGCCTGTCTTCGGCCACCACGTTCTGCATCAGGGCGCACTGTTCGCCCGACGCGCCTGCCGGAACGTCGCAGATCACCGACCAGGCTCCATGCGTGGCACGTACGGTGCCGCTCTGCTGAGCGGCAGCGGGAAGTGCGGAGGCCGCGAGAACCGAACCGGCGAGTGCACCGGCAATGAAACGTGCGGGGATCATGGGGACTCCGTTTCGAATCACTTCAATCTGAGGTGCGTAGACGCTCGGCGAACCCTACCGCGCCGGCAGGCGCTTTCAAAGGAGAAGCCTTCTCAACCGCCCGAAGGAAAGCACTTGGCGCGCGATTGAGCCCGAATTGCGACGTTGCCTGGCGCCGCGTCGGCGACGGCGAAGCGGCGCAACATAAGGTACGCGGGCTCCGTCTCTTTGATCTCGCGCAAAAATGCCGCATGAAATGAACCGGAGCGTTTGTTGCGGTCGGGATCAGGATATGATTTTAACGGCCCAAACGCCGACCGGGGAGTCTCCCCCGGCGGAGAAGGCGTGACGGCGAGTTGGCCGAACCCGCAGCGATGAGGAGAATCCGAGCGTGACCAAGAAGTTCCTGACGATGCTGTCTGGTACGATTGCGCTTCTGGCCGCAGGGCAGGCCTGGGCCGCCCAGCCGGTCGACTGGCAAATTGGCTTCCAGCCGGCTGCCACGCCCATCATGGAGGCGATCCGCTGGTTCGAGCAGTACACGCTGTGGTTCATCATCCCCATCACGCTGCTCGTTCTCTTCCTTCTGGCCTGGGTGATCATCCGCTACAGGGCGAGCGTCAATCCCGTGCCGTCGCGCACCAGCCACAACACGCTGGTCGAGGTCGTGTGGACGGTCGGCCCCGTGGTCATCCTGCTCTTCATCGCCATCCCCTCCTTCCAGCTCCTGACCGCGCAGTACACGCCCACCGAGGAACCGTCGCTGACGATCAAGGCGACCGGAAATCAGTGGAACTGGGACTACGAGTACCAGATCGAGGAGCCCTTCTCCTTCAATGCGGCGATGCTGCAGGAAGGGCAGCGGGCCGACTTCGGCAAGGAAGACAGTGCTGCCTATCCGCGCCTGCTGGCCGTCGACAACGAGATCGTCGTTCCTGTCGACGCGACCGTGCGTGTTCTCGTCACGGCCAGCGACGTGATCCATGCGTTTGCGATGCCGGCCTTCGGCGTCAAGGTCGATGCCGTGCCGGGCCGGATCAACGAGACGTGGTTCAAGGCGACGCGCGAGGGTCTCTACTATGGCCAGTGCTCGGAGCTCTGCGGTAAGGATCACGCCTACATGCCGATCGCGATCCGAGTCGTCAGCCCCGAACTTTACGATCAGTGGGTTGGTGCAGCCGGTTCGGATCTGTCCGGCGCGAACCGTGCCCTGATGGCAGCGGTCGAAGCACAATCGAAGATGGCGTCCGCGGCCGAGTAAGGCCAGCGAACCGAACAAGAATGACAATGGAGCGGTGAACATGGCAGGCGCTGCAGCTCACGACGACCATCACGATCACAAGCCTTATGGCTGGACGCGCTGGGTCTATTCGACGAACCACAAGGACATCGGGACGCTGTACCTGATCTTCGCCATCATGGCGGGCATCGTCGGCGGCTTCCTGTCGGTCATGATGCGCTGGGAGTTGGCCGAGCCGGGCATCCAGATCTTCCATGGCCTCGCGTCCATGGTCTACGGCGTGGAGGGCGATGCCGCCATCGATGCCGGCAAGCACATGTACAACGCCTTCACCACCGCCCACGGCCTCGTCATGATCTTCTTCATGGTGATGCCGGCGCTGATCGGTGGCTTCGCCAACTGGATGGTCCCGATCATGATCGGTGCGCCGGACATGGCGTTCCCGCGCATGAACAACATCTCGTTCTGGCTGCTGCCGCCCGCCTTCATCCTTCTCATCCTGTCGGCCTTCGTGCCGGCCGGTCCCGGTGCCTATGGCGTCGGCGGCGGATGGACCATCTATCCGCCACTCTCCACCTCCGGACAGCCTGGCCCCGCGATGGATCTTGCGATTCTGTCGCTGCACATCGCCGGCGCCTCCTCGATCCTCGGCGCCATCAACTTCATCACCACCATCTTCAACATGCGCGCACCCGGCATGACGCTCCACAAGATGCCGCTGTTTGCATGGTCGGTGCTGATCACGGCTTTCCTGCTGCTTCTGTCGCTTCCGGTCCTGGCCGGCGGCATCACCATGCTCCTGACCGATCGCAACTTCGGGACCGCCTTCTTCGCACCCGAAGCCGGTGGCGACCCGATCCTGTTCCAGCACCTGTTCTGGTTCTTCGGGCATCCGGAGGTCTACATCCTGATCCTGCCGGGCTTCGGCATCGTCAGCCACATCGTGTCGACGTTCTCGCGCAAGCCGATCTTCGGCTATCTCGGCATGGCCTATGCCATGGTGGCGATCGGCGTCGTCGGCTTCGTCGTGTGGGCGCACCACATGTACACCACCGGCCTGTCGCTGGAGACGCAGCGCTACTTCGTCTTCGCCACGATGGTCATCGCGGTGCCGACCGGCGTGAAGATCTTCTCGTGGATCGCCACCATGTGGGGCGGTTCGATCTCCATGCGCACGCCGATGCTGTGGGCGATCGGGTTCATCTTCCTGTTCACCGTCGGCGGCGTGACGGGCGTGCAGCTCGCCAATGCCGGCCTCGATCGTGCCATGCACGACACCTACTACGTGGTCGCGCACTTCCATTACGTGCTGTCGCTCGGCGCCGTCTTCGCCATCTTCGCGGCCTGGTACTACTGGTTCCCGAAGATGTCCGGCTACATGTACTCGCCGCTGATCGCGCGCACGCACTTCTGGGTGACGTTCGTCGGCGTGAACCTTGTGTTCTTCCCGCAGCACTTCCTCGGCCTGGCGGGCATGCCGCGCCGGTACATCGACTATCCGGATGCCTATGCGGGCTGGAACATGGTTTCGTCCTACGGCTCCTACCTGTCGGCGATCGGCGTGCTGATCTTCCTCTACGGCGTCTTCGAGGCCTTCTCCAAGAAGCGCGAGGCAGGGGCCAATCCGTGGGGCGAGGGCGCAACCACGCTCGAGTGGCAGCTGCCTTCTCCGCCGCCGTTCCACCAGTGGGAGCAGCTGCCGAAGATCAAGTAGGCGCGACCGGATGGACTCGGGGCCGCCGATCCGTCGGCGGTCCCGCACCAAGAACAACAAGAACCTGGAAGCATTAGGCATGGCCCTGGCCACAACCGACCGCGAGATCGAAACCGGCATTCACCTGTCCGAGGCGACGCCGTCCGACTATTTTGCGCTGCTCAAGCCGCGCGTGATGGCGCTCGTCGTGTTCACGGCGGTCGTCGGCCTCGTGGCGGCGCCGGTCTCGGTCAATCCGTTCATCGCGCTGATCGCCATCCTCTCCATCGCGGTCGGCGCCGGCGCCTCCGGTGCGCTCAACATGTGGTACGATGCCGACATCGACGCCTTGATGTCGCGCACCGCCACCCGGCCGGTGCCGAGCGGTCGCGTCCAGCCCGGCGAGGCGCTGGTCTTCGGGCTCGTGCTCTCGGCGCTGTCGGTGATGACGCTCGGCGTGCTGGTCGACTGGCTGGCCGCCTCGCTGCTGGCCTTCACCATCTTCTTCTATGCCGTCGTCTACACGATGTGGCTCAAGCGCTGGACGCCGCAGAACATCGTCATCGGCGGCGCGGCCGGCGCCTTCCCTCCGATGATCGGCTGGGCCGCCGCCACGGGCTCGGTAAGCCTGGAAAGCGTCATCCTTTTCGCCATCATCTTCCTGTGGACCCCGCCGCATTTCTGGGCGCTCGCCCTGTTCAAGTCGGCCGACTACGGCCGCGCCGGCGTTCCGATGATGCCGAATGTCGCCGGCAATGCCTCGACGCGCCGCCAGATCTTCGCCTATTCCGTCATCATCGCCCCGGTCGGCGTGCTGCCCGCGGCGCTCGGCTACGCCAGCCTCGGTTACGGCATCGGCGCCGCCGCGCTTGGGGTCGGCTTCGTCTGGTATGCCTGGCAGGTCCTGCGCATGAGCGACGACGACCAGGTCATGAAGCCGGCCAAGGCGCTCTTTGCCTATTCGATCCTCTATCTCTTCGCGATCTTTGCAATCTACCTGGTCGACACCGTCGTTGGCCGGGCCATGGCGGGATGACGCAGATGAGCGAGGACGACAAAGGCATCACGCTCACGCCGGCCCAGAAGAAGGCACGTCGGTCGCGCAATGTCGCGATTGCGATCGGTCTGGCGCTTCTCGTGGTGATGTTCTACGTGGCGACGATCGCGAAGTTCGGCCCCGCGATCCTGAGCCGGCCCTTGTGAGGTGAGCGATGAGCGACAGCGCTAGGTCTGCGAATGTGGAACGCAAGGCATCCTCGAACCTTCTGGTCGCGGGAGCCTGCACGGCAACCTTCCTCGGCATGATCGGCATGGCCTACGCAGCCGTGCCGCTCTACCAGCTTTTCTGCCAGGTCACCGGCTATGGCGGAACGACCCAGCGGGTCGAGCAGTATTCCGACACCGTCATCGACCGCCAGGTGACGGTCCGTTTCGACGCCAACGTCGCGTCCGGCCTGCCCTGGGAGTTCAAGCCGGAGCAGCGCTCGGTCACGATGAAGATGGGCGAAACGGTGCAGGTGAGCTATCGCGCCGTCAACCCGTTCAACAGGCCGACCCGCGGACGCGCCAGCTTCAACGTCTCTCCGGCGATGGCAGGGGCCTACTTCAACAAGGTCGAGTGTTTCTGCTTCACCGACACCGAATTGAAGCCGGGCGAAGCGCTCGAGATGCCGGTGGTGTTCTTCGTCGATCCGGCCATCGACAAGGTTCCGGAATTGCGGAACATGACGACCATTACATTGTCCTATACCTTCTTCGGCATCGACGGGGAGCCGGCCGAGTCCGTCTCCGTACGCGGAAGCGCGCCTGTCGACACCGGCATCACGTCCAGCAACTTTGGGGGCTGAAATGGCTGACGCTCACGCCAAACCGCAACACGACTATCACATCATCGACCCCAGCCCCTGGCCGTTCATCGCCTCCGTCGGGGCGTTCGTCATGGCGATCGGCGCGGTCGCCTGGATGCAGGCCCTCAAGAGCGGATCGCTGAACCTGTTCGGGCTCGATTTCTCCGCGGCGAACTACTGGATCTTCGCGATCGGCCTGCTGATCGTGCTCTACACCATGTACGCATGGTGGGCCGACACCATCAAGGAAGGCAACGAGGGCCACCACACCCGGGTCGTCTCGCTTCACCTGCGCTACGGCATGATCATGTTCATCGCCTCCGAGGTGATGTTCTTCGTGGCCTGGTTCTGGGCCTTCTTCGACGCCGCCCTCTTCCCCGGAGAGGCTGCGCAGGTGTTGCGGTCCGATTACACCGGCGGCCAGTGGCCGCCTGCGGGCATCGAAGTCCTCGACCCGTTCCACCTGCCGCTCTACAACACCATCATTCTCTTGCTTTCGGGCACCACCGTCACCTGGGCGCATCACGCGCTGCTGCACGACGATCGAAAGGGCCTCGTCTGGGGTCTCGCCCTGACCGTCGCGCTTGGCATCTTCTTCTCCTTCGTGCAGGTGTATGAGTACATGCACGCGCCGTTCGCGTTCAGCGACTCGATCTATGGCGCGACCTTCTTCATGGCCACGGGCTTCCACGGCTTCCACGTCCTCATCGGCACCATCTTCCTGCTGGTCTGCCTGCTGCGCGCCATGGCGGGTGGCTTCACGCCGAAGCAGCATTTCGGTTTCGAAGCCGCTGCCTGGTACTGGCACTTCGTCGACGTGGTCTGGCTGTTCCTCTTCGCCGCCATCTACGTCTGGGCATCGGCCGGCGCGACGATCGCCGTGATGCACTGACGGCTTCCCATCGAAAGACGGGTTCGTACGAACGGCCGCCGCAAGGCGGCCGTTCTGCTTCCGGGCAGGCGCATCGCGCCTGCGGCATCGGGCGTTGTCGACCTGCCGTCGCCATTGCTCTATACCGCCGCCATGGCGGCTGCGGGGTGAAGGGAGCTTCGACATGAGCAACGACAAGGCCTTCTACCCCTCCGTCGATCCCGTGCAGGCGGGCCTGCGGGGCCGGTGTCCGCGCTGCGGGGAAGGGCGGCTCTTCAAGGGCTTCCTCACGGTCGGCGATCAGTGCTCGAATTGCGATCTCGACTATTCCTATGCCGATGCGGGCGACGGACCGGCCGTTTTCGTCATTCTCATCATCGGCTTCGTCGTGGTCGGTCTGGCGCTGTGGATGGAGGTCACCTACGGACCGCCGATCTGGCTCCAGTTTCTGCTCTGGACGCCACTGACGCTGTTTCTCACCCTCACGTCGCTGCGGCTCATCAAGGGCGTGCTGCTCACGCTGCAGTACGCCAACAAGGCGCGCGAAGGGCGACTGGACCTTCCCGAATGACGGACGATGTGATCCTTCCGCGCCGCGGTCGTCTGGCGGTCGTTCTTGCGCTGATCGTCGGCGCCGTAGCCTTTGCCACCCTTCTCATGCTCGGAAACTGGCAGGTCCAGCGGTTGCATTGGAAGGAGGCGCTGCTTGCGACCATCGAGGCGCGAATCCATGCCGAGCCACGGCCGCTCGATGAGGTGCTGTCTTCCGGCCCGGCGATCGCGGACCTGGAATACACGCCGGTGACGCTGGAAGGCGTCTTCGTCCACGCGGCCGAACGCCATTTCTTTGCCACCTGGAAAGGCGCATCCGGCTTCTTCATCTACACGCCGCTTCGACGCCCGCAGGGCGACCACGTCTTCGTCAACCGCGGCTTCGTGCCCTATGACCGCAAGGACCCGGCCACGCGCCCGCAAAGCCTCGTGGAGCAGCCGGTCGAGATCACCGGTCTGCTGCGTGCGCCGCTGGTCGAAAAGCCGTCATCGATCCTTCCCGACAATGATCCGTCGAAGAACCTGTTCTACTGGAAGGACATTCGCGCCATGGCCGATTCGTCCGGCCTTCCGGACGACCTCCCGGTTCTCGGCCTCTTCGCGGATGCCAACGAGGCGCCCAACCCGGGCGGTCTGCCGATCGGGGGCGTCACGATCATCGATCAGCCGAACAATCACCTGCAATATGCCGTCACCTGGTACGGTCTGGCCGCTGCGCTCGCAGTCGTGCTCGGCATCATGCTCTGGCGCAATTTCCGGCGTTGAGGGACCGACGGCTGGCGGCCTGCTCTTGACAGAGCGGGATGGTCGACATCATGTCCGGGCCATGGATATCCCCCCCGCCCCACAGACGGAAAAGCCCCTTCTGACGATACGCCTCTGCCAGCCGCGCGGATTCTGCGCCGGCGTCGACCGGGCGATCCAGATCGTCGTTCTGGCGCTAAAAAAGTACGGCGCGCCCGTCTATGTCCGGCACGAGATCGTGCACAATCGCTACGTTGTCGAGGGGCTGGAGGCCAAGGGCGCCGTGTTCGTTGAGGAACTCGACGAGATTCCGCTTGAACATCGCCGCCAGCCGGTCGTTTTCTCCGCGCATGGAGTGCCGAAATCCGTGCCGGCCGATGCGAAGGCACGTGAACTCTTTTATCTCGACGCCACCTGTCCGCTGGTCTCCAAGGTTCACAAACAGGCAATGCGGCACCAGCGGCTTGGCCGTCATGTGGTTTTGATCGGCCATGCCGGCCACCCCGAGGTCATTGGCACGATGGGGCAGTTGCCGACGGGCGCGGTGTCGCTGGTCGAGACGGTCGAGGACGCCGAACGCTACCAACCCGTCGATCCCGACAATCTCGGCTTCGTCACGCAGACGACGCTGTCGGTCGAGGACACGGCAGGGGTGATTGCGCGGCTGCGCCAGCGCTTTCCCAATCTTCAGGCGCCGGCTGCGGATTCGATCTGCTACGCCACCACCAATCGACAGGATGCGGTGAAGGAAACGGCGGACGGCGCTGATCTCTATCTCATCGTCGGAGCGCCCAATTCCTCGAATTCGCGCCGGCTCGTCGAGGTCGCGGAGCGGGCAGGGGCCGCGCGCGCGCTCCTCGTCCAGCGGGCTTCGGAAATCCCATGGGAGACGGTCGACGGGATTCGCACGCTCGGCCTGTCGGCAGGCGCATCGGCGCCCGAGATCATCGTCGACGAGATCATCGAGGCTTTCAAGACGCGGTTTGACGTCAAGGTTGAACTCGCGGTCACCGCGACCGAGACCGAGGAATTTCCGGTCATGCGCGATCTGCGCGATGTCGAGCTCACCAAGGCCGACATGGCCTTCGTCAACGGCTGATCGACGGTACCGGCGGGCGGGTCAAGATGGCGGTCTACACGGACATCTCGGAAGAGGAACTGGCGGCCTATCTGAAGGGCTACGCGATCGGCGAGACGCTGTCCTACAAGGGGATCGCCGAAGGTTCGGAAAATTCCAACTTCCTCCTGCACACCACCGGTGGCGTGTTCATTCTCACGCTCTACGAAAAGCGCGTCGAGCGCGCCGAATTGCCCTTCTTCCTCGGCCTGATGCAGCATCTGGCGCAAAAGGGTATCAACTGCCCGTTGCCGGTTGCCCGCAGCGACGGCGAACTCATCGGCGAACTGGCCGGTCGCCCGGCCGCGATCATCACCTTCCTCGAAGGTGTGTGGATGCGCCGCCCCACGGCCACTCATTGCCGCGAAGTCGGCCGCGCGCTGGCCGGGATGCATGTCGCCGGTGCTGACTTTTCCATGCACAGGCCGAACCGCCTGTCGGTCGCCGGCTGGAAGGAACTGTGGGAGCGGGCGCGCCCGATGGCCGATTCCTACGAGCCCGGCCTCGTGGCCGAAATCGACGCCGAGTTCGCCGCTTTCGAGAAGGGATGGCCGGTCGACCTGCCGACGGGCGTCATCCACGCCGACCTCTTTCCCGACAACGTCTTCTTCCTTGGCAACAGCCTGTCGGGCCTGATCGATTTCTATTTCGCCTGCAACGACTTGTTCGCCTATGATCTCGCCACCTGCATCAACGCCTGGTGCTTCGAGAAGGATCACTCGTTCAACCAGACCAAGGCGCGCGCGCTTCTGGCAGGCTATCAGTCCGTGCGTCCGCTCGAAGAGGCCGAGCGTCGGGCGCTCCCGCTTCTGGCGCGCGGCTCGGCGCTGCGCTTCATGCTGACGCGCCTCTACGACTGGCTGACCATCCCCGATGGCGCCCTCGTCCAGAAGCGCGATCCGATGGAGTTCATTCGCCGCCTGCGCTTCCATCGCCACATCGCTACGGCGGCCGAATATGGTTTGAAGGACGCATGAAGACAGTCGAAGTGTTTACCGACGGGGCCTGCTCCGGCAATCCGGGTCCCGGTGGCTGGGGCGCCTACATGCGCTTCAAGGGCAAGATCAAGGAACTGTCCGGCGGCGAAGCGGACACCACGAACAACCGCATGGAGCTCATGGCGGCAATCGAGGCGCTGAACGCGCTGAAGGAGTCCTGCCACGTCATCCTGACCACCGACTCGAATTACGTCCGGGACGGCATTTCGAGCTGGATCGATGGCTGGAAGAGAAACGGGTGGCGCACGGCGTCGAAGCAGCCGGTCAAGAATGTCGAGCTCTGGCAGGCGCTCGATCAGGCGCGCCTGCGCCACAAGGTCGAATGGCACTGGGTCAAGGGCCATGCCGGCCATCCTGAGAACGAGCGTGCCGACGAGCTCGCCCGTATGGGCATGGCGCCCTTCAAGCGGCGTCCCTGACGGCACCTTGAAACGAAATCAGCCGCCCGGAGGGCGGCTGACGGGGCGTGACCGGCGAGAGCCGCAGCCGATCTCAGAGCTGCTCGAGAATCTTCGCCGCGCCGGAATCGATCGCCTTGCCGGGCGAGTCCTCGATGTTGAGGGCGGTCACGACACCGTCCTCGACGATCATCGAGTAGCGCTTGCTGCGCATGCCGAGGCCGCCCATCGACAGATCCATTTCCAGACCGGCGGCCTTGGTGAAGGCGCCGTTGCCGTCGGCCAGGTAGAGAAGGCGTCCCTCACCGCCGGTGAAGCGTGCCCAGGCGCCCATGACGTGGTGATCGTTGACGGAGACGACGGCGATGGTATCGACGCCCTTTGCCAGGATCGCGCCGTGGTTCTCCAGATAGCCCGGCAGGTGATTGTTGCTGCAGGTCGGCGTGAACGCGCCTGGGACGCCAAACAGCACCACCTTCTTGCCTGCGAAAATGTCCGCGACGCTCATGTCCTTCGCGCCATCTTCAGTCAACGTCTTGAACGTCGCGGCAGGCAGTTTTTCGCCCACGGATATCGTCATTGAAAAGTCTCCAGGAATGGGATTCGCACGCAGGAAGCGAGTTGACCTTCAATAGCGGGCGAGCGAATTTTGTCCAGCCTCTCCTCAAGGAACGGCAAAAACGCCTGCCACTGCGGCGCTCCCGGACGTCAGCGTATAGGATATCTCGGCAGCCGGCTGGCCGTCAGCCGGTCTCGAAAGAACCGCCGCTTCGAAGGTGATGCCGTCCGGACCGGCTTTCACCGCCTTCGGTGCGCCGAACGCAAAGCCGCCGCCCGGCGCCAGGAAGAGGGCGGTCGCGCCGGAGGCGCTGTCCGGTATGATGGTCTTCAGCCGCAACACGTTGCCCGAAAGCGTCGCGTCGTCGATGCGGAAGGTCTCTCGGGGCTCGCCGGGGAGTGCCCGGATGGCTGCCTCCACGAAGGCCGCGTCATCGGGATCGTCCGGCGCGCTTGCCGGCTCGACCGTCAACCGCGCCTGGACAGGGATGCACATCGTCTCGCAGATGCCCAGAAAGACGTCGGCTTCGATCACGGAGAAGCGATCCGGCGCATCCACGGTAAACGTGATCGGCAGCACGACCGGCTCGCCATATCCCGCCCAGGCTCCATACTTGTCCTCGTGCCATGCCGGAGCCGGGAAATGGATGACGGCCGTCGAGGCGTTGATCGAGGCGCCGATGTCGATCTGCGGCGGAACGCCGGAGGCGCCCGGCTCCTTCCAGTAGGTCTTCCAGCCGGATGCCAGCCTGATGTCGAGGGCACCCATGAGCCTGCCGGTCTCGTCGGGAAGTCCGGTGGTGACCAGACGAAGCGTCACTCCATCGATGGCATGCGCCTCGCTCGACGACGACGAGGATGTGTTCACGCTTGCCGAAAGGGCAGCCGCGGCGACGAGGAGGCGGGCAAAGGACATGAGCGGCTTTAAGCCGGGCTCCAGCCGCGATGCAAGCGCGCCGCGTTCGCGCTGGCTTCATTTCTGCGTGACCTTGCCCGGCCTCAGCCCCGCCCGTCGACCGAAGCGTCTTTCAACCGAGCGGAAAACACGCTAGCTTTCACAGCATGGACATCTTGCGCCAGAAGAAAGACATCGCCCAAGGCGGATTTCTGGACGACCAGTTCCTCATTGCCATGCCCGGCATGCAGGACGAGAATTTTGCGCGCGCGGTCATCTATGTCTGCGCCCATTCCGAAGAAGGCGCGATGGGCATCGTCATCAATCGGGTCCAGCCGCTCCGCTTCCCCGACCTTCTCGTGCAACTCGGCGTCGTCGACGAGAAGCAGGCCATACGCCTTCCGGCACCCGCCCGCGACCTCCTGGTGCGAAACGGTGGCCCCGTCGACCGCAGCCGCGGTTTCGTGCTTCATTCCGACGACTACATCGTGGATTCGTCGCTTCCCGTCTCCGAAGACATCTGCCTGACCGCGACCATCGACATTCTGCGCGCCATCTCGAAGGGCAGCGGTCCGCGCCACGCCCTGATGGCGCTCGGCTATGCCGGCTGGGGGGCCGGACAACTGGAGCGCGAAATCGTCGACAATGGCTGGCTGACCTGCCCGGCCTCGCAGGACATGCTGTTCGATGGCGACATCGACCGGAAATACGAGAGACTCCTGATGTCGCTCGGCATCGACATGGCCCATCTGAGCCCCTACGCCGGCCACGCCTGACGACGTCAGGCCTGCGTGAGGGGAAACTGCTCCTTCAGCATCTTCGTCACCGCCTCTGACGACATCGGCTGTCCGAACATGAAGCTCTGGACATACTCGCAGCCCATCGACCGGAGGTGGTTGGCGTCCTCTTCGGTCGACACGCCTTCCGCCACCACCGACAGGCCGAGATCATGCGCCATGCCGACGATGGACTTCAGCAGCATGGGCTTCTTGGGGCTCTGGTCGTCGATGAAGCTCTTGTCGATCTTGATCGTGTCGAAAGGAAAACGCGTCAGGTAGGACAGCGACGAATACCCGGTGCCGAAATCGTCGAGCGAAAGGCCGATGCCGGTCTCGCGCAGCTTGTCGAGGATGTGGACCGAGCGTTCCGGATTGTCCATCACGAGCGACTCCGTCATCTCGAGCCGGAAATACAGCGGGTTGAGGTTGGCACGGGCGAGCGCCGAGCGGACGTCGGCGACGAGGTCCTGGCGGATCAACTGCCGGCTCGACAGGTTCACGGAAACCGAAAGCGGCGTCTCGCCGATCTGCTTGTGCCAGGACGACAGATCCTCGGCCGCGGTCTGCATGGCATACAGGCCAAGCTGCACGATCAACTCGCAGCTTTCGGCGATCGGGATGAACTCCGACGGGGCGATCATGCCGCGCCGCGGATGCTCCCAGCGCAGCAGGGCCTCGAAGCCGGCCACCGAATTGTCTTCCAGGCGGATGATCGGCTGGTAGGCGAGGCGGAACTCGTTGCGTTCGAGCGCGCGCCGCAGGTCGGATTCGAGCTGCAGGCGATCGCTCCCGAAGGACCGGAAAGCGGGGCGGAAGGGTTCGATGCGATCGCCGCCGAAGCGTTTCGCCTGCTGCATGGCCAGTTCGGCGTCCTTGACGAGATCTTCCGCCGATGTCTGTGGCGCAGTCCACGAGATCAGTCCAACGGAGGCTGTCAGCACGATGTCGCGCTTGGCATAGTTGATCGGTGACCGGATCGCCTGCCGCATGGCGTCCGCGAAGGCGGCGATACGCGCCGGATTCGGCTCCGAGAGGAGGATCAGCCCGAACTGATCGCCGGACAGCCGCGACAGCGAGTCGCCCGTCTTCATGAGCCGGTGCAGGCGGCGGGCGACGGTCAGGAGGATGGTATCGCCCGCCGACATGCCGAGTGCTTCGTTCACCTGCTTGAAACGGTCGATGTCGATGACGAAGACCGTCGGACGCACGGTTTCCTGGGTCTGGGCAATCGAGATCACCGTGTCCAGCCGGTTCAGGAACAGGCCTCGGTTCGGCAGGCCGGTCAGATTGTCGTGCACCGCATCGTGGAGGAGCCGTTCCTCGGCCTTCTTCTGCTCGGTCACGTCGATCATCGTGCCCACGCAACGGATGATCTCGCCATCGGAGCCGATGACGGGTCGTGCCCGCATCAGGAACCAGCGATAATGCCCATCGGCGCCCCGCATGCGGAAATCGATCGAGATGCGGCCGCGGCGATGCTCCAGCACGATGTCGAGCGTGGTGCGGAAATTGTCCCTGTCCTCGGGGTGCAGCGCCGGCAGCCAGCTGCGCGCTGGTCCAAGCAGGCTGCTTGCGGGCAGCCCGATCATTTCGGCGACGTCGGGACGGGTGATGATGCGGTCGCGCATCACGTCCCAGTCCACCACGATGTCGCCCGAGCCGGTGATCGCCAGCGCCTGGCGCTCCATGTCGCTGAACAGGCCCTGGTGCAGCGCGCCGCCGGAAAATGCGTGCTGCATGACCGTGAAACCGATCAGGAGAATGATCAGGATCAGTCCGCCGCCGAGCGCTGGCTGCACGATGTCGTTGTCGAGCGCGCCGGTGATCGTCATCCACGCAGCCAGAAGCCAGACCAGCACCATGATCCAGCTTGGAACGAGCATGATCGCGCGGTCGTAGCCCTGCATGCCGAGATAGATGATCAGCCCGACGCCGATCAGCGCGGTCGCGGCAAAGGACATGCGGGCGATGCCGGCGGCGACCGGGGGGTCGATCAGGGCCACGCCCGCGATCAGGCCCAGGCCGAGTATCCACGCGATGGCGCCATAGCTGAAGTGGCCGTGCCACCGGTTCAGGTTCAGATAGGCGAACAGGAAGACCACGAACGTGCCGGCGAGCGCGATCTCGGTGCTTGCGCGCCAGAACTGCTCGTTGCCCGGAGCGATCTCGATGACCTTGGTCAGGAATCCGAAATCGACGCAGATGTAGGCGAGAACCGCCCATGCGAGCGAAGCGGTCGCCGGAAACATCGACGTGCCCTTCACCACGAACAGGATCGTCAGGAAGAGCGCCAGGAGTCCGGCGATTCCGATCACGATACCGCGGTAGAGCGTGTAGGAGTTGACGGTATCCTTGTACGCTTCAGGCTCCCACAGATACACCTGCGGCACGCGCGGCGATGCCAGGTCGGCCACGAACGTCACCACGACACCAGGGTTCAACGTCAGCAGGAAGACGTCGGCATCCGGCGCTTCCTGACGGTCGAGCGCGAACCCTTCGCTGGGCGTAATCGCCGCGATGCGCCGCGAGCCCAGGTCGGGCCAGATGAGACCGGATCCGACGAGTCGGAAATGCGGTGCCACGATAAGCCGGTCGATCTGTTGCTCGGTCGTGTTGGCAAGCGCGAAAACCGCCCAGTCGCCCGTCGACTGCTGGTCCTTCGCCTCCACTTCGATGCGGCGCACGATGCCGTCGATGCCGGGGGCGGTGGAGACCTGGAAATTCGAGCCCCGGTTGCGGTAGATTTCCACGGCTTTGGACAAGTCGAGCGCAACGTCGTCTCGCGAAATCCGAATGGGCTCGATGGCTTGGGCCGTGGTGACGAGCGTCGACAACGCGATCAGCAACGCCACGAGCAGGCCTGAGAGGCCTTGCATCCTGCGTGTGAAGATTGAATCAACTTTCAACCGCTGCGCCCCGCGAACCATGGTCGTGATACTCCCCGGCCAGGAGAGCGTAAAGGTAGTGATCCTGCCAATCCCCGTTGATCCTCAGGTAGGATCGGAGAAGTCCTTCGCGGGTAAATCCGGCTTTTTCAAGCACTCGGATGGAGCGCAGGTTGTCGGGAATGCAGGCCGCTTCGATGCGGTGAAGCCGAAGCGGTCCAAAGCAGTATTTCGCGAGCTCGCCGACGGCTTCCCCCATCAATCCCCGCCCGGCATAGGGCTCGCCCATCCAGTAGCCTATCTGGCCGCTTTGAGCGACGCCGCGACGGATGTTGCCCACCGATATCCCGCCAACGACGGAATCGGTGTCGTTGAGCACGATCAGGAACGGGACGCCGGTTCCCCGACTGATCTCCTCCCTGTAGCGGCGAACCCGCTGCCGCCATGCGGCGCGGTCCAGTTCGTCGTTGGCCCAGCGCGGTTCCCATTTCTCCAGGAACGCGCGGCTCCGGCGGCGAAGGCTCGACCATTCCTCATAGTCGGACGTCGCGGGAATGCGCAGGGTCACCCGGGCCCCTGCCAGTCGCAGGCGGTCCCTGCCGAAATAGGAAAGGCCCAGCATGGCCCCGGGTCGGCGGTCAACCCGCCATCTTGCGGACGTGCGGCTGCGGCGAGGCCAGCAGGCCAAGAATGTCCTCGAAGGGGGCAAGGGTTCCGACCGGCCCGACGGCGGCGATCGTTGGGCGCGTCGAGAAGAGGCGTGTTGAAAGGTCCGTCAGCCGCTCGATGGTGATGCCGGAGAGGCGGTCCATGAGCTCCTCCTTCGAAATGGGGCGCCCGAACAGCATGATCTGTCGGGCAATCTGCGAGGCTCGGCTGGCGGCGCTCTCGCTCGACATCATCAGGCCGGCGCGGTACTGCGCCCGGGCTCGATTGAGCTCCTCGATCTTGATGAGTTCGCCCGTCTTTTGAAGCTCCGACAGGAGCACCGGAACGAGTTCGGCGATGTCCTCGCGGCCCGTCGCAGCGTGGACGCCGAAAACGCCGGTATCCGAAAATCCCCAGTGAAAGGCATAGACCGAATAGCACAGGCCGCGCCTCTCGCGGACTTCCTGGAAGAGACGGGACGACATGCCGCCTCCGAGGATCATCGACAGCAGCTGCGATGCGTAGAAGTCCCGCACATGATAGGCTCTGCCTTCGAAGCCGAGCACGATCTGGGCATCCATCAGATCACGATCCTCGCGGAAATCGCCTCCGACGTAGTTCGCGCTTGCCGGTGGCAATCCCGGCGCGTTGGGCCGGAATGCGCCGAGCCGTTTCTCGACCTCGCGGACAAACTCGTCATGCGTGACCGCGCCTGCCGCAACGACCACCATGCGGTCGGCGCCGTACTGCCGCGCCATGAAATCGTGGATCTGCTGCGCAGAGAATGATTTCACCGTCTCGGGCGTTCCCAGGATCGAGCGTCCGATCGTCTGGTGGCGGAAGGCGGTTTCGGTGAAGCGGTCGAACACGATGTCGTCGGGCGTGTCGTGCGCGGCGCCGATCTCCTGCATGATCACATGCTGCTCGCGCTCGAGTTCCTCGGCGTCGAACTTGGAGTCGGTCAGGATGTCTGCAAGGAGATCGATCGCAAGGGGCATGTCGTCGCGCAGCACGCGGGCATAGAACGACGTGGTCTCGACGCTCGTAGCGGCGTTGATCTCGCCGCCAACATCCTCGATCTGGGACGCGATGTCCCAGGCGGATCGGCTGCCTGTTCCCTTGAACGCCATATGTTCGAGGAGATGGGCGATGCCGTGCTCATCCTCGCGCTCGTTTCTCGAACCGGACTTGACCCAGACTCCCAGGGCGACGGTCTCGATGTGGGGAAGGGTTTCGGTCGCAACCGTCAGGCCGTTCGAAAGACGGCTTACCTCAACTCCCATGTAACGCGAACTCCTCGGGCTCCCTAGCCGGTCACCCTGGTATGACGGCTGATGTGATCTTCCACCATTTTCACGTCCGATGGAAGCAGGCTGTATTTTTCCTGACGCTCCATAAGGCCCGACAGCCAGGAAGGCAAGTTCGGGCGGTTTCCGACGGCGCTCTCGACCGAATCCGGGAACTTGGCTGGATGCGCCGTCGACAGCACGATCATCGGCGTTTCGTTGCCTTCCAGCGTGCGGGCGACATGAAGCCCTGTCGCCGTGTGCGGATCGGCCAGATATCCGCTCGCCTTCAGCGTCGCTGCGATCGCTGCGGCAGTCTGTTCCATCGTCGAACGACCGGCGGAGAACTCGGTCCGGATAGCTTCGAGCGTGGACCCGGCGATCGTGAAGGCGCCTGACTGCCGCAGGCTCTCCATGGCTGCGACGGTGGCCGACGCATCCCGGTTCGACGCTTCGAACAGCAGCCGTTCGAAGTTGGATGAAACCTGGATGTCCATCGAGGGGGATGTGGTGGCAATCACGCCGCGTGTCTCGTAACGCCCGCTCACGAGGGTGCGCGCCAGAATGTCGTTGTCGTTGGTCGCGATCACCAGCCGGTCAATCGGCAATCCCATGCGTTTGGCCGCATATCCTGCGAAAATGTCGCCGAAATTGCCGGTTGGAACCGTGAAGGACACCGGACGGTCTGGCGAGCCCAGGCTGATCGCGGCGGAGAAGTAATAGGCGATCTGAGCCATGATCCGGGCCCAGTTGATCGAGTTGACGCCCGACAGGCGCACCGAGTCGCGAAAATGATGGTCGTTGAACATGGCCTTCACGATCGACTGGCAATCGTCGAAATTGCCTTCGACCGCCAGCGCATGCACGTTCGAAGCGGTAGAGGTGGTCATCTGACGTTGCTGGACCGGCGATACCTTGCCCTCCGGAAACAGCACGAACATGTCGGTTCGGTCACGCCCCGCAAAGGCATCGATCGCCGCGCCGCCGGTATCACCCGAGGTGGCGCCGACGATGGTCGCGCGTTCGCCGCGCTCGGCCAGCGCATGGTCCATGAGACGTGCCAGCAGTTGCATCGCCACGTCCTTGAAGGCGAGCGTCGGCCCGTGGAAAAGCTCGAGGATGAACTCGTTCGGACCGGTCTGCACGATGGGGCAGGTGGCCGGGTGGCGGAAGGTCGCGTAGGCCTCGTGAACGATGGTCGCGAAGGTCTTCTCGTCGATTTCGCCCTCGACGAAGGGAGACAGGATCCGGATGGCGAGCTCGGGATAGGACAGTCCGCGCATGGCGCGAATGTCGGCAGCCGAGAAATGCGGCCATATCTGCGGCAGATACAGGCCTCCGTCGCGGGCGAGACCCGCCAGGAGAACGTCGCTGAAGCCGAGAATGGGGGCCGAGCCCCTGGTGCTGATGTAGCGCATGGTGTCCCTGTAGCCTGCGCCCGGACGGTCTGCCGTTGAAAAACCGCATTCCATCGGTCGCATTCCGGTTGCGGCGTTGGTATAGAACGTCCGCTTTATGTAGGGGAAGTCCGGTTCATGGCGTTTGTTGCACGGAAGTTGCGGATTGTGGCGAAGACGGCGGTGATCGGCGGTCTCGTCGCCTTGGCTGGATGCCAGTCCGGCGGGGCGCTCGATCTGGGTCTCGGTGGCTGGGGCAGCCAGAAACAGCAGCCGGCTGCGCCGCCGTCGGGCACGATAACCGCCGACGAATTGCGGGCCTATTGCCCCCGCGTGACGCTGCGATCCGGAACCGCCTTCTATAGCTCGTACGAGCGCGGCGGCGAAGGTGACAGAAACAAGATCGTCTACCAGGCCTCCCTGACCGATGTGACACGCAGCTGCGACTACAGTGGCGGCATGCTGAACATGGCAGTGGCGGCCGCAGGCCGCGTGGTCCCCGGACCCGTGGCCAGGGACGGCACCATAACCATGCCGATCCGCATCGCCGTCGTGCGTGGCGAGGAGGTGCTCTATTCGAAGCTGCACCAGTACCAGACGTCGATCGCGGCCCTGTCTCCGGCCACCCAGTTCGTGTTCAAGGATCCAGGCGTGTCGATCCCCGCACCGACGGCACGCAACATCGAGATCTTCGTCGGCTTCGACGAGACGCCGCAGACGCGGCGCTGACGCTCAGGCGTCGGCCGACCATTCCGATAGCGCCGCCACCACGGCGGCGAAGTCCGACCAGCGGCTGATGACCGTTTCCGCGCCCGCTTCGGTCAGCGCGTCGGCGTGGCCTGGCCAGGTGTGGCTGGCGCCCGTGAAGCCGATCACCCGCATCCCGGCGGCCTTCGCGCCGGTAATGCCGTGCACCGAATCCTCCACCACGAAGCACTTCGCCGGGTCGGCCGCCATCTGCGCCGCTCCATGCAGGAAAACGTCGGGCGCGGGCTTGGTGCGCTTGGACGGGATCTCCCGCGCCGAATGGATGCGCTGCTTGTCGAACAGGGGGAGCATGCCGACGCGGCCGAGCATCGCCTCGATGCGGTCGAGCGGCGAGTTCGAACAGATGCAGTAGGGCAGCTGCGCGCCGCGGACGGCCGCCACCGATTGCGCCGCGCCGTCGATCGCCTTGACGTCGCGGGCGAGCCGCTTGTCGAGTTCCACCTTGATCCTGTCGATCAGGCTCGCCTGGAACGGCACTTGCGACACCGTTTCCAGCCGCATGAGGATGTCGCGCGTCGTCAGGCCGGCGAACCGCTCGATCATCTCCTCGGCCGAGATGGGAAATCCCGCCTCGGTGATCATGTCGGCCTCGACCCGCGCCGCGATGATCTCGGAATCGACGAGCACGCCGTCGCAGTCGAAGATGATGAGGTCGGGTCGCATGAAAGCTCCGTGGAACGGGGAGGGATCGCGCCGCCCCGATAGCGCAGCCTCGGCCGCGACGCAAACCGTCCGTGCTTCATCAAATATTTACGCTGACGGGTAACCATAACGGCAGGTAAACAGTGTCAAGCGTTCCAGGTGTAACCCATGTCCGCCATCCGTCTCGTCGACGACCTTTCGCCGTCCGCCAACCGGGCCGAATGGCTGGACACCATCCTCAGGGGAGACTGCGTCGCGGCACTGAACCGGCTTCCGGAGAAGTCCGTCGACGTGGTCTTCGCCGACCCGCCCTACAATCTCCAGCTCGAAGGCGACCTGCATCGCCCCGACCAGTCGAAGGTCGACGCCGTCGACGATGCCTGGGACCAGTTCGACAGCTTCGCCGCCTACGACGCCTTCACCCGCGCCTGGCTGCTCGCCGTGCGCCGCGTTTTGAAGCCGAACGGCACCATCTGGGTGATCGGCTCCTACCACAACATCTTCCGCGTCGGCGCCATGATGCAGGATCTCGGCTTCTGGATCCTCAACGATGTCGTCTGGCGCAAGACCAACCCGATGCCCAATTTCCGCGGCCGCCGCTTCCAGAACGCGCACGAAACCCTGATCTGGGCCTCCCGCGACCAGGCATCGAAGGGCTACACGTTCAACTACGACGCCATGAAGGCGGCCAATGACGACGTGCAGATGCGCACCGACTGGCTGTTCCCCATCTGCACGGGTGGCGAGCGCCTGAAGACGGCCAGTGGCGACAAGGTCCACCCCACGCAGAAGCCGGAAGCGCTGCTGGCGCGGGTCATGATGGCGTCCAGCCGGCCGGGCGACGTGATCCTCGATCCCTTTTTCGGCACCGGCACGACGGGCGCGGTGGCGAAGCGGCTCGGGCGCCACTTCGTCGGTTGCGAGCGCGAGAAGGATTACATCGACGCCGCCACCGCGCGCATCGCGGCGGTCGAGCCGCTCGGCGCGGCCGAAATCGCGTTGATGACCGGCAAGCGCGCCGAGCCGCGCGTGGCCTTCGGCAGTCTCGTCGATGCGGGGCTTCTCGCCCCCGGTGCGCTGCTCACCGACGCCCGCAAGCGCTGGACCGCCAGCGTCCGCGCCGACGGCACGATCGCCATCGGATCCGAAGCCGGCTCGATTCACCGCATGGGCGCGCGTGTCCAGGGCCTCGACGCCTGCAACGGCTGGACCTTCTGGCATTTCGAGGAAGCCGGTACGCTGAAGCCGATCGACGACCTGCGCAGCCAGGTGCGCCAGGGTATGCGCGCCGCGGGGGGCTGAAGCCGTCCGGCGAACGCCCGCCGAGCATCGGCTATCTCCGACAGTGGAAACGGCAGGCCGAGATTTCCAGCGATTGATCCTCGTCTTTTCCAGTTACACGATAGACGAGCCGATGCTCGTCGGTGGTCCTGCGCGACCACCAGCCCGCCATCTCGTTTCGCAAGGGCTCCGGCTTGCCGAGGCCGCTGAAAGGGTTGCGCCGCGCATCACGGATGAGCTCATTGATCCGGTGAGTCAGGCGTCCGCGCCCTGCCAATGCAGATAGTGTTCCCAAGCGACATTCGAGAAGATGATCCTCACGGATCTATCAGCTCTCTTTCGATGCCTTTTCCGGCGTCGAGTTCGGCGATCGATCGAAGCAGCATCTCCTTGTTTGCCGGGTCGGAGAGCAGATAGGTCGTGTCGTCCATGGCCTGCCAATCGGCAAGCCGCATGACGACCATCGGCTCGTGGCCCTCGCGAACCACGACCAGCTCGCCGCCCTCCTTCTCCAGGCGGTCGAGGTCGGCATCGCTCAGGCGCTTGAAAGAAACCTGGTTCATTGTCTCGCTCCGGTCAGGCAATGTGCGCCTTTCGATCGCCAAATCAACAAGGCACACGCATCACGCCTCGATCCCCATCGCCGCCAGGTCCCGCCGCAACTGCTCCGCGTCGGTGAAATGGATGCCGCGCCAGCCGGCGGCCCGCGCGCCCTCGACGTTCCTGATGCTGTCGTCGATGAAGACGCTGCCCGCCGGGTCGAGGTCGAAATCCGTCGCGTGCCGTTCGTAGATCGCGACGTCCGGCTTGATCAGGCCGATCTCGCCCGACACGGTCACGCCGCGCGGGCGGTTCAGGAAGTCGAAGCGCTGCCGCGCCTCGCGGAACGTGTCGGCGGCGAAGTTGGTCAGCATCGTCACGTCGTGGCCGGCGTCGATCAGGCCGGTCATGATCGCGGCACTGTCCTCGTAGGCGTACGGCACCATCTCGTGCCAGTGCTTGCGGAAGGCGCGGATGTTGTCGGCCTCTTCCGGGTGGCTCGCGATCAGCAGCGCCTCGGCGTCGGCCCAGCCGCGCCCCCGGTCCTGCTCGAGGTTCCAGTCATGCGTGCAGACCGTCTCGAAGAACCAGCGGCGGCCTTCCGCATCGGGGATGATGCGCTGGAACGGCAGGTCCGGATCATAGTGGATCAGCACCTTGCCGATGTCGAAGACGATATGGCGGATTTCAGTCATTGATCGTTCCTTCCGGTGCTTGGGCGGCCGCCGGCGACGCCCGGCTTGCGGGTCGCTCCCGGTATCGCTGTTTCGATTGCATGTTTCATGACGGTGGGCAGCGCCTCGCCCGAAACGTCCTCGCGGCTCGACCACCATGCCCCCGTCGGCGCCGGTCGGTCGACCCGGGCATGAAACACCCTCAGCCTGAGTTCGAAATGGGTGAACACATGCGTCACCGTTCCCGCGTCCCGCCATTTCGCGGCGAAGGGTGCTGCGTCGATATCCGTCGCGCCGTCCGCGCGCGATGTCCACTGGGTGGTGGGGGGCTCGCTCATCCCGCCGAGCAGGCCCTTCTCCGCCCGCTTGCGCAGCAGCACCGCGCCGTCGGCGTTTTCGGCCACGAAGGCCGCGCCCACTCGAACCGGCTTCACCGCCTTCGGCGCCTTCACCGGAAAAGTCTCCTGGGTGCCGTCGGAAAACGCCTCGCAGCCATGGCTGATCGGGCACAGCGGGCAGGCCGGGCGTCTTGGCGTGCAGATCGTGGCGCCGAGGTCCATCGTCGCCTGCGCGAAGTCGCCCGGCCTGTCGACCGGCAGCAGCGCCTGCACCCGCGCCCGGATTTCCGGCTTGGCGGCCGGAACGGGCGTCGCGATCGCGCAAAGCCGCGTCACCACCCGCTCCACGTTTCCATCCACCACCGCGGCCGGCCGGTCGAAGGCGATCGCGGCGATCGCGGCGGCGGTATAGTCGCCGATGCCGGGCAGCGCCTTCAGCCCCTCCAGATCGTCCGGGAAGCGGCCGCCATGCCGCTCGACCACCAGTTCGGCGCATGTCTTCAGGTTTCGCGCCCGCGAGTAATAGCCGAGCCCGGCCCAGGCCTTCATGATGTCGTCGGTGGGCGCGGTGGCCAGCGCCGCCACCGTTGGCCACCGCGCGGTGAACCTCTCGAAATAGGGCTTCACCGCCTGAACGGTCGTCTGTTGGAGCATGATCTCCGACAGCCAGACGCGATAGGGGTCGGCGCGCAGGCCGGCGCGCGCGTCGGCCGGCCCCACCCGCCACGGCAACCGGCGGTGATGCCGGTCGTACCAGTCCAGCAGCGCCGCTGCGATCGGCGACGGCTCGTCCTTCGTCCTTATCGTCGGGGCATTCATGCGCTAGGGTGCGTTCCTGGCTGCGGCTCTCGCCCGGGCCATAGCAGACGTGTCAGGCTTGAGGAAACGCCATTCATGACAGGAAAGCCCGGCAGGGCCGGCGCCGTGCCCGTCAGCGACCTGACCACCGCGCTGCTCGATCCCGTCCTGCGCAAGCGCGCCGGCATGACCGTCGGCCTCGTCCAGTCCTGGGACGAGATCGTCGGGATCCGCCTGGCGTCGGCCACCCGCCCGGAACGCATCGCCTGGCCGCGCCGCATGCACGAGGACGATCCTTTCGAGCCGGCGACGCTCGTCATCGCCTGCGAGGGCGCCATGGCGCTGCGCCTTCAGCACGAGACCGGCGAGATCATCGGCCGCGTCAACGCCTTCCTGGGCTTCCAGGCGATCGGCCGAATCAGGATCGTCCAGAAACCCGTGACGGTCCCGCAGAACAACGTTCCACGTCCGCCTCGGCCCTTGCGCCCCGACGAGGCGACGCGGCTGGCGCAGACGGTCGGCGACATCGAGGATGATGGTCTTCGCGCCGCGCTCGAGCGTCTCGGCCGATCGGTCATCGGTTCGAAAAAATGAAGTCGTGCCGGCGGCAATTCGCGTGTTCGTGATGCGATCGTGATATTGGGGGCTGTGAACGAGGCCCCGACTGCCTTAAATAGCGCGCACTGTCGTTCTTGACTGACGACTGTCACAATATCGAAGGTGCGCCGGATGGTTCGGATGGTAAACAAGATTTCGCGTCGTCAGCTGGTTGGATCGTTGGCGCTTCTGCCGGCGGCGGCCATGCTGGCATCCTGCAGCGATGCGGCGGGACCGGCCCAGGCCCAGTCCACCCCCGACACCACCACCACCGGCGCGACGGCCGCCAAGCCGGCATCGCGCGGCAAGGTCGACATGGCCAAGCTGCTCGAGGAAGGCTCGCTGCCGGACAAGGTCTACGGCCAGGCCGACGCGCCTGTCACCATCGTCGAGTATGCCTCGATGACATGCGGCCACTGCGCCACCTTCCACATCAGCACGTTCCCCGAACTCAAGTCGAAATACATCGACACCGGCAAGGCCAGGCTCATCCTGCGCGAATTTCCGTTCGATCCCCGAGCCGAGGCCGGTTTCATGCTGGCGCGCTGCTCCCAGGACAAGTATTTCGCCATGGTCGATGTCCTGTTCAAGCAGCAGGATACTTGGGCACGCGTGCAGGACGCCCGTACCGCGTTGCTTCAGATCGCCCGGCTGGCCGGTTTTTCACAGGAGTCCTTCGAGGCGTGCTTGACGGACCAGCAGCTTCTGGTGGATGTGAGGGCGGTGAAGGATCGCGGCGAAAAGAATTTCGGTGTCGACTCGACGCCGACCTTCTTCATCAATGGCGACAAATATCCGGGGGCGATGTCGATTGGCGAGTTTTCGGCCATTATTGACCCGTTGCTCTGATCCTGCCTTGATCGGAGGACGCGGCAAGACCGCTCCTCCCTTTTCGCGGGCAGCGCCCTGATGCGCTTCTCCCGCCTTCGTGTCCTCGGCTTCAAATCCTTCGTCGAGCCCGCCGATTTCGTCATCGAAGGCGGGCTGACCGGCGTGGTCGGACCCAACGGCTGCGGAAAGTCCAACCTCGTCGAAGCCTTGCGCTGGGTGATGGGCGAGAACTCCTACAAGAACATGCGCGCGTCCGGCATGGACGACGTCATTTTCTCGGGCTCCGGCACCCGTCCGGCCCGAAACACCGCCGAAGTCACCCTCTTCCTCGACAATTCGAGCCGCTCCGCGCCGCCGGCCTACAACGACGCAGACGAATTGCAGGTGTCGCGCCGCATCGAACGCGAGGCCGGCTCCGTCTATCGCATCAATGGAAAGGAGGCGCGGGCCCGCGACGTACAGCTGCTCTTCGCCGACCAGTCCACCGGCGCGCGCTCGCCCTCGATGGTCGGGCAGGGCCGCATCGGCGAATTGATTCAGGCCAAGCCGCAGGCGCGTCGGGCTCTTCTGGAGGAAGCGGCCGGCATTTCCGGCCTCCACACCCGCCGCCACGAGGCCGAGCTTCGCCTGCGCGCGGCCGAACAGAACCTCGAACGGCTGGACGACGTCACCCGCGAACTCGAAAGCCAGATCGACAGCCTCAGGCGCCAGGCGCGCCAGGCAGCGCGGTTCCGCGGCCTGTCGGCCGACATCCGCCAGGCCGAGGCGACGCTCCTGCATCTTCGCTGGACCCTGGCGAAGGCACAGGAGGCCGAGGCACAGCAGGCGCTTTCGGCCGCCACGGTCGTCGTGGCCGAGCAGGCGCAGGCCCAGATGAACGCGGCGAAGGAGCAGGCCGTCGGAGCCATGAAGCTGCCGGAACTGCGCGATGTCGAGGCCGCGTCGGCGGCTGCGCTCCAGCGTCTGACGATTGCCCGCACACAGCTCGACGAGGAAGCCGAGCGCCTGCGCGCCCGCACCGGCGAACTGGACAAGCGTCTTGCCCAGCTCGACGCCGACATGGCCCGCGAGCAGCGGATCTTGCACGACAATGCCGAGACGCTGGCGAGCCTCGACGCGGAGGCCGCGACGCTGTCGGCGGAACATGCCGGCTCGCAGGAGCGGGAAGCGGGCGCCGCGCAGTCCTTCGAGGCGGTGACCGTCCGGCTTGCCGCCAGCGAGGCCGGGCTGGCGGAGATCACCGCCCGAAGAGCGGAGGCCAACGCCCAGCGCATGCAGCTGGAACGGTCGATGCGCGAGCATGCCGAGCGGATCGGCAAGCTCGATCGCCAGCTCGCCGATGCCGCGCGCGAAGCGGACCAGATCGCGGCGCGGCTGGCTGCTCTGCCCGACCCGGCCGAGAAGAAGCGGCTTGCCGACGCGGCCGGGGCGCGCGCCGCCGAGGCCGAGGCTGCGACCCTGCTGGCCGAGAAGAAGGTGGCTGAAGCCCGGTCTCGCGAGGCTTCGCTCCGGCCGGCCGTGCAGGACGCGCGCGCGGCGTTGCAACGCATCGAAACCGAGGCGCGCACCCTCGCGAAGGTCCTCGGTGCGGGCGGCTCGGGGCGCTGGCCCGCCGCGCTGGAGGCGATCAGGGTCGTGCGCGGCTACGAGACGGCGCTCGGCGCTGCGCTTGGCGAAGACCTCGACGCCCCGCTCGATCCCGCCGCGCCGGCCCACTGGGGCGGCGCTTCAGTCGCGCCCGGCGATCCCGTTCTGCCCGCCGATGTCGAGGCGCTGTCATCGAAGGTCGAGGCGCCGGCTGCGCTCGCCCGGCGCCTCTCGCAGATCGGCCTTGTCGACAAGGCCGACGGTCCTCGCCTGCAGCCCGTCCTCGCCCCCGGACAGCGGCTCGTCAGCCGCGAAGGAGCGGTCTGGCGCTGGGACGGTTTCGTGGCCGGCGCCGACGCGCCCACTGCCGCCGCGCAGCGTCTGGCGCAGAAGAACCGGCTGGCGGAAC
>NZ_RWKW01000083.1 GCF_003970795.1 Aquibium carbonis | reverse complement strand
CGTGCGGGCGCCCGCGGACACGCGCCACCGGGTTGCGCCGGGGGCGACCGCAAGGCGGCCGGCGGCCGAAACGAGCCCCGTCGATGCCGCGCGCGCCCCTGGCAACCGCGACGTCTTCCGCGACCTCGATCGCTTTCATCACGCCATGCTGGCGAGTTCATCGATGGGCATGTCGCCGATCAGCCTGCTCGCCGCATGGCAGGACTGGCTGCTGCATCTGTCGCTGGCGCCGGGCAAGCAGGCGGAACTCGCCTTGAAGGGGCTGGAGAAGATCCAGCGTTTCCGCGGCTTCCTCGCCGCCAGCGCGGCGGCCGCGGACGGCCGCGCGGCGTGCATCACGCCGCTGCCGCAGGACCGGCGCTTCGCGCATCCCGGCTGGCAGTCGCTGCCGTTCAGCGCCTTCAGCCAGTCCTTCCTGCTCTGGCAGCAATGGTGGCACAATGCAACCACGGGCATCGCCGGCGTCTCCGGCAAGCACGAGCGGCTGGTGGAGTTCTACAGCCGCCAGGTCCTGGACATGGTCTCGCCGTCGAACTTTCCCGCCACCAATCCCGAAGTGATCGAGCGGACGATGCAGGAGGGCGGCGCCAATTTCGTCGCCGGCTTCCAGAACCTGCTGGCCGATCTGACCGATCACCTCGATGGCCCCCCGGACGGCGCATCCGACGCCTTCCGGCCAGGCCACGAGGTCGCGGTGACGCCGGGCGAGGTGGTCTTCCGCAACGAGCTGATCGAACTGATCCAGTACCGGCCCGCCACCGGAACGGTGAAGGCGGAACCAATCCTGATCGTCCCGGCCTGGATCATGAAGTACTACATCCTCGATCTGTCGCCGGAAAACTCGCTGATCCGTCACCTCGTCGGACAGGGCCACACGGTGTTCTGCATCTCCTGGCGCAATCCGGGTCGCGAGCAGCGCGACGTGTCCTTCGACGACTATCGTCGCCTGGGACCGATGGCGGCGCTCGACGCCGTGCAGGCGATAACCGGCAGCGCGACGATCCACGGCGTCGGCTACTGCCTCGGCGGAACCCTCCTGTCGGTCGCGGCCGCCGCGATGGCCCGCGACGGCGACGACCGCCTCGCCAGCCTGTCGCTGTTTGCCGCGCAGGTCGATTTCGACGAACCGGGCGAAATCGGCCTGTTCATCGACGAGAGCCAGCTCGCGCTGCTCGAGGACGTCATGTGGAGCGAGGGATACCTGGACCAGCGCCGCATGGCCGGCGCCTTCCGCATGCTGCGCTCCCAGGATCTGGTCTGGTCGCGTCTGGTGAGCCGCTACCTGCTCGGTGATCGGCCCGAGCTCAACGACCTGATGGCCTGGAATGCCGACAGCACCCGGATGCCCTATCGGATGCACGCGGATTATCTGCGCCAGTTCTTCCTGAACAACGATCTGGCCCAGGGCCGCTTCAGGGTCGGCGGGCGCGCCATCCATCTGGAAGACATTCGCGTGCCGACTTTCGCCGTGGCGACCGAGACCGACCACGTCGCGCCCTGGCGGTCGGTGTTCAAGCTGGTTCATCTGCTGAACACCGACATCGATTTCGTGCTGACCAATGGCGGGCACAATGCCGGCATCGTCTCGGAACCGGGGCATCCCGGCCGCGTCTACCGCCTGCTCAGCCATCGCGATGGCCAGCCGCATCCCGATCCCGACGGCTGGACGGCCTCGGCGCCGAAACAGCCTGGATCATGGTGGCCGGCCTGGACGGACTGGCTCGACCGGCATTCCAGCGGCGAGGTTGCCCCGCCGCCGATGGGACGCGCCGATGCGGGCTACGCGCCGCTCTGCGCCGCCCCCGGCCACTATGTGCTGCAGCCGTGACGAAGCCGGCCAGTCACCCGCATTTTCTAGAACACGGCAATGGGAGTTCGATCATGAAGACGCCAGGGTTTCGTCTCGCCGCATTGTTCCTCGGTTCGCTGCTCGCTGGCGTCACCGCGGGCGGCGCATCGGCGGAGGATGCGGAGCAGGCCTACGGGCGGCAACTGGTCGAAGCCAATTGCGCGGGTTGCCATGCGATCGGCACGAGCGACGAAAGCACCCATCCGGAAGCGCCCGCCTTTCGCACGCTGTCCGAGCGATACCCGCTCGATGCGCTGGAGGAAGCCTTCGTCGAGGGAATTTCGACCGGCCATCCCGACATGCCGGAATTCGTCGCGTCGCCCGCGCAGATCGGCGCCATCATCGCGTATCTCGACACGCTTCAGCCGTAGCGGTCGACGGTGACACGGTGCGCTTCGCGCCGGGTGGTGGCAGGATCGGGTATGATGGGAGATCGTCGGGCGCAAGGCCGGCGCTGGAGCGTGCCGCCGGTCGGCGGCGGGTCGGCCGCATGCGCCGCAACGCCGAAAGGCGTCGCGCAGGCGTCGTCAGTTGATGGTCATCACCACCACGTCGTCGTCGCGGTCTGGGCGCGAGACGCCGCGCACCGGCGCAAACCGGTCGAAACGCGCATCGCCATCCAGCTGGCGACCGGCTTTCATGGCTTCGCAGGCGGCGCGGGCCGCCTCGTAGGCGCTGTAAGGTATTTGTTCACGAAGCTTCGTCATCTTCGATTCCTCCAGTAGCGTCACTCAAGCGCCAGATATTGTCCTAATTCTGGCGGGGAACTCTTTTCCTCCTTCCCTGGCGATGGCCAGCAGGCAGACGGGCGTTTCGCGGCCCCACACCTGACCATCGCAGGCGAGGTCGATCTCGCTCCTGACCGGCTTGCGCTCGTCGTCGCCGGCCGCGCCGCGCGGTGCCACCGGCGCTGCGGCGGGCGACGGTCCGGCCGCCTGCCACGGCGTGGCGATCGACAGGATCGCGACGGTCGCCACGACCGAAAACAGTCCCATCGGATGTTCGGCGGCGCGGCGGCGCAGGGCGGGGACGGACAGGGCCGCCAGGGTGGCCGGCTGCGCGTGAATGGCTTGATTCTGGGTCATCGTCGTTGCCTCGGTCTTGTTCTGGACGCTGATCCCTTGAAACACGCGGCGCCAGACCAGACTGCCGAAAAATTCACAGATGCATTTCAGCCTGAAATGCGGATGCAGCCGCAAGGTTGCATGACGCCGGACGGTGCGGCGGCGACTAACCCTCCGGTATTCCAGCGCTTTCCCGCGCGCGCATCCGCCAGCTCTCCTCGCTGATCGACTAAGATGTTGCTAGAGAACGACTTTTGTGGCTATATTGAATGAACATTCAACAATTTGGAGACGGCTCGTGAACGGTCCCCTGCGCGACGTGGCCATTCCGAACGGGTGGGACAGGCGCGGCCTTCCCGGCTGGACCTATCACAGTCCGGCCCTTCTGGAGCTCGAGAAGGAGCAGGTTTTCCGCAGTCACTGGCAGATCGTCGGCCATGTCTCCGACGTGCCGGACCCGGGCGACTATCTGGCGATGGACGTGGTGGGGGAGCGGGCGCTGGTGGTCCGGGGCAAGGATGGCGTGGTGCGCGCCTTCCACAATCTGTGCCGGCATCGCGGCAGCCGTGTGGTCGCCGACAGCCAGGGCAACTGCAAGGGCGCGCTCGTCTGCCCGTTCCACGGCTGGGTCTACAATCTCGATGGCACGCTGCGCGGCGCGGCGCGTCCGTTGACCTTTCCGGAGCTCGACAAGGTGGAATTCGGCCTGAAGCCGATCGATCTCGAAATCTGGATGGGCTTCCTCTTCGTCCGCTTCCGTCAGGGACCCCAGCCATCCGTGGCCGAACTCATGTCTTCGGTGGAACAGGAGATCAGCCATTACCGGATCGGCGAGATGGTGCCGTCCTGGGGAATCTGGACGCAGACCTCGCAGGTGAACTGGAAGTCGGTGCGCGACGTCGAC
Source organism: Aquibium carbonis (assembly GCF_003970795.1). Classification (GTDB taxonomy): domain Bacteria; phylum Pseudomonadota; class Alphaproteobacteria; order Rhizobiales; family Rhizobiaceae; genus Aquibium; species Aquibium carbonis. The sequence continues at coordinate 2,262 of NZ_RWKW01000083.1, read as the reverse complement.
AATGAAGGCTACCACGTCGCCATGGCGCATCCGGCGCTGCAGGACCTTTACGGCGCCACCTATTTCGACGAGCCCTTCATCAACGGCGTGTCGCGGTCCTGGGCAACCTACAATCCCCATGCCGGCCGCCGCTGGAGCGTTCGCAATTATGTCCGCATCGCGCCCCGGCCGGCTCATTTGCCCGAGGAGCTGAAAACCGCCTGGATCTATTACGGCATCTTTCCCAATGCCGTCATCGCGGTCACGCCGGAGACGGCGCAGTTCTATCAGGAGTTCCCGCTGTCGACCGGCGAGACCTTGCTGCGCGGGGCGATCTACCGCTATGCCGACGAGAGCCGCGAACAGGCCGCCGCCCGCTATCTCGCCTTCCGCATCGACCGCGACACGATGGCCGAGGACGTCCAGCTGTCGGAATGGTCCAACGAATCCATGCAGTCCAACGCCTTCGAAGGCTTCTACCTGTCCGACCTCGAATATGGCGTGCGCACCCACCACGATCACCTCAGGAAGATGCTGCCGGTGATGTCGCTGGAAACGGCGCCGGAAGAGAAGGACGTCTGGAACCTCAACGAGGCGCTGCTCAGCCGCGGCTGACGGGCGCGGTCACCCGCGCGAGGGAGCAGGGCCCACGTAGCGGGCGCGCGGCCGGATCAGCGTCTCCGTCTCCAGTTGCTCGATGGCATGGGCGATCCAGCCCGCCGTCCGCGCGATGGCAAAGAGCGCGGTTTCATGGCCGATCGGCAGCGCGAGCGTGCGCATCAGCACGGCCAGCGCGAAATCGATGTTCGGATGCAGCCCCGTCGCTTCCGTGATCGATGCCGGCGCCTCGATGGCCAGACGCCGGTCGGCGCCCGCTCCGGCGAGGGCGGACAGCAGCGCCTCGGCGCGCGGATCGCCGTCGCGGTAGACCGCATGGCCGAAGCCGGGCACCGCATGGCCGAGCGCCACCCGGTCGCGGATCTTGGCGCCCATGTCGCCCTCCGCCAGATCGGCGACCATCTGGGCGGCGAGCGGCCCGGCGCCGCCATGGCGCGGCCCCTTCAGCGCCGCGAGGCCGGCAATCGCCGCGTCATAGAGGTTGAGGCCGGTCGACGCCGCGCAACGCACCGTGAAGGATGACGCGTTGAGCTCGTGATCGGCAAGCAACACGAGCGCGCGGCGCAGCAGCGCGCGTGCCTTGGCGTTGCCGGGCGCCCAGGCACCCGCGACCTGCTCGTGCAGGGGGCGGGCGGATGGCGGCGCGTCGAGCACGGCAGAAGCGACCAGGCGCATGACACGCGCGCCGGTCTGCGCGCGACCGAGCGGCGCGCGGTTGAAGGCGCGCGGATCGGTTTCGCCGGCCAGCGCCAGGACCGCGATGGCGCGCGACAGCGGACCTGCCGTCTTCGCCGCCGCGCCGACGGCGCGCATGGCATCGCTGACCACCGGCATGTTCGCCGGGCTGAACGGGTCCGCCGCATCGAAGCCCCACAGCAGCGTGGCGGCCTGTTCGAGGCTCCCGTCTTCGGCCAGCGCGACCGCCGGGACGCCGCGATAGATGGGGCCGGCCTCGGTGATCGTCGACACGGCCGTGTCGAGAACGGGTGCATCGGCGTCGCTGCCGCGCGGCGCGCCGAAGGGCGCGCGACGTCCTTTCAGCGCGCGAACGTCCTCGGCCCGGTAGCGCCGGGTCCGCGTCTCGGCCGAAGGCTCGGAGCGGATCATCCCGCGGCTGACATAGGCGTAGAGCGTCGCGGGCGAGACGCCCAGTTCGCCGGCCGCCTCCCGAGCGGAGAGATAAAGCGCCTGATCGATTTTTTCCATGTTGATCAAGCTAATCAAGATTGATCAATATGGAAAGAGGTCTCACCTTCGCTGCGAAAGCACAAAGGAGACCGACATGACCCTTCATTCCAGACCGCCCGCCGGCCTCGACGGCGTCGTTGCCGCCGCCACCGCGCTGTCCCACGTCGATGGCGCCGAAGGCCGGTTGATCATCGCGGGCGCACAGGTCGACGACCTCGCCGGCCAGCTTTCCTTCGAAGGCCTGACCGCGCGGCTGTGGTCGCTCGCGAGCGGCTCGCCGATCGGCGAAGCCACCGTTCGCCATTCCCTCGGTGTCGCGCGGGCGCGCACCTTCGAGCGTCTCCCGGCGATCCTGGCGGCGGCGGAGGGGCTGCCGGTGGTCGCCGGCGTTCGTGCCGGCGTCGCGGCGCTCGGACCCGTCGGCGGCCTTCCCGACGAGGCCGTGCTGGTCGGTGCCATGCCGGTCATCGCGGCGGC
>NZ_RWKW01000082.1 GCF_003970795.1 Aquibium carbonis | reverse complement strand
GGCAATGCCGGAAAGCACGGCGACCATGGCCGCCAGCTACACCACGCGGTGGGACACGATCTTGGCAGTCGTCTCGGCCCACTTCGCTGCTCCCTTCCAGCCGTTAGCGGCGACTAGGTCATGCAGGGCAGTCCCGACACTAACAGGTGTAGGGGTAAGGACGGGCGGCATCCGGAACTGATCCAGAACCCCGTCCCGGAACCCGATGAAGGCGACCCTTGGACGTGCTTGGGCAAGCCCGTAGTCGTGTGCATAGAAGCTGAAGACCTTGCTGTCATATCCCATCCCAGCGAAGAGATCGTAGAGTTCAGCGCGATACGCGGCGTTCTTGGTGAAATTGAATCCTTGCACGTTCTCAAAGAAGAATGCCCGGGGCTGCACTTCCTTCACGACGCGGACCGCCTCGAGAAAGAGGTCTCGGTGATCTTCACGTCCCTTCTGATGACCGATGCTGGAATGGCCTTGGCAGGGTACGCCTCCCGCGACCAAGTCTACCCGACCGAGATACTTTCTGAAGTCGATTGCCGAGACGTCAGCTTGGTGGACAGGTCCCAGCGGGTAGTTTCTGTTTAGCGTCCGCACGGCCGATTTGTCGCGTTCATAGATCCCAATGGCATCAAAACCCGCGGCGTGTAGGCCAATAGCCTGACCACCTGCGCCGGCGCAGATTTCAAGCGACGCGAGACGGACGGACGGCTCCCCTAGAAGGTGGGATCTCTGGGTCGGAGGCAAAATTGCTTTCCTCCTGGGGAGTTCCACTTCTTCGAAAAGCCAGACGACACTTTCTACGATGCGCCGATCGAGATAGTCGTGCTCGGGATCCTGCGGACGGTTGTATTCCTCGTCCCAGTCTTGGAAGCGTCCCTCCATAAGGTCGCGAAGGGCATCCAGGGCACGGGCAAGAGAGACGGCCTCGTCCGGAACACCGTGGAAATCGTACAACCATGGCGCGGGAAGGTTGGCGGTATCGAACGTGTCTACAAAGCGCGCCACGCATGCCGCAGCCGCAGTTTTCAGATACTGTGCAGTCTCCTCCAACCAAGATGCGAACGTCATGTTTACCCCGTCCGGCATCTCGCCTTGGTAGAAATCGAGCAGAGTGCGCGCAAACGGGAGAAAGTCGCCTTTGAAGGTCTCGATACGGCGAGCCGCTAGACTTCTCGATGCAGCGTCTAGGGCCTTGCGTCGGGCAATCTCGCGTTTCGCCTCCGCATCGAGGTTCTGTTCGGTAAGCTGTCGCCGGATGCGGCCGATACTGCTTTCATAAATGGGCGCTCCCGCGGCAAGCCGCGACAGAGCGGTCTCCCTCGTTGATGGGTCCGCGGCGGCGAGAGCACGAATGACACCAAAGGATAATCGGTGTTCGACAACCGTCTCTGCTGCGCCATCAACCAGCAGCGATGACCGGACTGAAAGGTATGTCTTTGCCTCGGATGAGCTAATGCCGCATTCAGCACTCAAAAACCTTTTCATCCGCCGCTCGGGCAGTCGGGCGGCCTCTGCATCAACCAATTCGGCTATTTCGAGATGGGCCTTAGTGATGCGCGTCTGAAGGACCTGAATCCGCCGCGCGATCTTGCCTAGCCGGGTGTCGACATCTGTATCCTCGGGAACAACGGGCAGTCGCGGTTCAACAGCGTCAAGTGCATCAGTATTGTGGAAGTTCATTTGGCTACCCCTCACGAGAAGGGGCTACATGAAGGGCCCTGACAGTCGCTGAAATTGGCTGACAAAATGCCAGATATTCCGGAAACGTCTTCGAAGGAATTTATCTCAGCTGCATCGGCTGGTGTTCCCAGGTGCAGGCGCCTTAGCTTGGCGAGGAGGCTGGAACGTGGCCGGCCGGAAGTGAGAAGCTCGCTGGTGAGCCACCGCTATGACACCGCTTCACGGGCAAACTTTGCCTGGTCAGCTTTCGACCCCATTTCGGTCATTGGCGACCGGCGTGATCTATGTCTGCCATTTAGATCAAAACGGACCCTCGTTTGGCACTGCTATGACTGGGTCACTGCGTGCGGATCGAGCCTAAGATTTTTCTTTGGACATTACCGGCTTCTTGGCCAGCGTTTCCGAACTTAGGATCAGCTGGCGAGCGTACTGATCGGATGCAGCCACAACACTTCTGAGCGTCACAACAAAGAAAAAATAGAGTGCGTGTACCGCGGCAAACGCACCGATCATCGCCACCTGCTTGAGCGTGTCGGCTGAGAATTTGTCGAGGTAGAGGATGACGCCGCAGGCCATGAGTACCGCGAGGTTCAGGGCTAGCGCCGCCCACTTGATGCCATAGAGGTTTCGACGAAACCCATAGGTGACGTTCTCTTCAAAGAGCAGCTTGAACTGTCCGTGATCGCGCGTGTTTTCGCGCAGCCAGTTGTCAGCTCTGATGTAATAGGCGCGAGCGGCGGCGGGGTCCTGAGCTTCTTGCTTGGCTGTTGGAGCTCTTTCGCCGATCAGCTCACTGACGAACTTTCGGTAGCGCTCCTGAGTGGTCGGGTCAAAGGTCTTGTCGGAGCGCATCAGGAGTGTGTTGCTCGGTATCCCGCCGGTCGCCTTGAAGATGTTCTTTTCAGTCCGTTTGCCCATCCGTCGCGCTAGGTCGGCGAAGGCGAAAAAAAGTACCCCGACTGCCACTGTGGTGATGACCTGCGGCAGGCTTAACGTGTCCCAGGACACAGTCACGGCGATCAACGCAATGAACGGCGAGATCGCGAGGATGGCCGGGAAGAGGCGGGCGCGAATGATGTAAGCGTCGAGGAAGTCCATCTGCCCTATTCTTCAAAGTATGGGACGAACGGTTCATGCGCCACAGGGACCTCGTTAGGCCGCCGGGGCAAGTCCATGGAGCGATGGCGCTTCCAGGTGTCGCGGGTAGAAACCACACCGTAGCCGCGTCGTAGAAAGGCGTTCTGCACGCGTTTTCGCGGGTATTGGGGCTTGTTCCTGCCCACAGAACAATAGGCATGGCCGACGATCACTCCCTCAGACACTATCCCGCCCAGCCAGCGGTTGAGGACCGAGGGGGTGACGTTTCTGCGGCTGCCGTGATGGGGAACCTGGACGATCTTGGGGATCTTCAAGGTTCCTAAGTAGGCGGCAATGTCCGCCGCTTCGCCGAGCGCTATAGGGCCCGCGTCGGCGGTGAGGAGAATGTCGTCGCCGCTCAGGGTAGCCTGCTGCACCAGACACGACTCGTTGGCTGGTGTGCATGCCGGCGGATGTTCATCGAGCTGATCTGTGCCCCAAGTCTCGAAGAAGGAAGCGATCGCTTTGGCTGCCTCGACAAAGTAGCGAGCGAGCCCCCTCGGTTTGTCAGGCGCCACGTAGCTGATGGGCGTGCGGCTGAACTGCGGGATCAGCTCTAAGTAGCGGTCCTTCACCGGCGCCAGCACGCGGAAGGCACCGATCTGCGTTCCAGCAAAGGCTTCGTGCACCTGCGTTCCCTTGCTGATGGCCAGGTCTTCCAAGTCGGCGAGCAGCTGGTACTCGGATCGGATCGCCGCCCGCAGCCCTTGTTCAGTGTAGTTGCCGTGAAAGGCGTTGATGGTGTCGGACGTGTGTAAGCGCGAATTTCTCCGCACCTTTTTTGGTTGAATTTGCTGCGGCATGAGGTGTCCACCAAAATGAGGTGGACACCAGGTTATGGAAGATGACGGGCGGAAATTGCGGGTGACGGCAGTGCATCCGAGTGGGCGGCGGACGTTTGATCCGGCATCGAAGGCGCGTCTGATCGAAAGCTGTTTGCAGCCCGGAGCGTCGGTTGCTCAGCTTGCCTTGGATCACGGGGTCAATGCGAACCTTCTGTGGAAGTGGATACGCCAGCACCGGCTGACGAGAAAGGAAACGGCGGTGATTGCGCCACCTTCCACGCCGGCGTTTATCCCGGTTGAGATTGAAGGGACTGCGAATGAGGTTGTGACGAGGCAGGACAGATTGCTGGACTTGCGGTCCGACGAGCCGGGAGCTCGGCTTCCGAAATCTGAGGCGCGCGGCTTGTTTTCCAGTCCGGCCAAGGTGAGCGCATCGCTGCCGAACGGGGTGACGCTGATGCTGGAATGCGGTGACGAGCGGTCGGTGAGCGCGGTGATCGGAGCGTTGGGTCATGTTCAGACTGGGCGCTGATCTTCAAGTCTACCTGCATCGCGAACCGATCGACTTCCGGGCGGGGATCAACAGCCTTGCGGTTCTGGTCCAGGAGACGATGGCGCTCGATCCATTTGCTCCAGCAGTTTTTGCTTTCTGCAATCGCCGTCGCGACCGTATGAAGCTCCTGTTCTTCGATCGATCGGGTTTTGTGCTGGTCCTGAAGCGGCTGACCGAGGACAAGTTCCGATGGCCGCGCCGCGAAGCAGCGGTGGTCACGCTTACGACCGAGCAACTGCACTGGATCCTCGACGGCATCGATATCGATGCGATGGTCCGCCATCCGGTGCGGCAATATCAGGTTGCCGGCTGACAGCTCTCGAATTCCGATGTTGACGCGGCGGCATGCTTTCGATTCAAGAATCCGATGAATCGAACCGGCGAACCGACTGTCGAAGAGCTGATGGCGCGCATTGCAGCGCTGCAGGCGGAGAACCGTCAGCTCACGCAACGCGTTGTCAAGCTCGAGGAAGAGCTGGCGCTTGCACGACTGCATCGTTTTGCGCCACGCAGTGAAAAGCACGTTGATCGCATCTTCAATGAAGCCGAACAGGTTGCCGATGAGGATGAAGCCGACGGCGAAGATGGCGGTATCGTCGACCTGCCGGACACAGGGTTGCCGGCGATCGAGAGGGCGACGGGAAAGAAGCGCGGCCGTAGACCGCTTCCGGAAAACCTGCCGCGCGAGCGCGTCGAGTACGACCTTCCCGACGATCAGAAGGCCTGTCCTTGCTGCGCCGGCCGGATGCATCGCATGGGCGAGACCGTTACCGAGCAGCTTCATATCGAGGTGAAGGCGAAGGTCCTGCAGAATGTGCGGTTCAAGTATGCTTGCCGCAATTGCGACCGCACCGGCATCAACACGCCGATTGTCATCGCGCCGATGCCTGCACAGCCCTTGCCGGGCAGCATCGCCACAGCCTCGACGCTGGCCTTCGCGCTCATTCACAAATACGTCGACGGCACACCGCTCTACCGCTTGGCACAGGCCTTCGCGCGCGCAGGTGTTCCTGTCAGCCGTGGCGCTCTCGGCCACTGGGTGATCGGTTCGAGCGAAAAGCATCTCTCCCGCATCTATGACGCCCTGAAGCTGCGGCTGAGATCGCAACCCCTCATCCATGGCGACGAGACGATGGTCCAGGTGCTGAAGGAAAAGGACAGAGAGGCCGCCAGCACCTCGTACATGTGGGCCTATCGCAGCGGCGAGGACAGTGACGAGCCGATCGTGCTGCTCGATTATCAGCCGGGCCGCGGCCAGATACACCCGCAGACCTTCCTCGGCGACTACCGCGGCATAGTGATGAGTGACGGCTATTCCGCCTGGCGCACGCTGGAAGGGGCAACCCATCTTGGATGCATGGCCCATTCCAGACGGCGCTTTGTCGATGCCCTCAAGGCGAGGAAGAAAGGCGGCGGTCCGCCGGAACAGGCGCTCCGGTTCTTCGAACAGCTCTATCGGGTTGAAAGGCAGGCGCGGGACGAAAAACCGGATGACGGCGAAACGCAGGCCGACTACATGCGTCGCTTTCGCCAGAGACACAGCGTTCCGGTTCTGAACGCCCTCAAGGAATGGCTCGATAAAATCGCCCCGAAGGTCTTGCCGGACAGCAAGCTCGGCGACGCCGTGTCCTACACCTTGAACCAATGGGAATATCTGACGCGCTACGTCGAAGACGGCAGGATGCCGATCGACAACAACCTTCTCGAACGCGATATCAGAATCTTTGCCACCGGCAGAAAGAGCTGGCTGTTCAGCGACACCGTGGATGGAGCCAGGGCCAGTGCCGTCGTCTACAGTCTGATGCTGACCTGCCGCGCCGCACGCGTCGAGCCGTTAGCCTGGTTGCGCCACGTCCTCACCGAATTGCCGCAGCGTGCCGACGACGCCGATATCACCGATCTGCTGCCCTTCAACTTCCCCAAAACCACCACTGCCGCCTGATCCAACGCGACGCTTTCCCAAATCCGAATCCCGAAAGGCGGCGTCAACGTGCGGAGAAAATCGCGCTTACGGACGTGTAGAGCCACGGTCGGTTCATCCACAGGTGTCCGACTTGGAATGCCTTGAGTACAGTGATGAGTCCCGCAACGTGGTCGTTGTCGGCATGGGAAAGGACCATGTGGTCGATGTAGCCATTGGGCGCGTAGTAGGCGTTGAGGTGATCCACGATGGTCTGGCCGGTATCGGTGTAGCCGCCATCGATGACATGGATGACGAAGCCGTTTCGCGAGCCACCGAGAATGTCGCCGTAGCGAAGGCAGATGGCATCGCCATTGCTGTCCCCCACTGGCAGGAAATCAATCTCGTAGGACATAGGAAGCTCGATGCTGAGGTCCCCTTTGTGAATACAGAGACTAAGTATCCGCTTCAATGATTATTGGACTAATTTTCACACCTATCGCGTCTTTCACAGTGCATCTTCTTCGGATCGCTAAATGGTTCGCGGCCGAGCAAAAGTTGGGACGCGCTCTGTGGGGCAAGTCGAACCGCATACTGCCCACTCATCGACTTGGTAGCAGAGGCTTTCGTTCAAGGGAACGTCTCCTTCAGGCGCGAAGTAGTCGTGCGCATCTCAAGAACAGACAGTCTCCTTTCCACCCAGTGCGAGCTATTCAGGCGCACGCGGCGCGCTGTGCCGGAGACCGGCAGGTGTCGACCCCCTTTCTGACATCCATTGAAGGCGGATTGTGTCCCGAATGCAAACCATGGCCTTCTGTCACGGCGTGAGATTCTCATAGGAGCATCCGTCACGGACGAGGTCACCAGCGTAGTAGGCGGCGAACTCCGTGCCGTTGCCCAAGGTAGCGCTACGCCTAGTCTGGCCAAGGGCGGAGGAGAGCTTTTCGGTGAGACTAGCCGTGATCGGCGGGCTGTCCATCGCGTATCAGCTGCAGTTTACGGGTGTAGTTCAAACCTAATACCGCGGCCGGTTAGGCAACCGCTCTGGTTACCGACCCGCCGTGTCATCGTCATCTCGCGCTATCTTTGCCTGCCTGACGACGCTGGGCGCGCTTGCTCAACTTCGGTGTGAGTCCTCGAAACCCATTGGCTTTTGCCGCTAGGTAGGCGTCATCAATCTTCTTTAGCTGAGCGACAATGGGTGCCGGATCGACACCACAGGCGGTCGCGTATGCTTCGACCGTGATTGGATGCCGGATAATCGACCAATCCCACGCTAGAGTGTTCTCGTCGAGCGGGAAGACGCTTGGCACGACTTCCGCGACTTGGTCGAGAATCTTGAGCTGGAGCGGGGCGTCCATTTCGGCAATGAGGTCGTCGGCCGTCGGCACCTCGCCGGACCAGATCCTTTTGACCGCGACGCGGTTCAGAAAGCTCTGGCCCGGAGCAATCTGGTGGGTGTGAGCCAAGCGGTAGTATGGCACCTCAAAAAACCTACTCAGCGCTGACCAGTCGTAGATGTAGACACCCTCGAAAGGACCGGGAAGCTGGAATGTCTCATTCTGGAGGAGAATTGGCACGATCGCGAGGCCAGCAGCGTCGGTGCCGAAATTGTCGGTGACTATCTCAGGCCAAGTCTCCAAACCCTGCAAGAGCCGCTCCACCTGCTTGATGTCATCTTCCAGGCCCTGCACGAAATGGTAGGCCCGCACAGGGTCGTTGCCGGATAGCCCCTTGTTCTTGCACTCGATGAGGAGAAGCTTGTCGCCCCAGCCCACGAGGGCGTCATATTGATACTCTGCACCATCTCGCCACGCTGTGACGGCGCGGGCATCGAGGCCTTGCTTGCAAAGAAACTCGAGCACACGCGTCTCAAAAGCCGGCCCCTTTCGCTTGATCTGCACCTCCATTGAGGCCAGCAGCGAGGGGATAATGTTTGCAAGGCGAGGGCTTGAGACAGCGGCACCAACAACCAGCCAGTCGGTCTTCGTTCTAACGATCGGCGTGTCCCACAGGTCCCGCGACTTGCGACCGAAGCTTACCGCGTCGAGGAAGGCGTCGGCCTGGGCTGCCGCCAAGGACAACCGGGTCAGCAAGTCGACCAGTTCCTGACGGCTCGTGCGGAGGATCGGATCCGTCATGTCCGATCTCGTCTTAGCCCATGCGTCCAAGGCCATGTAACCGCGTACCCATTCGGATAACATCAGGCCGGCGTGCCGGCTCGTGTCCTGAGTGATATCGAAGCCGACGGCTTCGCTTAGGGATAAGGTCTGAGCGACTTCCTCGTCGCCGATCCACTCTGTTGGAAGAGCGGCGAGGGTCCCCGAGATGCCTTTGGCGGCAGACTGGACATTCGTCGTCGTGACCAGATCCCAGTGCGCAATCCCCTGCCTGTCGAGCGCCCGTTCGTTCGCCGCCCAGTCTACAAAGTTGGCATCGGCGGGACGGGTGAAGACTTGGGTGATCCGCGGCGAGAGGTTCGGCGGCAAAGTCCCGCCCGTTAGAACCTCGATCGATTGGTCGCCGAACAGGGCTTTCCGGTGAAGCCGTTCCCAACGCTGCCAGAAAATCCCCAACGCCTCGCATGGGCCATAGAGACCCAGATCCTCCTGCGTCGCCACCGGAAGCGCCGGTAGTTCCACCCATCCCGCCTTCGTGAAAAACCTGCCCCTGTAAGCCTCCATCTTTAGGAAGCCGCTTAAGCCTTCGACGATTGAGGTGAGAAGAGCGTCGAAGGACCTTGGCTCTCCGTTCTCGTCGGTCATGCTGATGCCGCCGGGCACGGAGAACTGCGCGCCGGAAGCAAGCGCGTCTTCCATCATACCTGTGACTTCGGCCAGTCGCTGTTCTGCGCGGGAGAAAGCGGCGCTCAAACGAGCTGGCGCTGGATGATTGAAGATTGGGCTGCGCTCAAGGGCGCCAAGGATTCTGAAGTATCCCTCCTCGGCATGACGAACGCTAGCGACGGCTGCATCAAAGGTCTGAAGATCAACATGAGGCGCATGGACACCAAGGGCCGTGCGAAGCGCGTCCAGAAAGCCGTCCCGAGCTGCCTGATCGTTTGGCTCCGGCCGCTGCAAGATTAGAGAACCCGCGCGGCGGATAAGGCCGGCGAGTTCGTCAACCAGTTCCTCGTCGGCGCCGATGCTGGCCAGCCGCGTGACCAGCGGCATTGCATCTCGAGTCACGGCAGCGTCACCGAATAAGCGCTGGCCGATCTTCTCGCGCTGAACTTCCTCACGCACTTCCGCCTCCCACAGTCGGCGCGGGACCGGAACGGGCCAGCGTTGAGACGCCGTTTTAGCGGCTCGCCAAGTTCTATAGTGCGATGGCATATAGCGTTTAGAGCATTTCGGCGGAAGGAGCTCATGGGGCGGCCGAACACGGATCATCACGAAAATCGGGTTGGGCCAACGAGAACGACATCGACGTACTCTACAAACGCCCTCTTTCAGCGATGTCGGAGAAGCGCTGTTCAGCAGCGATTAGTGCACGCGGTTTCTCCTGCACTTAACCCAAAGAACCACGTCTTCATCTGCTGTGGGTCGTGTTGATGATGATGCAGGGTTCGACGTCGACTATGCGCACGCATAGCCATGTCCGCTTTCGCTAGAAATCGGCTAGAAGCGGACAGGCAGAAAACCACCCCTGATCAGCCGTTGGCGCCCTGTTGCCTCTACAAATATGAAACTGATTTTCACGGGCAGTTTCAGAGCCTATAGCCAACGTATCCTTAGGGTGCACAGTCATCCAAGGTACCGCCCCTCAAGGTGCTTTTGGCATACAGCCATGACTGACGAGCTCTTGAGAGGCAGCACGGTGGCTTAGGGACCTTGGCTGCATCGACCGATCCGAAGAGGAGGCAAAGTTCGTCTTTGCTAGGTGTCTTTCAGATGGACTGCCACATTGCTTGGCCGGAATGAACTAAAGGAAGGCTGGAAGGTCCCGAAGCGGAAATGTGGCCGATGACCATAGATCTCGGTCCAGCTATTGACGCCACGTCATTCGTTCTCTATTCGTTCGCTTCATGAACCGAAGCTCGTTCCTCATACGCTGATCGATCCGCCGCCTGCCGAAACGCGGGCAAGGCTCATCGCGTATCGAGGAGTGACCCATGTCGGCGCTCGCATCTTCGCTTCTGGTCTCCCTGTCTCAAGTCCGCGCCCAAGCCGTGTCCAGGTCTTATCCGCCGCGCGGAATGGTTCGATGTAAAGGCGAACCTGCCTTTCGTAGCCAACTGGCTCGTGACGCTGGTTGCCTCCTCGACCTTGATGACGACGTGGACGCCTGGTCGTGCCTACCGTTGGCGTTAGGAGGTGATGAGTATCAGCACCTGCCTGACTTCCATGTTCGAAGAGGCGATCGTCATACCCTCCTTGACGTTGGACCGGCGCCCCCACCCGATTGGGCAGCCCGAGAGGCGTCAGAACGAGGCTATGACTACCACCATTGGACTTCGCTTGAGGTAAGGAGAGGTCATCGTCTGGGCAACGCCAAGGATCTACTCCGGTATGCTCGCTGGCGGTGCGCTCTCGGAGACCGAATTCGCTTGCTGGCCGGGCTTGAGGAATCGGGCACTCTCACCGTCGCCGAATGTCTGCCTGCTTTCAGGGAGACTCTGCCGATAGCGGGACTCGCCTCTCTCGTCCTCCATCGGTTTCTCGCAGTCGAACTTGACGAAGCGCCCATCGGGCCGAGCACCATCGTCCGTCAGTTCTCACGATAGCCAGCGACGCAATTCAAATTCGGGACTCGAAATGACGAAGAAGGCCTATTTCCAGAAAGCTGGTGTAACGCCAAAGAAGGAGAATTACTGGCGCGATCTGCGCAACGATGTGGGGAATTTCATCGCATACGCACAGCTGAAGCGGGCCTGCCGGAGCATTCCTCAAGTCGCTGCATACAGACCTGTTGTCATTGGCTTGGTCATTACCGAACGGAAGGACATCGAGCGGTATGACCAAGCAGCTCGGCGGCTTGCATACGGCTACTCGCATTCATATGGGAGACAGCGAGAAGCGTCGGTCACGACGATTTCGCTGGAGCTTGAGAAGAAGCGTTCGGCCCCCGGACTGGCAGAAGCCGTAGAAAGCAGGCGCTCGTTCGTCCTCGTGACTGACAGACAGTCGTTTCCAAAAGAGTTCGAAGCCATCGCCGACCTCGTGGCGGAAGTCGGCTGGCCGGACGCGAGACTCGTGGAGGAGGCTGTTCGCGCTTGCACGGGCATTCGGCTTAAGCCTGCGGACGCCGCATCTGCCGCCGCAGGTCCATTGATCGATTTGGCCGGAGCCTTCCGGCAGGGACGGACAGTTTCGCAGTCCATGAGCATTCTTGCCAAGCTGCGTGAGCCAAAGTCATCGAAGGCAACCGAGTCCGCAGACGAGCGCCTGAGTCTCGACGACCTCCCAGGCATGGGGGCAGCCGAGGAATGGGGCCGTCAGCTGGCGGCTGATCTGGTCGACTGGAGGGAAGGGCGCATTTCCTGGGACGATGTCGACCGCGGCGTTCTGCTTTCCGGACCTCCCGGCACGGGGAAGACCACGTTCGCGAGGGCGCTTGCAAAGACCTGCGGCGTGCCTGTCATCTTAGGCTCGCTGGCCCGATGGCAGTCCATGGGCCACATGGGAGATCTGTTGAAAGCTATGCGGAAAGCCTTCGACGAGGCGAGGCAGGCCGCGCCTTCGATTCTCTTCGTAGATGAACTCGATTCCTTCGGCGATCGAGAACGTATCGAGAGCACCTCCACTAACGCGCAGTACTGCAGGGAAGTCATCAACGGCTTCCTAGAATGCCTGGATGGTGCGGCTGGACGGGAAGGCGTGGTTGTAGTCGGTGCAACGAACTACCCAGGCGTAATCGACGCGGGCATCCTACGTCCGGGAAGGCTGGATCGGCACGTGGAGATCCCACTTCCAGATCTTTCGGCCCGAACAGCTATCCTGAAGCTTCATCTACGCGCGCCACTTGAGGTTTCGCAGCTCGAGCGTATCGCCGCGAGGACGAGTGGCTGGTCGGGCGCACGGCTGGAGCAGCTTGCTAGGGAAGCGCGCCGAAAGGCCAGGAAAGAGAGGCGCGCTGTCGCTGAGGAAGACCTGGTCTACGCGCTGCCACGGACGGTCAAGCTGTCTGATGATTTGCGATATCGGATGGCAGTACATGAAGCCGGCCACGCGGTGGTCGATCGTGTCCCACCGCGTGGTGTAGCTGGCGGCCATGGTCGCCGTGCTTTCCGGCATTGCC
>NZ_RWKW01000081.1 GCF_003970795.1 Aquibium carbonis | reverse complement strand
AGGGCGCCGCGCCGGTCGCTGGCGCAGACTGCGTCTGCTGCGAGGCCCGCGGCACCGGGTGGCGCGCATGATCGACCGCCACCGCAGCCGTGGCCGCCGCCAGCGCGGCGCCGAAGAGAAGCGTGTTCCTTGCGGTCATTGTTTAGAAAACCCGTCGAGACCGAACAGAGGGCGCGCCGCGACGCCCACGAAGGAGCCGGCGAACGCGGCGGCAAACCACAGCCAGCCATGCAGGCTGCCCGAGGCGATGCCCGAGAACAGCGCGCCGATGTTGCAGCCGAATGACAGCCGCGCGCCATAACCCATCAGCACCCCGCCGATCGCGGCCGCCAGCAGCGAGCCGAGCGGCAGCTTCGCCTTCGGCGCGAACTTTCCAGCCAGGCTCGCCGCCAGCCCCGCGCCGAGGATGATGCCGAAGTTCATCACCGAGGTGATGTCGGCGAGCACGCTGGAATTCAAGGCCGTCTGCGGCCCCGGCCAGGTCCAGAAGGCCCAGCTCTCGATGGGCACGCCCGCCGCCTGCGCGACCTTCGCGCCCCAAAGGCCGAAGCCGAATGTCACCGACCACGGGTGTCCGGCCAGCAGCAGCGTCGCGACGTTGAGCACGGCGAGCAGGAGCCCCGCGCCGACGAGCGGCCAGGGGCCTTGCAGGAGCCAGCTCCAGCCGGCGCGCGGCGGCGTCGCTTCCCACTCAATGTTGCCATGCGCCCGCCTTTCGACGACCGCCGAGACGAGCGCGACCAGCCCGAGCCCGATCAGCGTGACGAGCACGGCGTTGCCGGTCGACAGTTCACGGCCGAGATCGATCACGCCCAGCGATGGCCGTTCCAGCCACCACGGCAGATGGGCTGTGCCGACCACCGCGCCGACGATGAAGAACACGAGCGTGACGAGCATGCGCGCCGAGCCGCCGCCCACCGTGAACAGCGTGCCCGAGCCGCAGCCGCCGCCGAGTTGCATCCCAAGGCCAAACAGGGCCGCGCCGAACAGCACCGACACCCCGACCGGCGCCAGCGCCCCCACCAGCGGCTTGCCGCCCAGGCTCCCGGCCGCCAGAAGCGGGATCATCGCCACCGCCGCGATGCCGATCATCAGCATCTGCGCGCGCACCGCCCGCCCCCGCCGCTCGACGACGAAACGCCGCCAGCCGCCGGTGAATCCGAACGAGCCGTGATAGAGCGCCGCGCCCAGAAGCCCACCCACCAGGAACAGGGCGGCCTGGCGGAGGTCGATCAGGCCGGCGATGGCGGCAAAGCCGAGGATGAGCGCGCCGCCAGCCACCAGCGCCGGTGCGCGGTCCATGGTCGCCGGCAGCGCCAGCCTTGGCCGGTCGGGCGATGGGCGATCGAGAGAGGTGTCGGTCATGGGAATGTCGGCCATCTGTCTTGCTTGGTCACCAACGCCGAATGTCCGGATCGCTCCGGACATTCGCATGCGTTCATGACGCCTGTCGGAACGGGGGTTCAGGTGCCGGAGCGGTTCTCCACCGGGCGTGCCGGATCGGCGGTCCACTCGGCCATCGAGCCGTCATACATGGAGGTGTTCTTGTTGCCCAGCACCTCGCTCAGTCCGAACCAGGCCACCGAAGCCCAGTGGCCGGTGTTGCAGAACGCGATGTTCTTCTCGTCAGCGGCGAGGCCGACGGCCTCCGACAACGCCTTCACCGTCTCGGGACGGGTAAACAGGGCATATTCGGCGCTGTAGAGATCGCTGTGCTCGATGTTCACAGCACCGGGAATGGTGCCTTCGATGCGCACGACGGGGCTCTTCGACTTGCCCTCGAACTGTGCGGCCGGACGGCCGTCGACCAGCTTGGTGCCGGCCTCCAGCGCAGCGGCGACCTCTTCGGTCGTGGCAAGCAAGTCCTCGCGCAGCTCATAGTCGAACGCGACCGGCTGAGGCGTCGCCGGCTCGGCCGAGCGTGCGCCGCCGGCCGCGTCATACTGGCGCCAGCCGCCGTCGAGGATCGAAACCTCGTCATGACCGAGATACTTGAACGTCCAGTAGACGCGGGTCGCGCCGCCGAACTCGCTGGAATCCGTGCCCCAGGGAACGATCACCACATGGTCGTCGGCATCGATGCCGAGGTCGCCGATCAGCTTGGCGACCTGCTCGACGGGCGGCAGCATGCCGGGCACGCCGTTGAGCTCCGTGCGCCAGCCGGCGGTGGAATAGGGCGCCACCACGGCGCCATCGATGTAGGGGTTGGCGCCGAGGTCGGTTTCGGCGACCTTGTCGCGAATGTCGAGCAGCACGATGTTGTCCTGCCCTGCATGGGCCTTGACCCATTCGGCATCCACCAGCGGGCGGATGTCGGAGGCGAAGGCCGGCGCGGCAATCAAGCCGAGCGTGAGGGCCAGCGAAGCGATGCGCATGGGCGTGTCTCCCGATCTGGAATGGCGGACGTCCCGTCGACGTCTATGGCGTGGTTTTACCGGTCCGGCGCCTGCAAGTCAGGGCATGGTCGGTCGTTCGGCCGATCCACCGTCGAAGTCCATTCCCTTTGAGGCCGTTTTGGGAGAACCATTTTTCGTTCGCTCCCGCCATCACCGGTGCGTTCCGAAAATTCCACCGGCAGAGCATGTCTTGTCGGCGCTGCGGCGGCAGTTCCCTCGTCTGGCGAGTTTCAATTCCGTCGTCGATGTTCTAAGCCCGGGCAAAGACTTCTCGAGGATCGACGCCATGGCCACATCCCTCTTCGCCGAACTCGTCGCCTTCGTCGGCGGCGTCATCGTCAAGTTCCGCCACCGCGGTCAGGGCGCGCTCGCCCAGGCCTTCGGCGATCGTCCGGCGATTCCGCCCGCGCGACCCCAGGGCACCATCCCCACCCTGAAGATGCCGACGGCCCGCGGCTGGGACTCCGGTCGAACCCCCGTCGCCGCGCCGGGGCTGAAGGTCAACGCTTTTGCATCCGGCCTCAAGCATCCGCGCTGGATTCACGTTCTGCCCAATGGCGATGTCCTGACGGCCGAGGCGCTGTCGGTGCCGGGCGGCATCAGCTCGGTCTTCGACTATGCGATGACCGCCACCATGCGCCGCGCCGCCGCGCTCGGCGACAGCCCGAACCGTATCACGCTGCTGCGTGATGCCGACGGCGACGGCGTAGCCGAAACGCGCCACGTGCTGCTCGACGGGTTGAACCATCCTTTCGGCATGGCGATGCTCGACGGCACGCTCTATGTCGGCAACACCGACGGGCTGGTCGCCTTCCCCTATTCCGACGGCGACACCCGCATCGACGTGCCGGGCCGCCGCCTTGCCTCCTACAAGCCGGCGGGTCACTGGACACGCTCGATCCTGCCCTCCCCCGACGGCAAGCGCCTCTATGTCGGCGTCGGCTCGCTGTCCAACATTGCCGACCAGGGCATGGAAGCGGAGGAAGGCCGCGCCGCGATCTACGAGCACGACATCGCCACCGGACGGAACCGGATCTTCGCCTCCGGCCTGCGCAATCCGGTCGGCCTTGCCTGGGAGCCCTCGACCGGCGTGCTCTGGACCGTGGTCAACGAGCGCGATGGCCTCGGCGACGAAACGCCGCCCGACTATCTCACCTCCGTGGTCGATGGCGGATTCTATGGCTGGCCCTACTGCTACTGGGACCGCATCGTCGATGACCGCGTGCCTCAGGATGCCGCCATGGTGGCGAAGGCAATCACGCCGGATTTTGCGCTTGGCGGGCACACCGCTTCGCTTGGCCTGTGCTGGATGCCGGCGGGCACGCTGCCGGGTTTCCCGGACGGTATGGTCATCGGCCAGCACGGTTCCTGGAACCGCTCGACGCTTTCCGGCTACCGCGTCATCTTCGTGCCGTTTGAAAACGGCCGGCCCTCGGGGCCGTCGCGGGACATCCTCTCGGGATTCCTGTCACCGGACGAGAAGCACTCCTACGGCCGCCCCGTCGGCGTCACCATCGGGCCCGACGGCTCCCTGCTCGTGGCCGATGACGTCGGCGATGTGCTGTGGCGCGTAACCGGGGCCTGAAACGAGGCGCGATCGCTAGATGTCGTTGTCACGGACAACCTCCGTGACAACGACATCTAGACCCGACCAAGCCCGGGCCAGGTGCGCCCTTGTCACTCGTCGGTGTGATCACCGAGCCCGAGGCGGTTGAGCTTGAGATAGAAGGCCTGGCGGCTGAGTCCCAGCGCGCGGGCAGCGGCAGAGCGGTTGTTGCCGGTCAGCCGCAGCGCGGCCTCGACGCACATCTTCTCGACCACGTCCGTCGTGTTCTGCACGAGATCCTTCAACGGGGTCCTGCCGACCAGATCGGTAAGCCCGCTGAGGTCCAGGCTCGCACCCGTGTCCCGCGCGCGGGTCGCTTCAGACTTGACCCGCAACACCAGGCCGAAACAGGGAAGGCTCCCTGCCGAAACATCGACCAGCATCGCGTCGACGGGAACCGCCGGCGCCGACAATCCTTCGAGCCACAATCCTTCGACAGCGACACGCCCCTGGCGGGCGGTTGTCTCCAGAAGGGTCGACATGTCCGGATCGGTTTTCGACTTCAGGAATTCGTCGATCCGCTGACCAACGGCCAGGGGCGCGGCCGGAGCGCCGACCGCCGCCAGGAACGCATCATTCGTCCACACCAGCGTTCCGCCACGATCGACGAGCACGACGGGATCCGGGCTCTCGCGGATCAGTTGCGGCAAGGACGAAGCGATTCCGTCTGCCGCCGCGTCATCGTCGGCCGGCAGGAAGCGCGCCACCACCAGCCCGCGTTCCTCGCCGCGAGACGGCTCCATGGTCAGGATCACGCGCGCCGCGTCTGCCTGCTTCGGGACGACGATCATCCGGTCGGACCGTCCGGAGGAAAGGACACCCCTTAGTCTGCTGCTGACCTCGGCTCGCCAGCCCGGGTCCAGCATGTCGACAAGCCGAAACCGACGCAGTTTTTCGGGGCTTTCGCCGAGTATGGCTGCTGCGGCGTGGTTGCCGTCTCGGATTTTCCCGGTGCTGCCGTCCAGCACCAGCATGGCATCGGCGCCGAACTCCCATAGCGAGCGGAAGAGATTTTCGGAGGACCAGGCGGCGCGGCGGTGCATGCGGGACGGCGAACCGATCAGGATCACATCGCCTTCCCGCCCCGATGCGGCGGCGGCATAGCGGACGCCGACTTGGCCGTACGGTGTGGGATGAACGATTTCCTGGCTATCGGCCCGGCGGTCGGCGCGGGTGGTGGCGAGAAGCGATTGCGCGGCAGCCGCGCTCTCGGGAACCACGAGGTCGCTGAACAGGCGTCCCTTCCACGTCTCGGTATCGAGCGGTGCGTCCAGATTGTTCGAGGTGGAAACGTCGCGAACGCGATTGTCCGGATCGATGACGAGCGCAACCTCCGCGACAAACGCGACCATGCGCGCAATGACGTCTGGATCGGCCTCTCCGAGGACCCGCTGGAAGCTATCTTGTCCCGACATCGCTTTCTTCGCGGGAGGCGCCACATGCCTCGACGCGCACGCTGTGGCCGCCAGGCCCGCGAGGCTTGAGTGTCTTCGCCCCGGACACCCGCCGTTGTCAACACATTCTATTGCCTTGGTTGGAACGCTTGCCTAGATTCCCCCGTCGTCATGCGGGGAGGAAGTCATGAAGGCCGTCCATCGTGCCATCCTGTCGTGCGGCCGGCCGCCACCCGTTTTCGGCTTCTCGGGATGCCGGGAGTGCATGCGGTGAGACCGAAGGTTGATCTAACCGCCTGCGACACCGAGCCGATCCATCTGATCGGCGCCATCCAGCCGCATGGCGCGCTCGTTGCGGCGGACGAGGAAACCCTTCGCATCGACTATGTCAGCGCAAACAGCGCCGAGTTCGTCGGCTATGCGCCCGCCGAACTGTTGGCGAGGCCGTTGTCGATCCTGCTGGGTGACGACCAGGTGGCCGAACTCGACGTCAGGGCCCAGCGCCCTCTCGTCCCCGACCTTTTGAGACCCTGGTTCCCTACGGTTCGCGGGCGGGACGGCGAGCGACGGCTGGAATGTTTTCCGATCCGCCATGATGGCCGCATCATTCTCGAGTTCGTGCGGTTCGAAGCCGGGCCGGCACTGGTCTGGGAAGAAGACCTGCTTCGCCAGCGGATCATCTCCGAGCTCATCAAGCCTGACACCTTGACCGAACTGGCTCGGGCCAGTGCGCAGATCCTGCGAGATGTCACCGGTTTCGATCGGGTGATGATCTACCGGTTCGCCAAGGACGGCCACGGAGAAGTCATCGCCGAGAGCACCGTTCGCGACGACAGCTTTCTTGGTCTTCACTACCCGGCGTCGGACATTCCAGAACCCGCCCGCAGGCATTTCCGCCTGAACGTCATTCGGTCGATACCCGACATCATGGCGCCGCCCGTGCCCATCCTGACGCATCACGGCGCCGTCGCCGATGCATCGCACGGAGCGGCGATCGACCTGACCTATGGCAAGCTGCGTGGCGTCGCACCGGTGCATGTCGAGTATCTCGGCAACATGGGCGTCGGCGGCTCCATGTCCATCTCGCTGATTGCCAATGACGATCTCTGGGGACTGGTCGCCTGCCACCACTACGGCCCTTTGCACCTTCCCTGGAGCCGTTTTCGCTTCTGCGAGCTGCTGGGAGGCACCATCTCGGCGCTTCTGCAGAGCCTGGAGAACGCGACGCAGTTGCGGCAGAGCATCCGCGCCGAGCGAACGGCTTTCGAGATCGAGCGGGCCGCGCGGGGAGGCCAGCCGCTGGCCGAACTCATTGCCCGCAACGCCAAGGAGCTCATGTTGCATGCCGGGGCTCAAGGCATGGTGCTCAGCCTCGGCGGCACGATCAGCCGTTTCGGGAGAACCCCCGAGCCCCTGCCTGAATTGCGGGGGCTCGGGCGCGAACCCGTCGATGGGGTGGCGACGTTCGACAACGTGCCATCCGCGCTAGGCCTGGACCCGATCTACTGGAGCATCGCCTCGGGCGCGGCATTCCTGGAACTGTCCGAGGACGGGGAGGACTACCTCGTTTTCCTGCGCGAGGAGTTCGAACACACGATCAAATGGGCCGGCAAGCCTGACAAGCTGGAAAAGCGCCGGGTCGACGGAACGGTCCGCTTGTCGCCGCGCGGGTCCTTCAATCTGTGGAGCGAGGAACGGCGCGGGCGCAGCAAGCCGTTTTCCGACAGTGACCGGGAGGCTCTGCGAATTCTGCGCCGGGCGCTTTTCGCGCTCAACAGCCTTGATCGCGAACGCGCCGCGGTGGTCGCACAGAAGCAGGCCGAGGCCGAAGAGGCTCGCCTGAAACTGGTCGTGCTGGACGCCGCGCGGCGCAGTTCGATGGGCGAACTCGCCTCCGCGCTGGCGCATGAGTTGAATCAGCCGCTTGCGGCCGTCACCAACTACGTCAATGCCTGCCGCCAGGAATTGCGCAACTATGGGATTGCCATCCCGGCCGAAGTGGCGGGTCTGATCGAGCGCGCCGTGGGGGAATCGCTGCGCGCCGCCGAACTCGTCAGGCGGTTGCGCAACTTCATCGCCCAGGGCGAGATCGTCGCCGAGCCGATCGACCTGAAGCCGGTCGTGCGTCAGGGCGTGGAGTTGGCCTTTGCGGCGTCTCCCGACCCGACGCCCCGGCTCGAGTTCGATCTGGAAAGCCTGCCGCCTCTCGTCGTCGCCGATCCGATCCAGATCGGTCAGGTGGTGCTCAATCTCGTACGCAACAGCCTGGCGGCGATGCGGGAGAGCGAGGTTCGCACGCTGGTCATCTCGGCCCGCCGCAATGGCCCCCTCGTGGAACTGGCCGTGCGCGACACCGGCCACGGCATTCCTGCGGAAATTGCAGGGCGTCTGTTCGAGGCATTCCAGCCTTCCACCAGCAGCGGCATGGGCCTTGGCCTGTCGCTTTGCCGATCCATCATCGAGGCGCATGGCGGGCGCATCTGGTCGCGCCCCGTGACGCCGGGCGCGGAGATCGTCTTCTCCCTTCCCGTGAGGAGCGCTGGCCATGCCCTGCCGCACTGATCGGCTGCGCGTCCATGTCGTGGACGACAATCCGTCAGTCCTCGATTCGATGCGCGCGCTTCTGATGGCGCATGGCCAGGACGTGGTGCTGCACGGGTCGGCCGAAGCATTTCTCGACAGCAGTCAGCGAACCGCCGCCGAATGCCTTCTGCTCGATCTGCGCATGCCCGGGATGAGCGGGACCGAGCTCCAGCGCCGGCTCCGCGAGCGGGCCGATCCGATACCGATCGTCATGCTCACCGGCCATGGCGACGTTCCCGTCGCCGTCGCCGCCATGAAGGCCGGCGCGATCGATTTCATCGAGAAGCCGGGCACGGAAGCGCAGATTCTCGCGGCGATCGCCCTCGCCGCCGACACCATCGCCAACCGCCAGCCGCCGCCGCTTCCGGCGGGCGAGATCGCCGAGCGGCTGGCGCGGCTGACGCATCGCGAGCGCGAGGTGCTCGATCATCTCGTCATCGGCGAAACCAACAAGGCCATCGCCGACCGCCTGGGAATCAGCCAGCGCACCGTCGAGATCCACCGATCCCGCATCCGCGAGAAGCTCGAGGCGCGCGGCCTGTCCGATCTCATCCGGATGATGCGCTGAACCGGCTCCGCCCGCGGCCCCCATATGGGCGCGCCGCGCGGCGTACGTAGTTTCCACGTAGGCGTTTTTCCGAAATGGAGCCGTGGCTCCATCCGCCGTACTGTGCCAGATCGGAGGAACCGTCTTCAGCGCTTTCCGGAACCAACCGGACGCGCGGGAACGGAGCAGCAGGGAGAAGATGCCGTGGACGCCTCTCATGATGGCACCGGCAATGGCCGCATGGACGGGATCACCTTCCGTCCGGCACAGCGGCGCGTGGAAGTGACTTTCACCGAAGAGCAGTACGCCGCCCTCGAGGGGTGGCGTTCGGCGAACCGGGTCGGCGACCGCTCGGAAGCGGTGCGCGAACTCGTCCGGCTGGGCCTTCTGGCCGAAATCGCCAGGGTCTACCGCCTCGTCGTCGGCGTGGCGGATTCCGACGATGGCGCCGACGGGAGCTTCGAGACCCGCCGCTGACGCTTGGCGCGGAGCCGCCGCCCGACACCTCGGTCTACGCCGCATCGCCCGAGCGACTTGCGCGGCGCGGTGCCTGCGCTACCTATGCACTGTCAAATCAGCCCCGACGGAGCCGCCCCATGCTGGACTGGTCACTTCTCGTCTTCGTCCTGCTGTGCGTCGCGACGGCCGCGTCCGGGGCCGTCTTCAAGCCCGGCGCCTGGTACGAAGCGCTGGCGAAGCCGTCCTGGACACCCCCGAACTGGCTCTTCCCCGTCGTCTGGACCCTCCTCTACATCATGATCGCCGTCGCCGGCTGGCTGGTCTGGAAAATGGCCGGCGCCGGCGCCGCGATGTTCTTTTGGGGTCTCCAGCTCGTGCTCAACGGCGCCTGGTCGTGGCTCTTCTTCGGGCAGAGGCGCATGGACCTGGCGATGGTCGACGTCGCCCTGCTCTGGTGCTCCATCGCGATCTTCATCCTGCTGGCCTGGCCGGTGTCGATCTGGGCCGGCCTGCTCTTCGTCCCCTATCTGGTCTGGGTCTCCATCGCCGCGATGCTGAACCTGACCGTCTGGCGCATGAACCCCCAGGCGGCTTGAACCCCGCCGCGCCGCTTCAGGCTGCCGGCACCAGGGCCAGCACGGGATAGAGCCGGCGTTCGCCCAGTCCCAGGCAGTCGAGCACGCAGGTCGCGATATGTGGAGCGTCCAGACCGGCATCCGCATACATGGTGTCCGGCTTGTCGTGTTCGATGAAACGATCGGGCAGCGTCAGGGTGCGGATGCGCAGGCCGCGGTCCAGCACCCCTTCCGCCGCCAGCAGATGCAGCACATGCGCACCGAACCCGCCCGCCGCGCCCTCTTCCACGGTGACCAGCACTTCGTGGTCGCGCGCCAGCCGCAGGATCAGGTCCCGGTCCAGCGGCTTGGCGAAGCGCGCGTCGGCGATCGTGGTCGAGACCCCGCGCTGGGCCAGCCTGTCGGCGGCTGCGAAGCACTCGCCGAGCCGCCCGCCGAGCGACAGGATCGCCGCCGTCGTGCCTTCGCGCAGGATGCGTCCCCGTCCGATCGCCAGCGCTTCGCCCCGCGCCGGCAGGGCGACGCCGCGGCCCGACCCGCGTGGATAGCGGAAGGCCGAGGGCCGGTCGTCGATGCCATGCGCGGTTGCCACCATGTGCATGAGTTCGGCCTCGTCGGCCGCCGCCATCACCACGAAATCGGGTAGGTTGCAGAGATAGCCGAGATCGTAGGATCCGGCATGGGTCGGACCATCCTCGCCCACCAGACCGGCCCGATCGATCGCGAACCGCACGGGCAGGCGTTGCAGCGCCACATCGTGCACGATCTGGTCGTAGGCCCGTTGCAGGAAAGTCGAATAGATCGCGCAGAACGGGCGCATGCCGGCGGCCGCCAGCCCGGCCGCGAAGGTCACGCCGTGCTGTTCGGCGATCCCGACGTCGAAAAACCGGTCTGGAAAGCGCTTCTGGAAGCCGTCGAGCCCGGTGCCGCTGGCCATGGCGGCGGTGATTGCCACGACACGCGGGTCCGCCTCGGCCTCGGCGGCCAGGGCGTTGGCGAACACCTTGGTATAGGTCGGCGCACTGGCGGGGGCGCTCGCCTGCACGCCCGTCGCCACGTCGAAGCGCGCCACGCCGTGATACTTGTCCGCGGCCTTCTCGGCCGGCGGATAGCCCTTCCCCTTGCGGGTGATCGCATGGATCAGGATCGGCCCGTCGGCGCGGCTTCGCACGGTGCGCAAGACCTCCAGCAGCGTCCCCATGTCGTGGCCGTCGATCGGCCCGACATAGGAGAAACCGAGATCCTCGAACAGGCTGGCGCCCGAGACGAGCCCCTTGACCAGGCCCCTTGCCCGTTCCGCGCCGAGGCGCAGCGGCTTTGGCAATCTCGACACCGCGCCCTTTGCCGCGGCCTTCAGGTCCTGGAACGGCTCGCCCGCATAAAGCCTTGCGAGATGCTTCGACATCGCGCCCACCGGCGGCGAAATCGACATGTCGTTGTCGTTGAGGATGACGATCAGCCGCTTGCCGAGGTGTCCGGCGTTGTTCATCGCCTCGTAGGCCATGCCCGCCGAAAGCGCCCCGTCCCCGATCACGCAGATCACGTCGCCGACGTCGCGCCCGTGGTCCCGCGCCACGGCAAAGCCGAGCCCGGCCGAAATGGACGTGGATGAATGCGCGGCGCCGAATGGATCGTACCGGCTTTCCGAGCGCTTGGTGAAGCCCGACAGGCCACCGCCCTTGCGCAACGTCCGGATGCGGTCGCGCCGGCCGGTAAGTATCTTGTGGGGATAGCACTGGTGGCCGACGTCGAAGATGAGACGATCGCGCGGCGTGTCGAACACCGCGTGGATGGCGACGGTCAGTTCGACCACGCCGAGCCCGGCACCAAGGTGCCCGCCGGTGACCGACACGGCCGCGATGGTTTCAGATCGGAGTTCGCTCGCCAGGCGTTCGAGCGTGTGATCGCTCATGGCGCGCAGGTCTGCCGGTTCGGCTATGCGATCCAGCAGGGGTGTGGCTGAACTGTCCATGCTTGCCTCCCGTGCGACGCACCGTGGCGCGTCGCTGGGTCGGTGTCGCCGAAGGCTCCGCGGTTGGAACCGCCTGCACCAACTGTCAATTCAGATTGACATCGAATGCAGTCAATGTCCATTGAAAAACGATTGCTGCCTACTGGCTCGCCGCGGCCGGTTCGGCAGCCTCTTCCTCACCCGGTTCGGCAGCGGCGGCTGTCGAGAACTGGGCGATGTAGGCGATCACGTCGGCGCGTTCGTCTTCCTTCTTCAGTCCAGGAAACGCCATCTTGTTGCCGGGAACCTTTTTCCGCGGATCGGTGATGTACTCCGAGATTTCCTCGACGGTCCACACCAGTCCACCCTCGCCTGCCGCGATCATGGCCTTCGAGTATTTGCTTGCGAAGCTTTCCTCGGTGCCGGCCGTGCGGCCGATCACATTGTTCAGGCTGGGGCCCACTGGCTTGCTTGTGTCGCCGATGCCGTGACACACCGCGCAGCGCCTGAACAACGTCTCGCCCTTTGCCAGGTCCTGCGCGATGGCGGCGGCCGGCCCTGCCATCAACACGGCGCCCGTGACACCGATGCGAATGAAACTCTTCATGCTGATCCTCCCAGATGATGAACCCTTCGACCCTACCACTTAGGCGTGATGGCCGAGCGGTCAAGGCGAAGACGTCCATCCATATGGACAGTCCGCGCACTCGGAAAGACAATTATCATTGATATCGTCGCCTCGCCATGCTTTGAATACGAAAAAGGGGAGCGAAGTTGACATATTCCTTCGTAAATCAAAGTGGACTATCCCCGGCCAGCTATCCGTTTTCGGCGATCGTCGGCCAGCGCGAGATGAAGCGCGCATTGATGCTGGCAGCCGTCGATCCGACCATCGGCGGCATTCTCGTCTTCGGCGACCGCGGCACCGGCAAGTCGACTGCGGTTCGAGGCTTGGCGCGTCTCTTGCCGCCGATGATGGTCGCGGGTGACTGTCGTTACAATTGCGATCCGGCCGAACCGGCGAAGCTCTGCTCCGCCTGCCGCGCCGAAGGTCCGGTCAGGCGCGGGCGCAAGGTACCTGTGCCCGTCGTCGATCTGCCGCTCAGCGCCACGGAAGACCGCGTGGCAGGGGCGCTCGACCTCGAAAAGGCGCTGGCGCGGGGAGAAAAAGCCTTCGAGCCTGGCCTGCTCGCGGCGGCCCATCGAGGCTTTCTCTACATCGACGAGGTCAATCTGCTCGAGGATCATCTGGTCGACCTCCTGCTCGACGTCGCGGCGTCCGGCGTCAACCTTGTGGAGCGCGACGGTCTGTCGGTGCGGCATCCGGCGCGATTCGTGCTCGTCGGCAGCGGTAATCCCGAAGAAGGCGAATTGCGACCGCAATTGCTCGACCGGTTCGGGCTCTCCGTGGAAGTGACATCGCCAAAGGAGATCGCCGAACGAATCGAGGTGATACGGCGTCGCGACCGCTTCGATCGCGACCCGGACGGATTTTCCCGCGATTGGGAAAAGGAGGACGCAAAGCTTCGGGCCCGGATCGCCGCAGCGAGGCGACGGATCGGCGCGATCGAAACCCCCGATTCGGCACTCGAATGTGCGACCCGCCTCTGCCTCGCCTTGGGCGTGGACGGCCTTCGCGGTGAACTTTCGCTGCTGCGCGCGGCGCGCGCCGCGGCCGCGCTGGACGGCGCCAGGACCATCACCGAGGCCACGGTGGCCCAGGTCGCTCCTTCTGCGCTGCGCCACAGGCTTCGTCGCGATCCGCTGGACGAAGCCGGATCCACGGTCAGGATCGAACGCGCGCTGGCCGAGCTTGGCCTGCAATGACCGGCGGCCCGGGACCGGGCGGGCGCGAAGCGTCGCAAGGTGGCGATCCGTGGGCCGCCGCAAGTCTCGCTGGAATGGTGCTGGCGATCGATCCTGGAGGCCTCAAGGGTGTGCATGTGCGGGCGCGGGCAGGCCCGGCGCGTGATCGCTGGCTTGCGTTCGCAACCTCCCTCTTCCCCGAAGGCGCGCCTCGGCGACGTCTGCCGGCCGGCTGTGATTCCGCCCGGCTCGCCGGTGGCATCGATGTCGCCGCGACCCTCAGCAGCGGACGCCCGATTCTCGACACCGGTCTGCTCGCCGCCGCTCATGGCGGGCTGCTCGTCGCCGCGATGGCCGAGCGATTGGAGCGCGCGCAGACAGCCGTCATTTGCAGTGCGATCGAGGCTGGCGCGGTCAGGATCGAGCGGGACGGTTTCTCGACCAGCCTGCCGGCACGCTTCGTCTTCTTCGCGCTCGACGAGGGCGCAGACCCTGGCGAAACGATCTCCCCGGCCCTTGCGGATCGACTTGGGCTCGTCGTCGACCTCTCATTCCTGTCGCGCTTGCCTGCCCCCCCGGATGAGACCTGCATCGAAAGCGTGAACCTTGCCCGTGAACGGCTCCACGCGGTCGAGGTCGGCGACGACATGTTTGAGGCCTTTGCCCAACTCACATCGCGCGTTTCCCCGCGACGCACCCTGTTCCTGTTTTACGCCGCAAGAGCTTGCGCAGCTCTGCGCGGTTCTAGCCTGATCGAGCCCGAAGACGCGGCGCGCGCGCTTCCCCTCGTGCTTGGCGTCGACGAGATCGCGGACGCCTTGCAGCACCAGCCGCAACCGGAGCCGCCGCCGCCGCCGCCGGAGCCGGAACCGGAGCCGGGAAACGAACAAAAGCCTGAAGAAGAGACGGCAAGCGACGGCGCGCTGGCGGATGTCGTGCTGGAAGCCGCGATCGCGCTCTTGCCGCCGGGGCTGCTCGAGGCCGCCACCGGCACGCGCGGCGCACAGCGTGGTCGCAGCAGTGGCGCGGGGGCGGCCGCGAACGCTGGCCGACGTGGTCCCGTCGTGGGCAACACGCCGCGAGCGCCCTTTCCCGGCGCGCGGCCCAACGTCCTGGCAACGCTCAGGGCCGCCGTCCCTTGGCAGGCCATCCGGCGGAAGACCGCGCTGGACGCACGAGCGGCGACAGGCGAAGGCGCGCCGGCCGAGCATGGCGTCATCCGCGTGCTCGCGTCCGATTTCCGCTACCTGAGGCGACGCGAACCGCAGGGCACGACGGTCCTCTTCGTGGTCGACGCCTCGGGATCGGCCGCCGCAGCCCGGCTGGCCGAAGCGAAGGGCGCCGTCGAACTTCTTCTCGCAGAAAGCTACCGGCGCCGCGACGAGGTGGCCCTGATCGCCTTTCGCGGTTCCGGCGCCGAAATCATCCTGCGCCCGACCCGCTCCCTCGTCAGGGCGAAGCGAGCCCTCGCGGGCCTGCCGGGCGGCGGCGGCACGCCGCTCGCCGACGCGATCCTCGCAGCCGCGACGGTGGCCGAGGGTGTCGGACGCGCAGGGCGCCAGGCATTGACGGTGTTTCTCACCGACGGGCGCCCCAATATCGGCTTCGGAGGGGTTCCTGGTCGGGCCGGAGCATTGGAAGATGCCGAGCGCGCGGCTTTGCGCTTCCGTTCCCGCAACCTCCGGAGCCTCGTCATCGACACCGCCGCCCGCCCGCAACCGGCGCTCGCCGCGCTTGCCGGACGCCTTGGGGCGGAGTATCAGCCGTTGCCCCGGGGTGACGGAAGGGGCATCTCTCGGACGCTTGCCGGGCGGCTCGCCGGCTGAAGGATCGCCTTGATGGACCGGCCGGACTGGAACCGGGAGGGTCGCGACTGGCCGAACCGCACGGCAAGCCGCTTCGTGTCGGCTGCGCGCATGCGCTGGCATGTCCAGATCATGGGCGAAGGTCCGGCTCTCCTCCTTCTTCATGGAACTGGCTCCGCCACCCACAGCTGGCGCGATCTCCTGCCCCTTCTGGCGGAGAATTTCACCGTGGTGGCCCCCGACCTGCCGGGGCATGGGTTCACCGCGATGCCGCCGCCCGCCGGGCTGTCCCTGCGCGGAATGGCCGTTCGCGTGGCTGCCCTCCTGGCGGAGTTGCAGATCGAGCCGGCGATCGTGGTCGGCCATTCGGCAGGCGCGGCCATCGCCGCCCAGATGGCCATCGACTCGCTTTGCTCGCCCGGCCTGATCGTTTCGATCAACGGCGCGCTGAAGCCCATTCGGCGCGCCGGGCTCTTCTCGCCGCTCGCCAAGCTGTTGTTTCTGAACCCGCTTGCGCCGCGCCTGTTTTCGTGGCGGGCACGCGCGCCTGGCGCCACGTTGCGCCTGCTGGAAAACACCGGCTCGCGAATCGATGTCCGCGGGGTCGCTCTCTACGAGAGGCTGTTCCAGTCGTCCGGTCACGTCGAGGCGACGTTGGGCATGATGGCATCGTGGAACCTCGACGACATGCCGGACCGGCTGCGGCGCCTTGAAACGACATTGCTCTTTGTCGCCGCAGCTGGCGACAAGGCGGTGCCGCCATCGGATGCGACGGAGTTCGCCATGATGGTGCGAAATGGCGAGACGCTGCGCCTGCCCCGCGGCGGACATCTGGCCCATGAAGAGGTTCCGGGCGAGTTCGCGGCACTCCTTGTCCGGGTCGCGACCGGTCACGGCATTCTCTGACGATTCCCTTTGTCATTCTGCGGGACATGCCGTAGTGTCCACTTATGTTGACACGCCCCGATCTGAACCGCCCCGTCGAACCGTCCGATCGAAGACCCCATGCGGTCGTCATCGGCTCTGGTTTCGGCGGGCTCGCGGCCGCCATTCGGCTCGGCGCGCGCGGCTTTCGCGTCACGGTCCTGGAACGGCTTGACCGCATCGGCGGGCGCGCCTCGGTTCTCAAGCAGGACGGCTTCACCTTCGATCGCGGGCCCACCATCGTGACGGCGCCGTTTCTGTTCGAGGAACTCTGGACGCTTGCCGGGAAACGCATGGCCGACGACGTCGACCTCCGGCCGCTCGACCCCTTCTACCGCATTCGTTTCGACGACGGCTCCCATGTCGACTGCTTCCGCGACACCGACGCCATGCGGCGCGAGGTGGCGCGCATCGCGCCCGACGACGTCGCCGGATGGGAGCGCTTCATGGTTCTGGCGCGCGAGATCTGCCGCATCGGCTTCGAGGAACTCGGTCACAAGCCCTTCTCCTCCTTCACCGACATGCTGCGCATCGCGCCGGACCTGATCCGCCTGCAGGGCTGGCGCAGCGTCCACGGTCTCGTCTCGACCTTCGTCCGGGAGCCGAGGTTGCGCACGGTGCTCAGCTTCCACCCCCTGCTCATCGGCGGCAACCCGTTTCGCACCCCTGCGATCTACTGCCTTATCCCCGACCTCGAGCGGCGCTGGGGGGTGCATTACCCGATCGGCGGTGTCGGCCAGCTGGTCGATGGATTGGCCGGGTTGGTTGTTACGCTTGGCGGCACGGTGCGCGTTGGCGCCGACGTGACATGCATCGAAACGCAAGACGCTCATGCGACCGGTGTGCGACTCGCAACCGGGGAACGCATCCCGGCGGACCTCGTCATCTCCAACGCCGACACCGCCACCACGTATGGGACACTGCTCGCCAAGGCAGCGCCGCGGCGCTGGAGCGATCGACGTCTGGCTCGCGTCCGGCATTCCATGGGGCTTCTTGTCTGGTACTTCGGAGTGCAAGGGCATCTGGACGATGTCAACCATCACACGATCCTGTTGGGTCCACGCTACAAGGGGCTGATCGAGGACATTTTCGAGCGCAAGAAGCTGACCGAGGACTTCTCGATCTACCTGCACCGACCGAGCGCATCGGATCCGAATGTGGCGCCAGGCGGCTGCGACGCGTTCTACGCGCTGACGCCCGTGCCCAATCTCGACGCCGCGATCGACTGGTCAATCGAGACCGAGCGGCGGCGGAAGGCGATCGAAATGCGGCTGGAGGAGACGATCCTGCCGGGATTATCGCACCGGATCGTCACCTCACACGTGATCTCGCCGGTCGATTTCCGCGACGATTACTTATCGGCGCGCGGCGCGGGTTTCGGTTTCGAGCCGGTGCTGACGCAAAGCGCCTGGTTTCGCCCGCACAATCGCAGCGAGGCGGTGGACAACCTCTTCCTGGTCGGCGCGGGAACCCATCCGGGCGCGGGACTACCCGGCGTCCTGTCCTCCGCCAGAATTCTCGACGGGATCGTGCCTCATGCCAGCGCCTTCGTTCACTAGGCTCTATTCCACCCCCGCCGATTGTGCGGCCTGCCGCCATGCCATCCGGCAGGGATCCAAGTCCTTCCATCTCGCCTCTCTGCTGCTTCCGGTGGAACTCCGAGAGCCAGCCTATGCGATCTATGCCTTCTGCCGCATGGCGGACGACCGGATCGACAGGGAGGATGGCGGTCTCCGCGCGGTGGAAGAGATGGCTGAGTTGCTCGACCGGGTCTATGCTGGGAATCCGGGCGAAAACACCATCGAACGTGCCTTCGCCGACGTCGTTGCCGCTTTCGGCATCCCGCGCGCCATCCCTGACGCACTGCTCGAAGGGCTCGCCTGGGACGCGCAGGGTCGTCGGTATGAAACTGTGGCGGACCTGCGCGCCTACGCCATGCGCGTGGCCGGATCGGTCGGCGTGATGATGACCCTGATCATGGATCGTCGCCAGCCGGCCGTTCTTGCTCGCGCCTGCGATCTCGGCGTCGCCATGCAGTTCACCAACATCTGCCGCGACATCGGCGAGGACGCAGCAGCCGGCAGGCTCTATCTGCCGCTCGAACGGATGGCCGCGCACGGCGTCGATCCGCGGCACTTCCTTCGACAGCCGGCCTACAGCGACGGCGTACGTTCCGTGGCATTGGAACTTCTCTCCGAAGCGGAGCGGCTCTACGACAGCGCGCTGGCCGGCATCGCCGCCTTGCCCGCCTCGGGGCGTCTGGGAATTGCGGCTGCCCGGCTGCTCTACCGGGAGATTGGCAGGGGTGTCGTCCATGGCACCGATCCGGTCGCACGACGGTCCGTGGTTACGCGACCGAGAAAGCTTGCCCTTATTGCCGAAGCGATCAGCCAGCGCTATCCGGATACGTCGCCCTCAGCCTGGCCCGCCTTGCCCGAAGCACGCGGCATGATCAGGGCGGTTATGGCGTCACCGCAGCGCGCTCGAAGCCGAGGGACGCCGCCGTGGTGGCAAGTCGAGGCGCGCACGACTCGCATGCTCGAACTGCTGCATTCGTTCCAGCGGTCGCCGGCCGAGAGGCTTGGAGAACTGCGCGAGACGCACGGGCGCCGGTCTTGAGTTCGGCCTACATCATCCTCTTCGAACTGATCTTGGTGCTTGGGCTCGCGTTGGTCTTTGGCGTCCGTGAATTGCGCAACCTGCGCCGCTACGACCGCGAACGCGCCGAACGGGCGCGCTGGACAGGCGATCCCGTGACCAACGCACAAGAAATGGACGCCGACGTCACCGGCGGCGCGGCATGCGAAACGGCAGGAGCATCCGCACCCAAGGTGCAGCGAAACGGTCGAGATCGACGCTCTCGCTGATCGTCGGCTCCAAACGATCCGAAGGGCCCGCCAGGCACCCGGTGCGTGTATAGAAGGGCGTATCTTCGAAGGTGCGCACGTTCACCGGCTCGCGTCTCGACCGCAGCGAACGCCGGACACGCCACAACGTGCCGGGCAGGACCCGAACCGGTTCTTCCTCGACTGCGTCGATCGCCCCGTCCTGCCCATAGGCGAGCGCCAGCGATCGGGACGGGCCATGTCGCGGCTCGAGGTCGTAGAAGATCGTCGTGTCCTTCGCGCCACCTGTTCGCGACCAGGTCCAGCTTCTGAAGGCGTTCTCGATCGGTTCGTCGCCCGCATTCATGTCGACATAGGCCGATCCGCTCCATGAAAGGCAGGGCGCGTCGAACTCGACTGTGATCCGCGCGCGGGGCGCCACGGGTCGCCATCGGTGCCGCCCGGCGGCGTCGAGATCGTGAACCGCGTGAAAGATCGGGCCGGGGTCGATCGTGACGCGGCCGATCATGCGGCGCGGCAGCGGAAAGGCCCACTCGTCGATGTCGATGACGAGCCGCTCATCGTCAAGGCGCAGCGCGCTCGGCCCGATCGATAACCGATCGGGCGCACGCTCGACGGATTGCTTCGATCTCTCGGTCATGGACCAGCGCCCCGGACCGGCACCATAGAGAATGGCGTTGATCGCCACATGGTTCATCGGATCGGCGCGACCGCGTTGCCGCGCCCAGGCGTAATAGGGGGAAAAGACGCTTCCGACGAAGGCAATGACCGTCAGCGCATGGCGCCCGTCATCGCTCGTCGCATCGACGTACCACCACGCATAGCCGCCGGGCGGGACCTCGCCGTCGAAGCGCAATCGCGGATCAGCAGATCGGCCGCGTGCCATCCCGAGAGGGCCGCCATCGGCAAGCCCGGTCCCGGATGCACCGCCCCGCCGGC
This sequence comes from Aquibium carbonis, assembly GCF_003970795.1. Taxonomy (GTDB): domain Bacteria; phylum Pseudomonadota; class Alphaproteobacteria; order Rhizobiales; family Rhizobiaceae; genus Aquibium; species Aquibium carbonis. The sequence continues at coordinate 11,819 of NZ_RWKW01000081.1, read as the reverse complement.
CAGATAGAGACCCTTGATGCGGCTCCTCGCCGTTGGACGCTGGAAGGACGCCGCCCAGCCGTGCGAGGCCCGGCCGTAGAGAGCTCCGCCGGTCGCCGGAAAGAGCTGGCCGAACGCTGCCGGCGTCGTCACGCGCATGTCCTCCACCGAGAAATCCAGGCCCGCAAGCGCCATCCGCTTCTTCGCCGCCTCGATGCATGTCGCGATCTCCTCCTTGCCGAGCGGCCCGGCGCCAGTCTCGGCCGGTGCATTGATGATGGCGAACAGGCGCTCCGTTCGGCCTTGCGACGCGTCGTCGTCAGCGCGATCCTGCGCGCAAAGATAGACCGTCGAATCGGCGGGCAGATGCCGCCGCTTGAAGATGGCGTCGAACTCGGCGCGGTAGTCGTCCGAGAAAAACACGCCGTGACGGATCAGCGGAAAGGACCCCACGTCGGCGACCAGGGACAAGGTGAGCGCCGACAGCGAGCGTTCGGTTGGTGCGAACGGCGCGACAGCGCCGCGCGCCGCATCGCCCAGCAGCCCCTCGGCAAGCGCCGCCGGGTCGCCGTTGAAGACCACGGCTTCGGCCGGGATCTCCTCGCCTTCGGCGAGCCGCACGGCACAGGGCGCGCCATGGCGCATCACGATCTCGCTGGCCGCGGCGCCGCAGCGTATTCGCGCACCTGCCCGGCGGGCACCGTCGGCGAGGCCATCGGCCAACCGGCGCATGCCGCCGACGACCATCCAGACGCCGGCCTGCTCGACATGGGCGACCAGCATCAGCGGACCAGGCGCGACAAAGGGAGAAGAACCGCAATATGTGGCGTACCGACCAAACAGCTGGCGCAGGCGCTCGTCGCGAAAGTAGGACGATACAACCTGCCAGAGGGATGAAAAGGCGCGAATGCGGGCGAGCGCGGCAAGTCCGCCGATCCCGCTCGACGCGACGAGCTTCGGCATGTCGGGTTCGGGCTCGCGCATGAAAGACGCGTCGAGCGTGTCGAAGACTTCAGCGGTGCGGGCGCAAAAGGCCTTGTAGGCCCGCGCCTCTCGCGGACCCGCGAATGTCCCGATCGCATCGGCCGTGCGTTCGGGATCGGCATGCAGGTCGAGCCGCGACCCATCCGGCCACCAATGCCTGGCGAGAATGCCGGCGGGAGTGACGGGAACGGAAGCGGCGAACTCCTGCCCGGCCATGGCGAACACCTGATCGAAGATGCCTCGCATCGTCAGGACGGTGGGCCCGGAATCCACTAGCCGTCCCGCCGCCTCCAGGACGCGCAGCTTGCCGCCCGGCATCGCGTCTTTTTCCAGAACCGTGACGTCGCACCCGCGCGCGGCCAGAAGCATGGCGGAAACGAGACCGCCAACCCCAGCTCCGATCACGACGATGCGCGGAGTTAGCGATGAAACCGGAATTGCGACTAGGTCGATCGTCATGGCCTTGTGTAAACTATTTTTTACAGGCAAAGTAGTCCAATATTCGTTACATATGAGAGGTGCCGCAATGCCCGAAGACAACGCATCGCACCGGATCGAGGAAAGTCTGCGACTGGCGCTGGCGCGATCCTGCGGGGTGGCGGCGCCGCCGAGAATCGCAGCCGCTATGCAACATGCGGTGTTCCCCGGCGGCCAGCGCATTCGTCCCCGGTTGACCCTGTCCATTGCGACAGCCTGCGGAGACGACAAGCCGGTCCTTTCCTCTGCTGCCGCTGCGGCGATAGAACTCCTGCACTGCGCGTCGCTGGTTCACGACGACATGCCCTGTTTCGACAACGCCGGCACCCGTCGCGGAAAGCCGTCCGTGCATGTTGCCTACGGTGAACAGATCGCGCTGCTTTCCGGAGACGGGCTGATCGTTCTCGCCTTCGAAACCGTGGCGCTGGCGGCAATCGCCGATCCGCTTCGCTCGGCCGCGCTGGCCATTGTCGTTGCAAGGGCGGTCGGCACACCCTACGGAATCGTGGCCGGCCAGGCTTGGGAAAGCGAGCCCTCACCGGATCTCGTGGCCTATCAGCGAGCCAAGACGGGCTCCCTGTTCGCGGGTGCCTCCATGGCCGGCGCCGCGGCTGCCGGGCACGTGGCGGAACCCTGGGGCGCGCTCGGCTTCTGCCTCGGCGAAGCCTATCAGGTCGCCGACGACATCCGCGACGTGCTCTGCACGGAGGCCGAGATCGGCAAGCCGATCGGCCAGGACGAAGCGCTCGGGCGGCCGAACATGGTTCACCAGTTCGGCGTGGCGGGCGCAGCGCGGCGGCTGAAGGATCTCGTCGAACAGGCCGCGGAATCAGTGCCGGACTGCCCCGGGCAGGCCGCGCTCAAGGCCCAGATCCACGCGCAGGCCTCTCGCTTCCTGCCGAGGGAGGCAGCGCGAGTCGCGGCATGACCGTTCCCGCGCGATCGGGCGATACCCGAGCCCGGATGTCGGCGCTCGCCTGCACGGATGAAAAGATGCGTCCTTCGTCCGACCGCTCCGTTCCGCCGGGCCGTGGCGCCAGCCTGCGCGACAGGTTCCTGGACTGGAAAGCTCGCCTGATCGCTGATTCGGGCTTCAGGCGCTTCGCGGCCCGCTTTCTTCCGACCCGCTTCATCGCGCGGCGCGCGGCCGGCGAGCTCTTCGACCTCACGGCCGGCTTTGTCTACTCACAGGTGCTCGCCGCCTTCGTACAATTGCGCCTCCCGGACTATCTGCACGCCGCGCCCCGCGATCTGCAAGAGGTTGCCGCACGGACACAGCTTTCCCCTGATCGCGCCGAGAGACTGCTGAACGCCGCGGCGGCTCTGAAACTTGCACGACGTCGCAGCGATGGACGCTGGGCGCTGGGCGATCTCGGCGCGGCGCTCGTCGGCAATGGCGGCGTCACCGCGATGATCGAGCACCATCGGCTCCTCTATGACGACCTGCGCGATCCTATCGGCCTCCTGACAGGCGATGGCGAGACGTCGCTGTCGCGATTCTGGAGCTATGCCGCGCGCGATCCCGCCGATGCCGCCGAGGCGACCAGATACTCGAAGCTGATGGAAGCCTCGCAGGCCTTCGTCGCGGAAGAGGTGCTCGACGCCCTGCCCTTGTCCCGGCACCACCGGTTGATGGATGTCGGCGGCGGCACCGGCACCTTCGTCGCCGCGGTCGCGACCCGGGAGCCGAGCATCGGCCTCATGCTCGCCGATCTTCCCGACGTCGTCGCGCTGGCTCGCGAAAGGCTCGCCGCCCAGGGGCTCGCAGCCCGAGTTCGTCTGCATGGGGTTAACGTCCTTTGCGAAGCACTGCCGCATGGCGCCGACATCATCACGTTGAACCGGGTGCTGCACGACCATGACGACGCGAACGCGCTCGCGATTCTCAAGGTAGCGCGAGCCGCATTGCCGCCGGGTGGCACGCTGGTCGTCGCAGAACCGATGGCGGGGACGCCCGGCGCGGAGCGTGCCGGCCACGCCTATTTCGGCTTCTACCTGCTGGCCATGCGGCAGGGGCGCCCGCGCAGCTTCGACGAGATCGCCCGACTGGCCGCCGCGGCGGGAATGCGTGGGGTGCGGGAGCATCCGACCGCTACGCCGCTGCTTGTCAGGGTGCTCAGCGCACAGGCCTGAAACTGGCATGTGTATATTCTAATTGACATCCTACCTTGTAAATATAAGATGACACATATAGCAGATCGCCGGATCAAGCCGGCGGCAAGGAGGACGAAATGCGGTCAAGAGCCGTCGTTCTCGAGAGCCCCGGGCACATCGCACTCGCGGAACTCGATTTAACCGACCCCGACCACGAGGACGTGATTGTCGAAGTCGAGCACAGCGGCATCTCGACCGGCACGGAGAAGCTCCTTTTCACCGGCCGCATGCCGGAATTCCCAGGAATGGCCTATCCGTTGGTTCCCGGTTACGAGACCGTCGGGATCGTCGCAGAAGCCGGCCCGCAATCGACGCGACGCGTCGGGGATCGGGTCTTCGTACCAGGTGCGAATTGCTATGGCCCGGTGCGCGGACTGTTTGGTGGCGCATCTTCGCGCATCATCGTGCCGGGCCGCCGCACCCTGCCCGTCTCGCCAGCCATCGGCGACGAAGCTGTCTTGCTGGCGCTGGCCGCTACCGCGTGGCACGCGGTGTCTCCCGACCAGTGCCGCCCGCCGGAATTGATCGTCGGACACGGCGCGCTCGGACGGCTTGCCGCCCGCATCGTGTTGGCAACCGGTGGCCGGACGCCGACCGTCTGGGAGACCGACCCCGCCCGCCGCACCGGCGACTTCCCCTATGCCGTGATCGCTCCGGACGCCGACACGCGCCGCGATTACCATCGCATTCTCGACCTGTCGGGCGATGCCGGAATCTTCGACAGCCTCGTGGCGCGGATCTCGCGCGGCGGCGAAATCGCGCTTGGTGGTTTCTATGCCGAACGGGTCTCCTTCGCCTTTCCGCCGGCCTTCATGCGTGAGGCGCGTTTCCGCGTAGCCGCCGAATGGCGCCCGAGCGACCTCGACGCCGTCTCGGCCCTGATCGAGACCGGGCGACTCTCGCTCGACGGAATCATCACTCACCACGCACGACCAGTCGAAGCCGAGCATGCCTACCACACCGCCTTTGGCGATCCATCCTGCCTGAAGATGGTGCTCGACTGGAGAAATGCCGCATGAACGCTCCCATGAAGACGCCGGAAGGCGGCCTGCTTGCCCTTGTCGAGGCCGTACGCGCGGAAGCGGCTCACGAGCCGGATCCCGTCCACACGGGCGAAGTGAAGAAAGAAACGCAGATCATCGCGATCTACGGCAAGGGCGGCATCGGCAAGTCGTTCACGCTCGCCAACCTCTCCCACATGATGGCGCAGCAGGGCAAACGCGTCCTACTGATCGGCTGCGACCCGAAGAGCGACACGACCTCGCTTTTGTTTGGCGGTCGCGCCTGCCCCACCATCATCGAAACCTCGTCCAGGAAGAAGGCCGCTGGCGAGGACGTCCAGATCGGCGACGTCTGCTTCAAGAGCGGCGGTGTCTTCGCCATGGAGCTCGGCGGGCCGGAGGTCGGTCGCGGCTGCGGCGGTCGCGGCATCATCCACGGTTTCGAACTGTTGGAGAAACTCGGCTTCCATGACTGGGGCTTCGACTACGTGCTGCTCGATTTCCTGGGCGACGTGGTGTGCGGCGGCTTCGGCCTGCCGATCGCCCGCGACATGTGCCAGAAGGTCATCGTCGTCGGCTCGAACGACCTGCAATCCCTCTACGTCGCCAACAACGTCTGCTCGGCGGTCGACTACTTTCGTAAGCTCGGGGGCAACGTCGGGGTAGCCGGCATGGTCATCAACAAGGATGACGGCAGCGGCGAAGCCCATGAATTCGCCAAGGCGGTCGGCATCCCCGTCCTGGCATCCATCCCCGCAAACGACGACATCCGCAAGAAGAGCGCCAACTACCAGATCGTCGGCTATCCCGGCGGCGAATGGGGATCGCTCTTCGCCGAGCTCGCCGAGAACGTGGCCACGGCCCAGCCGCAGCGACCCAACCCGCTCACGCAGGACGAGCTGCTCGGCCTGTTCTCCGCCAGCGACACCGGCCGCAACGTCGTCCTCGAGCCTGCGTCGCAATCCGACATGCGCGGCGGCATCGTCATTGAGCGCCCGTCCCTCGAAATCGTCTACGACGAGAGTTGAGCGGCGCCCGCCATGGAAAGCCCTCGCAACAGCCTCGACGGAACCTCGGACACGGCCGGATCGGAAGTGGTCTATGACCGTTCGACCGAGACCGCCCTCGACAACCTGCCGGTCGCATCCTCCCGCGATCCGGAGCCGGTCGCGCCGCGTGTTTCGGCGGACGGTCAGGGCTGCCATGGCGGCAAGGCCGAACTGACGAGATCGGCGATGGCCTCCGGCAATGCCGACATGATGGCCAGACTCAAGGCCGACTACCCGCAGGGACCGCACGACCAGCCGCAGTCCATGTGTCCCGCCTTCGGCTCGCTGCGCGTCGGCCTGCGCATGCGACGCACTGCGACAATCCTCTCCGGCTCGGCCTGCTGCGTCTACGGCCTCACCTTCACGTCGCATTTCTACGGCGCCAAGCGCACGGTCGGTTACGTGCCGTTCAACTCCGAGACACTCGTCACCGGGAAGCTCTACGAAGACATCCGCGACGCTGTACACAAGCTCGCCGACCCCGCGCTCTACGACGCGATCGTGGTCACCAACCTCTGCGTGCCGACCGCGTCTGGCGTGCCGCTCCGGGCATTGCCGAAGGAAATCAACGGCGTGCGCATCATCGGCATCGACGTGCCGGGCTTCGGCGTGCCGACCCACGCGGAAGCCAAGGACGTGCTTGCCGGTGCGATGCTGGCCTATGCACGCAAGGAAGCGCAGTCCGGCCCGGTGCAGGCGCCTGCCGGCGGACGCAAGGAACTGCCGGCGGTGGCGCTCCTGGGCGAGATGTTCCCGGTCGATCCGGTCACCATCGGGCAGATGCTCGAGCCGCTCGGCCTCTCCGCCGGCCCGGTCGTGCCGACGCGCGAATGGCGCGAGCTCTACGCTGCGCTCGACTGCGTGGCGGTTGCCGCGATCCATCCCTTCTACGCCGCCTCGGTCCGCGAGTTCGAGGCCGCCGGCCGCCCGATCGTCGGTTCCGCGCCGGTGGGCATCGCCGGAACGGCCGCCTGGCTCGATGCGATCGGCGCCGCCTGCGGCGTATCGCGAGCACGCATCGACGATGCCAAGTCGCCGATCCTCGCCGCTACCAGGGCGGCCCTCGACGGCGCGCCGGTCAAGGCACGAATCACCCTGTCGGGCTACGAGGGATCCGAACTGATCGTCGGCCGCCTGCTCAAGGAATCCGGCGCCGATTTGCGCTACGTCGGCACCGCCTGCCCGGCGACACGCTGGAACGCCGAGGACGCCGCATGGCTGCGCGCCGAGGGCGTGCATGTCGAGTTCCGCGCGTCGCTGGAGACCGACCTCGCCGCGGTCGACGGCTTCGAGCCGGAGCTCGCGATCGGCACGACGCCGGTCGTCCAGCACGCCAAGCAGAAGTCCTTCCCCTCGCTCTACTTCACCAACCTGATCTCGGCCCGCCCCCTGATGGGACCGGCCGGCGCCGGCTCCTTGGCGGCCGTCATCAACGCGGCGGTGTCCAACACGGGTCGCTTCCAGCGCATGTCGGCCTTCTTCGACGGCGTCGGCGAGGGGCATCGCGCCGGCATCTGGCCCGACGCCGGCCATCTGCCTCCAAAGGAAAAGCCCGTCGCGGCCAGGTCGCTGGTCGCCGCGAAAGCCTCCGTCACGATGGAGGATTTCTGATGCTGATCGCCGATCACGACCGCGCCGGCGGCTACTGGGGCTCCGTCTACGTCTTCAGCGCCATCAAGGGCTTGCAGGTCATCATTGACGGTCCCGTCGGCTGCGAAAACCTGCCGGTGACCGCCGTTCTGCACTACACCGATGCTCTGCCCCCGCACGAACTGCCGATCGTCGTGACCGGGCTCGGCGAGGAAGAACTCGGTCAGACCGGCACCGAACAGGCGATGAAGCGCGCCCACGGCACGCTCGATCCCGCAAAGCCGGCGGTCGTCGTCACCGGATCGATCTCCGAGATGATCGGCGGCGGCGTCACCCCCGAAGGCACGCGCATCATGCGCTTCCTGCCGCGTACGATCGACGAGGACCAGTGGCAGAGCGCCGACCGCGCCCTCCTGTGGCTCTGGAAGGAGTTCGGCCCGAAGAAGGTCAGGAAGGCACCCGCGAAGCGGGAAGGCGCAAAGCCCCGGGTCAACATCATCGGACCGATCTACGGCGCCTTCAACATGCCGTCCGACCTCGCCGAAATCAGGCGCCTCGTCGAAGGCATTGGCTGCGAGATCAACCTCATCTATCCGCTCGGAACCGACATTTCGGAAACACCAAAGCTGGCGGCTGCTGACGTCAACGTCTGCCTCTACCGCGAGTTCGGCCGCAAGCTCTGCGAAGCACTGGACAAACCTTACCTGCAGGCTCCCGTCGGGCTGCACTCCACCACGGCATTTCTGCGCAAGCTCGGCGAGCTGACCGGCCTCGACCCGGAACCCTTCATCGAGCGCGAGAAGATGACGACGCTCAAGCCCGCCTGGGATCTCTGGCGCTCGGTGACGCAGGACTTCTTCGCCACCGCGAGCTTCGGCATCGTCGCCTCCGAAACCCATGCGCGCGGCATCAGGCATTTCCTCGAAGCCGATCTCGGTTTTCCCTGCGCATTCGCGGTCGCCAGGCGGCCCGGCGAGAAGCCCGACAACGAGGCGGTGCGGGCACTGATCCGGACCAAGCAGCCACTGGTGCTGTTCGGATCCTTCAACGAGCGCATGTATGCGGCCGAAGCCGGTGGTCGCTCGTCCTATATTCCCGCCTCGTTTCCGGGCGCGATCATCCGCCGGCACACGGGCACGCCCTTCATGGGATACTCGGGCGCAACATACATCATTCAGGAGGTCTGCAACGCGCTGTTCGATGCGCTGTTCCGGATCCTGCCGTTGGCATCCGACCTTGATCGCGTCGAGGCGACGCCGTCGCGTCTCCATCGCGAACTCGCCTGGGACGAGGCGGCGCGCGTCGCGCTCGACCGGGCCGTCGAGAACTATCCGGTGCTGGTGCGGATTTCCGCCGCCAAGCGGCTTCGCGACCGCACCGAGCAATCCGCCCGCCTTGCCGGCGAACATCGCGTGACCACCGAGCGGATCAAGTCCGCACTGGCCGACGCCTTCGAGCCGGCATGAGCGACGGACAACAATGGGAGAAGCAGCATGGCAAGCATCGAGATGAATGGCAGCCATCCACACCGCGATCGCCGTCGCGCCGAACAGCGCGAATATCGGCTGATCTGCGTGGCGGCCTATCCGCTGTTCCTCGCCGCGATGATCGTCCAACGCGCCCTGGCGCTGTTCGGGCTGGTCGACGCCGGCCCCACACCGCGTCGCAATGTCTTTTCCGCCGCCCGGGCAGCGACAGCATCCTGCATTCCGTTCGCCTTCCGGTGAACGACCGAGCTTCCGGCCGGGCAACCGGCTGGAGGACGCCGGCGGCCCGCGGGCCGACGGCAAAGCCGCCGCCCGGATGCTCCGGGCGGCACATGGCCGAAAGGCCGAACCGAAGGAGGTAGCCATGGCTGCAACTGATGGGTCCCTGTCGGGACTGTCCGAGGCGGAAGCCAGGGAATTCCACTCCGTGTTCATGAGTAGCTTTATCGGGTTCGTGATCGTCGCGGTCATCGCCCACATCCTGGCATGGATGTGGCGGCCGTGGCTTCCCGGTCCGCAAGGCTACGCATCGCTCGAGGACGGCATACAGCCGATCACGAGTGCCCTCCTCTCGCTCGTCGCATAAGGGGGAAGAACCGATGTGGAGAATCTGGTTGCTGTTCGATCCGCGCAGGTCGCTGGTCGCACTTTTCACGTTTCTGTTCGTGCTGGCGCTGGTGATTCATTTCATCCTGCTCAGCACCGACCGCTTCAACTGGCTGGAGGGTCCGCGTGCCGCGGCTTCCGCCGCCACGGTGGAACTGGTTGTCGACAACGCCTGACAAGGAATTGTCGAGACGGACCAAGAATGACGCGGGCGGCTTCCGTGCCGCCCGCGCCGATCCTTTCGGCGGCGCCGTCCGCGCCGCGCAATCTGCGCCCTGATGGGGGAGGCTCGCGATGGCAATGCTGAGTTTTGAACGCAAGTACCGGGTCAGGGGCGGAACCCTCCTCGGCGGCGACCTATTCGATTTTTGGGTTGGACCCTTCTACGTAGGCTTCTTCGGGGTCACGACCATTTTCTTCACCGCGCTCGGGGTGGCGCTCATCGCCTACGGCGCAGCCCTCGGGCCGACATGGAACATCTGGCAGATTTCCATTAATCCGCCCGCGGAGGAATACGGCCTCGGCTTTGCCCCCCTCAAAGAAGGTGGGCTTTGGCAGGTGATCACCATCTGCGCCACGGCAGCTTTCTGCTCATGGGCGCTGCGCCAGGCCGAGATTGCCCGCAAGCTCGGCATGGGCTTGCATGTGCCTTTCGCCTTCGCCTTCGCGATCCTCGCCTACGTGACGCTTGTAATCGCGCGTCCGATCCTGATGGGTGCCTGGTCGCATGCGTTTCCCTACGGCATCTTTACCCATCTCGACTGGGTATCGAACACTGGATATTCGTACGGAAACTTCCACTACAATCCAGCGCATATGGTGGCGATCACCTTCTTCTTCACGAATTGCTTGGCGCTCGCGCTGCATGGCGGCCTCATTCTCTCGGCGACGAACCCGAAAAAAGGGCAGACCGTCAAGACTGCCGAGCATGAGAACACCTACTTCCGCGACACGATCGGCTATTCGATCGGGACCTTGGGCATTCATCGTCTCGGGGTGTTCCTGGCCATCTCAGCCTCATTCTGGAGCGCGGTCTGCATGATCATTTCCGGACCGTTGTGGACCGATGCGTGGTCGGAGTGGTGGGAGTGGTGGCGTCAAATTCCGGTGTGGAGCTGAGGGAGGTCAACATGATCGAGAACCAGAACATCTTCAGCCGTGTCCAGGTCCGTGGCGGGCCCGATCTGGGCGTCCCCATCCCGGCCGGCGTGTGGAACCGGGGAACGGATACGTGGTCCAGCAGTCTGCTAGGAAAGATCGGCGACGCGCAGATCGGTCCCCTCTATCTCGGATGGCTGGGGCTTGCGTCCTTGATGTGCGGCTTCATCGCCATCGAGATCATCGGCCTCAACATGCTGGCCCAGGTGAACTGGAGTCCCCAGGAGTTCATCAAGCAGTTCTTCTGGCTGGCGCTTGAGCCGCCGTTGCCCGAGCACGGATTGCGTATCCTGCCGCCGCTGAAGGAAGGCGGTTGGTGGTTGATGGCAGGATTCTTCCTGACCGCCGCCATACTGTTGTGGTGGGCGCGCATGTATCGTCGCGCCCGGGCACTGGGCATGGGCACCCACATCCCCTGGGCTTTCGCATCGGCGATCTGGCTCTACCTTGTACTGGGCTTCATCCGGCCGCTGCTGATGGGATCCTGGAGCGAAGGCGTGCCCTTCGGCATCTTCCCGCATCTCGATTGGACGAACAACTTTTCGCTCACCTACGGCAATCTGTTCTACAATCCGTTCCATGCACTCTCGATCGCCTTCCTCTATGGCGCAGCGGTGCTGTTTGCCATGCATGGCGCCACCATCCTCGCAGTCAGCCGCCTCGGTGGCGAGCGCGAGATCGAACAGATCGTCGATCGCGGGACGGCCTCCGAACGCGCAGCGCTGTTCTGGCGCTGGACCATGGGCTTCAACGCCACGATGGAATCGATCCATCGCTGGGCCTGGTGGTTCGCGGTGCTCTGCCCCCTCACCGGCGGCATCGGCATCCTGCTCACCGGTACGGTTGTCGACGACTGGTTCGCCTGGGGCGTTAAGCACGGCCTCGCCCCCGGTTGACGGAAAAGTCGGGCCGTCGTCCACGGCCCGACGCCAAGACTGGCGCGATGGCGGATGGTGCCGCCGCGCCGGAGCCGGGACGACCGGCCCCTCCTGTTCGTCTCGCGCGAAACGGGCCCGACCTCGCAGGAGGTCGGGCCCGATTTCTTGTCTGAAGGGAAATGCCTAGCGGACCAACCCGAGAAATCGCGTCCGCTGCCCACTCTCGGGTCAAGACGCGTCCGGATCGACGAACGTCACCCCTGAAGCCGGTCCAGCGCTGGACGTGGTGGTTCGCGACGCCTGCCTCACGGAGGACACCGGCGTCCTGCTTACGGGCACGGTCGGTCGTCGACGACTGGTCCGCTTGGGGCGTCAAGCATGGCCTCGCTCTAGGTGTCGTTGCTATGGAGGTTGTCCGTCCGAGGCTTGGATGGGAGGTTGTTGTTGCGACACGAC
>NZ_RWKW01000080.1 GCF_003970795.1 Aquibium carbonis | reverse complement strand
GAGATGCGGCGCCGCATGGACGACGACGCGCTGGCGGCGATCATCCACGCCACCACGACGCTGATCGACGTTCTCTATGTCGATGGCGCGCCGGCCGGCTTCGTCGAGATCGACCTGTCGCAGGCGCCGGAGAAGGCCGAGATCGAATATTTCGGCCTGATCGGCGAATTCCAGGGCAGGGGACTGTCGAAGTTCTTCCTGTCCTGCGCCATCCATGCCGCCTGGCAGCACGATCCCGGTACGCTGGTCATCCAGACCAATTCGCTCGACAGCCCGCGCGCGCTGCAGCTCTACCAGAAGATGGGCTTCGCCCCGGTCGGAACCTCCCAGATCGAGATCGAGGCCTGGGACTGACGGGCGTGCGGGGCGCGCGGATTGTCGGACGTCGCCTCGGTTCGAAGGAGGGGCATCGGGCCGCCGTGGATCACGATCCACGGAGGTGAACCGCCGGCAACATGTCGTTCAGACTTTCTTCAGCTTGGCTTCGCCAAAACGGTGTCCATCGAAACGGACGCCCCCTGAAGGAGACACCCATGATCCGCAAGTTCGTCATCGCCGCCCTCGTGGCAACCATCGCCCTGCCGGGCGTTGCCTCAGCCCAGTCCCGCGACATGCCGTCGGCCGAGCGGATCCTGCGCCAGCTGGAGGCCCAGCCGCGCGAGCGCGTCGCGCCGAACCGCCGCGTCACCGTCCAGGAGTTCAAGCGTCGCCCCGAAATGCGTCGCGCCGCGCCCTCGATCGAGATCCAGTCGATCAACTTCGCCACCGGCTCGGCCGAAATCCCCTATTCGCAGTATCGCAAGGTCGAGCAGATCGGCAATGCGCTGAGCCGCATCGTCGAGCGCAACCCGCGCGCGCGCTTCCTCGTCGAAGGGCACACCGATGCGGTCGGATCGGGGGCGTCCAACCTCGCACTGTCCGAGCGCCGCGCCGAATCGCTGAAGCGGCTGCTGGTGCGCGAATTCGGCGTGCCGTTCCGCGCTCTGGAAACGGTCGGCTACGGCGAGGACTATCTGCTCGTCGAGACGCCTTACGAATCCTGGGAGAACCGCCGCGTCACGCTGCGCCGCATCGACCAGTTCATTCGCTGACGGCTTGACCGCAACGCACGGAAAGGCCCGCCGGTGGTGCAGACCGGCGGGCCGCCACGCTTCACGCGGGAGGTTGCGCGAAGGCGTTTTCGCGGATCAGGCGGCTTTCAGCGCCGCCTGCGGCTCGGCCATCTCGTAGCCCAGCGCCTCGGCCACGGCGCGATTGGTGATCCGGCCCTGATGGACGTTGAGGCCGTTGCGCAGGTGCGGGTCGTCGATCATGGCCTTCAGGCCCTTGTCGGCAAGCTGAAGCCCGTAATACAGCGTCGCATTGTTGAGCGCATGGGCCGAAGTGACCGGCACGGCGCCCGGCATGTTGGCGACGCAATAGTGGATGATGCCGTCGACATCGTAGGTCGGTTCGGCATGGGTGGTGGCGTGGCTGGTCTCGAAGCAGCCGCCCTGGTCGATGGCGACGTCGACGAGCACGGCGCCCTTCTTCATGCCCGACAGCATCTCGCGGCTGACGAGCTTGGGCGCCGCGGCGCCGGGGATCAGCACCGCGCCGACGATGATGTCGGCCGAAAAACACTCTTCCTCCAGCGCCTCGACGGTGGAGTAGCGAGTGTGGACGCGGCCGTTGAAGATGTCGTCGAGCTGGCGCAGCCTCGGGATCGAGCGGTCGATGATGGTGACGTCGGCGCCGAGACCGACGGCCATCTTGGCCGCATGCAGGCCGACCACGCCGCCGCCGATCACGGCAACCTTGCCCGGCAGCACGCCCGGCACGCCGCCGAGCAGCACGCCACGCCCGCCATTGGCCTTTTGCAGCGCGGTCGCCCCCGCCTGGATCGACAGGCGGCCGGCCACTTCCGACATCGGCGCCAGCAGCGGCAGGCCGCCGCGCTCGTCGGTGACGGTCTCATAGGCCACGGCGGTCACGCCGGAGGCGACGAGGCCCTTGGTCTGCTCCGGATCGGGTGCGAGGTGGAGATAGGTGTAGAGGATCTGGTTGTCGCGCAGCTGCACCCATTCGCCGGGCTGCGGCTCCTTCACCTTCACGATCATGTCGGAGCGGGAGAAGACGTCCTGCGCGGTCTTGGCGATCGACGCACCAGCGGCCCGGTAGGCGTTGTCGTCGGCGCCGATGCCGGCGCCGGCTCCGGTTTCGACCAGCACCTCGTGACCATGGGCCACATATTCGCGGACAGCGCCCGGCGTCAGGCCGACGCGGTATTCATGGTTCTTGATTTCCTTGGGGCAGCCGACGCGCATGAAAGCCTCCTCGTTGAAAGTGCTTGTTCCCTGATCGTGGAATTCAACCACGAAACGCGTCGAATGTGTTTGCGAAGTCGATTGCCCGGGCGGTCGTTCGCCGCTATTGCTTGCGTCAAATGGGTTCGTTTTCGAAGGATATGCCGCGTATGGCCCTGGACAGGATCGATTTCGCCATCCTCGACACGCTGCAGAAGGATGGTCGAATCTCCAACGCGTCGCTCGCCGAGAAGGTAGGACTGTCGCAGTCGGCCTGCTCGCGGCGGCTCGACCAGCTGGAAAAGAGCGGTGTCATCGAGGGTTATCACGCCCGCCTCTCCAGCGGCGCGCTGGGCCACAAGATGACGGCGATCGTCCACATCTCGCTGTCGGGCCAGTTCGAAAAGTCGCTGGCCGAGTTCGAGGCGGCGATCAAGCGCTGCCCCAACGTCCTGTCATGCCACCTGATGTCGGGAGAGTATGACTACGTGCTGCGCATCGCTGCGCGCGACCTGGAGGATTACGAGCGCATCCACAAGGAATGGCTGACTGCCATGCCTCACGTCATCAAGATCAACTCGTCCTTCGCGCTGCGCGAGGTGGTCGATCGCACCTGGATGGGGATCAAGCCGGAGCTGGCGTAAGTCTAAACCGCCTCGCGCAGCGGCGGCGGCGGGTCGGTCTCGCGCAGGGCCAGCGCCGCTATGCGCAAGGAGTCGGGACCGGGGCCCACGAGGTCGAATGCACGCATCACGATGTCGGCGATGTCGTCGGGCGTCGGATGGCTGGCCGCTCCGATCGGCGCGGGATGTCCAAGCAGGTAGCCCTGCAACTCCTGGCAGCCGATCGAGGCGAGGATGCCGGCCTCCTCCAGCGTCTCGACGCCTTCCGCGATCAGGTTCATCTTGAGGCCGCGGCCGAGCCCGATGATCGTTTCCACGATCGCGCGTGCGCTTTCGGAGGTGGTGAGTTCCCGCACGAAGGACCGGTCGATCTTGATCGTGTCGAAGGGAAAGCGGCCGAGATAGGAGAGGGACGAGTAACCGGTCCCGAAATCGTCGAGCGCGATCGTCAGTCCAAGCGCCTTCAACGACTTCAGGATGGTCTGCGCCCGCAGCACGTCGTCGATCAGAACGCCCTCCGTCACCTCGATCTCGATCAGCCTCGGATCGACGCCGGTCTCGCGCAGCACGCTCTCCACCATCTCCACGAAGGTCTTCTGCCTGAACTGCACGGGACTGACATTGACGCTGATGCGGGCGCCGCCGAAATGGTCGCGCGCGGCGAGACACGCGCCCTTGAGGGCCCATTCGCCAATCTGGAGGATCTTGCCGCTCTGCTCGGCGATCGGGATGAAGTCGGACGGGCTGATCTGTCCGCGCGTGGGATGTTGCCAGCGCAGCAGCGCCTCGTAGGAGACGATCCGCCCTTCCTTGAGGTTCACGCGCGGCTGGAAATGAAGCGACAGCTCCTCGCGGTCGATCGCCACCGCGAGATCGGCTTCGATGAGCCGCCGGCGGGCCAGGAACTCGTCCATGCCCGGCTTGAAGATGCAGTAGGTGTTGCGGCCGGATTTCTTGGCTTCGTAGAGCGCGATGTCGGCCCGCGAGATCAGTTGCGCGGGATCGGTGCCGTCGCGGGGACAGATCGAGACGCCCACGCTGGCGCCGACCCGGACCACGTGGCCGTCCGCCAGCGTGATCGGCAGGATCAGCTGCGAGACGATCCGGTAGGCGAAGTCGGCTGCCTGGTTGGCGAAGTCGATCGACGGCAGCAGGATCGCGAACTCGTCGCCGCCCAGGCGCGCCACGGTGACGTCCGGGCCTCCGATGGCCTGCATCCGTTCGGCGGCGGTCCGGATGACCAGATCGCCGGCCGGATGGCCATAGACGTCGTTGACGTCCTTGAAACGGTCGAGATCGACGAAGAGCAGTGCGGCGATGCCGTGGATGTCGTCGGCATTGGCGACGGCGACGGCGAGGCGCTCGTTGAACAGCGTCCGGTTCGGCAATCCGGTCAGCGTGTCGTGCAGGGCCAGGTAGCGGATGCGTTCCTCGGCGTCCTTGCGCGCACGCAGGTCGACGAGACAGCACACCTGCGACGGCGCGCCCTTGTAGGTGATCAGCCGGCCGCGGATCTCGATGGGTACGCGCGCGCCTTGTGCGTCGATGATCTCTGTCTCGAACGGGTGCTGGTGTTCGCGGTCCGAGGCCGCCGAAAGGAACGAGCGGTGTTCGGAGGGGAACAGCGACAGCACCTCGCGTCCGCGCAGGTCTTCGATGCGTTCGCCGAGCAAGGCTTCGAGGCGATGGTTGCCGTCGACGAGCCGGCCGTCCCGGACGATCCAGATCGCTTCGAACGTGGCTTCCGACAGCGCCGACAGGCGTTCGGCCTCCTCCGCGTCGCGCACGGCCATCGCGGCGTCGGAGCGGCTTTCCTCCTCCGCCTGGATCTGGTCCATCAACGCGTTGAAGAGGCTGGTCAGTGTCTCGGAATCGTCGCCGGGGCTGGGCGCGAGGCGCATGTTCAGATCCGCCTTGCCGGCGACCAGCGTCGACAGCGCCTTCTCGACATGGCCGATTCCCATGCGCGTCGCGTGCTCGGCTTCGTTCAGCCCCACGATCTCGGCGTCGCGGCTGACGCGCAGGCCCCAGATCCGGTCGAGCAGCCAGAACAGCGCGAGCGCGGTGGGAAACGTCCAGAGAAAATTGGCCGTCACGCCCGTCGCCTGGATCTGCAACTGCGCCCAGCGCGCCGCGTGGGGCAGATTGTCGAGCGGCGCCAGCAGGGCGAGCGCCAGCGTTCCGGCCACGCCGGCGAAGGCGTGGACGCCGATGGCGCCGACCGCGTCGTCGATCCTGTAGCGCCGCAACAGCACGTCGTTGGCCGAGATCGCGACGAAACCGCCCAGTGCGCCGACGGCCACGGCGCCCCTGGCGTCGAGCACCATGCAGCCGGCGGTGACGGCGACGAGGCCGCCGATCATGCCCGTCATCGTCTTTTCCGGGAAGACGACGCCGTCCTTCCGCCAGCCCAGCAGGTAGCCGGCCAGTCCGCCGGCGCCGCCGGCCAGCACCGTGTTGGCGATGATGTGGGCGACGGCGGGTGTAGCAGCGAGCGTGGAGCCGCCGTTGAAGCCGATCCAGCCGACGAAGAGGACGAGCGTTCCGGCCGCGGCCGTGACGGGATTGTGCCCGGCGATGCGGATCGGTTGTCCGTCCGCGTCGAAGCGGCCGATGCGCGGGCCGATCACGAGGCAGGCCGCCAGCGCGATCCAGCCGCCCGTCGAGTGCACCACCGTGGAGCCGGCGAAGTCGACGAAGCCGCGGTTGCCGAGCCAGGCAGTGTCGTTGGGGGTGATCGCGCCGCCCCACGCCCAGTGCACGAAGACCGGATAGATGATCGCCGCCACGATGGCAGACCCGATCAGGTAGGTCGACAGCTTCATGCGTTCGGCAACGGCGCCCGAGACGATGGTCGCCGCCGTTCCGCAAAACATCACCTGGAAGACGAAGAAGCCGGTCGTCCAGTCGTCCAGGGCCTGGAGCATGAAGAAGCCGGGTTCGAACCCGAGCCGCCGCCCCACGTCGGGGGCAAAGGCCAGCATGAAGCCGATCGAGCTGAAGGCAGCGATCGAAACCGCGAAATCGAGGATGTTCTTCTGCGCGACGTTGATGGTGTTCTTGGAGCGGACCATCCCCGCCTCCAGAAGCAGGAAGCCGAGTTGCATGAGAAGGACGAGGCAGGCAGCGGAAAGCGTCCAGGCCATGTCGAGGTTCGACTGCAATGATTCGAGCGTCGGCGCCGCCCGTTCCCGCGCGTGGGCGGCACCGGGGTGCACGCCGATTGCGATGACGGTCGTCGAAAGAAACGCGCAGAACCCGTAGCCACAACGCATACGTTTGTTCCCCCGAACCCATTCGATCGCATTGGTAGAATTCACAAGTTAATCAAGCGTGTATCTCATGATCACTAAGTCTCTGAAAAAATGAGGGAATAGCCTATGGTATCGGCAGATGCCCGTCCGCTCGGCATGCGCGTGCGGGTACAACCCTGCGCCGAGGATCCGCCAGGCTTCAGGCCGTGTCGCGTGGCCCCTTCGAACGCCGACGATCGAGGTGCCGCGACAGGCCGCCGCGCTCCGGCCGCGGGGAGCGGCCCGTGCTGCGGCTCGACCCCTTGTCATCAATTCGTCTCTTGAATCTGCTGGACTCGATCCGTTGTCGGCGCGACACTCCCCCATTGCAGCCGGCTAACGACAAGCGAGATCCTTCAGGAGGCCCCATGTCCATTCTCGTCGATCGCCTTTCCAGGCGCACGTTCCTCTCCGGCGCGGCCGCGTTCGGCGGTCTGGTGATGCTGCATCCCTTTGCGGCGCGGGCGCAGGCCAACCAGGCGCACCTGCGCATCATGGAGACGACGGACATCCACGTCCACGTCCATCCCTACGACTATTACGCCGACAAGCCCAACGACACGATGGGTCTCGCCCGCACGGCTTCGCTGATCGACGCGATCCGCGCCGAGGCCGGCAATTCGATGCTGGTCGACAATGGCGATTTCCTGCAGGGCAATCCGATGGGCGATTTCATCGCCTACGAGCGCGGCATGAAGGAGGGCGACATGCACCCGGTGGTGCAGGCGATGAACGTGCTGGGCTACGATGTCGGCACGCTCGGCAACCACGAGTTCAACTACGGCCTGGACTTCATGTTCAACGTCCTGAACGGTGCGTCCTTCCCCTTCGTCTGCGCCAATCTGACCAAGGGCCAGCTTGCCGCCGACCCGAAAGACGACGACCTGTTCGCCACGCCCTATGTTATCCTGGAAAAGATGGTGAAGGACGGCGCCGGCAACGAAAGCCCGGTCAAGGTCGGCTTCATCGGCTTCGTGCCGCCGCAGATCATGGTCTGGGATGTCCGCCATCTCGAGGGCAAGGCGCAGACCCGCGACATCGTCGAGGCCGCGAAAGCCTGGGTGCCGGTGATGAAGGAAGAAGGGGCCGACATCATCGTCGCTCTGTCGCATTCGGGCATCGACGCCAACACGCCCACCGAACGCATGGAAAACGCGTCCTACCATCTGGCCGCGGTCGACGGCATCGACGCGATCATGACCGGTCACCAGCATCTCGTCTTCCCGGGTCCGAAGACCTGGGACGGGCTCGAGGGCGTCGATCCGGTGAAGGGCACGATCCATGGCAAGCCCACCGTCATGGGCGGCTTCTGGGGCTCGCACATGGGCCTCGTCGACCTGCTTCTGGAAAAGGACGGCTCGAGCTGGAAGATCGTCGACTTCACCGTCGAGGCGCGTCCGATCTTCAACCGCACCGAGGATCGCAAGATCGTCCCGACGGTCGAGAGCAAGGCGGAGGTTCTGGCCGCCACCCAGGCCGAGCACGATGCGACGCTCGCCTATGTCCGCACCGCCGTCGGCGAAACCTCGGCGCCGCTGCACTCCTACTTCGCGCTGGTTGCCGACGACCCGTCGGTGCAGATCGTGAGCCAGGCGCAGACCTGGTACATCAAGGACATGCTGAAGAACTCCGAGCACAAGGATCTGCCGGTGCTGTCGGCGGCCGCACCCTTCAAGGCGGGCGGGCGCGGCGGCCCCGAATACTACACCGACGTGCCGGCCGGCGCCGTGGCGATCAAGAACGTCGCCGACCTCTATCTCTATCCGAACACCGTCCGGGCGCTGGTGATCGATGGCGCGCAGGTGAAGGAATGGCTGGAAATGTCGGCCGGCATGTTCAACCAGGTCGAGCCGGGCAAGGCCGACCAGACGTTGATCAATCCGGATTTCCCGTCCTACAATTTCGACGTGATCGACGGCGTGACCTACAGGATCGACCTCTCTCAGCCCGCGAAGTACGACTCCAAGGGCGAAGTGGCGAATGCGGACGCCAGCCGCATCGTCGACCTGATGTTCGACGGCAAGCCGATCGACCCGGCGCAGAAGTTCGTCGTCGCCTCCAACAACTACCGGGCCGGCGGCGGCGGCAACTTCCCGGAAATCGACGCCTCGAAGATCGTCTTCGAGGCACCGGACACCAACCGCGACGTCATCGTGCGCTATATCGTGGAGCAGGGCACCATCAACCCGTCGGCCGACGGCAACTGGTCCTTTGCCCCGGTCGAAGGTGCGACGGTTGTGTTCGACACCGGTCCCAAGGCCAGGGACCTGATTTCAGAGGTCAAGGGTGTGAAGATCGAAGAGGCGGGCGAGGGCGCCGACGGCTTCGCACGGTTCCGCATCACGCTCTGAGCGGCGGTCCGCACGAAACGCGAACGGCGCCCGAAAGGGCGCCGTTGGTCGTTCGATGAGGATGCGGGATCAGCTGTAGGGCGACCAGCACTGCCGGCGCGGACCATTGTAGGGCTGGAAGCTGTTGTCCCAGGCGCGGTAGCTGCGATAACGGTTGTGGCACCAGTTCACATGCGCCCTCGACAGGCTGATGCGCGGCTGGGCATAGCGCGGCTGGACGTAGCGATAGCTCGGCACGCCGAGATAGATGCCGACGTTCGGGCCGCGGTGGCGGTAGTTGTAGCGCGGGCCATGCCGGTAGTGGTGGCGCCGATAATCGTGGTGACGATAGCTGCGGCTGCTCTGCCCGTAGATGTTCTCGTTCTGATAGCGGGGAATGCCGGCGCCGTCCTGGGCAGAGGCCGCGGTTGTTCCAGCCAGCATGACCGCGCCGACCGCGGCGCAGATCCAGCCGATCGCCTTTGGCGTCTTGAACATGGTGTTTCTCCTCGTTCTCGTGGTCCGGTCGACCGAGACCTTCGATCACACGATTTCTAGCGGTCGCAACCTGAACGTCCGATGAACGATGATGCCGGGATCGCGGTTCCACCGGTGCACGGGACGTGGCGGCGCGGACGTCCTTGTCAACGCCGCCGCCAGCAGGCAAAGCTCGGTCCATGTCGCTGCGCATTGCCACCTTCAACATCGAGAACCTGATGGCCAGGTTCGATTTCACCGGCTTTCGCAATGAACTCTGGCGGGATCGCGCGGTCGCGCTCTTCGAGGTCAGGAGCGAGGCCGAGTACCGGGAGCTGGAGCGTGCCCGCGCGATCGCCCACACCGACGACACGCGCCAGCTTTCGGCCCTGGCGATTGCAGCCGCGAAGGCCGACATCCTGTGCCTGCAGGAGGTCGACACCATCGAGGCGCTGAAGGCCTTCGAATACGGCTACCTGTTCAAGATGATCGGGCAGGGTTACCGCCACAAATACATGACCCCCGGCAATGACAGCCGCGGCATCGACCTGGCGGTGATGATGCGCGAGGAGACGCGCCACGGTCAGCCGATCGAATTCGTGCGCATGACCAGCCACGCGCATCTCACCTACGAAGAACTGGACGTGCACACGCCCGCCCTGGCTGAACTCGGCAACCAGCCGCACGAACGCGTGTTCCGGCGCGACTGCCTGGAAATCGATGTGACCATCGCCGGCAAGCCGCTGACCATCTACACCGCGCATTTCAAGTCGATGGGTGGTCCACGGCTCGGCATGAGTGGCCGTGAAGCGACGATGCCGGTGCGGATCGCCGAGGCGATGGGCGTGCGTCGCATCATCGAACGCCGCTTTGGCAAGGACCGGACCGCCGAAAAGCGCTGGGTGATCTGCGGCGACCTCAACGACTATGCCGAGCGCGTCATCATCGAGGGCGACGAGGACGAACCGCGCTTTCGTGTGTCGAAGGAGGAGGGCAGTTCGATCGACGTGCTGACAGGCGAAGGGTTTTGCGAGAACATCGTCGAACGCCGACCCGACATGGACCGCTGGACACTCTACCACACCCGCGGACCCTCCGAGCGGCACCTGTGCCAGCTCGACTACATCCTGCTGTCGCCCGCTCTGGCGCGCCGGAACGCAGGCGCGATCCCCGACATCATCCGAAAGGGTCAACCGCATCGCACCATCTTTCCGCCCGGCCAGGCGGTCGAACGGTTTCCGCGCACCGGCTGGGACCGGCCCAAGGCATCGGATCATTGTCCCGTGGCCGTCACGCTGGACATCGTATAGGCGCGCCATGACCACCATCGGCTTCCCGGAGGACCAGTTGCTGTCGGCGCGTGAGGTGAGCCTTCGCCTTGCGGACGGGCCGCACCCCTATGAAACGCTTCACGCCGACGGCATCGAGGAAAACTGGCAGGCCGAACGGTCGCGCAACGCCACCCTCTTCGACGGCCGCACCGTGCTTTTCTCCCGTGTCGCCCTGTCTGACGGCCGTCTCGTCGGCGACTGCCACGACGTGCGCTACGCCTCGCTCCTGCATTGGCGTCTGGCGCGGCGCACCGATCTGGCGGCGCACCTTTTCGCGATGGCCATGCCCGTCACCGCCGATGGCGCGGTGCTGACGGTGCGCATGGCGCCATGGACGGCCAATGCGGGGCAGGTCTATTTTGCCGGCGGATCGTTCGAGCCGAGCGATTTCGTCGGCGGCGTGGCCGACATCGACGGAAACATGCTGCGCGAAGTGCTGGAGGAAACCGGGCTCGATCTTGCCGGCGAACGTCGCGAAGCCCTCTACCGGGTCATCCGATCCGACCGCGGCGTCATCGTGGTCCGCCGCTATGCACTGGCGCAGACCGCGCGGGAGCTCGCGTTGCGCGTTCGACATTTCGTGGCTGGCGAGACGCGGCCGGAAATCGTCGAGCCGGTTCTCGTCACGCGCGGCTCGCCACCCGATCCGGCACTTCTCCCCTGGGTCCGGAGGATCGTCGACTGGCATTTTGCAACGCCGTTCGACGAGTGATCGGAACTTCGATCTACATCGACTGCCCGATCGCAAAGCAGGGATAGTAGCTCGCCTCGTCGACGGCGGCCGCCGCGCACTGGTCGAAGGCCGCCAGTTCCTCTTCGTCGGAATAGAGGATGTAGGGATCGACCAGCATCCGGCCCTTCAGGTCGAGCGAATTGCCGAAGCGATCGATCTGGCCCTCGACCTCCGGGCTGAGCGCCAGGAGCGCGTCGCGCAGCATGTCGCCCTCGATGAAATTGTCCGGCAGCTGGTCGAAGGGCCCGTCGAAATAGGTGTTGAGCGAGGTTTCGGCGGCGCGCACGCCGATCAGGATCCAGCGTTCGCGGTAGCGGTCCTTGTACCAGGCGAAGTGGGTGCGCCGGCCGATCTTGACCTGCGTCGACGCGCTCGACTGGAAGAAGCTCTCCGAAACCACGCTCTCGTCGAGGATGTAGTGAAAGGTCTGCGTCGCCGGGTTCCACATCAGGAACATCTGCACGCCCGCTTCGTCGAAGACGGGGCCGATATACTGCTCGCCGGTCGCCACCTGCGCCTCGGAAGGCTTCACCCCGCGCAGGTCGTTGAGGCGGAACAGAACCGTGCGGCCCTTCGCGGTGATCGCGTAGTCGAGCTCGCCCTTCTTCTCGACCGTCACGCCGAACTGCTGGCTGTAGGCGCGGTGCTCGGAAACCTCCTGTTCGACGAACGGGTTGTTCTCCGAGAAGTAGGCGAAATGGACGATACCCTGGTCGCGGTCGGCGACGTCGAGGCGGAAGTTCCCGGCATAGGGCACGCCGCCATGCACGAACTTGAAATAGTAATAATTCTCAGTCGGATAGACCGTCACCTCGTCGTTGAGGCTCGAAAAGACATAGTCGAATACCTCGTCGATCGAGCGGATATCGAGCGTTGGCGCGCGCAGCGCTTCCTGCACGTAGGCTTCGTTCGTCTTGATGGTGTTCTGGGCGGCCACGACGGCGGTGGCCGATCCGGCGAGGAAACAGCCTGCCAGCAGCGCCAGCGGCGCGATGGACAGGTGACGACGACAGCGAGAGCCCATTGGCAGCCTCCGAATGGATTGAAATTGGCATGGCGCGGGAGGAAGCGGGGCCCGAAGGCCCCGCTTCTGCGCTACTGCTTCGGCTGCACCGGCGCCGGTTCTATGGGCTGGATCGGCTGGATCTGGATGTTGAGTGACCCTTGCTTCAGGTGCGACTGCAGCTTGATGTGAGGGTTCACCGAGCCGTCCTTCTGGTGCGACTGTTCCTTGCTGTGCGGCCGGTCGGAGCCCTGCTTGCTGTGTGAGGCCGCCTTCTCGTGGATGGTCGAGCCCTGCTTCAGGTGCGACTGCAGCTTGTTGTGCGGCGAACCGGTCTTGAGGTGCGACGCGGTCTTCTCGTGGATGGTCGAGCCCTGCTTCAGATGCGACTGGACCTTGTTGTGGGGCGACCCGGTCTTGAGGTGCGAGGCGTTCTTCTCGTGGATCGTGGAGCCCTGCTTGTTGTGGGACTG
>NZ_RWKW01000079.1 GCF_003970795.1 Aquibium carbonis | reverse complement strand
ATCGACGCGCCCTGCGACCTCTCGCACATCTCCTGGATCATGACGGCCAACACCATCGAGCCCGTGCCGAAGTCGCTTCGCGACCGCTGCCGCTGTATTCGCTTTCCGGAACCCGGACCCGAGCACCTTGCCGTGCTCGCCCAGCGGCTTCTGGCTGAAAAGTACCGCGACAAAGGATTCGATCCGAAGTGGGCGGTTCCGCTCGATGGGGTCGAGCTTGAGGCGCTGTCGGCCGCATGGCCGGGCGGCTCGATCAGGGCCCTGCAGCGGATCGTGGACCGCCTCATCGACGTCAGGGAGGCGAGCATGACCCGCTGCTAGCGCGCCCGCGAAACCTTCAGCACCCGATCACTGGCTGCCACGGCCTCTGGCTGGGAAAGCATTCGATTGCCCGGAAACCTTTGAGTCGCAGCCTTCTGGCCAGGCGGCGAGGATTCAACGTGCCGTCGGCCAACCAGCCAAAGCACTCGTGGAGACGACATGAAGCTCTGGATCTTCTCGGACCTGCACCTCGAATACGCACCACTGAGGGAACCGCTCGAGATCCCCGATGCCGACGCCTGCGTCGTCGCGGGAGACCTGTGCCGCGGCCCGGCCAACGGCGTCCGCTGGCTGGCCGAACACATCGCGCCATCGATGCCCTGCGTCTACGTCGCCGGAAACCATGAGTTCTACGACGGCTCAATCCGCGAGGGACTAGAGGAAGGCCACTGGGCCGCAGTAGAATTCCCGAACGTGCATTTCTTGGAGAACGAGGCGGTCATTCTTCAAGCTTCATCCGCCACTTTTGCACCGCTCAGCAACAAACTGCCGTTGCCTAAAGCTGCACGAGATTCCGCGAACACATCTTCTTCCATCGCAACGCCTTCTGCACTTTCATCCTTGAACTCGATAAGGATTTGGCACCAAGGAGCTTTGCTTCCGGTCCGCTCGGGCGAAAGGGTGGTCAGCACTCCTCCGGCCGCTTCGCCGTCTTGCTGACCGCTGCGACATAGCTTTTCAAGGAATTCGATTTGCTTTTTTGGGCGCAGGAGGTCGGTCAACTCCGGCCTCGCCTCATCGCTTACCTCATCCTGGGCTTCGCTAAGTTTCTCGAGCAGCCGGTTCACGAAACTACGACGATAAATTACCCGAGGCTTGTCGGTGCCGCCTCGCTTGGGAACTACAGCGCACGAAGCATCAGCTTCGTTGCCAAAGGCAAGTTTCACCGGGCCACTCTTCCCTCGGACTACAGCACTTGCTTTAGCGTTGATTGCCATCGCCGGTGCCACAGCCAGGCCCACGCGACCGAGTTCGTTTAGTACCCGCCTTTGTAGTTCGTAGGCGTAGAGCGGGCGCAACGTACCCAGAAGCTTGTAACCTCCCTCAGCACCTATGCTGGAGAATTCGATGGTTCGAACGTCCTTGGTGTTCCAAACGACGTTTAAGAGTTCGTTGCCCCGCATAATAAAATCCGAGACCGAGGTGTCCGGTCCTGATAGCGCCTGCAGTGTGCCGCCCACCACGGTGAGCCTAGGTGCGGCACGCTTGCCGTTCCGACGCAGCACAAGGTCGCATTCCGGCGTGACTACCGCGACAACTTCCCGAGTATTGGGAGAGAGGTAGATGTCACCCACTCGCATGTCCTTGTTCTGACGTTCCGGGCGTTCGTCCACGCGAACACGATAGTAGAGTGCCGCTACCGTCCCTGTCGGACCATCGAACGCCCCCTCGATTTGACTGCCTGGGCTACCCTTCTTGGCGGCGTTGTCGAGCACTGACCAACTTGGAACGTCCCAGGCCACTTTTCGGGCAATCGCGTCTACCAGCACTTCGCCGAAGAACCACTCAAGATAGGAGCTGAGAGGCTGTCCCTCTTCCGCGAGTCTGAAGCGCGACAAGTAGGCGAAATCTTTCAACTCAAGTTCGGTGATCGTCTTCCAGACGTCGCCGACGGCGGAGTCCACGCCCTTTTTCCAATGCGTTAGCCCGTCTTCAATGGCACCCGCAAACGCGTGTCTCTGGGCGATGTCGAGCAGAGCGTCCGCAGCGTTTGGCGCAATCTCGATGCTGCCGTCCTGCTCCTCCGTCAGATCTTCCTTGGCCATGAACTGAAAACGGCTGGCGAAGATTGGGTTATTGCCCCCACGTACTTCTTTCCGGAAGTCCTGAGCCCGATCACCAACGGCATGCGAGGACATAAGCATTACAGACGGACCCGTACCTGGCTGAGCTCCAAGCACGCTGGCAAGCATGCGTATGGAGGCTGCGCGGGCGGCACTCCCCTGCTGCCCGTCGGGATCCGACGTCTGGTCGAAGGCACGATCGAGGTAGTAGTCGATGAAGACTACCTGCGCCTCGACTGCGGTAAGTTCCACCGCGGCGTCGTTCGATCCGATCCTAACGATCTTGAGGCTGGCGCACTTGCTCAGAAGCTTTAGTAACGGCCGAACAAAACTTAGATTAGAGCCTTTAAGGACGCCAAACCGCCCGGAAGGATCAAATTGTTCATCAAACTTTTCAACATACTTAGAGTAAAGTTTTGATACAATTACGTTGACTGCTTCGTCTGAGTACTCAGTATTCTGCAGCGCAACAACCGCAGCGGCGATCTCATCGGCGCTGAGTTTCGATCGCTTGCGCGCGGACTCGTGTTCGTCCCGAGTGAGAAGGTCCAAAAGGGGACCAGCATCCTCATCGCCTACCCGGGGCGGGTCGAACGCGTCGTCGATTACGACCACGCTTGTGATGCCACCCTGTTCTATGGCGGTTTTTACCCGCGCTTCGTGATCCATCCTAAGCGCCCATATCCAGAACGAATCGGCTTAACCGTCCGGCCCGATGAAGGCCGACATCGGCGTCCAAATACAGCTGCCAGTCATGATGCTGCGCAAGCTCCCGCGAAATGTAGAGCCCGAGCCCTCGTCCCTGGGCGGCAGGCTTGGAAGTTATAAATGGCTGGAAGATCAGCTCCTTTCGCTCTGGTGCGATCCCCGGTCCATTATCGTCAACTGTGACTGTCTTTTCTATTGGATCGATTTTCACCCATATTCTCGGATCAAATCCGCCTTGATACTTCTCTTGCTGTTTGAGCCAGTACACGGAATTCGAAAGCAAATTCTCGAGTATTTGTATAACCATTCCGCGATTTGCCTTGATCCGCAATGATGGAGTGTCTTTCATCATTTCGATGCGATGCCGTCTGAACTCATTGCTGTGGCTAGAGAGCACGTCGTTGACTAAGTCCGCCAGATCAAAGGTAGATTTCGATTGCCTCTTTTCGCCAGTGAGTTCGTCAAACGCCGAGATACGCTTCTGTAGGGTGACAAGCTGTGCCTCCAGTGACCTTATGGCCGCCGCGCTATCATCGCGACGGGTGTCGTGAAGGAGCCGGAGCGTATGTCCGACAGAGCGATCGAGCTCATGGAAGATGAACTCAGTCATCAATCCTATACCGGCGAGGTAGACGAACTTCTCACGCTCCTCCGTCAACTCCTTAACGGCAGCATCGACACGCCCGATCAGCGCTGCACATTGCTCCGCGAGTGTGTTCACGCCGCGCGTCACACGGTCCACAAGCGGCCTCGCGGAAACCCCTAGTTTCGCACGAAGCTCGCTAACCGCCTGCTCAACTTCATGTTGCGTCTCGCGGAACGCCAACGTTTTTTCTTCTGCTTGCCGTTTGCTTACCTGCTCTGACTTGTCGACCTCATTGATCAGATTGCGCAGTTCAACATGCAGCACCCACATCATTATTGTACGCAGGGCGCTCGCTGCATCCGAGTCAACCAGTCCCTGTCTGTTAGTCTGTTCGCTAAGTGCGGTATGAGGCGACCATACCCGAACCCGCCCGATCACCTGCTGCCGATTGAGCTTGAAGCCTGACTCGCCGAAGGCAACGACGTCGAGATTTAGCCAGTCGTCCTGGGGCTCGCCGTATGGCAGTACGCGAAAGCCGTAACGGTAGAGCATCGGCCCGCCAGACCACTGCGCGACCTGCTCCCTCGTCTCTGAAGCCGTCCCGGTTAACGAGGGCACCGGCTCGACGATGCGTCGATTAAACCAGTAAATATCGAACTTGAAAGGCCCAAGTCCCGCAAGGGCATCGGGCCTGATAGCGACGTTTTGGAACGCGGCATGACCTTTCTTGCCCCGTCGTTTCACTCCCTGCTGGGTGATAGAGTAAATCTCCGCCCCGCGCTGGTTAAGGATGCGGGTCTGCCCGTAGCGATGGTAGGCAACAGTTCCCGCAAGCACCGGTTCGCCGTCCTCGAACTTGAGTTCCCCGTGCGCAGATGCGTGTGCCGCCTTGAGCAGAGACTGCGGAACGGAGGGCACCAAAACTCGCGTGTTGTTGTGGTGCACCTCTAGCAGCCGATTGGCGGCTCCCGCCTCAAATGGGTCGATCATGCGGGCGATCTTGCCCTGAAGTAGCTCGCGAAACCGATCCAGCCCCCAATGTCCAGTCAGGTCTGAAATTCGGATTGTCGTACCTTGGAGGCGAGAGTCACTCTTTAGTTCGCCGTCGGCGGGCTCTACCACTACATCACTGATGTCCATCTCTCGGTCGTGCGAGAATTGTCGCCAGTCGATATCCAACTCATGCCATGACGGTTCGCCCGACTTGGTCGTCGTGACCCTCAGCCGTTCACCAAGCCGCATAGCGGAAAGGCGTCCGACACCTTTGTCTCCCAGGTACTGTGCGCCAGAGACATTGTCGGCCCGGCGCGATCTGGTACCGATCCGCAAGAAGATCTCGCTCAGATCGTCCAAGGACATGCCCGAGCCACTATCGTGGACCTCAAGCCAGTTGTGCTGGCTGTATGCCTCATGGAGCTGATCCCTAAGCGCCACGAGATCCTGTGCATTTTCAAACTGTGCCATGAAAGCATCGAAGTGTTCATGTGCGGAATTCTCTGGCTTTGCGCCCCTGATGACATCCAGAACTTCCG
This sequence comes from Aquibium carbonis, assembly GCF_003970795.1. Lineage (GTDB taxonomy): Bacteria > Pseudomonadota > Alphaproteobacteria > Rhizobiales > Rhizobiaceae > Aquibium > Aquibium carbonis. The sequence goes on along the minus strand of NZ_RWKW01000079.1, from coordinate 10,759 downwards.
ATGGCGTCGCCGGCGGCAGTTTAGGATCCCTCCCGATGCCCGCAATGGTGTCCATCGCGCGCTGTAGCCCTGATTTGTCGAGTACAATACGCGCGACGATACGGACCGTCGGTGACCCGGCGTCAACAGAATTCTTTATCAACTCATAGAGGGCGACCTCGTCCGAGCTGATGAGCTCTTTGCCGAGTTCTAGCAGCGTCCGTGCGGCGAAAGTGAAGGACATCGGTTTTTTCATCTAGGCAGCATGACAGGCAAGAAATCTGATCGGCGACTTCCCGTAGAGTAAATAGGTGTCCTACACTGGAAGCTACAATACGGTGTCTACGCGTGCGCGAATTCTTAGTCGATGAAATTATCCCGCCCGCGGACTCAGAGCGAGCAGATTAAACAGCCTTGAGGCTCCTCCTCTTCGATCTGAATCCCGCCTAGCACTGCCGACAGTGGGAGGTTTTCACGCTTAGCCATACGCCTGGCCATCGACGCTTCATGATTGCGCTCGATTTGCTCCATCCGGTCCGGCTGCTCCAGTTCGGTCAGCGATTCCCCGCTGCACCAGGTGAAGCTCTTGCTGACCGCCGCGCTGCGGACCTCGTACTCCTTGGCGAGGTCAAAATAGTCGGGATGCTTCCGCTTAAGCCGGACCCATTCGATTTTCTGCTGGTAGAAACAGAAATAGCAGCCCGAGCGGGAGCGTCCCCATTCCATATATGGCGGAAGGCCGAGACCGCTGTCCTCAAGAATTCTGATCACGTCCGCGCGGACTAGTCCGTCCTCCTGGAACGGGTATACGGCAACGATGTTCGGTTTGGTGCTAATGTATCCGGTACGATTCTCGTCCGCGCGAAGGCCCACGTAATTGATGGTGGGATCGTCGCCGATGTAGGCTTCGAACGGCTTCAGTTTCAGCATCTTCGTGCACCAGCGTCGGTGGTTCGACGGAAGCATGTCACCGTAGACGGCAAGCCAGTGTTCGAACGGGTCGTCGGGCGTCGTGCGCGTGACCGGCCGTCCGAGAATGCTTTCCAGCCTGGCCATGTAGTCGTAGGTCTCGGGAAGCTCCTTGCCAGTGTCATGGAAGATGTACTCCATCTCTGGCACGCGGTCGCGCAGGTAGACGGCCAGTGCGGCGCTGTCCTTCCCGCCCGACAGGCTCAGCACATGGCGGGTCATCCGTGCTCCCGCTCCGCTTCCTGCTTGCCCAGTTCCACGTCCTTTTCCTTCTGCATGCTCTCAAGCGTCAGCATCGCCGCCACTGTGTCAAGACTGAGGCCCGCCTCGGTCGCCATGCGTCCGATCGCACCTACCACGGTCGACTGATGCTCGCTGAGGCCGTCGATGTCGACGATCACCGCGCGCTCCCGACCGTCGACGCGGGTGAGAGACACCCGGACCGCGTTGCGCCTGGATTCGCCCTTTCCGAACGCGGCAGCCTCGACGCGCCGGAACTGCGAAGCGACATCAGCCAGCCGCGACCGCCATGTCGACACATCGTGGTCGAGCCAGCGGACCGGCGGCTTGGTCAGGATAGCGCCCCCCAGGGCTTCGATCCACTTCTCCTCGGACAGCCCCCCGTCGGCAAGGCGGAGCGCGAAGGTTCGGAGGTGCTGTTCCGTCAGTCGGAACGTCAGGGAGGCCGCGCGCTCGGCGAGCGATGCACGGTCCTTGGCGCCCAGGGTCTCAAACAACTCTTGGCGCATCTCCTGCAGCAGCTTCGGATAGCAGCCCCGCAGCTCGGTAATCGCGGCGTCGAGCCGGGCGACGAATTCGTTGACACGCGCCGCGTCTGGGCGCGTGTCGTGGCCGAAGGCTTCCATGCCGCAGGCCGCCGGAAGTTCGCTGAAGACCAGATCGACCGGGCTGCGTGCCTTGGCGAGCGCGCCGCGGACGCTGCGGGCCTCCGCACTGATCGCCGTGGTGCTCTGGACGTGGAAGGGGAGGTCGACACCGAAGCGGATCAGTGGATCGACCACGGTCCGGATGCCCGAATCCTCCGGACGGCGGTCGAGCAGCTCGGCTAGGCGCCGGAACACGTCGGCGCGGATGCCTTCGAGCGCAACAAGCTGTAGCGAGAAGTGTTCGGGCGACTTGAGGACGCGCATGAATGCCGCGCCGTCGATGCGCGGGCAGTAGGTGCCCCGCTCGAAGAGGGCGACTCGGTGACCGGCGACGACGAGCGTCACAGCCATGAGCAGCGGCGCGAGCCCAGGACGCACGCCGAACGGTCGCGCCTCCAGCGCGGCGTAGATGGCACGAACGGGTACGCGCTCCTCCGAACCGGAGAGGCACGCATCGATCGCAGAGAGGGCCGGCGCCAGCCGGAGCGGGTCTTCGCCGTGCTCTGGCGGCGCGATCGTCCAGCGGCCATCCCGCTCGCGGTGCAGACCGCCGCGCCGAAGCAGCGACAGGTAGAGCGCCCGTTCCGGCGGGTTCTTGCCCTCCGCGAATCCGAGCTCCGGATCATGTGCATCGGAGAACATCTTTTCGATCAGCCGCTGACGGGCGCTTGCACCGGCCGAAGTGAGCGACTGCTTGTTCACCAGCTCGTTCTCGACCAGCGGCGCCTGGTCATAGATCCGATCGCACAGCGTCGACACCAGCGCGTGGATGGGGCCGTCCAGTGGCGAGGCTTCGCCCTTCCAGAAGATGTCGAGCGGGGACGCCGGCGCGTGGCCGCGCAAACCTAACGTCGCCTCGATCGCAGCGACCAAATGGGCCTCCAGGTCGCCAATGCTCCTTTCGATCTCGGCGGTGGCGTGCGCGTCCTCCTGCAGGGCGGAGGCGTTCGTTACGACCCAGCGGTGCCGAAGCAGATTGACCATCGCGTGGCCGAGATTGGCCATCGAGGGTACGGCGACTGCGACCATCGCGTCATCCTCGCTCGTCACCTCTGCACACCAAGCGCGAGCGATGCGGAGATCCTCCGCGTTGCGGCAAAACACCGCGACGATCCCGCCGTCGGCGCTACTGTGACCGCCATAGCCCTGCAGGGCGGAAACATGAGTGCACCGGACGGCGAACCGGCGGTTCGTGCCCGTTGTCACCGAGTGTCTGCGGGCTAGCACGTGGGGCCGGACCGGCAGGCTGGCGAGATGGCGAGGCAGGTCGTCAATCACCGTCCGGGCGTCCAGCTCCCGCTCGGCGTCAGACCAGATGGCGGATAAATCGACGCGGCGGCTGGTCCACAGCCTGAGTTCGGCGCGGCCGGGCCGACGGAAGACGAGCCCTCCGACGACGAGACGGTCAAGCGCCGCCTCGACTTTATCTGTCTTGAAGTCGGGGACTAGCGCCTCGCGAACGCCGTCCCATGTTGCGGGGAGGTCCGGGGCATCGAGCAGGTTCAGGATGCCAATTGTCTTGAGTACTGCGTCCTCGACCGCGTCCGCATCTGTGGCGCGATCGAGGACGGCGCTGATCCGCGACCATTCGCCGGCGCCCGCGCGCGAGGTCATCCGGTGGCCGAACGACGACGCGATGTAGTCGAAAAAGTGCCGGATGCCGTAGAGCCCACCGGTGGCAGGCGTCTCCTCCGCAAACGCGCGGAGGCTGTTCGGCTCCTCGCTGGCAGCGAAGCCGAACAGCGACCGCTCGTTCTGACCGAAGGTCGCGAAGAACCTCGCCATCACCGGGATGGCTGCCGGATGGATGGGCCAGCAGCCGCCGGTCCCTTTGCCGCTGCGCGGACCGAGCCAGCCGAGCGCGCGCACCCGCTCAACCGCGTTCAAATACACCTTCCGGGCCTTCGCGGGAATCGACACCTCGTCGACCGACAGGGCTGCCGACAGCAGTGCGGAGGTATGCGAAAGCGGATGGTCGAAAACCAGTTCCTCGAATCGCTCCGCCACCTTCTCCCATTCGCTCCGGCGGGCGGTGCGCCAATCCTCCGCGTAAGACTGGAAACCCTTGTGAAGGATGAGGATGACCGACAGCGGTGCGTCGCCGCTGCGGGCGGCGCCTTCGGCGAGCGACTGGAGCCGGAAGACGTCGAAGCCTTGTTGCTCGCCGGCCGCCTCTAGGAACTTGCCCATTTCGTCGACGACGAGCAACAGGCCGTCAAACTCGCCGGTCTCGCGGAGAGCGTCGCGCAGCTTAGTGATGGCGTCGAATGGGTCGGCGATCTTTGCCAGCCTGGCTACCCGCTGCGGATGAATGAGACCATCCGTCTCGATCGTCCGCGCGATTGCTGCGGCCAGACCAGCGGACAGTCCGTCTCGCGACCCGGTGACCAGCAGCGGGAACATACGGGGAGCTCCGCCCAAAGCCTCGGCGAGGCGCCGCATCGGCATTTCCGGCGTCGACAAGCGCGGATCGAGCGCCTGGATGATGGCGAGAGCGAGCGCGGACTTTCCGACGCCGAAGTCGCCAATCATCCGCCAGGCCCGCCGCGTTCTGCCTGGCTGCATGCCCGACAGGATCTCGGCCGCGCCGCGCTCGAGCCACGGCGTCATGACGAACGAACGTCCGGCGGAAGGATCGCCGGCGTCGCGCTCGAGCGCTACCGAGCGGTAGAATATGCCGGGCGGGCCGAGCAGATCGAAGATGGTCGTCTTGCTCATGTGTAGATCTCCCGCAGGAGGCGCGCAGGGTCGAGGTCGGCCACAGCTATTACGCTGCCGGCGTCGCCCGAAGGGCGGTAGGACCAGGGCGCGGGCGAGCGCTCGAGATGGTCGCGCAGATCGTCCGTCTCCATGCGCAGCGTCGCGCCCGGGGAGCCCTCACCGTGGGCGAGGTCGCGGAAGGTCACGACGGACTCACCTGCGCGGCGGGCGGTCCAATAGCTGGCGATCGCGTAGTTCACGACACCGACGCCGATCTCGCTGATGGGTATCCGCGTGAGCGTGAACACAGGCTCGATGCGATCGGCACCGCGACGGCGGCCGAGCCGCCGGAGCAGGCCGAGATCAACGAGCGGACCGTCGAGCGCGTCCTCCGGCGAGGCGGGATTGAGCGAACCGAGATAGCTATGGATGAACACGTCGGCGTGCTGGAGCAGCGTGACGTCGGAGTGCTCGTAGCCAAGGCGCTCGCCTTCGGCGCGCATCTCGGCGAGAAGCTCGGAGCGTGTGAAGTCAGGCCGCATCCGGCGGTAGAGGATGTGTCGCCAGGCAAAGAGCGGGTTCTCGACCGCCGTGCTCAGCCGCCAGTGGAGCAGCCACTGCGTCTCAGCGCGCTCGATGTAGGGATCGAGCCCGTTGTCGCCGAACATCGCCTCGCCGAACGGTAGCAGTGACCACGTGCCAGCCTCCACGGAAGCTACGTCGAAAGCCTCCAGCCAGAACCTAAGCGCACGAACCATGTTCTTGCCGAGCCCGAGCTCAAGAATTGCGCGCTCGTCGTCGGACAGCGCCCTGGAATCCCGCGTGATAAGGCGGATGGCTTTAGGCAGCCACGCGAAGCGGCAAGCGAATGTCTCGTGCCCGCTGAAGCGGGGCCGGAGGGCGGCGAGGGTCATGCGTATCTCCGTGCGGGCGCAGCCGGTTTCAGCGCGGCGGCGATCAGCTCGCCGGCCTGTGCGACCTCGTCTTCGGTGTTGAAGCGGCCGATGCCGATACGGACGGCACCCTCCTTCGCCCATTCGGGAATAGCCATAGCAGAGAGAACGTGTGAGGGGCCCGGCACGCCCGACTGGCAAGCAGCACCTGTTGAGACGGCTACGCGTCCCCATAAGCGCGCTACAGCAGCGTCGCCGGAAAGGTGAGGGGTGGAAACATGAAGGCTACCAGCGAGGCGGAAGCCTGCCGCGCCGTTGACGCGGAGATCGGGCACTGCAGCCTGAAGGTGTGCCTGTAGTGCGTCGCGCAACCCAGCAAGCCGTGCCTCATCGATCTTCCGCTCTGCAGCTCGGAGCTCCATCGCGAAGGCCAAGGCGATAGCAGCGGGAACGTCAGGGCTGCCGAAGACCTCATGCGCAAGATTCGCCGCATGACTACAGAGCTTGCCGACTAGCGCGCCGGCACGGCGCGGCCCGTATGCCTTCGCACCGCTGATAACTACAAGATCGGCGCTCGCCGTGTCCAACATGTCGATCCGGCCAGCCGCTTGGCTCGCATCGATCAGATGACGAATGCCGTAGCGGGCGGCGAGCGTGCTAATCGCCGCGAGATCGGTGATCGTGCCGACCTCATTGTTCGCGGCCATTGTGCAGAGGAGATCCACGCCCGCCGCCAGCGCCACCTCCAGTACATCGGCGCGGGGCGCCGCGGTTTCGTCCACCGCGATAATCGTCAGGTGAATCCGCCCTTCACGTTCGGCACGCCGCAGCGCTCCAAGCAGTGCGGGGTGCTCGACTGCAGTCGCCGCAATGTGCGCAGGACGGCCCACCGTGCGAGCGATAGCGTCCTCGACTGCGAGCCATAGCGCGGCTGAGGCACCAGGCGTGAAGGTGACAGAATCGGCATCGCTGTGGAGCAATCGAAGCAGCGTTTCTGCGGCGGAATCGATCGCCTCTTGCGCTTCCACGCCAAACACATGCTCCGAGCTGTGAGCATTACCAGGGTATTCAGTCATGGCGTGGCCATGGCGCATCGCGACTCGTGGATCGATCGGCGTGCTAGCCATGTTGTCGAGATAAATCGTCAAATCGTCCCCGGCTTTGAAAAAGATGTTGGATACGCTACACGATACGAGGCAACGGATCATTAGACTATCGCCTTCGTCCAGCGCATTCCACCGAGTACAGCGGTGCGATCTGACGCAGGCGACGGGGCTGCAGCGCTTTTGGCGAGGGACGAGATGGAAGGGAGTAGAGCACCGGGTCGCGGGCGCAATCCCGACTGGTCTCGCGACGAAACCATACTGCTCATGAATCTTTACCTCAGTGCGCCGAAGGCAGGGAAGACCCACTCGGAAGTAATTGCGCTGTCGACGATGCTTCGATCTGCGGGCCGCCGAGACGGACGCGCCGTCCTCGCATCGTTCCGAAATCCAGCAGGAGTCGCGATGCGACTGCGCAACTTCGGGCGTCATGATCCCAACGCGCCTCCCGGAAGGGACTCGGGATTGCGCCCCGGTGGCGCTGTCGATCTTCAAGTCTGGCGCGAGTTCGGTAGCAATCCCGTTGCGCTAGCCGAAGAAGTCAGCCGAATTCGCCGATCGCTATCGGCGGACGACTGATTCGCGCCAACCGAAGTTCTCACGGTCCGGTTCCAACTTCGCACGGCAACACCACGCTGGCCGACAGCCGAGCCGGCGTGTCTGCTCGATATCTGCGGTCGCAAAGGCTGGCCGCTCGGCGACGAGTTCGCCTACGCCCCACTTATTGCGCTCAAGGCCGAGCTAGGTGGCACTTTGCCTCGCGATGGTGCAGCAAGGTCCACGTCCTGAGAATCAATATTTTACTTGAGATCTCGCGGCTATGAACGCTATTGGGATTTGCTTAGCAACAGCTAGAATTACGCGTTATTTAGTCTAACCTAGATAGCAGTGATCACTGCTTCAAATCAGCCGATTGCATCGATCAGGTTGGCCGCGTCAAAGTTCAAGAGAAATTGCGCATAAGATGAACTGAATATATCCGACACATAGTCTGCCAAGTCGACTTCCTCGCCGTCCGGACCATCGCTTCGCTTCAGGTTATATTTGCGCGACTTGGTCGTGGCAAATAGGAACAAGGTATGAAAGTAAACGGCACTGATATAGCGACGTTCGGCTATTTCTACTGCCTCGGGTGAGCGGGAACCCACGTTGAAATCCTTTAGAACCTTACTATCGACATTAACATATATCCGCGACAGCTTATCCTCATCCACGAAGGGATAGACCACTACATCGTGGCTCATTTCCACGCCCGCCTCGTTGATCTCCTCCCAAGACTTGAGCCCGTCGCCCCCGCCTTTCGAGCAGAGGACGAGCTCGGGGATGCCCAACGGTGGCTCGATGTCGGGTTCCTTGCGCGGCGGCTGCCGTTCTGGATCGGTGATCTGCACCAGCACAGTCTCTGTCAGATCCCCCTGCGGGCTGGTGAGAGCCGCTACCAGCTCGACAGTGTCGCCAACCTTCATCTGCCCCGTAGCCCTGAGGCCAACCTTAATCGTTCCCTCCAATGGGCTCGTTCGTACCACATCCAGAAGGTCACCCTCTTGACCGGGCTCAGGCAGGCCACCGCCACTACCCCCCCTGCTAGACGGCCGCATGATAGAAAGCGACAGATTGCCGGGATCGTCCGTCCGGTCGAAGAAATCGTTTTCGACATCGGTCGCGAAGGCAATGGTGCGGTTTCCGCCCTTCGGTAACCGGTACAGCTTAAGGCCACCTTCCTGCGAATCACCTCCCTTAGCTCGGAATGACGATGGGTAGCGCTGCGGTTCGAACGGCGGTGCGTCGCGCGGCTCACGCTTTGGCCTTCGGGGCTCGTCACGCTGGTTCTTCGGTGCTGCGCCCGACTTTTCGTCCTTGATGTTGAAAGTCTGCCGTAGGACGCGAGTCAGCGCCTCGTTCATTGGCATATTGCGCGTGATGTCGCGAAGCATTTGGCCGGCGTCCCCACTGTCAACGCCGAGGCTTGCCTTTCGGCGGCGGGAAATCTCCTTGAGTTCACTCGCCACGAGCATGTCACGGAGATGCTTCCGAACCTCATCCGCTTTATCACTCGCCTTCAGCCGATCCCGTGAGGCCATGAACAGCTCGTTGCGAATTTCGAGATGGAGATTCGAGCAATCGACGTGAACTAATAGATAGTCTTTAAGTAGTGGCATTTTGAGCGCTCGTGTGACGAACTCGGACGAGTAGGAACCGTGCACCTGCCCATTCAGCGAGAACAACACCGTCATATTGTTTTTGAAGTACTCGCGTTGAATGTATTGCTTTGTCTCCTTGACGCCTTGTCGGCGAGACCGTGCCTTAAACACATAGACCGTGATGCCGAGTTCCCCGAACGCGGACGTACGCGACACTTCAGAGAACTTGGTCTCGACCGTGTCGGTGTCTGCTTCCAGCCGGCGCTTGAGGCCGTAAACAGGTGTCACGGGTGCGCGGTTTTCTGGATAGCGCTCATTGTTGTCTACCGTCAGGAATGGTAGCGCGGGCTCGAACAGGAACTCGTTGAGGCTGAGGTTGAGATCGCGCGAGATGATAGAGCGAGAGCCTTCCGGCAGGCGGTAGGAGTAGAGCTTGAGGAGCGACCCAGTCCGGAACATCCTGCCTTCAAGGCCGACATCCAGCTCGTTGACCTCAACTGCTGCCACCTTCCCATCAAAGATGAGATACTCATACCATGTGTTCTTGCGTTTCGCTGCTTCGGCCAAGGCAGGCGGATGGCGACGCAGCAGCGTGAAGCCCAGCGGCTGCGATCCGTCGTAGCGTTTGCTTGCAACAAGCTGGAACCGACGATCGCCACAGAACGCGATCGCACCGGCACCCCCCATATTGTACTTGCCCTGCACGAAGTGAACGTCATTTTTGTTCCCGCGCAGGAGAGACAGGAAGGTTCCTGGAAAGTCGGCAGGGGCCTGACCCACGCCGTCGTCGTAGACGAGTAGCGATGTGTCGCGACGCGGCCCACTGGCCACAATCTGTAGCTCTCCGGCCTGCCGTCGCCGCGCATCTCCCAGATCCCAGTTGCGATGATCGGGGAAGTATCGATCCAGCGCCTGCCGAACGCTCGTCGGCGCAGCGGGCGATCGAATGTCCAGACCGTCCTGGAGCACCTTCTTTTCGAGAATGGCATCGATGCCATTGGTGACCTTTTCCACCAAGGCAGGCACGGGATGGGCTTGCTGGTTCTCAACGACACCGTAGAACGACTCATTGTCGCCGTAGGGGGTCCACCTCGATGCGTTCGAACTTAGACCCTCCGCGTCCAGGATCGCCTGAACTTCGTCTTCGGTGCCTGCGGTTAATAGGCGCATGAATAACTTGCGCATGGTCCCCCCTTTTTGCCGAACTATCACCCCTCGGTTAGGCTTGGTCAAACAGCAGTGCCACTCGCATTGTCTACGTAAGACAAACTTCCGTGGAGACGAAATACGCATTCGCATTGTCGGACCAACGCCAATGGGGCCGTCAGCTGAATGGCTGCTTTATCAACGGAATGCCTGAAAACTGCCAATCTGCTTCCGGCCCCGAAACGGTTGGATCTAAGGGTGGCCGACTCGCGCGCGGTTGCCTACGCCTCCGGCGACACAGGCCACGGCACGATTTCAAGGACTCCGTCAGGCAGAGGTCGCTGCAGAGCCTTCGCGTCCTCCCACGGCGCCGTCAGCCAGCGTTCGACCTCGTCGGGCGTCGTGAGCAGCACGGGCATGGCCTTGCTGTGGACCGCGCCGACGACGTCGTTCGGCTCTGTCGTCAGGAAGGCGAAGAGGTCGTCCTTCGTCAGGCCGTCCTTCACTTTCCGGACGCTCTCCCAGCCGGGCACCCACAGCCCGGCGAAGAACATCAGCGGGCGGGTGGCGTCCAGCGCGAACCAGGCGTTCGGCGTGGGGCCACCGTCGAGCTTGCTGGCCGGATCGGGTTCGGCGAAGGAAGTGACGGGGACGACGCATCGGTGTTCGACGCCGAGCCATCGTGCCCAGTGGCGAGAGGACGTGTTGCGAACGTTCGTGGTGCCCTTGTCCGGCTCCATGCGCAGGAGCTCCTTGAAGTCGAAGGGCGTGCCCTTTGCCTTCAGCTTGTCGGCACGCTTCTGCGCCGCCTGCATCAGCGCGAAGGACGATGAAGGCATCCCCCATCGCGTCCGGACGGCCTCGCGCCCTCCGGACAGGCCGTTGCGGATGATCGGTGCCGTGCGGTCGGGCCACACGTCGATGGACGGCTCGAGATTTCC
>NZ_RWKW01000078.1 GCF_003970795.1 Aquibium carbonis | reverse complement strand
GCGGCCGGGTCGAGCGGCAGCTTCAGCGCCGGCGGCAGCTTGATCGACGGCAGGAAGCCCGAGGCGGCTGCCGCGGGCTTCGGCGCGGCCTTCGCGCCGCCGCCCAGGTAGGCGTTGACGACGGCCGGGTCGGTGGCGAGATCGGCGGCGCGGCCCTCGCCCGTGACAAGGCCGTTCTCGATCAGCACGCCCCGGTCGGCGATGGCGAGGCTCTGGCGCGCGTTCTGCTCCACCATCAGGATGCCGACGCCGGTGGCGGCCACCTCCTTCAAGGAGCGGAACAGTTCCTTCGTCAAGAGCGGCGACAGGCCGAGCGACGGCTCGTCGAGCATCAGGATGTCGGGCTTCGACATCAGCGCGCGGCCGATCGCCACCATCTGCTGCTCGCCGCCCGACATGGTGCGCGCGATCTGGCGCTTGCGCTCCGCCAGGCGCGGGAACAGCCGGTAGATCAGATCCAGCGTTTCGCGCTCATGGCGTCGGGCACGATTGGCGAAGGCGCCGAGCTGCAGGTTCTCGGCCACGGTGAGATCGCCGAAGATGCCGCGCCCTTCGGGCACGAGCGCGATGCCCTCCTCGACGATCTTGTGCGGCTTCATGCCGGCGATGACGTGGCCGTTCATCGTGATCCGCGCGCCGGTTTCGGGCTTCACCATGCCGGCGATGGCCTTCAGCAGCGTCGACTTGCCGGCGCCGTTGGCGCCCAGGATGACGCAGATTTCGCCCTTGGAGACCTTGACGCCGACGCCTTCCAGCGCGCGGTGCCGGCCGTAGCTGACGGAGAGGCCCTGCACCTCAAGCATCGTCGTCTCCCAGATAGGCGCGAACCACCTCCGGATCGGACAGCGTCTCCGCAACCCCGCCCTCGGCGATCATGCGCCCCGAACTCATCACCACGCAACGGTCGCAAAGCGAACGGATGGCGTCCATCACGTGCTCGACCATGACGATGGTGCGGCCTTCGTGGCGCAGTTCGTCGATCAGCGAGATGCCGATCTGGAGTTCGCTGGGGTTCAGGCCGGCCAGCCATTCGTCGAGCAGCAGCACGCGCGGATTGGCGGCGAGCGCACGGGCGAGCTCGACCCGCTTCTGGTCGATGTAGGTCATCGCGGCGACCGGCATATGGGCGCGTTCGCCCAGTCCCACGCGATCGAGCATGACGCGCGCGACACGTCGGGCATCCTCGCCCCAGAGCCGGACATGGCCGAAGACGGCGCCCGACATGACGTTTTCCTCGGCGTCGAGCGAGGGCAGTACGCGAACCAGCTGGAAGGTGCGCGACACACCCTGCCTGGCGATCGCATGCGCGGGCAGGCCGGAAATGCGCCTGCCGTCGAGCAGGATTTCGCCCGCCGTCGGCGGAAGCGCGCCGGAAATCAGGTTCAGCATCGTCGTCTTGCCCGAGCCGTTCGGGCCGATCAGGCCGAGCAGTTCGCCCTGCTTGACCTCGAAGGACACGTCGTTGACCGCGACCAGTCCGCCGAAGGCCTTGCGCGCGGCGCGGATCGACAGGGCTGCGGTCATGCCCGGCGCTCCATCGCGATCGTCGGTAACCTATCCCCACCCCTTACCCCTCCCCACAAGGGGGAGGGGGATTTGGTAAGGCTCGCGCCTGACACAAGCATCCGCACGCGTCGGCAGGCGCCAACGTTGACGCCCCCCTCCCCCTTGTGGGGAGGGGTGAGGGGTGGAGGTGCCTTGGCAAACGCCACGTCCATCATGCCGGTTTCTCCTCGACGACCGGCGCCGCTCGCTTCTTCCAGCGGGCCTGCATGTCTTCCAGCAGTCCGGTCACGCCGTGCGGGATCAGGTAGACGATCGCCAGGAAGGCGAGGCCGACCACGATCATGGTGTGGTTGGGGAAATTGGACGAGATGAAGTCCATGACGATGGTGAAGGGGATGACGCCGACGAGCGGGCCCCAGAGGCGCTTGGTGCCGCCGAGCAGCGCCATGATGACGACGAGGAAGGAGATCATCGGATTGAAGGCCGACGGCGGCTCGATATAGATGTAGCGCGGCGCGGTGATGGCGCCCGCGATGGCGATGAAGGCGCCCGAGATCATGAACAGGATGATCTTCGACCGCGCCGTGTCGATGCCGACGTGACGGGCCACCGTCTCGTCGTTGCCGATGACGGTCATGGCGAAGCCGAGCCTCGATCGGGCGATCAGGAAGCTGGTGAGGAACACCACGCCGGTGAGCGCGAGCAGCATCCAGTAGATGTGGCTCTCGGTCATTTCCGTGAACACGTAGAGGCCCATCGCGGTCGAGAACTTGGTCTGTGTCCAGGTGACGAGCTGGCGCACCAGTTCAGCGAGGCCAAAGGTGAAGATGACGAAGTAGACGCCCGAGATGCGCAGCGTCGCCGCCCCGACGAGACCGGCCATGATCGCGCCGACACCGGCGGCGATCGCGAGCAGCAGCGGATAGGGCAGCACCTCGATGCCGAGCCCGACCGAGTAGGTGCCGAGCCCATAGAAGGCGGCGGTGGCCAGCGACACGTAATGGGTGGGACCCGAAAACAGCGCCCACGAAGTGCAGAGCGCCGCGTAGAGCACGATGTTGACCGAGATCGACAGGTAGAAGCCGTCGTCGAACAGCGGCAGAAGCGCGGCAATCGCGATCAGCAGCGCGCCGAGACCGAGGCCTTTGGTCTCCTGCGAGGTCAGGCCCATCATGTCTGCGCCCTCCCGAAGATGCCTTGCGGCCTAAACAGCAGGACGAGGATGAACAGCCCATAGGTCGCGGCCAGCGTCAGGCCCGGATCGATGACGCTCGCCACGAAGGTCTCGGAGACGCCGAGAATCAGGGCGGCGAGCACCGCGCCGCGCACGTCGCCCACGCCGCCCATGATGACGATGATCAGCGCCTTCATCGTGAAGACGACGCCCATCGAGGCGTTGAAGGTGTAGAATGTCGAGAGCAGCGCGCCGCCGCAGGCGGTCAGCGCTCCGCCCAATGCGAAGGCGAAGGCGGCCGTGCGGGCGACGTCGATCGCCACGAGGTTGGCCGAGGTCGGGTCGACGGCCACCGCGCGAAGGGCGGTTCCCCGGCGCGTGCGATAGAGGAAGAACCAGAGCCCGACGGCGATGATGGCGGCCGCCACGAAGGCGACGACGCGGTTCAGCCCGTAGGCGTTGCCGAAGATGTCGAAGCGCTCGGCCAGGAATGTGTAGGAGCGGTACTCGCCGCCGAAGAAGAGGATCATCAGGCCCTGCATCAGGAACAGCAGGCCGAAGGTCGCGAGGATGGAATCCACCTCGAGCTGGCCGCGATTCTTCGCTCGCTTGACCAGCGGCTGCAGCGCGAACGCATAGATGCCCCAGTTGATGGCGAAGGCGGCGGGCGCGATGATCAGCATGCCGACCAGCGGATTGATCGCGAAGCCGGTATAGAGCCAGAAGGCCACGAAACAGGCCGCGACCAGCGTCTCGCCATTGCTGAGATTCATGATGCGGGCAACGCCGTACTGGAGCGTGAGTCCCAGCGCCACGAGGGCGTAGGTACCGCTGAGCAGGATGCCGGTGACGATGATGTTCATCTGCGTGCGATCTGGTCCTGATTGAAAGTCCGGGCGGGAACTGCCCCCCGCAATTCCCGCCCGTAGCCCGTCCCCCTCGCCTCGTGACCTCAGGATCGGGCGATGATGGCCGACCTCAGACCATTACTGCCAGGCCGGCTTCTTCACCGGATCGCCGGCGACCGGCAGACCATCGGCCGCGACGGCCTTGAAGATGCCGTTGTCCCACTGGCCGACCGTCCACACGTTCCTGTTGACGTTCTCCGGCATCGAGATCTGGCCGATGATGGTGTCGAAGGTGCCGGTGCGGATCGCCTCCACCACGGCCGCCTTGTCGAGCGAACCGGCCTTCTCGATCGCCTGGCCGAGCACCTGGAGACCGGCATAGGTGGTCGCCGACGCCCAGTAGTCGGGGGTCGCGCCGGTCACTTCCTGGTGCTTGGCAAGGTAGGCCTTGACGGCCTCGTCCTCGGAATTGACGCCGCCGATGCCCAGGATGCCGTTCGCGGCTTCCTTGAAGCGGCCGGCGAAGGCCGGGAACGCGGTGCCGACGCCGGTGTAGAAGGCGCCGACCTCGAGGCCCTGCACCTGCGCCTGCTCGGTGAGCGCGAAGGTGTCGCCCGGATAGGAGAACGCCACGAACGCGTCGGGCGCCGCAGCCTTGGCGCCGCTGATGACCGGAGCGAGGTCCTGCGTGCCGAGCGGATAGGAGCTCTCATAGACGATCTCGAAACCGGCCGCCGTAATGGCCGGCTTGGCAGCGCCGACGAGTTCCAGGCCGAAGGCATCGGCCACGTTGACCAGGGCCACCTTGTTGCCGATCGCGCCGGCGTCCTTGAGCTTGGTCAGCGCCTGGACCACGCCGTTGGCGAGCTGGCTCGAGGTGCCGAGCATCCAGAACGAGTTCGGCCAGCGCTTGGCGAACTCGGTCACGCCGTCGGTGGCCGCGCTGGTCGTGATGTGCGGATAGCCGTAGCGCGCGATGATCGGCGCGGTGGCGATGTTCAGGCCGGTCGAGTAGGGCGTGACGATGAAGTCGACCTTGTCGACCGTGGCGAGACGCTGGATGTTCTTGATCGCCTCCTCGCCATTGGTCTTGTCGTCATACTCGATGAGTTCGAGCTTCATCTGCTTGTCGCCGACCTTGAGACCGCCGGCATCGTTCACTTCCTTCATCCAGAGCTGGATGTTGGGCCAGTGGGTCACGGCGGCGCCGCCGGCGAGCGGACCCGATTTCGGCGCGCTGGCGCCGAGCCGGATCACGTCCTGTGCGAAAGCCGGTGCGCCTGCGGCCATGATGGCCGCCGCGGACGCGGCCAGTGCGATGAATGTACGTCTCAGCATGGTTTCCTCCCTGATGCCGTTCAGTCGTTGCTGTATAGGTCGCCCCCGGACCGTCGTCCGTCAGGCGAAGTGGATGGTCTTGGTCTCCACATAGTTGTCGAGACCTTCGGGTCCGCCCTCGCGTCCCATGCCGGACTGCTTGAAGCCGCCGAAGGGATGCTTGGGATCGACGATCATGCCGTTGACCGTGACGCTGCCGGTGCGCATGCGCCGCGCCATGCGATAGCCGCGCTCCGGGTCGGACGAATAGACGGCGCCGCTCAGCCCGAAGGCGGAGTTGTTGGCCTTGTCGGCGGCGTCGTCCTCGTCGCGATAGGTGAGCACCGAAACCACCGGCCCGAAGATTTCCTCCTGGACGATCTTCATGTGCGGCGTGACGCCGGTGAAGACCGTCGGCTCGACGTAGAAGCCCTTGTCGAGCCCGCGCGGACGCCCGCCGCCGCAGGCGACGTGCGCGCCCTCGGCCCGGCCGGTGGCGATGTAGCCTTCGACGCGGGCGCGCTGGCGCGCCATGGTCAGCGGCCCCATCTGGGTGGCGGGATCGAACGGATCGCCGACCTTGATGCCGGAGACCGCGCCCAGATAGAGGTCGAGGAATTCCTTCTCGCGGCGCTCGGGCACCAGGATGCGGGTCAGCGAGAAGCAGACCTGGCCGGTGATCGGCATGGTGTAGACCATCAGGCTGGGCAGCGCCTTGGTGAAGTCAGCGTCGTCGAGCAGCACCGCCGCCGACTTGCCGCCGAGCTCGAGCGAGACGCGGGCCAGGCGCTCGGCGCAGACGGCGGCGATGTGCTTGCCCGCCGCGGTCGAACCGGTGAAGGCCACCTTGTCGATGCCCTTGTGGCGCACGAGGTAGTCGCCGCCCTCGCGGCCGGCCGGCACGATGTTGAACACACCCTCGGGCAATCCCGCCTGCTCGATGCATTCGGCGAGGATGTAGGCCTCGAGCGGTGTTTCCGGCGAGGGCTTCGCCACCATGGTGCAGCCGGCGGCCAGCCCGGCGGCAATCTTGTAGCTCAGCAGCACCAGCGGCGCGTTCCATGGCGTGATCGCGGCGCAGACGCCCACGGGCTCCTTGACCACGCGCACCCGCCCGCCGTCGTCGCGCTTGCGTTCGTCGACGAAGGGATAGGCCTCGATCAGGTCGGCGTAGTAGTTGAACAGGGTCGGGTTCTGGCCGACGAGCTTCTTGGTCAGGGAGATCGGCGCGCCGACCTGCAGGGTCCAGGCATGGGCGATCTCGTCGAGACGGGCCGTCAGCAGGTCGGCCACCTTGCGCAGGTAGCGGGCCCGCTCGGCCGGCGCCATGCGCGGCCAGGGGCCGTTGTCGAAGGCCGCGCGCGCGGCCGCGACCGCGCGGTCGATGTCGGCGGGCCCGGCTTCGGGATAGGTGATCAGCAGTTCCTCGGTCGTCGGCGACACGACCTTCAGGGTCTGGCGCGAGATCGGCTCGACCCAGCGACCGCCGATGAAGAAGCGCTCCGGCGCCTTGGGCGCGGCTGCGGGCCTGTACATCACGTTCATGGTCATCCTCCCACGATGAACCTGGAGCCGCAGTCGCCTGCGATCCGGTCGAACGCCGGGCGACGAAACCCGATCGGCTCCGCTCCTTCCCGCCTCTTGGCGTCCATCCCCCGCAAGTTAGGACGAGAAAAGCCTCATGTCACGAGGGTGATGGAGAAAATGTATACACAGGATGAATGGCGTTGCGGCGCATGGGCGCAGCGGGACCGACGCGCCCAACCGGCTGGAAGCATCCGCGCACGTCGTGCGCAAGCCAATTTCCCGTGAAGGCCGCGAACCCTCCCGAACCCAGGCCATGGCGCGCACCTGTATACACGTAGACCAGAGCGCGGCGGAGGGACAGGCGCCACAGCGCACAGCGGCTCGGTTGCCGCACGTCGTCCCTTGGCGAGATGTTTTTTGGCGCAGTCAACGGGAGAAAGTGCGAACCTCATATGGCTTGCAATCGAGGATATGATCCTATGGAAAAACGTGCTCAAGCGCTGAGAGAAGCCGATGAATGACGGCTTCGCAGCGTCAACGAGCTGCTCGAAGGTAAAGCGACGGGCGCTGACGGTGACGTCCCTGGACGTGGTGTAGCTGGGTAGCGCGGTGGTCATCGGCGCTTTCCGGTAGG
>NZ_RWKW01000077.1 GCF_003970795.1 Aquibium carbonis | reverse complement strand
TCACCGTCATGATCGGTGGCCCCGCGGAAGGAACTGCCGAGAATTATGCGCGTGGCGGCGGGTGCGTGGATGGAAAAATCGGAGGGAGACTGGCGAGCGGCCCACGGACGCAAAGGAAAACAACGGGTTGGCGGACGAAACTTTTTTCGCGGCCGGTCTTGAGGGTCGATTTCTTCCACATTCGGGCAGGCGATTCGCCTCTTTCGGCGTCGACCTCGCACCTGTTGCAAGGCGACGACGTGCGGGCGAACCCGCCGCCTTCGTTCACGCGACCCGCTTGCCCCACAGGACCGGCGCGTAGCGGATGGCGAAGAGGAGGAAGGCCCCGCTCCAGAACGTTCCGCCGGCGACCAGCAGGGGGATGTATTGGCCCGGCGCCAGCGGAGCCGCGACCCTGAGCGCGGCACCCAGCGTGACCAGCGCGTAGATTGCCTGGACAGACCGGTCCGCCTCGATGGTTCGGCCGGTGTGGCCGAGACTGGCGCGGGTCATGACGGCGAGCGTCATGGTGCCGATGGCGCCGGCGGTCAGCGCGTGCAGCGCCGAGGATTGCGGCAGAAGGCCGGCGATGCTCGCGCCGAAGAGCAGGAAGGCCGCCGCCAGCCAGAGATAGCCGAGATGCAGGATCAGGACGATCGGTTCGCCGAGCGTGCGATGGCCGCGCCATCGGGCGAGCCGGACGAGAAGCAGCGCGCCGGCAATCGTCATGCCCGCGGCGGTGACGGTGTGCTCCGGAACGGCGACCCAGAACGCGAGGGCCAGGCCGGTCGCCGCGAGGGCTGCCTTGTCCAGCCAGCCGAAGCTCGCCGGCAGGGATGGGGTTCCGGCGCGGGCGAGAAAATTGCGCGTGAAGCTCGGCACGATGCGCCCGCCGACCAGCGCCATCAGCAGGGCGGCGGCGGCGAGCGCCAGCCGGGTTCCAAGCCCTTGCGGCACGAGATCGAGATGGCCGGCGTGGTGCAGCGCGTTGGCGGCGCCGAACAGCGTGATCATGACGGCGACCGGCGCGTTGCGCCAGTTGCGCCCGGCCAGCACCTCGCGCCAGACCGAGAGCGCAAGCACGGTGGGGAAGGCGAGATCCACCGCCATCGCCGCGACTGGATCGGCCAGGAACGCGCAGGCGGCACGGCCGGCGAGCCACAGCGCGACCAGGCCGGCGAGCGGCCAGCCGCTGAGCGGCAGCCGACCGGTCCAGTTGGGGATCGCGGTCAACAGGAAGCCGGCGATGACGGCGGCGAGATAGCCGAAGAGCATTTCGTGCACGTGCCAGTCGATCCCGGCGAACGGGCCGGGCAGATCGCCGCCGCCCAGATAGATCCAGAGCCAGGCCGGAACGGCGAGACCCGCATGGACCGCCGCGAGGAAGAAGAATGGCCTGAACCCATATTGCAGGATCGGCGGCATGTCGCGCACGCGGCCGCGACCGTCGCGCGAGCGGTCGCCGGAACTGATCAGCCGGCGAAGGGTCGAGCGATCCGGCGACGAAGGGGCCGATGACTGCGAAGCGACCGGATCGGACATGGCGCAAACTCTCTCCTGGCAAAGCCGGATCAGCGATCGAGGACGGCGGCGATGCGGCCGAGGATGCGGCCGACGAGGCCCGGTCGATCCGGCTCCTGGACGAGACGGAAGCCGAGATTGTCGGGGGGTGTGCCGACCGCGCATCCGCCGCTGCGGCCGTCGCGCACGAAATCGGACATGATCGCGCGGTGACGCCCTTCCAGCACGTGGACGCGGCAGTTTTCCGTGCGGCTGCGTTCGGTGACGCGGTCGGCCTCGAAGCCGACCCGGACATAGCAGGTCGAGGTCCATTCCCAGACGTTGCCGCCGAAATCGGCGACGCCGAGCGAGTTGACACCGTAGCTGCCGAACGGCCTTGCCGCGGGCTCCGGCGCACGGACGCTGGCGGCCTGCTCGCGGTAACGCCGGATCCAGGCGACGGCGGGGTTCTTCGGATCGTCGGCGGCGTCGGAAAAGGTCTCTGCCGAGAAGCGTTCGCCGGCTGCCGCGGCCGCCTCCAGCGCCGAAGGCAGGCGCCATGTCGCGCCTGTCGCCTCGCCGAGCCAGGCCGCATAGGCGAGCGCGTCGAAATAGCTGACGCCGGTGACGGGGACGTCGGCCGCGGCGGCGCGTGCCTGCGTATCGGCGGCCATGCAGCGACCCGCGGCGACGCAGCGGCCATAGTCGGCGAGGCCGACCTGGTGCGTCATGATGGCGAAGGCGGGGATCTCGACATCGCGCACCGGCGCGGGAATGGCGCGACCCTCGACGAGAAACTCGCCCGGCTCGGGAAAGGCGAGGCGCGTGGCCTCGATGACCACGGTCGGTGGCGCGGCGACCGCGCCGGTGTCGCGATCGGACCCGTGGGCGGCGAGAGCGGCGATGGAGAGCGCGACGGCCACGACGCCACCCGCGGCCGTTTCGGCGACGTGCCAGGGCATGATGCTTCTCCTGAACGAGCGGCCGGGGCGGAACGCCCGGCGGCCTGGCCGCACGGGGGTTCTGTCGGCCTGGCCGCCCGGGGATTCGGGCGGCCGTTGGCGCGGTGTCAGTTCACCGGGATGGGGCCGGGTGCGGCGACCTGTTTCATCAGGTCGTCGTTCCATTCGCCCTCGACCACGAAGTGGGCCGTGGCGCCGAGTTCGACCGCCTCGATCAGATTGTGGTTGACGTAGGCGTAGATGCCCGGCTGCAGGAAGGTGTAGAGCGCCGCCCCCGCCGAACCGCCGCGGATGAACCAGGTCTCGAGATCCTTCATCGGCGGGTTGTCGAACTTGCCTTCCTCCCAGACGTAGTCGCCATGGCCGCCAATGAGGTGGGGCCGCGTGTCGCGGTTGGCCTGGGAATGGACGATCAGCACCGTCTCGCCGACCTTCGAGGTCATCGCATTGTCGCCGGTGAGCGAGCCCTTGGCGCCGTTGAAGACGACGTGGGTCGGGATCAGGCCGCGCATGACCGGGAGCGTGTCGGCATAGGAGTCGCCCGGGCTCTCGTAGGACTTGAAATTGCCCTCCTCGTCGCGCGGGACGTAGAAGTCGTTCTCGCCGACGTAGAACACCTTGTCGTAGCGCAGCGGCCGGCCGGTCTCGTCCTTGAGGCCGTCGCGCGGCAGCACCATGATGGTGCCGCTCATGCCCGACACGACGTGCCAGGGGATCATCGCGCCCTCGGGGGCGCAGTGATAGACGAAGGTGCCGCTGCGGGTTGCCTTGAAACGCAGGGTGGTTTCCTCGCCGGGGTTGATCAGCGTCAGCGCACCGCCGCCGAGCCCGCCGGTCGCGGCATGGAAGTCGATGTTGTGCGGCAGGGAATTGGTCTCGGGATTGACCAGCGTCAGTTCGACGTAGTCTCCCTGGTGGACGACCATCATGGGGCCGGGGATCGAGCCGTCGAAGGTCATGCCCTGGAGCGTGGTCCCCTCGTCGTCGATGACGACGGTCTTTTCGACGATGGTCATCGTGTATTCGATGATCCGCGGGCCGGTCGTCGACACCTGTTCGTGGGCATGCACGAAGGGCGGCGCAACGAGCGCGATCCGCTCGCGCGGCAGCGCGGACAAGTCGATCTCGCCGGCCATTGCCGTCATCGGCGGCAGGGCGGCCAGAAGGCCGGCGGCCGCCACTCCCATCAGTGCCTGGCGACGCGTGAACATTGTCTTTCTCCTTCGGATCATCGGTTGTCGATGAGTGAAGGATAGAGAAAGACCGGGATTGTTCTTTGCGCGGGAACAAACAAGATCGCGACGGCTGAAATAAAGGACGGCGGGCGCAAGGCCCGCCGTCCGGATCATCGCCTCAGAGGCTGTTGGCGGCGATGCGCTGCTGGAGATAGTCGTGCGCGGTGATCGGCGCATACTTTTTGCCGGGTCCCTGGATGACGGCATCCTTGTTGGCCTGGCAGAAGAAGGGCAGCGAATAGCGCGGGCCGAGATACTCGTCCTGGCGCGGCATGCGCACGCGGTGCAGCGTCGACTGCAGCTGGTCGTCGGACCAGCGCATCAGCATGTCGCCGATGTTGCAGGTGACCACGCCCGGCAGCGGCGCCACGTCGGTCCATTCGAGTTCGCCGCCGACGGCCTCCTTGCCCGGGCAGAGCTGCAGCCCGCCCTGGCCGACCCGCTGGTGCAGCAGCGTCAGGCAGTCGAAATCGGTGTGGGCGCCGGCGCGCCAGCCGGTGAAGTCCTCCGGCTTGGCGTCGAGCATCGGCAGGTAGTGGATCATGCGCTGCGTGCTCTGGTATTCCGGCGACATCGGGTCGTGCGCGTCGGTGAAGAAGTCCGGCGCGAAGCCGAGCTTGAGGGCGAAGCAGGACAGAACCTTCATGCCGAGCGCCCAGTTGGCGCGCTCGAAGGCGAGCATGACCGCCTTGAAGCCCGGCAGCTCCTCGCCGGTGGGCCAGAGCTTGCCCATGCGCGGCAGGGTGATCTGGTAGCTTTCCTTGTTGTCGGCGGTGCCGGTGGAGGGGCGCACCTGCGCCTTGTATTCCCAGCCGGAATTGGTGCCCTTCTCGAGCGGATACTTCGCCTTGGTCTCCATCGGGAGATCGAAGAACTTCTCGGTGAACTCGAAGGCCTCGTCGATCTGGCTCTGCGGGATGCCGTGGTTGACGAGCTGGAAGAAGCCGATCTCGGTGGAGGCTTCCCAGAGCTGGTCGGCGATCTCGGCCTTGCGCTTCTCGAAGTCCGACAGGTCGACCTGCGGGACCTCGCGCGCCTTCTCCCGGCCCATGCCGCCGAAGGTCGCTTCCTTGTTCAGTTCGGCCAGACCGTAGTCCTTCTTGAGTGCCGTGTGTTCCATGGATGTACTCCGTTTCTGTCGATCGCGGCCGCGGCCGCTGGAAAAAGGGAGCAATGACCGACGCCTTGTGCCGTTTGCCGGGGGCGTTGACTGCTTCTACTCCGGTTGTGGCTCCGTTCGGGACGGGCGCTCCCTGGACGATGGCCCTGTCGGCTCCTCTTGCTTTCAGGTTCTGCGGGCGATGCGGTCGACGACGCGGACGGCGTCGGCGGCGAGCTGGCCCATGTCGAGCCAGGGCAGCGCGTAGTCGGTGACGACCGGGTTCCCGGCGACGAAGGAATGGCGCACGCGCGCGTCGCCACCCGAGACGATCGGCCCCAGGACGCGGTCGTGCTGGCCGAAATAGCGCGGCGAGCCGAGGTCGAAGATGGCGATGTCGGCCTGCCTGCCGATCTCGATCGTGCCGATCGTGTCGAAGCCGAGCGCTTTGGCGCCACCCGACGTCGCCCATTGCAGGACGGTCTCGGCGGTGGTGGCGGTGACGCCCTTGGTGGCGCGGTGAATGGAGAAGGCGTGGTAGAGCGCCGAGGCCATGTCGGCGGCCTCGTTGGCGGCCGCCCCGTCGACGGCGAGCGAGACGATGCCGCCGGCCGCATGCAGCCCGTCGGCCGGCGCGATGCCGGAGCCGAGGCGGGAATTGGCCTGCGGGCAGTGCGCCATGGCGGTCCCGGTCTCAGCCAGCACCGCGACCTCGTCGGGCGCGCATTCGACCAGATGCGCGAACCAGACGTCGGGGCCGAGCCAGTCGTGCCCGGCCAGCCAGTGCACCGGGCGCAGGCCGTAATTGCCGAGCGTGTGGTCGACATAGTCCATGTTCTCGGACAGATGCGTGTGGATGCGCAGGCCCATGGCGCGGGCCGCGGCGGCGGCCGGCTTCAGCTCCTCCGGGTGGAGCGAGAAGGTGGGCGTGGTCGGCGCGAAGGCGACGCGGCGCCGGGCGTTGGGCGACGGGTCGTGCCAGCGCTTCGCGGTTGCGCCGATGCGGTCGATCATGGTGTCGAAGGGCTCGGTCGGCAGCGGCGTGATGTCGTCGCCGTCGAACCTGCGCGCCTTGGTGGCGCCGCCGCGGGCGAGCAGGAAGCGGATGCCGAAGCGGTCGGCCGTCTCGAACAGGACGTCGCAGGGATCGAAATCGTAGCGCTCGGAAAAGAAGTAGTGGTGGTCGGCGACCGTGGTGGCGCCCGACAGCGCCAGTTCGGCGAGCCCGATGGTGGCGGAGACGCGCAGCGCCTCCTCGTCGATGCGGTCCCAGTAGGTGTAGGGCACCATGCGCAGCCACGCGGCGAGCGCCGCGTTCATGCCTTCGGGCACCGCCTTGAGCACGCTCTGGAACAGGTGGTGATGGGCATTGACGAGGCCCGGCGTGACGACGGCGCCGGAAGCGTCGACGACCCTCTCGCCCGGCCGCGGCTGGAGCGCGCCGAGCCCGGCGATGACGCCGTCCGTGACGCGGATGTCGCCGGCTGCGCGTGCCGCCTCGCCCGGAAGGCCGGTCAGGATGCCGACAGCGCCCTTGATGAGGAAATCGGTCATTCACGCTCCGTTGGCAGGCTCCAGGGGAACCAGATGCGCTGCACGGCGGCGACGATCTGGAACAGGACGAGCGACAGGAGCACGAGGACGATCAGCCCGGCCCAGGCCTGCTGCACCTGGAACATGGAGGTGGAGAACTGGATGAAGTAGCCGAGGCCCTTGTCGGCGGCGACGAACTCGGCGACCACCGCGCCGATGACGGCCAGCGTGACGGAGATCTTGAGCGCCGAGAAGATGTAGGGAATGGCGAAGGGGAGCCGGATCTGGGTGATCTCGCGGATCACCGGCGCGCGCAGGCTGCGCGATAGTTCGATCAGCTCCGGCGGGGTGGCCATCAGGCCGGTGGTGGTGGAGACGACCAGCGGGAAGAAGGTGATCAGGCAGGTGATGACGATGCGCGGCGTATCGCCGGAACCGAGCGCCACGATGATGATCGGCGCGATCGCCACGACCGGCGTCGACTGCACCACGACGAGGATGGGATAGACCGCGCGCGACAGGATTTCCGACCGGGCGAGGATGATGGCGATGGGCAGCGAGATGGCGATCGACAGGAAGTAGCCGATCAGCGCGACCCTCAGCGTCGCCCAGACATGCTCGAACCAACGGCTGGTCGAGACCGCGTCGAAGCCGCCGAGGATGCGCGACGGCGCCGGCAGCACGAAGGACGGAATCTCGAACAGCCGGCAGGAGGCTTCCCAGACGAGGACGATCGCGACGAAGGTCGCGGCCGGCAGCAGGCCGGGCGTCCGCACGAACCATTGCGACCAGGAGCGGCCCGGCATGGCCGCTTCAGGCGGCGCGCTTGAGGAGGAGACCGCGGAGGTGTCCGACATAGTCATGCATGGCCTTCTGGTTGCTGGTCTCGATGCCGCGCGGGCGCGGCAGGTCGATGACGAGATTTTCGACGATGTGGCCGGGCCGCTCGCTCATGACGAGCACGCGGTCGGCGAGCAGCACCGCCTCGCTGATCGAATGGGTGATGAACATCACCGTCTTGGGCTGCGCCTCCCAGATGCGCAGCAGCTCGAAGCCCATTTCCTCCCGCGTCAGGGCGTCGAGCGCCGAGAAGGGCTCGTCCATCAGGAGGATGTCGGGGTTCATGAACAGCGCCCGGGCGATGCCGACGCGCTGCTGCATGCCGCCGGAAAGCTCGGCGGGCAGGCGCGCCTCGAAGCCCGCCAGGCCGACCTTCTCGATGATCACGCGCGCATTGGCCCGGTCCTCGGCCGTCCCCCGGCCGGTCTTGTGACGGACCGGGAAGACGACGTTGTCCTCGACATTGGCCCAGGGCAGCAGCGTCGGCTTCTGGAAGACGATGCCGATGTCGTCACGCGGCTCGGCCACCGGCAGGCCGAACACCGAGACGGTTCCGCTGGTCGGGCGGATCAGCCCCGAGGTGAGCCGCAGCAAGGTGGACTTGCCGCAGCCCGACGGGCCGAGGACCGCCACGAATTCGTGGCGGCCGATGGTCATGTCCACGCCGCGCAGCGCCTCCAGCGCGCCGGACGCGGTGCGGAAGACCTGGCCGACTCCGGAAAAGCCGATGGCGGGCGGCGTGGTGCTCATGACGTCAGTTCCCGGGCATGAAGCTGCGGTCGACCACCGACTCGGGATCGAGCTTGGCCGGATCGAGCCCCTGCGCGGCCGAGACGCGTTCCCACGTCGCGGCCAGGCGGCTTGCCTCCAGCGCACCGAGGCCATCCTTTTCGGTCACCTCGTTGAACACCAGCACGCTGGCATCCTTCCACGAGCCCTCGACGTTCTCGACCGAGAGTTCGGGCACGATCGCGGCCACGGCCTCGGCGGCCTCGCGCGGGTTGTCCTTCGCGAACTCGACCGACTTCTTGAAGGCGGCGATGAAGCGCCTGGCGACGTCCGGCCGCTCGGTCAGGAACTTGTCGGAGGCCAGCAGCGAGGCGGAGTAGAGTTCGAGGCCGGCTGCCGACCACGGCAGGATGGTGAGTTCCTTGCCGGCTTCCTTCGCCTGGCCGGTGTATCGCGCCACGTCGGTGAGCCAGGCGATGATGACCTCGGTGCCGCCGGTCATCAGCATCGGTCCGAGCGCGCCCGGATCGGTCTTGGTCAGGGTGATGTCGGCTTCGGTCAGGCCGATGTCGGCCAGCACCAGCGGCAGGTAGACGTTGGATTCGGTGAAGGGCGAGGTCGCGACGGTCTTGCCCTTCACGTCCTCGATCGTCTCCATCGTGCCCTTGATGGTGTAGAAGGCATGCGGGCCCTTGTTGAAGATCGAGTAGACGGCGGTGACGGGCACGCCTTCGCCGGCCTTGGCGGCCATCAGCGCCCCGATGCCGGCCGAGCCGATGTCGGACACGCCGGTCGCCATCTTGGTGATCGCCTCGGACGAGCCGCGGCCCGATTCGATGCTGACCTCGAGGCCGGCGTCGGCGCAGAAGCCCTTGTTGATGCAGACATAGATGGGCGCCTTGTCGCCGCCGGGAAGCCAGTCGAGCTGGTAGACGACCTTGTCGGCCGCCTGTGCGGCCGTGATCGCGGCCGTTGCGGCAAGCGTGCCGCCAAGCAGAATACGAGCGATGGATTTCAGCATTCCGGAATTCCCCTTTTGAAGAGATTGGTCGCCGACGCAGCTTGCCGGCGCCCGCGACGAGCGGACGGCGGACGTGGTTCGGGCTGCGATTCGGCAGGCGGAGTCAGAAGCGGCATGTCATGCCCTTGGCCAGCAAGATCATCGGTGCCGAGCAATGTCCCGGGCCTTTCCGCCCTGACCGCTTCTACTCGCGACAGACCATGCACGGGCCGTGCCAGTTTCCGACATGCCGGAAAACCGGGGCTTTCGACGGCGCGTCGCGGCTCGCTGCCGCGCTCTTGAGCAGCAGACGGAGACGGCTGCGCATCATTTATGCAGACGGTGCGGCTGCCTATTCGTTGCTCAGAGACGCTTGCGACCGGTGCGCGGTCGCGCTACGATTTCGTCGAACAGAGGGGGACTTTCATGCCGATCAGCACCGACCGCGATACGGAACTCCTGCGTCGCACGATCGAACTTGCAAGCGAATCGCGGGGTCGGGGAGACCATCCGTTCGGGGCCTTGCTGGCCGATCCGGACGGGAACGTGCTGCTCGAGGCCATGAACACCTGCGGGACGAAGGGCGACCGCACCGGCCACGCCGAACGCAACCTGATGACCGAGGCGTCGCTGAAATTCAGCGCCGAATACCTGTCCGGCTGCACCATGTACACGAGCGCCGAGCCCTGCGCGATGTGCGCCGGTTCCGTCTACTGGGCCGGCGTCGGCCGCGTCGTCCACGGCATGAGCGAGAAGGCGCTGAAGGACCTGATCGGGCCGGACCCCGAAAACCTGACGATGGACCTGCCCTGCCGCACCATCTTCGATGCCGGCCAGCGCAGGGTCGACGTGGTCGGGCCGATGCTCTCCGAGGAGTCCGCCGTGGTGCACGAGGGCTTCTGGACCCCCGCGCGCTGACTGCGGACGGATGCCGGCCGCCTGGACGAACATTTATTGCAGCGGTTGACGTTTCGTCAGCATGGACCCGGACGCGACTCGCGACTAAGGTCGAACGTCACCATCGTTTGATGCCTGGAGACGCAGCCTGTTTCGAAATGCCGATCTCCACGCGCTGGACCTGGGCGCGCTTTTCGACGCGTCGCCCAACGCCTACGTCATCTTCGACGAGGCGCTGATGATCGTTGGCTGCAACCGGGCCTACCTGAAGGAGGTGGGCCGGGCGAGTAGCAACGAGATCGTGGGCCAGTATCTGTTCGACGCCTTTCCCAGTTCGCCCGACAGCGCCAGCTACCGCCTGCTGCGCCGTTCCCTCGACAAGGTGCTCGCCAACCACGAGCAGGACCACATCGCGGTCATTCCCTATGACACGTCGGAACCGGGCCAGCCGCCGAACATGCGGTACTGGAGCGCCACGCACACCCCGATCTTCGACCGCGACGGCGTATTCCGCTACATCCTGCAGCACACGGTGGACGTGACGGAGCTGCAGCGGCTTCGCGAGCGCGGAGCGCACGAACTGTTCGTCGAGGCTGGCGTCCTGCACCGCGCCCGCCAGGTGCAGGCCGACAACCAGGCGATCAACGCCGAGCGCGAACTGCTGCGCGACATGTTCAAGCAGGCGCCCGGCTTCATCGGCGTCCTTGCGGGCCCCGCCCATACCTTCATTCAGGCGAACGATGCCTACACCGACCTCGTGGGCGGCCGCGAACTCGTCGGGCTGACGGTCGCCGAGGCCCTTCCCGAGGTGGTGGGACAAGGTTTCATCGATCTCCTCGACGCGGTCTACGCCTCGGGCGAGCCCTATATCGGCAAGCAGGTGCCGGTGATGCTGCGGCAGGCCGGCGAGGCGGCGCCGAGCAAGCGCTACATCGACTTCATCTACCAGCCGATCTTGAGCGAAGACGGCGAGGTGAGCGGCATCTTCGTACAGGGCCACGACGTGACCGAACAGGTCGAGGCCGAACGCATGCAGTCGCTGCGCCATCGCGAACTCGGCCACCGGCTGAAGAATCAGCTCGCCATGGTCCAGGCGATCGTGAACCAGACGATCCGGGCCTCGACCGACCTGTCGACGGCCGGCTCGACGATCGCCGGGCGCCTTCAGGCCCTGTCGCGCGCGCATGAGAGCCTCATCACCGGCACGACCGGGCTGACCTCGGTCGGCGAGATCGCGCGGACGACCGCCGAAATCCATGACCATGGGAGCCTGCAGCGCTTCAGGATCGAGGGGCCTCCCGTGGAGATCGCCTCCCGATCGGCGCTGTCCCTGTCGCTGATCCTGCACGAGCTGACCACCAACGCGGTGAAATACGGCGCGCTGTCGAACGAGAACGGCCGCGTGCATGTCACCTGGGACGTGGCCGGCGACGAGGACACCCGCCGTTTCACGCTGGTGTGGCGGGAAGTGGATGGGCCGCCGGTTTCGCCGCCGTCGCGCAACGGCGCCGGGACGCGGCTGATCAAGGCTGGCCTGGCCGGAACCGTCAGCTCGGACGTGACGGTCTCCTTTGACGTGACCGGGATCGTTTGCCGGATCGACGCCGATTTCGCCAGCATGGGCGAAGAGGCCGACTAGATGTCGTTGCTATGGAGGTTGTCCGTCCAACGCTTGAGGACGACCTCGGTCACAACGACATCCAGCAAAACCGGAAAACGTCGGCTTTCGCCGCATCGTTGCCCATGTCGTCGCCGAAGACGGGGACCGCACGGGACGCGCCGGGACGGCCATGATTCCCGGAGACTGCATGGCCGGGATTTCGATCGACGACGACAGGGTGAGACGTTCGGGTGCGCCGGAAAGCCACCGGAGCCCTTGGCGCGTGCTGGCGGCGTCGGTGCTGCTGCACCTTCTCCTGCTGGCGGTCGCCCTGCGGCTCGCGCCGGAACCGACGGCGCCCGTCCCGACCGAACGGACCGTGCGCGTGGAGATCCTCGCCGAGCCGGCACCCCTGCCGGCACGCCGAGACGGGAGCGATGAAGAACCGGTCGCACGAGAAGAGCCGGCCGCGCCGCCGCGCGACGCTTCGCGAGCCCGTGCCGGCGCCGGCGGCGAGGTGGTGCGCGCGCGGACGATGAGATCGGAAGAGC
>NZ_RWKW01000076.1 GCF_003970795.1 Aquibium carbonis | reverse complement strand
CGGCGCGGCCCCCTCGCCCGACGCCTGCGGCGGCTCGGCCGGCCTGTCGCTGCGGCCGAAGGGCAGGATCTCCTCCAGCAACCCGCGCAGCCCGCCCTCGGCCTGCGCTGGCGAAGCCGTCATCGGCGACGCGAGGACCAGCGCCGCGAGCGCGATGTGGACGAAACCCGAAACCTTGAAAGCCATTGCGATTCTCTCCGCCTCTCGACGCTTTCCTTTAGAGCCAGCAATGTGGGGATTGGAAGGCTTGGCCGACAGGCGCGGCCGAGGTTTTCACGCCGCAGGGCGCGAAACGCCGAAAGGCCCCGGGGCTTTCGCCGCGGGGCCTTCTTGACAATCGGTCTCGTGCGCCAATCAGGCCGCTTCGGCTTCCTCGGACGCTTCGGCTTCCGTGCGGGCACGGTCGCCGGCGCCCTTGGCCGAGGTGTCGCGGTCGACGAACTCGATCACCGCCATGGCCGCGTTGTCGCCGTAGCGGAAACCGGCCTTCATGATGCGCAGGTAGCCGCCGTGGCGCTCCGCGTAGCGCGGCGCGATCG
This sequence comes from Aquibium carbonis, assembly GCF_003970795.1. GTDB lineage: Bacteria > Pseudomonadota > Alphaproteobacteria > Rhizobiales > Rhizobiaceae > Aquibium > Aquibium carbonis. Next base: position 14,325 of record NZ_RWKW01000076.1, on the reverse strand, counting down.
TGTCGAACAGGCGCTTGACGAGGACGGCGCTGCCGACCTGCGAGATGGCCTGCCGGCGGGCATGCAGGTCGCCGCGCTTGCCGAGCGTCACCAGCTTCTCCACGATCGGACGAAGCTCCTTCGCCTTGGGCAGGGTCGTCGTGATCTGCTCGTGCTCGATGAGCGAGGCCGCCATGTTGGTGAACATGGCCTTGCGATGGCTCGAGGTGCGGTTCAGCTTGCGGCCGGAACGTCCATGGCGCATGGCTTGTCTCCTAGGGTTTCGGCGCGTCGCGCCAGGTGTTTAGGGAGCGAGTGGCGAACAGCGAAGTGCGAATGGTCATCCCTGTTCGCTATTCGCCAGTCCCCATTCGCGCTCAGTACTGGTCTTCGTACCGCTTGGCGAGGTCTTCGATGTTCTCCGGCGGCCAGTCCTGGACCTCCATGCCGAGATGGAGACCCATCGCGGCGAGAACTTCCTTGATCTCGTTGAGCGACTTGCGACCGAAGTTGGGCGTGCGCAGCATCTCCGCCTCGGTCTTCTGGATGAGATCGCCGATGTAGACGATGTTGTCGTTCTTCAGGCAGTTGGCCGAGCGAACCGACAGTTCGAGTTCGTCCACCTTCTTGAGCAGCGCCGGGTTAAAGGCAAGCTCGGTGACCTGCTCCTCCGGCTGCGCCTTCTGCGGCTCGTCGAAGTTGACGAACAGGCCGAGCTGGTCCTGCAGGATGCGCGCGGCGAAGGCCACCGAATCCTCGCCCGAGATCGAACCGTCGGTCTCGATCGTCATGGTCAGCTTGTCATAGTCGAGAACCTGGCCCTCGCGGGTGTTCTCGACCTTGTAGGAGACCTTCTTGACCGGCGAATAGAGGCTGTCGACCGGGATGAGTCCGATCGGCGCGTCCTCGGCGCGGTTGCGCTCGGCCGGCACGTAGCCCTTGCCGGTGTCGACGGTGAACTCCATGCGGATCTCCGCGCCCTCGTCGAGCGTGCAGATCACGTGGTCGGGGTTCAGGATCTCGACGTCGCCCACCGTCTGGATGTCACCGGCGGTGACGGCGCCCGGACCCTGCTTGCGCACGACCATGCGCTTGGGACCGTCGCCTTCCATCTTGATGGCGATTTCCTTGATGTTCAGGATGATGTCGGTGACATCCTCGCGCACGCCGGGAATCGAGGAGAACTCGTGCAGCACGCCGTCGATCTGCACCGCCGTCACGGCGGCGCCGCGCAGCGACGACAGCAGCACGCGGCGCAGCGCATTGCCGAGGGTGAGGCCGAAGCCCCGCTCCAGCGGCTCGGCGACGAGCGTGGTGAGCGTCTTCTTCTTGGAAGAGAACTCGATCTTGTTGGGCTTGATCAGTTCCTGCCAGTTTTTCTGGATCATGGTCTGTCCTTCCGTTTCCCCGCCACCATCCAATCGTGGCGGGCGATCTGGAGAACCGTAGAGGGGCGCCGGATGGCGCCCTTGCGGCAATCGATGAATGAGGCCGTCAGACGCGCCGCTTCTTGCGCGGGCGGCAGCCATTGTGCGGGATCGGCGTCACGTCGCGGATCGAGGAGATGGTGAAGCCGGCAGCCTGGAGGGCGCGCAGCGCCGACTCACGGCCCGAACCGGGACCCGAAACCTCGACCTCGAGCTGGCGCATGCCGTGCTCCTGCGCCTTCTTGGCGCAATCCTCGGCCGCCATCTGCGCGGCGAAGGGGGTCGACTTGCGCGAGCCCTTGAAGCCCTGCGCGCCGGCCGAAGACCAGGCGATCGTGTTGCCCTGCGCGTCGGTGATGGTGATCATCGTGTTGTTGAAGGTCGAGCTCACATGAGCGACGCCCGAGGAGATGTTCTTGCGTTCACGACGACGAACGCGTGCGGCTTCCTTGGCCATGGGTAGTCCTTTCTGTCGATATCCACGCCGCCGTAATGCCAGCGGCTACACCCGGGAAGCGAATGGTGAGTGGCGAATGGCGAACAGAAGGGCTCGGCCCGGCTATTCGCTATTCGCCCATTCGCCCATTCGCCACTCGCACAATTACTTCTTCTTGCCGGCGATCGCCTTCGCCGGACCCTTGCGGGTGCGGGCGTTGGTGTGCGTGCGCTGGCCGCGAACCGGCAGCGAACGACGGTGACGCAGGCCGCGGTAGCAGCCCAGGTCCATCAGGCGCTTGATGTTCATGGAGGTCTCGCGGCGCAGGTCGCCCTCGACGCGGTAGTCGCGGTCGATGGCTTCGCGGATCTGCAGCACCTCGGCGTCCGTCAGCTGGTGAACGCGACGCTCGGCCGGGATGCCGACCTTTTCCACGATCTCCTGGGCGAACTTCGCGCCGATTCCGTGGATGTACTGCAGCGCGATGACGACGCGCTTGTTGGTCGGAATGTTGACGCCAGCGATACGGGCCATGTCTCTCTCCATCTGGGCCGGCGAACCGGCGCTATTTGTGTTGCCCCGCGTCCGGTGGAGGCCGGCCCTTGCGGGTGTTCCCTTCGAACGACGAAGCCGAGCCTGTGAGGCCCGGCTGACAGCCTGTGCGAGCGGGAGACGTGGCGCTATAGTCCAGTGCGCCCCGTCCGTCAACCACGCAGGTTCAGTTTTTCGATGCGACGTCGTCCAGAAGCCGTCCGATCTGGGTCGTGACGGTGTCCATGTCGTTCATGCCGTCGACGCCCTTGAGCAGGCCCTTGGCATGGTAGTAGCCGATCAGCGGCGCGGTCTTCTTGTAATATTCCCGCAGCCGCTCCTCGAACACCACCGGATTGTCGTCCTTGCGGACCGGCTGGCCGGCGGCCAGGGCCTCCTCGGCGCGCTTGACGATGCGCCCAACCAGCGCCTTGTCGTCGACCACCAGTTCGATGGCGATGTCGAGGCCGATGCCCTTCGCGTCCAGCATCTCCTGCACCGCGTCCGCCTGCGCGAGCGTGCGGGGATAGCCGTCGAGAATGAAGCCGTTCGCGCAATCGGGCGCATCGATCCGCTCGGAAACGATCGCGTTGACGATGTCGTCGGACACGAGTTCGCCCGCGTCCATCACCGCCTTCGCGCGCTTGCCGACATCCGTTTCGGCCTTCACCGCCGCGCGCAGCATGTCGCCGGTCGAAAGCTGCGGTATCCCGTGCTTCTCGACCAGCCGCTGTGCCTGCGTCCCCTTCCCCGCCCCCGGCGGGCCCAGCAGTATCAGCCTCATTTCCCTCGTTTTCCTCCGCGGAGCTTCGACTTCTTGATCAGCCCCTCATACTGGTGCGCAATCAGGTGACCCTGCACCTGCGCCACCGTGTCGAGGGTTACACTGACGACGATCAGAAGCGAAGTACCACCAAGGTAGAACGGAACGCCAGTGGCGGAAATGAGAAACTCCGGCAGCAGACAGACGAGGATGAGATAGATCGCGCCGACCACCGTGATGCGGGTCAGCACGTAGTCGATGTATTCGGCGGTCCGCTCGCCCGGACGGTAGCCGGGGATGAAGCCCGAATGCTTCTTCAGCTGGTCGGCCGTATCCTTGGGATTGAACACGATGGCCGTGTAGAAGAAGGCGAAGAACCCGATCAGCCCCGCATAGAGCAGCATGTAGAGCGGCTGGCCGTGGCCGAGCGTCGCCAGGACCGAATTGGCCCAGGGCGGCAGCGTGGTCGAATCGGAGAAGCCGGCGAGCGTCGCAGGCAAGAGAAGCAGCGACGAGGCGAAGATCGGCGGGATGACGCCCGCGGTGTTGAGCTTCAGCGGCAGGTGCGAGGTGTCGCCCTGGAACATGCGGTTGCCGACCTGGCGCTTCGGATACTGGATCAGCAGCCGCCGCTGCGCGCGCTCGAAGAACACGATGATGCCGATGACGACGATCGCCAGCACGATGATCGCCAGGATGATCGCGGTGGACAGCGCGCCGGTGCGTCCGAGTTCAAGCGTGCCGCCGATGGCGCTCGGAAGACCCGCCACGATGCCGGCGAAGATGATGAGCGAGATGCCGTTGCCGATGCCGCGCGCGGTGATCTGCTCGCCGAGCCACATCAGGAACATGGTGCCGCCGACCAGCGTGATGACGGCCGAAAGCTTGAAGAACCAGCCCGGATCGGTGACGATCCCGGTGCCGCTCTCGAGACCGACGGCAATGCCGTAGGCCTGCACCGTCGCCAGCAGCACGGTGCCGTAGCGGGTGTACTGGTTGATGACCTTGCGGCCCTGCTCGCCTTCCTTCTTCAGCTGCTCGAGCGTCGGAATGACCGACGTCATCAGCTGCATGATGATGGAGGCGGAAATGTAGGGCATGATGCCGAGCGCGAAGATCGCCATGCGCTCGACCGCGCCGCCCGCGAACATGTTGAACATGCCGAGAACGCCGCCGGACTGCTGCTGGAAGGCCTGTGCGAAGGCGTCGGGATTGATGCCCGGGATCGGGATGTAGGTTCCCAGGCGATAGACCAGCAATGCCCCGAGCGTGAACCATATCCGCTTCTTCAGGTCCTCCGCCTTGGCGAAGGCCGAGAAGTTCAGATTCGACGCGAGTTGCTCGGCAGCAGATGCCATGGAAAATTCTCCGCTTCGTGACGCAGACGAGCCGCCCGAAGGGGCGGCGCGCAACTGCGAAGCCCGGAAATAGGCTCCGGCCGGCCATCATGCAAGCGACGGCGCGAGCCGGAAGGCCACCTTATTCGGCGGCCTTCTCCGGAACCTTCACCGACCCGCCGGCCTTCTCGACCTTCTCGATGGCGGCCTTCGAGGCGCCGGCCACGTCGAACGCGACCTTGCCCTTCAGTTCGCCGTCGGAGAGGAGCCGGACGCCGGCCTTGGCGCGGCGCAGCACGCCCGCCTTGATCAGCGTCTCTTCGGTCACGGTCTCGCCGGCGTCGAGCTTGCCGGCGTCGATCGCAACCTGCACGCGGCCGAGCGAAACGACGTTGTAGTCCTTCGCGAAGATGTTCTTGAAGCCGCGCTTGGGCAGGCGCCGATAGAGCGGCATCTGGCCGCCCTCGAAGCCGTTGATGGCGACGCCCGAACGGGCCTTCTGGCCCTTCACGCCGCGGCCACCGGTCTTGCCGGTGCCCGAGCCGATGCCACGACCCAGTCGCTTGCGCGAGTGGGTCGCGCCTTCCTTGTCGCGGAGTTCGTTGAGTTTCATGATCTTTCTCCCGCGTCGGTCAAGCCTCGTCCACGACGCGGACGAGGTGTTGCACTTTCGCGATCATGCCGCGGACCGAGGGCGTATCCTCGAGCGTCCGGCGGCGGTGCATCTTGTTGAGGCCCAGGCCGACCAGCGTCGCGCGCTGCTCGGAGGGGCGGCGGATCGGGCTGCCGATCTGCTCGACCGTGACGGTCTTCTTGTTCTCAGCCATGTGCGTGTTCCTTCTCGCCGTCCGCTGACTATTCGTCTGCAACGGCCGCGCCGCGGCGGCTCTGGATCGCGGAATACTTGATGCCGCGCTGCGCTGCGATGTCCTTGGGATGCATCTGGTGCTTCAGGGCATCGAAGGTCGCGCGCACCATGTTGTAGGGGTTGGACGACCCCATCGACTTGGCGACGACGTCATGCATGCCGAGCGTCTCGAAGACGGCGCGCATCGGGCCGCCCGCGATGATGCCGGTACCGGCCTTGGCCGTGCGCAGCAGGACGCGGCCGGCGCCATGGCGCCCGGTCACGTCGTGGTGCAGCGTGCGGCCGCCGCGCAGCGGCACGAAGATCATGTCGCGCTTGGCGGCTTCGGTCGCCTTGCGGATGGCTTCCGGCACTTCGCGCGCCTTGCCATGTCCGAAGCCGACGCGACCCTTCTGGTCGCCGACGACGACGAGAGCGGCGAAGCCGAAGCGACGACCACCCTTGACCACCTTGGCGACGCGGTTGATGTGGACGAGCTTGTCCACCATGCCGTCATCGCGTTCCTCGCGGTCGCGGCCACGGCCGCCATCCCTGCGTTCCTGTGCCATATCCTCGTTCCTTGTTCTTTTCCGGTAGCACGGGTTGATGGGTGCCGCGGGGCCTGAAGCCCGGCGGCGGCGAAAATCAGAAGCTCAGGCCACCTTCGCGGGCGGCGTCGGCGAGAGCCTTGACGCGGCCGTGGTAGATGTAGGCGCCGCGGTCGAACACGACCTCGGTGACGCCGGCCTTCACCGCGCGCTCCGCAACCAGCTTGCCGACGGCGGCGGCTGCGGCGGAATCGGCGCCGGTCTTCAGCGAGCCCTTCAGATCCGCCTCGAGCGTGGAGGCGGCGGCCAGCGTGTGGCCCTGGGCGTCGTCGATGATCTGCGCGTAGATGTGCTTCGACGAGCGGTGCACGGACAGGCGCGGACGCCCGTTCGCAACCTTCTTGATCTGCTTGCGAATGCGCATGGCGCGCTTCGTCGTGGAGAGTTTGGAAGCCATTTCGTTTCGTCCTTGCCTTCAACAGACGGGTGCGGCCCTGTGCGGTAGGTGAAACCTCCCGCGACCGCTGCCCGCGGCGTTACTTCTTCTTGCCTTCCTTGCGGACGATCTTCTCGCCCGCGTAGCGCACGCCCTTGCCCTTGTAGGGTTCCGGACCGCGGTACACGCGGATTTCAGCCGCGACCTGGCCCACCTTCTGCTTGTCGATGCCGGTCACCACGATCTCCGTGGGCTTCGGCGTCGCGATGGTGATGCCTTCGGGCGTCTCGTAGACGACGTCGTGGCTGAAGCCAAGAGCCAACTGCAGGTTCTTGCCCTGCATGGTGGCGCGATAGCCGACGCCGGTGATCTCGAGCTTCTTCTCGAAGCCGTCCTTCACGCCCGCCAGGATGTTGGCGATCTGCGTGCGGGACATGCCCCACTTCGAGCGCGCGGTCTTGGTCTGGTCGCGGGGATCGACGGCGATCGCGCCGTCTTCCATCTTGACCAGCACCTCGTCGTTGACGACGAACTTCAGTTCACCCTTCGGCCCCTTGGCCACGACGGTCTTGCCGTCGATGGAGGCGGTGACGCCCTGCGGCACCGAGACGGGTTTCTTGCCAATACGAGACATGGTCTTGTCCTCGTTCCTGTTCCTGGTTCAGGCTCGCCGCATCAGAAGATGCGGCAGAGCACTTCGCCGCCGACGTTCTGCTCGCGCGCCTCGTGATCGGCCATCACGCCCTTCGGCGTCGACAGGATCGAGATGCCGAGGCCGTTGGCGACCTGCGGAATGGTCTTGGCCGAAACGTAGACGCGGCGGCCGGGCTTCGACACGCGGGCGATCTCGCGGATCACCGGAACGCCGTCGAAATACTTCAGCTCGATCTCGATCTCCGACTTGCCGTTGTCGAAATCGGTCTGGCTGAAATCGCGGATGTAGCCTTCGCTCTTCAGCACTTCCAGAACGCGGGCGCGCAGCTTCGACGCGGGCGTCGAGACCTTCGTCTTGCGACGGCCGATGGCGTTGCGGATGCGGGTCAGCATATCGCCGAGCGGATCACTCATGGACATCGTTCGTCCTCCTTACCAGCTCGACTTGACCAGGCCCGGGACGAGCCCGAGCGAGCCGAGTTCGCGCAGCGCGATACGCGACATCTTCAACTTGCGATAATAGGCGCGCGGACGGCCCGTGACTTCGCAGCGATTGCGGATGCGGTTGCGCGCGGAGTTGCGCGGCATCGCCGCAAGCTTCAGCTGGGCGCGGAAGCGGTCCTCGAGCGGCAGATCCTGGTTCATGATGATTGCCTTGAGCGCCTTGCGCTTGGCAGCATACAGGTCCACGAGCTTGCGCCGCTTGTTGTTCTTCTCGATTGAGCTGGTCTTGGCCATTCTCGTTAAATCCTTCTCTCGCCGCCGTTACTGCCGAAAGGGGAAGTTGAAGGCCTTGAGCAGCGCCCGGGCCTCGTCATTCGTCTTCGCAGTCGTACAGACGATGATGTCCATGCCCCAGATCTGATCGACCTTGTCGTAGTTGATCTCCGGGAACACGATGTGCTCCTTGACGCCCATGGCGAAGTTGCCGCGGCCGTCGAAGCTCTTGGGATTGAGACCGCGGAAGTCGCGAACGCGCGGCAGCGCGATCGTGATCAGGCGATCCAGGAACTCGTACATGCGATCCTTGCGCAGGGTCACCTTCGCGCCGATCGGCATGTTCTCGCGCACCTTGAAGCCGGCGATCGACGTGCGGGCGCGCGTCACCACGGCCTTCTGGCCCGCGATCATCGCCAGGTCCTCGGCTGCAACCGTCGGCTTCTTCGAATCCGCGGTCGCCTCGCCGACGCCCATGTTGATGACGATCTTGTCGAGACGCGGGATCTGCATCTCGTTCTCGTAGTTGAACTGCTCCTGCATCGCCTTCCGGATCGTATCGCGGAAGGCGGCCTTCAGGCGCGGCTCGTAAGCGGTATTAGACATCGATCGAGGCTCCCGAACGCTTGGCGACGCGCACCTTCTTGCCATCCTTCACCTCGAAGCCGACGCGGGTCGGCTTGCCGTCCTTGGGATCGGCGATCGCGATGTTGGAAACGTGGATCGGCGCTTCCTTGGAAATGATGCCGCCTTCGGTCGTCTGGGACTGCCTCTGGTGGCGACGGATGATGTTGATGCCGCGCACGAGTGCCTTGTCTTCCTTCGGCATCATGCGCAGGACCTCGCCGGTGCGGCCCTTGTCCTTGCCGGCAAGCACGACGACCTTGTCGCCTTTGCGAATCTTCTGCATTGGTCGGGCTCCTTACAGCACTTCCGGCGCGAGCGAGATGATCTTCATGTGGTTCTTGGCGCGAAGCTCGCGCGGAACCGGACCGAAGATACGCGTACCAACCGGCTCTTTCTTGTTGTCGACGAGAACGGCCGCGTTCTTGTCGAACCGGATCACGCTGCCGTCGGCGCGGCGGATGTCCTTGGCGGTACGAACCACCACGGCCTTCATCACGTCGCCCTTCTTGACCTTTCCGCGCGGGATCGCTTCCTTGATCGACACGACGATGATGTCGCCGACCGAAGCGTACTTGCGCTTGGAACCGCCGAGCACCTTGATGCACATGACACGACGCGCGCCCGAATTGTCGGCTACGTCGAGGTTAGTCTGCATCTGAATCATGACTGGCCGCCTTCTTATTCACCGGTCCGCGGGCGCCTGCCCTGCGGCCGTACGTTGTCTGTTTATGCCTGCGCTTCGGCCTGCGCCTCGGTCAGGACGACCCAGCACTTGTCCTTCGAAATCGGCTTCGATTCCTGAATGAACACCTGGTCCCCGACCTTGTGGGCGTTGGTCTCGTCGTGCGCCTTGTACTTCTTCGACATGCGAACGGTCTTCTTCATCACCGGATGCGTGAAGCGGCGTTCGACCTTGACGACGACCGTCTTGTCGTTCTTGTCGCTGACGACGGTGCCCTGCAGGATGCGCTTTGGCATGGTCTTGTCCTTAAGCCTTCTTGCCTGCCGATTTCTCGGCGGCGATGGTCTTGATGCGCGCGATGTCCCGGCGGACTTCCTTCACGCGCGCGGTCTTCTCGAGCTGGCCGGTGGCCTTCTGGAAGCGCAGGTTGAACTGCTCCTTCTTGAGGCTGGCGAGCTCGTCGTTGAGCTGGTCGGGCGACTTGGCCCGGACGTCGGAGGCTTTCATCTGTCGCCCTTCCCTATTCCGCAATGCGCTGTACGAAGCGCGTCCTGACCGGCAGCTTGGCGGCGCCGAGGCGCAGCGCTTCACGCGCGATCACTTCCGAGACGCCGTCGATCTCGAACATCACGCGGCCCGGCTTCACCCGGCAGGCCCAGAAGTCCACCGAACCCTTGCCCTTGCCCATGCGGACTTCGGTCGGCTTCGAGGTGACCGGAACGTCCGGGAAGATCCGGATCCAGACGCGGCCCTGGCGCTTCATCTCACGCGTGATCGCGCGGCGGGCCGCCTCGATCTGACGCGCGGTGACGCGCTCGGGCTCCAGCGCCTTCAATCCGAAAGCGCCGAAATCCAGGTTGGTCCCGCCCTTCGCAGCGCCATGGATACGGCCCTTGAACTGCTTGCGGAACTTCGTGCGCTTTGGCTGCAGCATCTCTGTCTACTCCGAATTCAATCCTGTTGCCGCTCAGGCGTGTTCGCGTTCGCGACGGCGACCGCCGCCACCCGAAGACGCCTCGCCCTCGGTCGCCCGACGCTCCGAAGCCATCGGGTCGTGCTCGAGGATCTCGCCCTTGAACACCCAGACCTTCACGCCGCAGATGCCATAGGCCGTCTTGGCCTCGGCCGTGCCGTAGTCGACGTCGGCGCGCAGCGTGTGCAGCGGAACGCGGCCCTCGCGGTACCATTCCATGCGGGCGATTTCGGCACCGCCGAGACGGCCCGAGCAGTTGATGCGGATGCCCTCGGCGCCGAGGCGCATGGCCGACTGGACCGCGCGCTTCATGGCGCGGCGGAAGGCGATGCGGCGCTCGAGCTGCTGCGCGATGGACTGCGCGACCAGCGTGGCGTCGATCTCGGGCTTGCGCACCTCGACGATGTTGAGGTGGGTCTCGGACTTCGTCATCTCCATCAGCTTCTTGCGAAGCTTCTCGATGTCGGCGCCCTTCTTGCCGATGATCAGGCCCGGACGCGCGGCGTGGATCGTCACGCGGCACTTCTTGTGCGGACGCTCGATCACCACCTTGGAGATCGCCGCCTGCTTCAGCTCGTTCATCAGATAGTTGCGGATCTTGATGTCTTCGTGAAGCAGCTGGCCGTACTCGCCGGTGTTTGCATACCAGCGCGAATCCCAGGTGCGGTTGATCCCGAGGCGCAGGCCGATCGGGTTGACTTTCTGGCCCATCAGGCGGCCTCCACTTGCTCTTCGACTTCGCGAACGACGATCGTCAGGTGCGAGAACGGCTTCTCGATGCGGCTGGCGCGGCCACGGCCACGGGCGTGGAAGCGCTTCATCACGATCGACTTGCCGACATAGGCCTCGGCGACGACGAGCGCGTCGACGTCGAGGTCATGGTTGTTCTCGGCATTGGCGATGGCCGATTCGAGCGTCTTGCGCACCGTGTCGGCGATCCGCTTGCGCGAGAACTCCAGTTCGGCGAGCGCGGTCGCCACCTTCTTGCCGCGGATGAGCGCGGCAACGAGATTCAGCTTCTGCGGGCTGACGCGGATCGTGCGCAGGACGGCGCGAGCCTCGTTGTCAGCAAGCCTGCGCGGAGCTTTGGCCTTGCCCATGATTACTTCCTCTTCGACTTCTTGTCCGCGCCGTGCCCGTAATAGGTCCGGGTCGGCGAGAACTCGCCGAACTTGTGGCCGACCATGTCTTCCGACACGTTGACGGGGATGTGCTTCTGGCCGTTGTAGACGCCGAAGGTGAGGCCGACGAACTGCGGCAGGATGGTGGAGCGACGGCTCCACATCTTGATCACCTCGTTGCGGCCGCTGTCACGAACCTTCTCTGCCTTCTTCAGCAGATAGCCGTCGATGAACGGGCCTTTCCAGACTGAACGGGTCACGTCTCTACCTCTTCTTAGCTCTTGCGCGCGTGGCGCGAGCGCATGATGAACTTGTCGGTCGCCTTGTTGGACCGCGTCCGCTTGCCCTTGGTCGGCTTGCCCCAGGGCGAAACCGGGTGGCGGCCACCGGAGGTGCGGCCTTCGCCACCGCCGTGCGGGTGGTCGACCGGGTTCATCGAGACGCCGCGATTGTGCGGGCGCTTGCCGCGCCAGCGGGTGCGACCGGCCTTGCCGTCGTTGATGTTGCCGTGGTCGGCGTTCGACACCGCGCCGACCGTCGCCATGCACGAGCCGTGCACGATGCGCTGCTCGCCCGAGGTCAGGCGAAGGATCGCCATGCCCTGGTCGCGTCCGACGAGCTGCACGTAGGCGCCGGCGGAGCGGGCAACCTGGCCGCCCTTGCCCGGCTTCAGCTCGACATTGTGCACGATCGTGCCCACCGGCATCGCCGACAGCGGCATCGCGTTGCCCGGCTTCACGTCGGCCTGCTGGCTGGCGATCACCTTGTCGCCCGCCACCAGGCGCTGCGGCGCCAGGATGTAGGACAGCTCGCCGTCGTCGTAGCGGATGAGCGCGATGAAGGCGGTGCGGTTCGGATCGTATTCCAGCCGCTCCACCGTCGCCACCACGTCGAACTTGCGGCGCTTGAAGTCGATGATGCGGTAGGTCCGCTTGTGACCGCCGCCGATGAAGCGGGCCGTCACGCGGCCGTAATTGTTGCGGCCGCCGGACTTGGTCAGGCCCTCGGTGAGGCCCTTGACCGGCTTGCCCTTGTAGAGGCCGGAGCGGTCGACGATCACCAGCTGTCGCTGGCTGGGCGTCACCGGATTGTAATTCTTGAGTGCCATATCGTTACCTCAAGCCTCTCAGAGACCGGTTGCGACGTCGATGGAGTGGCCTTCGGCCAGCGTCACGACCGCCTTCTTGACATCGCTCAGGCGGCCGACCGTTCCACGGAAGCGCTTGACCTTGCCCTTGCGGATCTGGGTGTTGACCGCGCGGACCTTCACGCCGAAGAGCGCCTCGATGGCAGCCTTGATCTCGGGCTTGGTGGCCTTGCGGGCAACATTGAAGACGACCTGGTTGTACTCGGACGCCATGGTGGACTTTTCCGTGATCGCCGGGCTGACGATCACGTCGTAGTGGCGAAGGTCAGTCATTTGAAGCGCTCCTCGAGGGCCTCGACAGCCGCCTTCGAGAGGACGAGCGTACCGCGGCGCAGAATGTCGTAGACGTTGATGCCCTGGACCGGCAGCACGTCGATGTTCGGGATGTTGGCCGCGGCGCGCTTGAAGCCGAGGTCGACTTCGGCCCCGCCGATCATCAGCGCGTTCGACACGCCGAGCGTCGCGAAGCTCTGCAGCAGCGCCTTCGTCTTGGCCTCGCTCAGCATCAGCTCGTCGACCACGATCAGGCTCGAGGACTGAGCCTTCGCCGACAGGGCATGCTTGAGCCCGAGCGCGCGCACCTTCTTGGGAAGGTCGTGCTCGTGGCTGCGGACGACCGGGCCGTGGGCCTTGCCGCCGCCGCGGAACTGCGGAGCGCGAGCCGAATGGTGGCGGGCGCGGCCCGTTCCCTTCTGCTTGTACATCTTGGCGCCGGTGCGGGCGATCTCCGACCGGCCCTTCGCCTTGTGCGTGCCCTGGCGCTTCTTGGCCAGCTGCCAGCGCACGACGCGCTGGAGGATGTCCTCGCGCGGGACGAGACCGAAGATCTCGTCCGACAGCGTCACCTGGCCGGCGTCGTCGCCGCTCAGCGTCGTAATCTTGATGTCCATCACGCGGCTCCTTCGACGGCCGGAGCTTCATTCTTGGCCCGCAGCGCGGCCGGCTTCGGCGCATTGTCGGGCAGCGAGACCTTGGCCGCGTCGCGCACCAGGATCCAGGCGCCCTTGGAGCCGGGAACGGCGCCGCGGATCAGGATCAGGCCGCGATCGGTGTCGGTCGACACGATCTCGACGTTCTGCGTCGTGACGCGGGTGTTGCCCATGTGGCCGGCCATCTTCTTGCCCTTGAACACCTTGCCGGGGTCCTGGCGCTGGCCGGTCGAGCCGTGCGTGCGGTGCGACACGGAGTTGCCGTGGGTCGCGCGGCCGCCACCGAAGTTGTGCCGCTTGATGACGCCCTGGAAGCCCTTGCCGATCGAAGTGCCCGTCACGTCGACCTTCTGGCCGGGGACGAAATGATCGGCCGTGATCTCGGAGCCGACCTCGAGCATGTGCTCGGGGGAGACGCGGAACTCGGCGACCTTCGACTTCGGCTCGACGGAGGCGGTCGCGAAATGGCCGCGCATCGACTTCGACGTGTTCTTCACCTTCGCGAGCCCGACACCGAGCTGCACGGCGGTATAGCCGTTCTTTTCCTGGGTGCGCTGTGCAACGACCTGGCAGTTCTCCATCCGGAGGACCGTCACGGGCACGTGTTCGCCCGCGTCGTTGTAGATGCGCGTCATCCCGATTTTCTGTGCGATAACACCTGAACGCATCGGTTCGAATTCCTTTTCAGGGTTCCAGGCCCGGGTCACCCCTGCCTGCCTTTTGCCCGCTTAAAGCTTGATCTCGACGTCGACGCCTGCGGCGAGGTCGAGCTTCATGAGTGCGTCCACCGTCTGCGGCGTCGGATCGACGATGTCGAGGAGCCGCTTGTGCGTCCGCATCTCGAACTGCTCGCGGCTCTTCTTGTCGATGTGCGGCGAGCGGTTGACCGTGAATTTTTCGATCCGCGTCGGCAGCGGAACCGGACCGCGAACGCTGGCGCCGGTGCGCTTGGCCGTCGACACGATCTCGCGCGTGGAAGCGTCGAGAACCCGATGGTCGAACGCTTTCAGGCGAATGCGGATGTTCTGACCGTTCATGCGTCAATTTCCTTCAAGTCTTTCGCGGGCGCGGGCGACCCCCGCCCGCGACAGACCGTTATTCTTCTTGTTACTCGACGATGGATGCGACGATGCCGGACCCGACGGTACGGCCGCCTTCACGGATGGCGAAG
>NZ_RWKW01000075.1 GCF_003970795.1 Aquibium carbonis | reverse complement strand
AAAACGGAAAGTGTTACCCATGTGTCCGGTACGTTCCGTCACCTATGTCTCGGGTCGCTCACCGCATAATATCGGCATTATGATGAATTTCTACAAGATGCGCGTCAGCATCGCCACTTAGGTCTAAGGCTCACGAATCCCGAAACCTGATCCCGATAGTCTGAACTTCTGAGGTATCTGCTTCCGGGCAAAAATTGCGAATGCGGCCGTCAAAACCTCAAGGTCGAACGATGGGCCTGACGTATTCGATTTTGCCACGGACCCTTAAGGCTTTGAATGCAGCGCCCCGCTCTGGAGCGGGGCGTCATCGGCGCGAAATAACGTTCTGCGACTAAATAACTAGGGCCTTCGTTGGAGCGCGCGCGGTTGCCGGATTGAGTGAATTCAGCATGTCGTCGATTCCTGCACGTGCAGTCGCGGTCACGGTCAGCAATTGGTTGGTTAAGTAGTGCGTTCCCTTAGTCAGACTGCCGGCGCATACCCAGACGGGCAATTGCTGCTCCCCACCAGCACCGATGCGGCCTGTGTCCTTATCGACAATTACGCCGCCGCGCGGATGGCGCTTTACCAAGGAGCGGCGAAGCAGGCTTGCCATCAGCGGGCAAGTGGCATCTCGAATATCACTGCCGATGCCAGAACAGTCAGCGACGGCCTGGAAATCAAGTACCTGGCCATCCGCGAAGGTCGCCACATAGCGGTCGTTTACATTGTCCCATTCCACCTCGCGTATTCCGCGCCTTATAGTAACGAAGCCAGACCCAATCCAACGGCCTAGCTTGACCATGTTCTTGGGCGGCGCGGGCCACTGGATCGCGGCCTGCAATGTCGAGTACTGCTTGAACGCATCCTTGGCCGCCTCTGACATAAAGTCCCAGACGATATGGACAACATCGTCAAAGATCTTGAGCGCATCGTAGTATGGATGAGGCATTCTCGCCTCAATCACGCCGATACGTATCTGCTCCAGATGCTCGAGAAACATCCGATCGCGGAGCTTTACAAGATCGTCACAGTTCCCGCCATTCAGCACGATCTCCGCGATCGCGAGTTGTATTACTGCTTCGAGCGACAGAGGCCCGTTGACGCGATGGAAGTCGCGAAGGAATTCGGGAGTTATGAGTTTCGCGCTCGGCTTACGATAGAGCGGTCTCACACCCGGTATGATGCCCGACGTGCCACCCCATACGACTGGCCGTGTATTACCTAGGAAGCGCCAGCTGTGCGTGAGGTCGATCGACGATAATGATGTGCCTATTATGAGCAGCCGCTTTCCGAAAAGCGGTCGAACCTCATCGATTTGCCAAGGACCGGCGTAGAAGGGTGTTCCGCGTAGATGCACGTACTTATCCGGTTCCCAGTTGCCCGTAGCTAAAAGTACGCCATCGGCGGTCGTTGCGGCGCCTTCTTCGTCGATCACGTTAACGCGGTCCGTCCCGATCGGCTCTATATCGGCAACCTTCTTACGGTGGACGGTAACGCTGACACCATTCGCGCGAAGCAGGCCTATCTGTCGCACCAAGTCGGCGCATAAGGCATCGCCGACTCTGTCGCGGCGCAGGTAGACATCACCGTTATGCTCCTTAGTCAGGTGCGCAAGGTTCAATCCCTCAACGATAGCTTCGGGATTTACAGAGGAAGGTCCGAGGGTATGCGCCGGCATGTTCGTGATGTGCGAGGCTACCGGCGTACTCCACGGAGCGGACTTGCCGAACACCTTGTCGGGAACGAACAACTGCACAACCGCGACCGATGGTGAGTTCAAGAATGTCCGGTACCATACCAGCCGGCTCAGCGCTGCCGTGGCAGCAGGTCCGCCCCCGATCACAACGATTGACAAACCAGTCACATTAAGCCTCCTTCGGATTTGAGTTCAGCCACGCAAAATGTGCCTTGAGTCGCGACAAGTGTCAATACATGTGACTCACAATACGAGCTTCATTTTTCCTTCCCCCTGCGGCGGCTACGAACGCGGTTCCATGCGGGTGACGTCAAACCGCTCCGTCGTCGAGTGGGGAACGGTGTTCGGGGGTTCGTTCGTCGCGATAGCAATCCTAGGCCGGCTGCACCACCACTGCAGCATCATCACATTCGAGGCGACAGCTATCGCCTGCGCGACAAGCGCCGTGCCGGCCTTCTGCAGAAGGCCGGCACGGCGCTTGAACAGCAAACTAAGAACGTCAACCAATGAGGGGGCGGTTCTTCATGTCGCTAAGGGGTCAGTTCCCGGAGCCGCTTGACAAATGGTGCGCCAGACCACCGCGATGGGCTGGTCGCCGTTAGGGCGGCGCCTGATCCGGAGCATCGAGGACGAAGCTCGCATGCGCCGTCCTGCTCACCCGCCATCCGACGATCCGGCCGGCATAGGCGTCGATCACGAAGGCCACGCAGACGAAGTCCAACCAGGTGCTGACGTAGGTGAATTCCGAGAGCCAGAGCCGGTTTGGTGCCGGGGCATGGAAGACCCCAGTTCACATGATCGAGCGGCCACTGGGCAGCCTTGCCGGCACCGTGGTGCGGATGGACTTGCCGCGGATGGCGCCGTCAAGGCCGAGGTCGGCCATCAACCGCTCGACCGTGCAGCGCGCGACGCCGAAGCCTTCACGCAGCATCTGCCGCCAGACCCTGCGCGCACCATAGACCTCGAGGTTCTTGGCGAGACGCGCTCGGCGGCTTCAGCCCAATTTTCCGGTTCGCTCGCGCCGAGAGCTTCTCGGATCGCCGAGCTTGGCGAGGTTGTCGCGGTAGATGGACGGGGCAATCGGCAGCACCTTGCATACCGGCTCGAACCCATGGTCTTGCGATGATCGTCAATGAACGCGATCATCGTTTGAAGGGGCAGTCGAGCTTCGCCTGCGCAGAATATGCGGACGCCTTGTGCAGGATCTCGTTGGCCTGCCGAAGCTCCCGCCTGCGTCGACGCCAGCCTTTTTCACCCACTCGTTAAGCGTCTGGCCAGTGCAGGTGACGCCATGATCCTCACCTCGAACCGCGGCTTTGCCGAATGGGGCGAGGTCTTCGGCGATCCCGTCGTCGCAACCGCCTTGCTCGACCGGTTGCTGCACCATGCGGTCGTCGTCCAGATCGAAGGTTCCAGCTACCGGCTGGAGTGCGCCCCTGCGGGTGGACAGATTGATGGAATGGCATTGACCGGTTGGCCGGGCTTTCGAAGGATGGAAGCCCATGGTTCGACATCGCACCCACAGCATCGAGTTCAAGCGGCAGGTCGTGCAGGAGTATCTTGCCGGCGAGGCGCTCCACAGCCTCGGCAGGCGGCATGATCTGTCGCGGAACCTGATCCGCATCTGGATCCAGAAGTTCGAGGCCGGAGCGTTCGACGACGAAGCCACCGCAGCCGACACGATCCAGACCTACGAGGCCAGGATCGCCGCCCTGGAGCGGCTCGTCGGTCGGCAGGCTCTGGAGATCGTGTTTCTAAAGGGGGCTCTGAAGCACGGACCGCGGCCGAGAAGCGCGACTACATCCGTGATCACCGGCCCTGCGGCATCTCCGTCGCGGAAGGATGCCGTCTGATGGGAATCGCACGCTCGACCTTCTACGACCGGCCGGCTGTGAGCGTCGACGACACCGCCCTCGTCGAACGAATGGTAGCGATCTCCGACAGTTTCGAGGCCTATGGCTATCGCCGCATGCAAGCCGCGCTACGTCAGCAGGGCATGGTCGTCAATCACAAGAAACTGCGACGCCTCATGCGCGAGCATGACCTTCAGCCTCGCCGGCGCCGGCGCTATGTCGTCTGGGGGGCGTCCTGGCGATGGCAATGGCGCCCGACCAGATCGATGCGACCGCCGCTTTCGAAGAGTCTTCGAAACCTCCCGTTTGCGAGTGTTGCGACGACCACTTGAATCCGCCCAATACGCAGCCTGGCGCTACCGACAGGTCTTGGCGCAGCACGGCTTCGTCGGATCGATGGGGCGCCGGGGAAATCCCTATGACAACGCAAAAGCGGAGAGCTTCATGAAGACGCTGAAGGTCGAAGCGGTCTACCCGATGGCCTACGAGAGCTTCGCGGATGTCGCCGCCGACCTTCCGCGCTTCATCGACCAGGTCTACAATGAGCGTCGGCTACACTCGGCGCTCGGATATCTGAGCCCGCAGCAGTTCGAGGATCAACACACCCGGCACCCTGTCAAAACCGCCGCCTGATCCTGTCGCCTTCAAGGGGCGCACTCCAACTTTTGGGGAAAATTCACGCGGCATTGACACGCGAAGACGGGGCGTCCGCGCCAATGGCCGCTGCGCGAGATCATGAACGCGATCTTCTACGTCATGCGCGGCGGGATCGGCTGGCGGCTCCTGCCGTCCGACTTCCCGGCGAGAAGCACGGTGTTCCGATGGTTCTGCCGGTTCCGCGACGACTGCCTATTCGAGAAGATCAATCACAGGCTACTGATGAAGGACCGCGAGCGCTGCGGACGCGACGCTTCGCCCACGGCCTCGATCATCGACAGCCAGAGTGTGAAGACCTGTGAGAGCGGCGGTCCACGCGGCTACGACGCCGGCAAGAAGATCAATGGCCGCAAGCGCCACGCGCTGGTCGACACCGAGGGCCGGGCGCTGGTGCTGTTCCCGCACCCGGCCAGCATACAGGATCGTGACGGTGCAGGGCCGCTCCTGCAAGCTTCGCAGCGGCCGTTCGCCTTCATCCGCAAGGTCTTCGCCGACGCTGGGTATCAAAGTCCACGCGTCGCTGATGCCACCTCCATTGCCGTCGAGATCGTCAGGCGCACGCCGGATCAAGTCGGCTTTGCCGTACAGCCGAGACGCTGGGTCGTCGAACGGTTCTTCGCCTGGATAAGCCGAAACCGGAGGCTGTGGAAGGACGCCGAGGCGACCATCGAATCCGCGACGGCTTTCCTCTACGCCGCAGCCGCCATGATCCTGGTCAGGCGCATCGCACGCCAATCATGAGCAGTTTCGGCACGGACTCTCAGAAAATCGCCATCCGCCCTGATTAACATCATAGCGGATAGCAAATTCTCTATGGGCTCACTGTTGAAGGCTTTAATGAGATCTTGCAGCCGAATTTCCGCTAGACGATTGCGAGCGCTTCTGCGCTGCATCTTTATGCAGATCTGGCAAACTGTCTTTGCCTGAGTGAGCCCGTGACTTTCCCGAAGTAGCCGCATGCGCTTGGATCGATGTCACGTTCATGCAAGCATCTTTCGTGAAATGAACTTGCTCGCGATCCAGCAGCCCGTCGAGTTCGCGCTCCCTGAGCATCAGCCAATCTCGTAGCCTGAACATAAATTCTGCCCGTGCGCTAACACGTGGTGCGCTCTCCCCCTTGATGTACCTGGCTACTGAATGGCCCGCGACATCTAGGACCTCGCCGAGGCGCTCGTCAGTTACGTTCGCAAGAATTTTAGCGTACAACAAAATTCCGGGAAATGTCGCGAGGAATGCGTCTTCTGCACGAGCTTTGCGCTCTTCGTCCGTTGCATGGCGAACGTAGAACGTGTGCCAGCGTTGAATAGACTGTCGCAGCAACTCGATCATGTTACGCCGAGACCTATGGACATCCAGCATAACGGACCTCAGTCTGACCGCCAGTTCGTAGGTGCTGTCCACGTTTTGCTGGATCGCATCGGCGTCTTGGCCTTTGCGACTTACCTCACCTGGCGGCTCGCGAAGAAGTCGGGTGAACTGATCGTCTTCGACGGCCTTCGCAGCGTCGGACCCACCCTTTAGTTCCGCCTCTGCAAGCTGGCAAAAGGCGGCAGCCGAGTCACCGACGGTTGAAAGGGTTTGGAATGTCAACATGTAGACCTCCTATCGCGCTCAGTTAGAGATTCGCCGAAGTGGCATTGTTTTGGGCGTTCATGCTGTCCTCCAATCGGATCGTGCGCCGGGTAGCCGCAAGGGCTGAGAACACATGCATGGACTAGAAATTCGTAGCGCATGACGATTCAATCGCAGACAAGTTAGTCACATTCATGTCCATAACATGGAGCGACAGCGGCGAAGTCAAGCGAGAAATTGCCCCTTTCGGTGCATTTTGTACGAGATGTCGCAACCTAGTTGCGGTGCAGCAACGAATTGGGGGCCACATTCACCTCCTTCGATTGACAACTATCGACCCGACTGGTTAACTAATGTGAAACACATGTGCAAAGAGGCTGGGCAGGTCTTTGCGCATCGGGGGGGCGGGCTGCCCGCAGGGAAAAGCAACGACGAAGGAAGATCAGGAGGCCAAGCCATGTCATTTGATGGCCGTACCATGCGTCTGGAACGTTCAGAAGCAATCGTTACTGTCGAGGCGATGGCGCAAGAGGAACTCCATAAACATGGGAACGCAGGGGTTGACCCGCCTCTCGCGTCGGCGGGTAGCATGCTCTTTATGCAATACTGGCGAGCCTCCAACCCATTCTCACGTCCACATGGCCTCCAGCTTGAGGACCATTCAGACTGGAATGCCGCCTTGGACGGCAACGAATTCGCCGGGGTTGGCGCCGCCTTTTCAGCGGATCTTTCACCATTGCCCTTTGTCGCACGTCTTGGAAGGAGGTTTCCAGGATCTTACGAAGCACATGCTTTCGTCCGCCGGCCCTTCCGCGGACAAAACATAGGCTCGCATCTTGTTCGTCAGGTCGCTGCATCCATCGATCAAGTCGATCCGACTGCGAAGGTTTTCATCGTTGCGCATATTGGATCCCTTCGTCATCAAAATTTTTCGCACTGCTTCCGCGGAGAAATGTCGTTCGAGGAAGGTAATCTCGCGGCCGCCGTTTTTCTCAGAGAACACCAGCCCGTTTAGGCAGACGGGAATTCGTGTCCCTCATTCGTATACAATGGCAATCGGGGAATATTGTCCGCGCTCGGATGGCTAAATATAGCTCAGTCCGAAGGAACATATCTGCGCGCCTAGGCCGACCCAGTTTAGGAATATCTCCGCTAGGGATTCATCAGCGTCTGGTGCCGTCATATCTCAACCCTCCAGATTCGGCGTCATGACTTTGGACATTCGAAGGTCCCACTCCGAGAGCATCATGGACCGGATCTGGCGTCACCGGCATGATCGTCATAATTTCGTTCGCCACTAGAGGCCCACCCCCGAGAAGACATTCCGCAACATCGGCGATGGGGGCTCGATGCCTCTCGACCATGGCGATGGTCCGCTTCATCTGCTGCGCAAGCAGCGCCTCCACCCGATCCCGGAGGACGAAGGATGTCTGGAGGCTGGTCAGCAGCTCTTCGTCCTGGTCGGGCGACAGGTACGCCAGTCCTTGGCCCAGGCCGTAGGACGCCTCGATCCGGAGCGCGGCAAGGGTGGCATGGTGAAGGTCGCTGCCAGCAGCACCGCCAGCGCTCGCCGATCGACCCTCAAGAAGCACTTCCTCAGCGGCTGTGCCCCCGAGATAGACGCAGATCTGGTCGAGCAGATCCTGCACGGTCCGTTCCTGGAACGTTGGCTCCCGGTATCGGACACGGCCGAGGGAGAGGAAGCCGGACGCATTGGATGCGGTTGGTCCGACCCGCAGTTCGACATGATCGAGCGGGTGTCCGAGGACGACGGCGACCACGGCATGCCCGGCCTCATGAATGGCCGCCCGGCGCAGCAGTGCGGGCGGTACGGTCTGGAGTGCGGGTAGAGGGGCGATCAGGTCTTCCAGGATCATCGCCCGACGTTCACGCCGTGCCTTGCGGCGCGCGTCACGTACGAGCTGCTCGAGACCCGCGCCGCTCCAGCCTGCTGTCCGCTGAGCGATCTCGGTGAGGTCAGCCCCCTCCAGTATCTCGCCGAGGTGCCAGCGCAGGATGCCGACCCGCGCCGGCTCGTCCGGAAGCGGCATGCGCACATGGCGGTCAAGGCGGCCGGGGCGCAGCAGTGCGGCATCGATGCGTTCCGGCTGGTTGCACGCACCGACGATGACGACGCCGTCATTGCGTTCGGCCCCGTCGATGCATTCGAGCAGCCCGGCGACGACCTCGGTGCAATAGTGGGCGCTGTCGCCGCTGAACTTGTCGCGGTCGCCGACGGCGTCGATCTCGTCGATGAACAGGATCGATGGGGCCTTCTCCCGTGCCTCGGCGAAGGCCGCCCGCATCGCCTTCAGCAGATCGCCGAGGTGTCCACGGGACTGCCACCTGGCCAGCGAGCCGAGCACCAGATGAGCGTCACAGGTGGAAGCGAGCGCACGGGCGAAGGTCGTCTTGCCCGTTCCGGGTGGGCCGCTGACGAGGACACCTCGATCGACGTCGGTCCAGTTGATCCGACCCTCCCGCCAGTCCTTGAGATCGATTGCCAGTTCCTGTCCCCAGGCGCCAGCCTTGCCGAGACCGTGAAGGCTGGCTAGGTCCAGCAGCGGCGGCTTCCGGACCTGGGCTGCTGCCTGCGCCTTTCTCATCGCGTCCAGCGAGGCCGAGATCGGGCGGCCGCGGCGCAGCATCGAGGCGACGAGCGACAGCGGCATGTCGGCGACCTCCTCGGCCGACGCTGCTTCGATCCGCTTTCCAAGGCAGAGACGGGCGGCCGCCGTGACGTGCCGCACGGTGGGTCGCTGGAGCATGATGACATCGTCGACGGCCGCCCGAACCCCGGCCGGCACCTCGCCGGGCGTCCTTGCCAGGATGATCAGCCGGTCCTCCCTCAGGATCGCGTTGTCGAGTGGCTTGAGCTTCCTGGCCTCTCCACCCCAAAGGTCCGATGCCATCACCACCCTCTCGGACTCATCCCTCAAGTCCCAGCGGCTCCTTCCGGGTCGGTTCAGCGCGATCTGTGCCGCCTCCTTGAAGTCATCGCTGTCGGCGCCGTCCGGAAGGATTAGAACGAGCGCCAGCGCGGTCCCACGGCGCAGGCGCCGATCATGACGACAGGCGCTCATGATCGAGCAGTAGGCGAGGAACCTGCCGACAGTCTTCGAGACCTTGGCCCGAACCTGCGGCGTCATGCGCTTGCGGCTCATCGGGCTGCCCCTCCGCGCAGGATTCCTGCGTCGAGGATGCCGAGGTCGACAAGCCATGCCGCGACCACTCTGCAGGCAGGGTCTCCACCCTCCAGCTGCCGGGACAGGAGTTCCGTCAGGACGGAAGGTAGCGAATGCTTTCCGTAGCCGCTGAGGCGGACATACTGGATGACCATGCTGATCACGACGGCGGAGTCCTCGATCGGTCGAATCCTGCAGTCGCAAGACGAGATCGCCCCCTGGCGGCTGAGGGCAATACAGCCGGGCGTGTGCCCGAGGACGTCCTGAAGAGCATCCGATCCGGCGAGATAGCGGGGTGGGATGGTGGGTCGCGGCAGCGCCGCTCCTGGGTCGGTTCCGGCCCGGTTTGACCCTCCGAAGATGGCACTAGTGGATTCCCCCTGGCCGGGCCGTCGGGGCGGTGGGGGGTTGGAATGCCTTCGCATGGCATGGCTCTCCTGTCGGATCGGCGCCTGGCGCGATCCGTGATCGTGGAATCGGGATTGGTTTCGGGGGTGCGGAGGCTCTGGGAGTCCTAGTGGAGACCCGGCCTCTGGGCGTATCCGAAGCGGCGCTCGGTAGGCCCGGCCGCCCTTATGCCGATGACCTCGCCGCCCAGTGGTGACACCTCATCTGGCTGCGCCAAAGGATTCAGCGCGGCAGAGGTTGACTTGCCCTCCAGTGGCAGTCCGAGCACCGTCTTGCACCGCCGCTCCAGCTCTTCCTGGACGCGCCTCGAGAAGCCTTCCCGGACCTGTTCGACGAATCCTGCGGTGCCTTCTGTGCCGAGAAGTTCGTCGATCTGGGACAGCCGGAAGACGCCACGCTCATGGTCGGACAATTCGTCAGCGCCATCGACGATCGCGGTCTCCACCGAGACCAGCAGCGGACCACGGTTCTCAGCGATCCATTCCGACGCGATCGCCGCCACCGACAGCATTCGAAAACGGAGCCGGTCGATTTCTTGCGGACGGTAGGACGGAAGCGAGCGCTTGATGTCGAGGATGAGCCCGGAGTGCTTCGCCCGGTTCACCACGAAGAGGTCGGGCCTGTAAGACTCCGTCGCATGGACACGCGACGGAAATCGGATGCCCTTGATCTCGTCCGACGGTGTCCGCTTCAGCATCTCCTGCGCCGCCGGAACGATCGGCATCGGCTTCGGCGGCAGCAGCATGAGATCGGGGTTGCGTCGAACCGCCAGCGCGATCGAATCCTCGAGCAGCCGCCCTTCCTGCATCACGGCCGAGCGGCAGAAACCGAATAAGGACGCGTAGTCGCCGAAGGTGCTGTCGTCCCGCGTCTCGCCAGCCAGCGCTGCCGCCATCGCGTTGTCGACGAGGGATGCCACGTCTGCCTGATGGGCATCCTTCGGGGTCGCCGAACCCACCTGTGGAGAATGGCGTCGATAACCCGCCAGCCCCGCCACCGAACTGCCGCGCGCCCCTTCCGGACGGCGGCCATGCCATCTATCAATTCCCATAGCCCGATTGCCTCTCGCGTAGGTCGTTGGGTCAGGCCTTCGTCAGGTGTTACGAGCACCGGGCGGAGGCCGCTTCTCGTCCATGCCGCAGCGTGAACGGTCGCAACCGATCGGGATCTCGCTGGGATCGCAAGCACCAGGCGCCGGCATGGTTAATGCCGATGCCGCAGGATGCGATCTGAAGGCCATGTTGGCCAGCGCGAGCGTCGCCTCGGCGTGGTCAATGCATTCCTGGTATAATTCGTTCAGGACCGGGCCAGGCAGTGGAGCCCATCTGGCGTACCCAGTGCATCGAGGTTGCGTTCGAATTCTTAGTGGACCGCGCGGTTGCTTTTGATGGCCGAACTGATGCCGCATATTGAGCACAGGTCGAACCTGACTGTTTCGTCCCGCTGCTTCGGAGATCCGGTTTGCAATGAGGTCCTACAACTCAGCCCGGCCGCTCTGTCGTGCCTGCGGATTACAGAAGCCTCCAGACGCAACGAATGTGTGACCAACAGGAACCCTTGCGTGTAGACGATCTGGAGCATTGAGCGAACCCGCTACTCGGGAGGGGTTCACTCGACGTATGCATCCCCGACCAGGTCGCTCCGCGAGAACTCTCGTAGCCGCCGAGCCGGGTCATGCCGGTTCGGAGTTCGGCCCGGCGGTCAACACCTCGTGCGCGGCGGCGGCGGCGTGGGCGTCGCCCCCTTCGATCACCCTTATCGTCGGGTACGCGAAATCGATCCCGTTCTCGTCGAACAGCTTCTTGATCAGCAGATAGGCCTTCTTGCGAACCGCGTACTGTTCGCCCGGCTTTGTCGTCATCTTCAGCTTGAGCTGGAAACCGGGCGGGTAGGATTTGGATGGACGTCCAGCATTCCATGGCGCC
This sequence comes from Aquibium carbonis, assembly GCF_003970795.1. Taxonomy (GTDB): domain Bacteria; phylum Pseudomonadota; class Alphaproteobacteria; order Rhizobiales; family Rhizobiaceae; genus Aquibium; species Aquibium carbonis. The sequence goes on along the minus strand of NZ_RWKW01000075.1, from coordinate 1,890 downwards.
AAATGACAAGATCGCGGTGAAGAACCGGCCTAGCCTGAGCGCGGGAATGGGGGATCTCCCGCGAGGGCACCTCTAACCTTTTGAAGTCGGCATGGCGCGTGTCGGACGGAATGGACGGGGGATGGCGACAAACTCATGGGATTGATTCGGTTCGGCGAGGCGGCCTTGGCGCCGGCACTTGCCCTTTTGGCACTGAATCCATCTCGCGGTCGTAGTCAGGACCCGACGCGCCGCCTCCCGTTTCGGGTCGGCCGCCAATTCTTGACCGGCCTGTTGTTCGTCACGGCCTTGGTTGCGGCGGGTTGTACCACCGACATCGAGCGCATGGCTCTGCCCGAAGTGGATGTCGCCCGCGCGGAAGCGATGCCGTCGGCCTCCATGGCATCGGAGGCCGACCGGCAGGGTAGCGTGCGGATCTGGGGCGACGAAAAGCCGAAATGGTTCGACGCCATGATCGATGCCCCGCCGGACGTGCTCCGGCGCCAGTTCGGCGGCATCTATGGCAAGCCGCACGCCTATCTTGCGCTCTCAGGTGGCGGCGAGAACGGTGCCTATGGCGCCGGTCTCCTGACGGGCTGGACCGCGTCGGGCCGGCGGCCCGAATTCACGATGGTCACGGGCATCAGCACGGGCTCGCTGATCGCGCCCTTCGCCTTTCTCGGACCGGAATATGACCGCCAGCTGACCGAAATCTATACGATCTACTCGACGAAGGATCTGATCGAGACGAGGCCGGTGCTTCAGATTCTCTCCGCGGCTTCGGTGGCCGACACCACGCGGCTCAGGCGCCTCATCGCGAGCTACATAAATGCCGAAGTGATAGCAAAGATCGCCGCCGAGCATCGCAGGGGCAGGCGTCTCTTCATCGGCACGACGAATCTGGATGCCGGACGGCCCGTGCTGTGGAACATCGGCGCGATCGCCGACAGCCGGGACCCGCGCGCAGCGGCGCTGATCCACGACGTGCTCATGGCCTCCGCGTCGATTCCCGGGGCCTTCCCGCCCATGCTCATCAAGGTGGAGGCCGACGGCCGCATGTTCGACGAGCTTCATGTCGATGGCGGCACGACGTCCCAGGTCTTCCTCTATCCCGTCGGGATCGACTGGCGAAAGGTCACCCGCAAATTGAAGGTGCCGGGCAAGCCGGACGTCTACGTCATCCGGAACGCCTCGCTCGATCCCATCTACGACCCCGTGAAGCCGAAACTGCTGCCGATAGCCGGACGCTCGATCTCGACGCTGATCCGGACCCAGGGCGTAGGCGACATGTACCGGATCTATCTGGGCGCCCAGCGGGACGGCCTGAAATACCATCTGGCGTTCATACCGTCGGAGTTCGACGTCAAGTCGAGCGAGCCGTTCGACCTGGCCTACATGCGCAAGCTCTACCAGCTGGGCTACGAACAGGGCCTCGCCGGAACGGCATGGCATGCAAGTCCCCCCGGCTTCGAACATTGAACATGTCGAACCTGGCCGCAGCGGATATGCCATCGCCCTTCCGTCTCGGCGGATGCCCGATCAGTGAACCCGTCCCGTCGTCACAGGTTGCGCAGCGCGAGCAGGGCGGGAGCTCCGGGGTTTGCGGCGAGGGCTCGTTCCAGCGACCGTCTCGCTCCATCCGGATCGCCCAGAGCCGCCTGCAGGCGGACGATCATGGTCCACGCATCGACCAGTTGCGGGTCGAGCGCCACCGCCTGCCGAAAGGCATCGAGCGCGCGCCCGAAATGGCGCCCCGTCAGCGCCGCGCCGCCGATCTGGAGATGCGTCTCGGGGAAATCGGTCCGCAGGGCCAGCGCGACCTGCCACTCCCCCAGTGCCGTGCTCAGCGCCGGGTCGGGGGCGGAACCGGGCCGCGCGGCGACGTCGAGCAGGGCGCGCGCCGCGGCCTCG
>NZ_RWKW01000074.1 GCF_003970795.1 Aquibium carbonis | reverse complement strand
GGAAATCTCGAGCCGTCCATCGACGTGTGGCCCGACCGCACGGCACCGATCATCCGCAACGGACTTTCCGGAAGGCGCGAGGCGGTCCGGACGCGATGGGGCATGCCGTCGTCGTCCTTCGCGCTAATGCAGGCAACGCAGAAGCGTGCGGACAAGCTGAGGGCGAAGGGCGCGCCGTTCGACTTCAAGGAACTCCTGCGCATGGAGCCGGACAAGGGCACGACGAATGTCCGCAACACGTCCTCGCGCCACTGGGCGCGGTGGCTCGGCGTCGAACACAGATGCGTCGTCCCCGTCACCTCGTTCGCCGAGCCCGACCCCGCCAGCAAGGTCGATGGCGGGCCGACGCCGAATGCCTGGTTCGCCCTGGACGCCACCCGCCCGCTGATGTTCTTCGCCGGGCTTTGGGTGCCCGGCTGGGAGAGCGTCCGGAAGGTGAAGGACGGCCTGACGAAGGACGACCTCTCCGCCTTCCTGACGACGGAGCCGAACGACGTCGTTGGCGCGGTGCACAGCAAGGCCATGCCCGTGCTGCTGACGACGCCCGACGAGGTGGAGCGCTGGCTGACCGCGTCTTGGGAGGACGCGAAGGCTCTGCAGCGGCCACTGCCGGATGGTTCCCTTGAGATCGTTCCGCGGCCAGCTTCGCCGGAAGCGTAGGAGAGAGGAGTGCGCATTGGCTGACCCAGACAAGACCGTACCGGGGCCGGAAGCGGACAGATAGGTTGCGGGTACGTACGGCGGCAAAGCGGCCCTTTGCAAAACAGCCGCGGTGGGTGGTGCCCGCTCTTTGTGTTGGTGCCGATGTCCACTATGCGATAGACTCTTAGCTAAGCATAGTTCAGCGGCTCATCCCAGTACTGCCCGGGGAAAAGCCCTTCCGTAAGGAAGGTCATCATCGTATGGCCTGCACTCAGAAAAAGTGGCGTTCGTCCGTGCGTGAATGGGCGCGGCGGGTTCCCCTTGCTGCCGTGGGCGATGTTGTTCCGTAGCTGAGCAAACGATCGGGTGAGAAGCCTGCTCCAGGACTCAATCGGCTGCACATCGCTGTCCCAGTCGAGTTCACCGTCGCCCCGCAACGTCAGGTACTGCGGTGGCTCGTTCCTGAAGATGTCAAATCTGCTGGAAGCGAAATCAAAGGTGGCCCAGGGAAAAGCCGCCTCGACCTTGCTTGCCACAGCCTCCCACTGCACCCCCACCACTCTTTGCCCAGCATTCGTCTGAACGAAGGCAGGATCCATCCTCATGAGGAAGAACTCGAATTTGGAGAAGCGCATCATGTATTCGGAAAGCTGCTGTTCCATCGCAATCTGTGCTCAAGCGGCCTTGGACGCGGACGGTTTGTTGTCGATCCTGGCGTCAATCAGAACGACGTCGCGATGACCCTCGATGCCGAGGTCTTTCAGAATTGCCGTAACTCGCATCCTCTCTTCGAGGGAAAAATAGATGATCGCCTTGATGCCGCTTTCGGCGTTGCTGGCGGCCTGATAAATCGGCAGCTGCTTCTCGAGATTGCGCCGTAGGGCGGTGTTCTTGGCGAGCTTCATCTCAATCAGCGTCTTGTCGAAAGCGCCGCGCGAGATCTTGTAGTCAACCGGGCCTCGACCATCGTTGGCCTCCGCACCGACATCCGACGGGGAGCCGAACCAGATGAGGCGGGCTAGGACGTGCAGATCCTGCTCGCGTTGAATTGCCTTGCCGTTGTGCCAGAAGATCCGGTGTCCTCCCTTGTTCTCGATGACATCCTTTAGGAAGGCAAGCCGCTGGTGAGTTTCTTCGTAGGTACCGCCGGGTAGGGCATAGAAGCCGGTCGTGGCGGCGAGGAGCTTCTGCACCGCCCGGACGTGCTCCTCGAAGATCAGCTGCGTTTCAGTGACTCGTTCCGAGCTTACGTCCACAGCCTTTTCGCCAGTCTGTTCCTTATGCCTGATGTAGTAGTCCACCAGCAGCGGAAACTTGATGAACGTCTTGGCAGCAGCCTCATCGAGCTGGCGCTGAGTTACTTCGCCATCTGCAGGCCGGGCGAGCTCCTGCTCGAAATATGCGAACACCTGACCGCGAAGCTCGGCGTCGGGAATGGCCATCGGGATCTGGTCAAAATCCCGGATCATGTCGGTGCGGTTAATCCAGTTTTCATCGCGGGTTAAAATATCTTTCGGCGTCAGCAGCACAAAATCGTTGTCGCGAGCAAGCCACGGAAGTGTGTACTGCCGACGTTCCCATGAACCGGTGCCGTAATTGAACACGGCTTTGTTCACCCAGATCTTCCGGAGCAGCTTGGGGTCGATATGGGCGACCGCGAAGGCCTCGGTGTAGCTGCAGAGATAGTCCATGATTAGGTTGGTCGTGAAGTCGCTGATGTTGTCGCGGCCGACACCGTCCCGAACGAGACATACCTTCTCCAGGTGGCTGCTTTTAGAGACCTTCTCGGCACCGAAATCCGCAAACAGGTCCGCGAGATTCTCGCTCAGGGCTCCCGCGAATTTGCGGCCTAGTCCCGAGCCGCCGTTGCCCACCAGCGAGAAGCCCATCCAGTTCTGACGCACTTCCGGAAAGTGAAACCATGCCTTGATTCGATCAGCATTGACGCGGCCGGCGAGGACCTGGTCACGCAGAAACCTGATGTAATGGAGGATCGACTCGTGGAGCTTCTGATATTCAGGGTTGGCGCTGTGAAAGAGGAGAAAAGGGTCTATAAAAAGCGGCAGGTCGTTGATTATGGACACATTGAACGCCCCATAGTCGTCCAGCGTATCCCGACTGACGCCAAAGTAGTCATGGAAATACGTTGCCATTTTGCCTCCTCCGGCTAGCGTATCATCACTACTGCACCATTCACACAAATCTCAATTGGACAGCCGGGAGGCGGAGCTCAGCCGGATACTCGTCCCAATTGCGTTGTGACGCGTGTTTGCGAGCAGCCTTGGTCGCCCAGACCCCTTGCACTCCCGTCGGCGCAGGATCATCTGCAGGTCGCCTTGCACAAGCTCGATTGCAGCTCGCTTAACCGGCGACATGGGCTGCGCGGGAGTTAAGTGCGCCGCGAGGGCAATGAGGGTTCACTGTTCTTGGAGACGAAGCTCCAGAATCACGAAGCTGCCAAGTAAAGTTCGGGACCGATTGCTGACTGTCGGGTACGAGGTGGCGCCCATTAGATCGCTGCCCTCCGCGTCAGATGCCGTCGGACGACCACGGAGGCTTCCGCCCATTCAAGGAGGCTGCAATTTTCAGAGCACACCTCGGGCATCAAAAATGCGTATGGATCAAAACCCTCCAAAGAGGGCCACTATAGACACGGCAAAGCTACTCAGGCTCGATTCTCTACCCACTCATTTGTCGAAAACGAGCAGCACCTTGTTTGGCTGAGAGTGCACCTGCTCAAACTTCTATACCAATGGCTCCGAAACTGGAGGGTTCATCGGAAAATCTTCGTCCAAAACCTGCGAATACGTGCCTTCCAGCCGATATTGCCGCTTAACAAATATTGCGGGGCATCTCGTTCGGGCGTAACCGCGGTAGACGCTATGCTCGGAGACGCCGCTTGCGTTGTACCGAAGTATGCGGCCTTCGCCCGGCCGTCTCGCCGACGCTCTGCCGCGACCTGTTGGTCAGACCAAGCCGGCGCCTCTATAACCTCTCCTTTGCGGATAATATAGTGTGACCGGCACGCCAACGTCCAATTGCCGACCGACGGGTGAAGGGTGATGGTCTCGCCATCGTAGACGATATGCCAGTCGGTTGGTGTGAGTGGCGTGACGATCTCCTCGCCACACCCGCAACAGCAGCCGTGAGCGACACTTCCGTATTCGACCGAGACATAGAGCTTTCCCGGTTCGAGGCTGCTCGGAAAGCTGTCGACGAAGACATGCTGGAGGCTCTTATGCTTGATCATGACTGATCCTCGTTGAGCAGCAGGTTTCCGTCGACCGTGTAGGTGGAATGGTGCTCGCCCTCGAGGTCGCAATAGAAGCCCAGCAACTTCTTCCACTTGATGACGGCCTGGATCGCGTTGAAGGCGTTGAGCTCGGCCACCTGAATGTTCGAGGCATAGATGTCGTCCGCTCCGCCGCCTGCGAGCGGAATGCGCGGATTGACCGCGACCTCGGTGCGGTTCTCCGGCGTGCTGGTCGTAACCCGCAGGATTCCCGTCAGACCACGGTCGCCGAGCTCCAGCCCCATGCCTATATCGATGAACGGGACGGTGTGGTCGTGCAGCCACGTAATGATCGCCGCTTTTGCCTCGCCGGCATCGAGGCTGAGGAAGACGAAGTCGAGACCTTCAAGCAGATGCAGCGTTTCCGGCTTCACGGCTGCCGACACCGCAGTGATGCCGCGGTGCATGCGGCCGTAAATTGCCTTGAAGTAATCGACCTTCAGCGGTGCTTCCCGAAGCTCGGCCAGTGTAGGAGCGCCGGGCGCGCGAAAAGCATTGTGCTGAAGGAATTCGTCGGGGTCGAAGATGCGGATTTCGGCTACGGGCGTTTTCGCGATCATATCCAGGATGTAACTGCCGGATCCTCCGAGACCGACGACGCCGATGCGGTGATTGGCGAGCCGGGCCGTGAGCGCACTGATGCCCGCACGCGCCGACGCGGTCTCAACATAGTTGAAGACGCTTTCGGTATCCTCGTCGTCCAGCGCCCGATACGGACGCGGGGTGGCGGACTTGTCCAGCACTACGGCAGACCCTGACAGGATCGAAGCGTAGGTCGTCATCTTGTGATGATAGTCGCGGTAACCGCCATCGGGCTTGCTCGAGAAAGCATGCTCTGCCGTCAGACCGTTACCCAACTCGAAGTGCTGGGTCTGATGCGAAATCGCCGTGATCGGCTTGCCGTCCGGACCGCACGGGTACTCGCCGTCGAAATGCATGACGTGCGTATCCGGCTTCCGGGTCGTGTCGCCTGCGAGGACCAAGGTGGAGATGAGGGTTCCCTTGCGGACCTTGCGATCCTTATCGACGTAGGGAACCTCCCGCATGACGAGATAGCTGCCGACGAGTTGGATGAAGTAGCCTTCCTCTCGCAGCTGAGCGAGGTCGGGACTACGACTGAACAGTGCGTGTGACATTGAAGACCGTCCCCTGCTTGATGGTGATTGAACCGTTCTGGCCGAGTTCGCCGGAATGCGGCGCCGAGGCCGCCTTGCGGTAGGTCATCGAGAACACGACGTTCGGATCATGGGGACCCGGAAACGCCAGCGCGACGATGTCCTCGAACGTGATCGTCGGACCGCGGACGAGCTTCTTGCGGGTGTTGACGATGATCTCGATCTCGACGGGCGGCCGCAGCGCCGTTAAGAATCGTTCGATACCGGGTGCGCTCAGGTCGATTAGCTCGGACGACCCGATCATGCGGTCGGTCCCGCCGCGGACATCGAGGAAGACCCCTTCGTCCGGACCGGGCTTCGCCAGCTTGGCGAGTTCACGGCCACTGATTGCAGGCTTTCCCCACCGCATCTCGCGACCGTTCATCTCGAACTTGTAGTCGCGATCAGTGAGGAAGGCGACGAAGCGCTCGGCGCCGTTGCCGCGAAGATCGAACGGTTCGTCCAGACGCACGTCTTCGAAGTCGCCGGAGGCGATGATGGCGAAGAGGCTGTAACCCTTACCGGGATCGAGCGCGGCGGCTTCGATGACCTGGCGACCCAAAGGTACGGGATCGGAGACCAGGAGCGGCGTGAAATCGAGGCCGTCCTGTGCGAAGCGGATGCGGTAAGCGCGTGCCGGGCGAAGAGCGCGGCCTTCGGCGATCGCTTCGCCGACGTCGTCATAGTCGTAAAGTTCAGGGGAGTTCATTTGATTTTCCTTATTCTGCCGGGTCAGTCCGGCTACGAATGGAAAATCGGCGGAGGATCGTCAGACCGGAATCGGTCCCCCGAGATTCTTGGTCAGCGTGCCGGTCGGGATCGATCCACATATGAAGAAAGCCGGACAACGTGGGCAAACGCGCTGGCTGGGTTTCGAGGGGAAACGCCCGTCTCTGATATCAGCCAAGGTATCGAGCAGCGTTGCCCGGCGGTTTCGCTGAATCTGCGGCGTGAACGAAAGCGGTGCGGTGGAGTCGCTCGTCAGATGGACGACTTGTGCCTCCGAGCCCGGTGCGTTGTCTGCGATTGCGAGGAAAGCGACCGCTGCGCCCAACTTGGTGATATCCGATTCGCGCTGAACACCTGTCTGCACCCGTCGATATATGCGCTTGCCGCCGGCTGCGATCACGATGTCGTCGGGCCGATAAGAGATTTCGTCGTCGCCAACTGAGAGCACCAGATCGATCGGACGCTCGGTTCGATAGCCGCTTCGACCCTCGCGGAAATTTGTCACGAGGCGTGTCGCGACGATGCGCAGCGCGCTGTGGCTACCTATATTCTCGAGGCCTCGCTCTTCGCAGGCGACATGTACGGCAGCTAGGAGATCGGCATCAGCATCGAGGTCAAGGCCTTCATAAACCATCGAACGCAGAACGGACCTGGCGGCCTCGTGCATCTTCATGAAATCGGTTTCGGTGCGGCGACCACCGATGCCGAGGATATGCGTGTAGAAGAACCGCCTCTTGCATTTGTCCTTGTCCAGCATCGAAATCTGCGAATCCTTGAGCCGCATCGATCCTGCGATGCTCAGGGGGACAGGGATGGCTTCCGGAGCAGGCGGCAGCGTCAACTTTGGCTTGGGTCGCCTGACCATTGTCGAATCCCCCAACCGCGACAGAAAGCGGGAGGTTGGTCGATTGGCGCCGTTTGCATTCTGTGTGACAGCATACATGAACAGGCGATCCCGTGCGCGGGACGCGGCGACATAGAACAGGCACTCGCGCTCCTCGGCATCCCCTCTGCGAAGGGCATCTGGAACACTCCCTTCGATGTCGCCGATCATGCCGTCGGGAGGGATACACTCCGGAAGCTTTGGGTTGCCCGGCAGGGTATCCTGATTGAGTCCCGGCAGATGGACGCATTCGAACTCGAGCCCTTTCGCGCCGTGAATGGTCATTAGCCTGACGGCATCGAGTCCTTGCGCCGCAGCGGGCAGTTGCCTGAGATCGCGGTCGTCGCCGATCGCCATGAGCACGCGGATCCTGTCGAGCAGCCGAGGGACAGCCTGACCTTTTCCCGACGGCTGGATCCGGAGGAAATTCAGAAACTGCCAGATCGCGATGCCCTCTGCGCGCTCCGCCACGGAACTGGCACTGCCGATCCGGGCACCAAGCCCGGTGCGGTCGAACATGAGCGTCACCAGCACATGCCACGGAGAACTCTCGGCATCGAAACCTTCGAGGGCGTCCTTCAGACGCTTCAAGGACTCGTACGAGGTGCTCGAAACCTTGGCGGCAGCCTTGGTCGCCAACCACGACATGGGTACCGCGTCACTGTCGCTCAGCTCCTCGAAGAGCAAGCCGACATCATCGAGCGACATCGGGAATTCCGGCGTGCACGCGGCCCTAACAAGCCCCATTGAACGGCGGTCAGATAGCAATGATAGGAACGAGAGCAGGTCTTTCACTTCGGGACGCTCGAACAGGTTACCGAGGAAGAGGACAGGTATCCCCAGCCGCTCAAGGTCACGTGCGATTTCGCCGAGCTTTTCGTTCCCGGTACAGAGTACTGCCTGGTTCCGGAACTGGACACCTGCCTTGTTACGATCGGATATCGCGTCCGCGATAGCGGCGGAGAGCGCGTCCTTCGTGTCGAGCAGATGCAATTCTATGGGATTGCCGCTGGCGCCGCGGTGGGCGCGAAGTGTCGCGTCCGTATTGCTCGCGGTCATCTCTCGTGCGAAGGCCGAGTAGCCACTGACGATCTCGTCTGTGGAACGATAGTTCAGCTGCAGCCTAGACGACGTTCCATCTGGAAAGTCGACGGTAGTGAACCTCGGTGTACTCGCCGGGGATGAACCGCGGAACCTGTAAATCGCCTGCCGGGCATCACCGACTACCCAGAGATTGCGTCCAGTGGGGCATAGGGCTTTCAGCAGCCGGATACTGGCACGGTTTACGTCCTGATACTCATCAACGAGGATGTGATCGTAAAGGCCTTGAAGTTGGGCCGCGATCTCAGGACGGGCCTCCAGAAGTTCGACTGGCAAGGCTACCAGATCCCCGAAATCCAACGCGTCTCGATCCCGTTTCAGATTCTCGTAGATTGTGTAGATCCTCGCGACCTCCATCGCCTTTTCGGCTGTCGGGTCCTTCTGGCCGGCGGCCGCGGAGATTTCCAACATCCCCTGAGCCAACTCGCCGTATCGGATCGGCCCGACGACTTCATCCTTCGCCCTAGAAATAGCAGCCAGGATGCCTCCAATCATCCGGGTGGGATCATAAAGGTCGACATAGTGCTCGAGAGATAACTTCGGGAATTCCGCCTCGAGAAGTTCGACGGCTTCGACACGATCCATCATCCTCGGATTGTCGGAGAGGCCCAACTCGGTATTGAAACGTCGAACAAGATCGAGGCCGAATGCGTGGAATGTGCCCATCCACATCGCGGCTGCTCCCTCCGGCCGCTTCGAGGCGATGCGCTCGGACATCTCACCCGCTGCCTTGTTCGAATAGGTGAGAACCAGGATTCTGCGTGGGTCTATGCCGTCATCGAGCAACTGAACCACGCGCTCGGTGAGCGTTTGCGTCTTGCCCGTTCCTGGACCCGCTTCGAGAAGGTAGGCAGCCCCCCGATGGTCGGCTGCGGTAGCCTGCTCTGTATTCAAGCTAGCTTCCTGGCGAACACTCTCTTGCGGCTCGATCACAGGCAAGAGAAGGGCGTCGATAAGCTGCTGCGCGACGACATCGAACGGAGCCTTCATGCGTTCCGCAATCTGTGATGCAGTCAAGCCGTCTTCGAGGTGCATCCTTCGCATCAAAGGTCTCGGCAGCAATAGCTCTCTGGCAAACAGGTCCATCTGGACCTCGCGCCGCTGTCGGCGACCGTAGTCGACCACACGGTCCATCCCGACAGGAGACGGTTCTGCAGATCTCGTCGGCTCGACTTCTCTGGCTGTCGCGACCGCGGCGTCGCCAAGCTCCGAATGGCCGATCTCGTGCGCGACCAGGAACGCCTGATCGAACACAGAGCCCTTGTTCTCGTGGATTATGAGGTCGTCTTCCGGGATGTAGGTGGCACGGCTTTTGTTCAGGCTCGCAGCCCCAGGATTCGCCTGTTCCACGGTCAGCCCACGCGCATCAGCCGCTCCCTTCGCGAAGGCGTATGGATCACTGGGGTCTAAGCCTATCGAGACCACGAGCGCGTGTAAGTCCGCAGCCGTCCTTCGAGCGATTTCGACCGAATCCATTTCATCCTCCCTTGGACAGAAGCCTCGATCGATCGGCTTCGGAAACCCCGGCATCTATGAGGACTTGCTCAAAGCTGACCTGTTCCCCGGTTGACGGCTTGCCGTCGGCCTTGAACTGCCTCCCCCCGAAGCCCTCGATTGGCTTGCTCATTGCCGAGATCACATAGGCCATCGGCACCTCGAGCTCGTCCGCAAATACTTGGAGAACGTCATCCGGAACACTGGACGCGATCACCTTGTGTTCCCTGAAACAGCTCACGACCTGACGCGGAACGCCAAGAGCATGCGCGACCGACCTTCCTCTTTCTCCGGTCAGCTTTGCGAGCGGATCGGAGGCTGGGGTATCGTTCGCGTCGAGCGCCGAAAACGCGATCCAGGCCGCGTCGATCCTCGACTGGTCGAGCCCAGATAGTTCGCTCTGGTCGTCGCTATCGTCGCTGACCGCAAGTATCGAGAAGTCGATAAGCTGCGCTGTGAACTGAGGATACTCGCGGACATATCGTGCGAGCACCTCTGATCCCTGGTCGTCCTCCATCATGAATTCATCGAGTACGTCCTGAAGGCGCAGGGGCGGATGGCTGGCCGTCATTGATCATCCCCTTGATTGAACAGAGCCGTGAGCGTCTTGAGCGCTCGCTCTTTATAGTTGCGAACAGAGCGATCCGAACAGTTCAGTGCCTTTGCGATGGTCATGGCGTCGGGATCGCTCGAGTGGATAAGCCACCCATTGAGAAGCAGGTGCATGGTCCTGCTTTGTTCCGGTGGCAGGGTACCAATCGCCGCATAAAGCTTCCGGCGGAAAAGCGGATCGGAAGAAATATCATCGGCCAGCCGGTCGACCATGACAGAGCCGGAGTCGTTTTCCATGGCAGTGTCTGCTTCATCGAGGCCAACGCTGCGATTCTCGTCACGCCACGCCTGCTCCTGCGCATCCAGACGGAGTCGCTTGATGCCGAGGTCGAACCGCACTTCGAAGAAATCCATAAGGTCACCCGGCGACCTGCGGTCTTCGGAGATGAGTTCGATGAAGCGGCCTATCGCCTTCTCACGTATGCGCTCCTGGGTGAGCGACGTCGTGTTTCCGACCCCGTCCGAACGGGGAATGGCACGCGAAACCCGCTCGATCAGGGTCTTATACAACCGTTCGAACCAAGCCTCCGAGTTGTCGCGTCGAGAGGCACGCACAAAATATACGAGACATTCGGAGGGAATATACGAAGGGTTCGAGCGATCCCGTATCAGCGAGCGCTCCATCAACTCGTCCCGCGCGAGTCCTTCCAGTTCCCGTAGCAGTTGCTCGATCTGTTCAGGACGCTCGTAGAGCGTTCCATCCTTCTTCTTGCGCTTCGTGAGCGGAGCGATCAATTTGCTCTCCCTTCGCGGCCAGCCAGTTTTCACGACCCTAATCGGCGAGACTCGCTGCATCCGGAATCAAAAAAACAGGATTGGGAGACGGCCCATATGCCTCGTATGCCGTCACCATTTTCAATGATTCGATACTCAGCCCACGACGTGAATACCTTGGAAAAGCCACAGTTACTACTGCTCGGTCTCAGATGGATCGACCACAAGCCACTAAGTGCTCGGTAGTATCCATCGCCAATAGAAGTAGATACGTGTCCGCCAGCGGCCTAAGCCTTGCTATTCCACGGTTCGGCGAGTGGAGGCCGCGAGAGATGACTGCTTTCGGTGGATAGGTCCAACCGTGCGAATGACCGACAGGCGGGCGCTTTGCAGTCCTTGGAATCACAACAGTGCGCGATCAGGGAGCTGAGCGTCCGCTGAGTGCCGGGCCGGAAATCTCCACCACCATCCCAGGGCCCCGCCAGGCCAGAAGATTGCGGCGCAAGAGTTTCTGAACAATCGGATGCTTTCCGAGGCAGGGGCGGGGCAGCCGGTGCTCGCGTGCTGAAGGTTTCGCGTGCGCGCTAGCAGCGGGTCATGCTCGCCTCCCTGACGTCGATGAGCCTATCCACGAGCCGCTGCAGAACCCTGAGGGAGCCGCCCGGCCACGCGGCCGACAGCGCCGCGATCTCGACCCCGTCGAGCGGGAGCGCCCACTTCGGATCGAATCCTTTGTCGCGGTAGCGTTCCGCCAATAGGTTGTGGGCAAGCGTGGCAAGATGCTCGGGTCCGGGCTCCGGAAAGCGGAGGCAGCGACAGCGGTCGCGGAGCGACTTCGGCACCGGCTCGATGGTGTTGGCCGTCATGATCCAGGAGATGTGCGAGAGGTCGCAGGGCGCGTCGAT
>NZ_RWKW01000007.1 GCF_003970795.1 Aquibium carbonis | reverse complement strand
CCCGTCGGCGGCAGCCCGGTCGCGGGTCGGTGGCCCCTCCTGCTGGAGCGCCCCGCCGGAGGCGCCGGCCGCCCGCCGCAGCGGCACGCTCTCGGCGAAGCGGTCGACGGGCGAATCCTCCAGCGCCTCGTCGGCGCCGGCATCGGCGTAGAAGAGCAAGAGTTCCCTGAGATCGGGCAGGCCGGAGTCCATCGCTGGGTTCTAGACGGTTTTGGCGAGCGAGGGAAATGGCTTCGCCAGGTCGAGCCGATGCCCGCACTTGACTACAAACTTCCATGAAAGTATCATGGTGATACACATAGGTGTGGGGGGAGGAGCATCGTGGCCATCCTGGAGCCATGGCTCCCCGACCGCGCAACGAGCAGGATCCGCTCCATCGCGCGCGATCCCAGGCTCAGCCTATCCTACAGGCTCCACGCGCGGGAGAGACTCGCCGAACGAGGGCTGGTGATTTCGGACATCCTGCATGCTCTCAAATTCGGGAATGTCCATCAGCCGCCAAAGCCTGCATTCGCTCCGGGAACGTACCGCTACCGGGTGGACTGCAAGACACCAAACAGCGGCAGCCGATCGATCGGAGTCGTCGTGATTCCCGCCGAGGCTGAGCACCTTCTGAAGGTGGTCACTGTCATGTGGATCGACGAGTTCGAGCGCAAGGCTGGCTCGATCATGGGAGTTGAAGACGATGAATAAGGCACATCACTACACGGAAAGCGGTCTGCTCAACGTCTACATCGAGGGAATTGCCGTCGAGACCGACGAAGATGGTGAGGAGATCGTGACGATCCCCGCCATCAACGAGTTGCATCGTATCATCGCGCTCGGCATCGTCAGCCATGCCCAGGGCATTGCGGGCGAGGAATTGCGCTTTCTCCGCACCGAGATGGGCCTGACGCAGGCGGAACTCGCTGTGCTCGTCCATCGCGACAAGCAGACCATCGGCCGCTGGGAGCGCAACGAGATCGAGATCGACAGTTCGGCGGAAGCGCTGCTGCGGCGCTTTGCGATCGAGAAGCTGGACCTGCCGACCGATACCGGGATCGACGAGTTGTCGCGTCGCAGCGTGCCGACCGCCAAGGAACAGCCGATCAAGATCCAGAAAATGAACGACGACGCGCGGCCCTACGAACTGGTTGCCGCCTGAACCGGCGGCCGAAACGGCGGGCACCGCGCCCTCACGAAGCGGGGATGCGCGGGTCCTGAACGAGGTAGAACTCGGCGACCGGCGTGAAGTCGGAAATCAGGAACTCGAAGCGGGCCTGTTTGCCCGGATCGACGAAGCCGTCTTCGAAGCGCAGCCGGTCATGGGGCTCGAAGGCGCGGTCGAAACGGGCGAAGGCATCGGACACGATGCTGTCGCCGTCGCGGCGGCGCTGGTCGAACGACAGCCCGTCGCTGTAGCCGCTGGGCGTGCCGAGCACTTCCTGCAGCTCGAATTCGAACTCGGTCCAGGCGAGGCCGCTGCGATTGACGGCGACCACCACCATGCGGATGAAGCCGTTGGCCACGCCCTCTTCATGGGCAAAGGCCCGGACCGGACCGATGGCGCGGATCGTCAGCGTCACCGGGCTGGCGGAGTGGAACGCCTGCACCAGCACGATCGGATCGCCGCGCGTGCCGCGCCCGGAGGCCGACAGGATGCTGAACCCGCCGAGTTCGTCGGAAAAGGCGTAGGCGCCGGCCTGCCACTGGCCGTCGTCGGTTCGCACCGCCGCCGCGGTCCTGCCGCCTGATGTGTTCTCGGCAGCCTGGCCGAGCGGCGAAGACGCCGCCATGGCGATCGCGATTGCGCCCAGCCTTGCCGCCAGCCCAGCCTGGGGGAACCACATCGCGGTGATCCTCCTTTCCCGTGAGTATGAAGCAGCGGGAAATTCCCGCAACCGGCGTTTTCGGGAAAGGGGAGGAATGCAATGTCGCATTGACGTTTACGTCAAGGTAAGTAATTTACCCTCTGCCGGGGCGGCCAACCGGCTGAAATTTGACGCTTGCGACACCTGTGCTATCGCAATCCGCAACCGTTGCAGTAAGACCGCCGAAGACAGATGCCATCCGGCGACGGCCGGAAAGCTGGAGGACGACGATGAGCGAAGTTGAACGCGAGAGCATGGAATTCGACGTGGTGATCGTCGGCGCGGGCCCGGCGGGGCTTGCCGCGGCGATCCGCCTGAAGCAGGTGAACCCCGAGCTTTCCGTCGTCGTGCTCGAGAAGGGCGCGGAGGTCGGCGCGCACATCCTGTCGGGTGCGGTGGTCGATCCGGTCGGTGTCGACAAGCTGCTGCCCGACTGGCGCTCGGAAAGCGACCATCCGTTCAAGACGCCCGTCACCGACGATCATTTCCTGGTGCTCGGGCCGGCAGGCTCGGTGCGCCTGCCCAACATGCTGATGCCGCCGCTGATGAACAATCACGGCAACTACATCGTTTCGCTCGGCAATGTCTGCCGCTGGCTGGCCGGCCACGCCGAGGCGCTGGGCGTCGAGATCTATCCCGGCTTCGCGGCGGCCGAACTGCTCTTTGACGACAAGGGCGCGGTGACGGGTGTCGTCACCGGCGACATGGGCGTCGAGCGCGACGGCAGCCGCGGGCCGGGCTACGCGCCAGGCATGGCGCTGATGGGCAAGTACACGCTGATCGGCGAGGGCGTGCGCGGCTCGCTCGCCAAGCAGCTGATCGCCAGGTTCGGCCTGTCCGACGGGCGCGAACCGCAGAAGTTCGGCATCGGCCTCAAGGAACTGTGGCAGGTGGCGCCCGAGAAGCACAGGCCAGGCCTCGTGCAGCACTCCTTCGGCTGGCCGCTCGACAACGCCACCGGCGGCGGCTCCTTCCTCTACCATCTGGAGGACAACCAGGTCGCGGTCGGCTTCGTCGTCCACCTGAACTACAAGAACCCCTACGTCTCGCCCTTCGAGGAATTCCAGCGGTTCAAGACGCATCCGACGATCAGGGACACCTTCGAGGGCGGCAAGCGGCTCTCCTACGGCGCGCGCGCCATCACCGAGGGCGGCTGGCAGTCGGTGCCGAAGCTCACCTTCCCGGGCGGCGCGCTGATCGGCTGCTCGGCGGGCTTCGTCAACGTGCCGCGCATCAAGGGTTCCCACAACGCCGTGCTGTCGGGCATGATGGCGGCCGAGCACGTCGCCGAGGCGATCGCGGCAGGCCGCTCGGCCGACGAGATTTCCGGCTACGAGGCGGCCTGGCGCGATTCCGAGATCGGCAAGGACCTGAAGACGGTTCGCAACGTCAAGCCGCTCTGGTCGAAGCTCGGCCTCTGGCTCGGCGTCGGGCTCGGCGGCCTCGACATGTGGATGAACTCGCTCCTCGGCTTTTCGGTCTTCGGCACGATGAAGCATGGCAAGACGGACGCAGCCTCGCTCGAGCCGGCCGCGCGCCACAAGCGCATCGATTATCCCAAGCCGGACGGCGTCCTGACCTTCGACCGCCTGTCGTCGGTGTTCCTGTCGAACACCAATCACGAGGAGAACCAGCCGGTCCACCTGCAGGTCAAGGATCCGGCGTTGCAGAAGGCGTCGGAATACGGCGTCTATTCCGGACCCTCGACGCGCTATTGTCCGGCCGGGGTCTACGAATGGGTGGATGCCGACGGCAATGCGCTGGCGGGCGGCCCCGGCGCATCGGCCAAGGGTGGCGAGGTCTCGCACAGCAATCCCGAGGCCCGCTTCGTCATCAACGCGCAGAACTGCGTGCACTGCAAGACCTGCGACATCAAGGACCCGAACCAGAACATCAACTGGGTGCCGCCCCAAGGCGGCGAAGGACCGGTCTACCCGAACATGTGAGGTGACGGGCTCCGTCTCGTCAGGGACCCGGCTCCGGCGGACGAAAAACCCTTCGGCGTGGCGTCTTCATGGCTCGTTCGTGGGGAGAAGATGGCGCGTCCGGGATCCCTCGGGAATTTCGGAACATCGTGGCCGGGACGCGGTTGGGCTGGGGTACAGCAACCAACCTGTCAGGAGAAACCCATGACGTTCCCGATACGCCTTGCCCTCGTTTCCCCCCTCGCGCTGGTTTTGGCATCGCCCGCGCTGGCCGAGTACGACCCGGTCTCCACCGAGCATTATTCCCTGTCGGTGGAGACCGTGGCCGAAGGTCTCGACCATCCCTGGGGGTTCGCCTTCATTTCCGATGACCGCTTTCTGGTCACCGAGCGCAACGCCGGCACCCTCCGCGTCGGTTCGCGCGAGGGTGGCGTCTCGGAGGCCATCTGGGAGGCGCCGGACCTCTTCCGCTACGATGGCGAGACCGGGCGAAGCCAGGCCGGCCTGTTCGACGTCGTCCTTCATCCCGAATTCGACGAAAACCGCTACGCCTATGTCAGCTACTCGCGCGAGACCGAGCGCGGGGCGGCGGTCGTGGTGGTGCGCGGGCGCGTGGTCGACGAGGACGGCGACATTCGATTCGACGACGTCGAGGACATCTTCGTCATGAAGGAAGACGACCAGGATTCGAGCGGCCTGCATTTCGGCGGACGCATGGCCTTCGATCCGGCGACCAGCCATTTGTATCTCAGCATCGGCGAGCGCCGGAATCTCGAGCGGGCGCAGGACGCCGCCGACCAGGCTGGCTCCGTGCTGCGCATGACCGACACCGGCGACGTTCCCGACGACAATCCGCAGTTCACCGCTGAGGAAGGAGAGCCTGATCGCTATATCTTCTCGATGGGAAGCCGCAACATCCAGGCACTGGGCGTCCATCCCACGACGAACGAGGTCTGGGCCGCCGACCACGGGCCTCAGGGCGGTGACGAGATCAATCTGATCATCGCCGGCAACAATTACGGCTGGCCGTTCATCACCGGCGGCGAAGATTACTCCGGGGCGCCGCTCGGCGTCGGCACGGCGATGGAAGGAAAGATCTCGCCGGTTCACATCTTCGAGGACACGCTGGCGCCTTCCGGCCTCACCTTCGTGGCCGACGGCTCCAGTTTCGGCGACTGGACGGGCGACATGCTGATCGGCGGCCTTCGCGGCGAGGGCGTCGTTCGGGTGACGCTTCAGGACGGTCAGGTGGTCAACGAGGAACTGATCGAGATCGGGCGGCGGATTCGCGACGTGAAGATCGGCCCGGACGGCGATCTCTGGGTGCTGACCGAGCATGGCGACGGCGAAGTCCTGCGCCTGAGCCCGCAGAGCTGACGACGGCGCAGCGCGCCTACCGCGCGGCGACCGCGAAGGTCTGCCGCGCGGGGGGCCGCTCCGGCTTCAGCATGAAGTCGACGAGCACCGGCAGATGGTCGGAGCCGACGCCGTCGAGGCGGCGGGCGTCGAGCAGCACCACGCCCGGCTTGGCGAGCACATGGTCGATCGGCAGGCCGATCCAGCGCCGCAGCGCGTCGGGCGCCGAGTAGACGAGCCAGGTCGGGCCAAGCCGCGGCGCAGCCGTAAACCCGCCTGCATCGGCAATCCGGCGCACCGTTGCGCTCCACTCGGCCGCGTTGAAGTCGCCGGCCAGCAGCGCCTTGTCGCCGAGTTCGGCCAGCGCCGGCGCCAGCGTTCGCACCTGGTCGGGCTGGGAAAAGGGCCAGGGCCACAGAAGGTGCAGGCTGGCGACCTCGACCGGATGGCCGCCGAAATCGACCGTCACGAGGCCGAAACGCCCGTCCAGCCCGCAGGAACCATGGTCGAGGAACGGCCGCCGCGACAGGATCAGCACGCTGCCCATCGACCGCGGGTCGGGGCAGGCGAGCCGATGGGGGTAGGCCGCCGAGATCGCTTCGAGGCTCTGCCGCCAGGCGGGATACGTCTCGTTCAGCGTGACCACGTCCGGACGTGTGCGCCCGATCAGCGACAGGACTTGCGCCGGCCGGGACGCGCCCAGGTTGAGGTGCAGCAAGCGGTAGCGCGGCGCCTCGATGGCGGTCGCGTCGGAATGGGCGAAGGCCTGCCCGGGCATGGCGCCGAGCGTGGTGGAAAAAGCGCCGGCGGCGAGCATCAGCCCGGCCGCCCCATGCAGCCATTGCCGCGTCGCCACCAGCAGCAGCGCGGCCAGCCCGAGCAGCACCGCCAGATGCGTGCGGAAATGCGAGAACGAGTCCAGCGCCGGGTGCATCCAGCCGAGGAAGCCGGCCACCAGCGGCAGCGAGATCGCAAGCGTGACGAGCAGCGCGAGGGTTTTCGCCAGGTTGGCCATGGCACGATCGGGAGACGGAGGCATCGCGCAGCGGTGCCTCCAAATCATGTCGGTTTCAAGAACCCGCTACTGGAACGCCGTCTCCGAGAAGCTGCGCAGCTTGCGCGAATGCAGCCGCTCGACCGGCATGGCGGCCAGCCGCTCCAGCGCCTTCATGCCGATGATGAGATGCTGGGCGACCTGGCGCTTGTAGAAATCGGTCGCCATGCCGGGCAGCTTCAGTTCCCCGTGCAGGGGCTTGTCGGAAACGCACAGCAGCGTGCCGTAGGGCACGCGGAAGCGGAAGCCGTTGGCCGCGATGGTGGCCGATTCCATGTCGAGCGCGATGGCGCGCGACTGCGACAGCCTCTGCACCGGCCCGCGCTGGTCGCGCAGTTCCCAGTTGCGGTTGTCGATGGTGGCCACCGTTCCGGTGCGCATGATGCGCTTCAGGTCGTAGCCGGACAGGCCGGTCACCTCGGCAACCGCTTCCTGAAGGGCCACCTGCACCTCCGCCAGCGCCGGGATCGGCACCCAGACCGGCAGGTCGTCGTCGAGCACGTGGTCCTCGCGCACATAGGCATGCGCCAGAACGTAGTCGCCCAGCGCCTGGGTGTTGCGCAGGCCCGCGCAATGGCCGAGCATCAGCCAGGCGTGCGGCCGCAGCACCGCGATGTGATCGGTGATGGTCTTGGCGTTGGACGGGCCGACGCCGATGTTGACCATGGTGATGCCGCCATGGTCGGGGCGGGTGAGGTGATAGGCCGGCATCTGCGGCATGCGGGCGATGGCGACCGGGTTCTCGTCGGGCTCGCCCGGCAGGGTGACGATGTTGCCCGGCTCCACGAAGCTGGCATAGCCTTCGCCGCCGCGCGCCATCATCGCGCGCGCCAGCGCCGCGAACTCGTCGATGTAGAACTGGTAGTTGGTGAACAGGACGAAGTTCTGGAAGTGCGACGGGCTCGTGGCGGTGTAGTGGGACAGCCGGTGCAGTGAGTAGTCGATCCGCTGGGCGGTGAATGGCGCCAGCGGCGTCGGCTCGCCGGGCGCCGGCTCGTAGGTGCCGTTGGCGATGTGATCGTCGGTGCCGTTCAGGTCCGGCACGTCGAAGATGTCGCGCAGCGGCCGCTTGATGCGGTCGGCGACCGAGGCCTCGACATGGGTTCCTTCCAGGAATGCGAAGTGGACCGGGATCGGCGTTTCGGATTCGCCCACCGTGATCGGAACCCCGTGATTGCGGATGATGTGCCTGAACTGCTCGACGAGGTAGCTCTCGAAGAGATCCGGCCGGGTGATGGTGGTGGCATACTGGCCCGGCGACGGCATGTGTCCGTAGGCCAGCCGTGTGTCGACCGAATCGTAGCTCGCCACGGTGACGCCGACCTCGGGGTAATAGGCGCGGAACCGTCTGTCCGGCGCGCCGGAACCCGACAGCCCGTTGAAGGCCTCGCGCAGGAAGGTGGTGTTGCGGTCGTAGAGCGACTTCAGCGCCGCCACGGCTTCTTCCGCCGTGGTGAAGCTCTGGCGGGCAAAGGGCTCCGGACGGTCGATCGTTTCGATGGGTCGAGGATAGATTCGCTTTTCCATGTCCCATTATAGGGGCACGATCATGACAGTGCGAGGGGGACCATGCAGGCTCGTCGTGGATTATCGCGCGCGCTGAAGGCCGAACATGATGACCAGGCCGGCCCCGTTCGACCGCTGGATCTCGGTGCCCACGAAATTGCCGCCTCCCGAGCCGTTGCCGGCCAGCGCCAGCATGGGGGCCGAGAGGATCAGCAGGACGAGCGCGATGCGGGCGAGCGCGGCGCCGAGCGCATGGGCTTGAAGGGGAAAGGGAAGGGCAGTCATCAGCATCGTCCTGATCGTCTTGCCGCTCCGGCGGCCGGTCTCGTTGGCGGGCATCAGTGCCTCGGCGGGCGGCAGACCAGGCCCTCTTCGAAGACACAGGGAATGTAGAGCCCGATCTCCCAGGATTCGGCGCGACGGCTGGTTTCGGCCACCAAAACGGTCACCGCCGCGCCGGCGGCGAGAACGGTCAGGCTGGCGATCGCGAGGCGTCGTGCTGGCATGGTCTGTCCCTCCATGCTGGCGTTTTCGCATGGCCGGGCTGAACCGCCTCTGAGGAGGCCGTTCATGTGGCGTTCAAACACGTTAAGATGACTGCTGGACCAGTCGAGCGGCCTTGCCTTCGCGAACGCGAACGCCTTTCTTGGCGCCGAATCCAACAACGGAGGGATGCATGGCCACCCAGACCACGCCGATCGATCTCTACTACTGGCCGACGCCGAACGGCTGGAAGATCACCATCATGCTGGAGGAACTCGGCGTTCCCTACGAGGTGAAATACGTCAACATCGGCAAGGGCGAGCAGTTCGAGCCCTCGTTCCTGGCGATCGCGCCCAACAACCGCATGCCGGCGATCGTCGACCCGGAAGGCCCGTCTTCAGATGGAAAATGGGGCGGCGAGCCGATCTCGGTGTTCGAGTCCGGGGCGATCCTGCAATATCTCGGCCGCAAATTCGGCCAGTACTACCCGGCGGACGAGCGCGCCCGCGTGGCGGTCGACGAATGGCTGTTCTGGCAGATGGGCGGCCTCGGGCCGATGTGCGGCCAGGCGCATCATTTCCGCCAGTACGCGCCGGAGAAGGTGCCCTACGCGATCGACCGCTACACCAACGAGGTGAACCGTCTCTACGGCGTGATGAACCGGCGGCTCGCCGACCGCGACTTCCTGGCCGGTGGCTATTCGATCGCCGACATGGCCTGCGTGGGCTGGGTGAAGCCCTACAAGAACCAGGGACAGGACATCGACGATTTCCCGAACCTGAAGCGCTGGTTCGAGACGGTGATGGCGCGGCCCGCCGTCGAGCGCGCCATGGCCGTCGGCCAGGAGCATCGCCGCAACCTCGCCGACGACAAGGATGCGCAAAAAATCTTGTTCGGACAGAAGGCGCGCGCCTGATCGTCACCGCGCCCCATGCTTCAGGAAGCCCGGGTGATGCCTTCGCGTCGCCCGGGCTTTGTCTTGCCTGGCCCGTGCCGGCCGGGTCGGGCTCTACAGTTTCGACCAGGTTTCGGATCGGCAGAAGATGGCCGCCACGCAGCCTTTCATCGTCAGCGAACGGCCTGCCACCTTGCCGGACCCGCTGTAGGTCTTGTCCTCGCTCGGGTCGGTGATGGTCCCCTTGTAGGCATTGGCGCCGTTGACGCCGAACTTGCCGATCTGCTTGCCCGCGTGCTTGCCGGTCTTCAGCTTGATGCAGAAATCGCCGCCGCAGGGCGCGATCACGGCAGTTTCGCCGGACGCCGTCTTCCAGTTTCCCTCGATCGGGTCCGCGAAGGCCGCACCGGCTGACAAGACCAGCGCCGCAATGCACGGTCCAAGAATACGCTTCATGATGTCCTCTCCCTCATCTGGCCGGACGGGCGTCCGGCGAAAGCTTACGCGAACGTCAACGTAATCCAAGGCGCCGGGGCGCGGAAGCAGTGCCGCAGCGGAAGTCGAGGGATTATTTTCGTGCCCGGATCGTCGTTTTCTCGTCCCGACGATCGGCCGCGCCATCGCCCGACCGTGTCGGGTGGTTAGCGAAGGGTTTTCGCGGCTCGATTGCATTTGACACGAAATTTCGTCGAATCCGCGGAATCCGGCCATTTCCATCCTTAACGAAATCTCGCCTTTACCTCTTGTTTTAGTTTTGTTTTCTCCAGGTTAAGCAAGCCATTTAACGACGGATTCAAGGCTTCCCGGCATCCTGTGAAGCATCGGAAGAGCGGCGGAAGACGAGAAAAACCGCCCCTTCCACGAGACCAACGGGGACTGGAACAATGGCACGCTTCGAAATGCTCGACGCCGGTTTCGGCGACATCGGAAACAACGCCCAGGCCGACATTCTCTTCGAACTCGGCATGATGTACGCCACCGGCCGCGACTGCGAGATCGACATGGTCGCCGCGCACAAATGGTTCAACATCGCCGCCATCAAGGGCTCGGATCGCGCCGCCCGGCTGCGCGGCGAGGTGGCCTCCTCGATGACCAAGCTGGAAATCGCCCGCGCCCTGCGCGAGGCCCGCGAGTGGATGACGATGCACTGAAGGCGTCGACCGTTCGCGCCGGGATCGGTGGTCTCTGCCGCCGCGGCGCGATGCCGACGAATTTATTGTCTGCGCCGACGCAATCTTAAGGATTGGGATACGGGCGGCGTCGGACAAGTGGGTCGGGTTAGGCGGGAGAAGACGGATCGTCGCGGTTGAAGGACAGCGCGACGGCCGCCGCCACCAAAACCGCGCCGGCTTGGGGAGGCCGGCGCGGTTTCGCTTTTCAATGGTCGTCAGCGTCGGTCTGACCGACCCGGGGGTGCGGAGCCGTTGCCCTCGTCAGGCCGCGTTCAGCGGCCGGATGCGTTTCTCGATCTCGCCCCAGTCGCGGGCACGCAGCACGCGCAGGTCGTGCGAAGCCTGCAGGTTGAGCCAGAGTTCGGGCGTGGTCCCGAAATAGCGTGCCAGCCGCAGGGCCGTATCGGGCGAGATACCGCGCTCGCCCTTGACGATCGCCGAGACGCGGCTCACGGGCACGTCGATGTCGCGCGACAGCTGGTTCTGCGACACGCCGAGCGGCTTCATGAACTCCTCGAGCAGGATCTCGCCGGGGGGGATGGGCGCCAGTTCTTTCGCCATGCCTTCACCCCTCCTTGAACCGTACCAGCACCGTTCCCTCGCTCACCTGAGCGCCTTCGGCGGCGATGGCATCGATCGTGCCGTCGTGCGGAGCGGCGATCGTGTGCTCCATCTTCATGGCTTCGAGCACCAGCAGCGCCTGGCCGCGGCGCACCGTGTCGCCCGCCGAAGCGCGCACGATCTTCACCAGCCCCGGCATCGGCGCGCGCAGGGCGTCGCCGCTGGCCGCCGCGTCTTCCGCCGCCTCGAACGGATCGGCGATGACGAAGCCGTGGCCGACGGGACCCTCGAAGACGGTGACATGGCCCGGCCAGCGTGCCACGCGTGCCGCCGACGCATGCGCCTCGTCCACCACCAGCGTTTCGCCGTCGTCGAAGGCCACCGCGTGGCGACCGTCGCGGCGCGCCGTGATGCGGGCCGACACGTCGTCGTCGCCGCGCTTCAGGTTGACGCGCTTGCCGACCGGATGGAAATGCGCGTAGCCGGCCAGCGCCTCCCAGGGATCAGATGCGTCGGAAGAACTGCGCGCGCCGGACGCCGCCAGCGCGGCCAGCGCCGCCACCTGGCGCGACGCGCCGGGCAGTGCCGTCAGGGCGTCCTGCTTGCGGCCGATCAGGCCGGTGTCGACATCGCCGGCTGCAAAGTCGTGGTCGCCGGCCAGCGCCACCAGAAAGGGGATGTTGACGACGGAGCCCGCGACCTCCGTCTCCGCCAGCGCCTGCGACAGCGCCGTCAGCGCGGCCGGCCGCGAAGGTGCCTTGACCACCAGCTTGGCGATCATCGGGTCGTAGAAGGGCGAGATGGCGTCGCCCTGGCGCACGCCGGTCTCGATGCGCATGTCGGCGCCCTCGGGGGCGCGCGACGGGAAGACGAGGTGGTGCAGCGTGCCGGTGGCCGGCAGGAAGCCGCGCGAGGCATCCTCGGCATAGATGCGCGCCTCGAAGGCGTGGCCGTCGAGGCGGATCTCCTCCTGCGCCAGCGGCAGCGTCTCGCCTGCCGCCACCCGAAGCTGCCATTCGACCAGGTCGACGCCCGTCACCATCTCGGTCACGGGGTGCTCCACCTGCAGCCGCGTGTTCATCTCCATGAACCAGAAGCGGTCGGGCCTCAGTCCCTCCGACGCGTCGACGATGAACTCGATCGTGCCGGCGCCGGAATAGCCGATGGCGCGCGCGGCCTTCACCGCCGCATTCGTCATCGCCGCGCGCATGGCGTCGGTCATGCCGGGGGCGGGGGCCTCCTCGATCACCTTCTGGTGGCGGCGCTGGGCCGAGCAGTCGCGCTCGTAGAGATGCACGGCATTGCCGAAATTGTCGCCGAACACCTGCACCTCGATGTGGCGCGGCTTGTCGACATATTTCTCGATCAGAACGGCCTCGTCGCCGAAGGCGGCCTTGGCCTCGCGTCGCGCCCCGCTCAGCGCATCGGGAAAATCCTCCGGCCGGTCGACCCGGCGCATGCCCTTGCCGCCGCCGCCCGCCCGCGCCTTGATCAGCACCGGATAGCCGATCTCGTTGGCCTTGCCGGCCAGCAGCACCAGCGCCTGGCCCTCGCCGTGATAGCCCGGCACCACGGGCACGCCGGCCTTCTCCATCAGCCGCTTGGCCGCGTCCTTCAGCCCCATGGCGCGGATGGAATCCGCCGAAGGGCCGATGAAGACGAGCCCGGCGGCCGTCACGGCGTCGACGAAGCCGGGGTTTTCCGACAGGAAGCCGTAACCCGGATGGATCGCCTGCGCGCCGGTCGCCAGCGCCGCCTCGATGATCCGGTCGGCCTTGAGATAGCTCTCGCTGACGGGAGACGCGCCGATATGCACGGCCTCGTCAGCCATCGCGACGTGCAGCGACGCGGCATCCGCGTCGGAATGGACCGCGACGGTCCTCACCCCCATGCGCCGGGCGGTGCGGATGACGCGGCAGGCGATCTCGCCGCGATTGGCGATCAGGATCTTGGAAAACATGGTTCCTCCCCGGCTGGCGATGCGGCAGTGTTAGCCGAGTTCGCCGCGCCGTCCAAGCGCGGGCCGCCATGGCGGGATGACCTTCGAGGCGATGTGTCGTGGTCCGGCGGGGCTGCTCCGGCCGGGTCGTTCCTCGTCACTCAAGGAGCTCCAGCAGCGCAGCCTTCACCACCTTGCCGGAGGCGTTTCGCGGCAGTGCATCTCGAAACTCGATGCGGGCCGGAACCTTGTAGGGCGCCAGTTCCCGGCGGCAGTGCCGGATCAGGTCACGCGCGTCGACGGGGCCGCTCGCCATCACGAAGGCCACCACGTCCTGGCCAAGCGTGGCCGACGGCGCGCCGACCACCGCGGCGTCCTGCACCGAAGCGTGGCGCCGCAGCGCCTGCTCCACCTCCTGCGCGTGGACCATCAGCCCGCCGCGCTTGATCAGGTCCGCGGCGCGGCCGTGCAGATGCAGGAGCCCGTCCTCGCCCAGGCTGCCGAGATCGCCGGGATAGTACCAGCCGCCGCGAAAGCCCTCCCGCTCGTCGGCGGCGCCGATCGCGCGCGTGCTGACCGCGGGACCACGGACGCGGATGTTGCCCGTCTCTCCGAGCGCCAGCGGCGTGTCGTCGTCATCGACGATCTCGACCTCCATGCCGAAGACCGGATGCCCGACCGCCGACGGCGCGACGATGTCCGCCGGCCTGGTGATCGCCGCGATCGGTCCGGTGCCCGTGCTGCCGTAATAGTCGATCAGCCCGGGTGCGACGCGCGCCAGAAGATCGGTGCGTTCCTCCGGTTGGAGCTTCGACGTGGCGGAGATCATCGTGCGTAGCCCGGGCATGAGCAGACCGCTGGCTGGCCGCATCCGAAGCAGCGCCCGCGTCGAATTGGGCGACATGATCAGCGCGGTGATGCCATTGGCGTTCACGTGATCGACGAGTTCCCCCGGCTCGAAGAGGGACGGGAAGATCACGAGCGTGGCGCCGAGAAGGATGACGCAGATGGCATGTTCCCGGCCGGCCGGATAGGCGAGCGGCAGGGTCGACAGATAGCGGTCGTCCGGGCGGAAGACGCCGGTGATGGTCCTCGCCGCGCAACGCGCATGCAACTGCTCGTGCGTGACGACCATGGCCTTGGGCGTGCCTGTGGTGCCGGAGGTGAGGCTGAGGCCCATGGGCGCGTTCTCGACCGGCGCGACGGGTTCCTCGTCCGGTTCGGCCTGCATCACATCCGCCAGGTCGGTCATCGCGCCGGCCAGCCCCGCAGGCGCGCCGCCATCCGTGAGGATGATCGCGGGGCCGAACTGCCCCTTCACGCGCTCGAACTCGGCTTGCGTGCCGCGCCAGTCGAACGGCAGGATGGCGGCGCCCAGCCGCATGACCCCGAAGAACGCGGCGACATGCGCCGGCGTGTCCTTGAGGCGAAGGCCGACGAAGTCTCCGGTGCCGACGCCGCGGCTTCGCAGACCGGCCGCGACACGGCGGGCCGCGACGTCGAGTTCGCGGTAGGACAGACTGTGCGACGTTCCCTCGATGGCCGCCTTGTCAGGCTGGGATCGCGCCAACTGCGCCAGACGGGTGTAGAGGTTCACGCGCGGGGATCTCCTTCAGCAATGGGGCGTCCCCGACCTCCTCGATGAACCCGGCGATCGCGGCGACGACATCGCCGATCGTGTCGACGAACATTTTTTCGTGCGCGACGTCGAGCGTGACGAAGCGTCCTCTGGGAAGCAGGGCGGGAAAGCCTCGCTCGGGGTGCATCAGCGGACGCTTGCGCGCTTCGGTGCAGATGAACAGTGTCGGGCAGCCGATCGGCTGCGGACGGTAGCGCATCACCGCCACGCTGATGGCCCTGTGCACCAGTCGCCGCCGCCGCTCCCCGGTGACGCCCGGGCTCACCGTCAGACGCAAGGCCAGCCGCGCCGCGCGCTCCCGGCCTTTCAGGTCGCGCCACGCCAGCGCGGCGCCGGTGGCGTGCAGGTAGGGCGCGCGACGGTCGGTCTCGGGATCGATGAGGATGAGCCCGGCCACCGTCTCGCCTCGCGCCATCAGCCTGCGGGCCATCTCGTAGGCCACGATCGAACCGCCGCAATGCCCGAGCAGCAGGTAAGGCCCTTCGCGTTGCACGCCGTCCCGGATGGCCGACAGGTAGAGCTCGGCCATGTCGCCGACAGTCGCTAGGGGAACCTCCCCATCCTGGAGGCCCCGTGCCCGCAAACCGTAGATCGGATTGTCCGTCGCCAGCCGTTCGGCAAGCCTGGCCGGAAAGGTCGAGGTGCCGTCACCGCCGTGGACGCAGTGCAGCGGAAGCCCGGCTCCGCGGGAGCGCGCGGTGAGCAGCACCGAACCGGCATTGCGGGCGAGCAGGCGCGCCACCACGTCCGCGAGGCGGGAGGGCGTGGCCGCTTCCACCAGCGCCGACACCGAAATGGTGATCCGGAAGTGGCGTTCGATCTCGATCATTAGGTTCTCGGCGGCGAGCGAATCGCCACCGAGCGCGAAGAAATCATCGGAGGCATCGACCCTGTCGAGGTCGAGCACCGAGGCAAAGAAACCACGGATGGCCGTTTCGATCGCAGCCTGATCTGCGCCGCCGGACGCTTCGTTTTCCATGGCACCCCCGCCATCCACGAAAAATGACCACGCAACGAGGTCGCAGTTTCCCCAAAACAACGAGCATGCGCGGCATTTCGATCCTGCTATCCGCCGACTTCGGCGTCAAGGATTGTCGGTGATGACGCTGATGATCTCTGCGGCTTTACTGGGCAGGGCGGCACCCTGATGCATTTACGGCGTTGCAGCCCCGCCTCGCATGCCTTGCCATGGTCCCGGTATGCGGACGCTCGGCCACCCGGGAACGCCTCGCAACGGCCAGGCTGGAGCAGGATCGGCCGTGTCCCGGCTGCGGTCGCGCATGTCTCGCTATGGAAACAGGTCGCCGGTCTTGGGGTTGACCTTGCGGCGCGCCGTTTTCGACGGACTGGTCGGACCGGCCACCTTGCGACCGGCGGGACGCGTCGCCGCAAGACGGAAGATGGCGACGGCGCCGCCGATGATCGCCACGGCAGCGACCAGTGCCAGAAAATTCACCCAACCCGCGTTCATCGGCCGCTTTCCCGTCCTCTCGGCAGAGCATAGGGAAAGGCGGCCGAGAGTGGAAGTCCGGCGCGGCTAGCTCCGGTCGTCGCTCTTGCTCGCTCGCTCGGCGGCGCGTTCCGTTTCCGATTTTTCGCCGTCGTCGCTGGCCATGGCGCTGGCCGCCACACCATAGCGACCCGCAAGGGAGGTCCCCTGGCGATGGCTCCCGGACTTGTCGTCCGCGCGGCTGATGCTTTCGTTGGCTTTCCTGGTCTCTTCCGGCGTTTGCTTGGTCATCATGCGTCTCCTGTTCCTGGTCCACGGCAAACGGCGGGGCGGGCCAGGTGTTCCCAAACGGGGCGGAGATGTCGCGATCCCGCTTTTCACGCGCAGCGGGCGGGCATGCGCCGGTCTCGTTCGCCATCTTGGGTTGTCTCTCCTGTTTCCCCGCTCGGGCGCGATACCACCGGGCTGTACAACCTGAGGCGCATCGCGCTGGTTCGAGGGTGCCGCCGAAGGTCCGGCGCGCGGAGGCCCGATCGATTCCGGCTTGCTGCCGATCGACTCTCGATGCCGGAAGGATGCTGAAAAATGGTCTGAAAGACGACAGTATACGGTATTGTTCTTTCTTGCGCGCCTGTTTGAGAAGATTGCCGCGCCGATCACGAGAGCGCAACCGAATGTTGCATTATGGCAACGGCAACCGGTTTGCAGGCTCGAACCGTGGCGGATCTGTGGTGATTCCAGGTTGTATTAGCGCTCTGGCGGAGACTAAAAGTGCCCCCACGTCACGACGAGTGCGGAAGACCACGGGGAGATCGAGAATGCGTTCCAGGAAAATCACGGCGGCGATCATGTTCGCCATGGCGAGCAGCACGGCCTACGCGGCCGACCAGATCGTCTACGCGCCGCCGGCGGCCTATAACTGGACGGGCTTCCACGTCGGCGTCGGCGCCGGTCTCGGCGGGGTTTCGCACGATGCGGGCGCATCGATCTACGACTACGACACCGGCGGCCTGATCCAGGTCGGCCCGATCGACCTGTTCTCCGTCGGCGGCATGCTGGACCTCGGCGGCGACGGCGCGCTCGGCACGATCGAGGCCGGCTACGACCACCAGATCGGCGAGCGCTTCGTCATCGGCATCCAGGGCGACTACACCTGGTCGAACTTCAAGGCCGGCGGCGGCCTGGGTGCGGACGTCTGCTACGAAAATCCCGATGGACCGGACAATTGCGACATAGGCGAGATCGACGATTCCATCGGCCTGAACTATTCGCTCACCGCCAAGAGCAGCTGGAGCATCCTCGGCCGCGCCGGTTACGTCGCCAATCCGGGCGCCCTGACCTATGTGCTCGGCGGTTTCACCCGCACCAAGCTGGAGGGCGATCTGACGCTGAATTCGGGCCTCGGCGGCTCGACCACGATCGCCGCCTACGACTACGAGCGCGACGGCTGGACCTTCGGCGGCGGCATCGAGGCGCCGGTCACGGGCGCCATGTCGCTGAAGATGGAATACCGCCGCACCCAGTGGGAGAACGACACCAACATACCCTTCACGGAGACAGGTGGCATCAGCACCTGGGACGACGCCGTGGTGCAGTCGATGCGCGGTGTGCTGTCTTGGCGCTTCGGCGGCGACAATGCGGCCCAGCAGGCTGCGGTCGACGCCATCCCGGCTGTCAACTGGACGGGCTTCTACGTCGGCGCGGCCGGCGGGTTCACCACCGCGCGCCACAATGCCGGGCTCGACCTGTATGACTACACGACCGGCGGCCTGATCCAGGTCGGACCCGTCGACATCTTCTCGATCGGCGGCGATCTCGACTTCGGCGGCGAAGGCATGGTCGGCCGTCTCGAGGCCGGCTACGACTTCCAGGTCGGCCAGCGCTTCGTGGTCGGCGGCTTCGCCGACTATTCCTTCTCCAACACGAAGTCCCAGGTCGGCCTCTTCGGCGACTACTGCGTCGAGGGCTTCCCCATCCCCGGCGACGATGACTGCGACAACGGCGTCGTCACCGCCAGCGGCGACCTGACCTACACGCTGAAGACCGGCGACTCCTGGTCGATCGGCGGCCGCGCCGGCGTGCTGGTCAATCCCCAGACCCTGTTCTACGGTCTGGGCGCCTATACCCGCCAGAGCCTGAACGCCGACCTGACGCTGAACACCGGCTTCGCGCCGATCGGTTCGCAGGAAGTCCTGTCCTACGACTTCAAGCGCGACGGCTGGACCTTCGGCCTGGGCGTCGAAACCAAGCTGACCGACCGCCTGTCCACCAAGCTCGAATACCGCAACACCCAGTGGAACGAGAGCGAGATCATCCTGGGCGATGCCGAAGTCGGCCTGCGCCGCCTGGAAGACTCCACCGTCCAGAACTTCACGGTCGGCCTCTCCTGGAAGTTCAACTGATCGAGCCATCGCGCGACGCAATTTCGCGCCGCATCGAGCATCGAGGCCCGGCCCAGCGCCGGGCCTTCGCCGTTCTGGCGCCCGGCGAGTGGCAAGGCCGCGGCTGGGCCTTCACATCTCCGGCCCGGCCTCGCCGGCGCCCGGCGCGAGATCAATCCGCGCCGCGCTCCGGGGTCCGCAGGATCTTGTCCATCGCCTTGCCGCGCGCCAGTTCGTCGACCAGCTTGTCGAGGATGCGGATCTCGCGCATCAGCGGTTCCTCCACGTCCTCGACGCGCACGCCGCAGACGACGCCCTTGACCATGGACCGGGTCGGGTTGAGAGCCGGCGCCTCGGCAAAGAACGTCTCGAAATCGGTCTTCGCATCCATCACGGTCTGGAGACCGTCGCGATCGTAGCCCGTCAGCCAGGCGATGATCCGGTCGACCTCCTCCTTGGTACGGCCCTTCTTCTCCGCTTTCGCGACGTAGTGCGGATACACGCTGGCGAAGCTCATCGTATAGATCCGGTGTCTGGTCATGCGTCCTCCAGCCGGCCTGGACCGCGCGCTCCTACATCCTGAACAGGCCGAACTTGGTGTCCTCGACCTCCCGGTTCAACGCCGCCGAGAGCGACAGCGCCAGCACCTCGCGGGTCCGGGCCGGGTCGATGATGCCGTCGTCCCAGAGCCGGGCGGAGGAATAGAGCGGGTGGCCCTCGCGCTCGAACTGGTCGAGGATCGGCTGGCGGAACGCCGCCTCCTCGTCGGCCGACCAGGCGCTGCCCTTGCGCTCGATGCCCTCGCGCTTGACGATGGCGAGCACGGTGGCGGCCTGCTCGCCGCCCATCACCGAAATGCGCGCGTTCGGCCACATCCACAGGAACCGCGGCGAATAGGCCCGCCCGCACATGCCGTAATTGCCCGCG
Organism: Aquibium carbonis; assembly: GCF_003970795.1. Taxonomy (GTDB): domain Bacteria; phylum Pseudomonadota; class Alphaproteobacteria; order Rhizobiales; family Rhizobiaceae; genus Aquibium; species Aquibium carbonis. The sequence goes on along the minus strand of NZ_RWKW01000007.1, from coordinate 23,995 downwards.
CCGAACGAGCCGCCGATGATCACGGTGAGCTTCGGCACCCGGGCGGTGGCAACCGCCGTCACCAGCTTGGCGCCGTCCTTGGCGATGCCGCCGGCTTCGTATTTGCGGCCGACCATGAAGCCGGTGATGTTTTGCAGGAAGATCAGCGGGATCTTTCGCTGGCAGCACAGCTCGATGAAATGCGCGCCCTTCTGCGCGCTTTCGGAAAACAGAACGCCGTTGTTGGCGATGATGCCGACCGGCATGCCGTGCAGGTGGGCAAAGCCCGTCACCAGGGTGGTGCCGTAATTCGCCTTGAACTCGTCGAACTCCGAGCCGTCGACCACGCGTGCGATCACTTCGCGCACGTCATAGGGCTGGCGCGTGTCGGCGGGGATCAGGCCGTGGAGCTCGGCCGGGTCGTGCAGCGGCGGTCGCGGCGCCTGCAACTGCAGCGATTGGGGCTTCACCCAGTTGAGCGAAGCGACGATGCGGCGCGTGATCGCCAGCGCATGCTCGTCGTTCTGGGCGTAATGGTCGGCCACCCCCGACAGCCGCGTGTGCACGTCCGCGCCGCCGAGATCCTCGGCCGAGACCTCCTCGCCGGTCGCCGCCTTCACCAGCGGCGGCCCGCCGAGGAAGATCGTCGCCTGGTTCCTCACCATGATGGATTCGTCGGCCATCGCCGGCACGTAGGCGCCGCCCGCCGTGCACGAGCCCATTACGCAGGCGATCTGGGCGATGCCGGCGGCCGACATGTTGGCCTGGTTGTAGAAGATGCGGCCGAAATGCTCGCGATCGGGAAACACCTGGTCCTGGTTGGGCAGGTTGGCGCCGCCGGAATCGACGAGGTAGACGCAGGGCAGGTTGTTCTCGGCTGCGATCTCCTGCGCGCGAAGATGCTTCTTCACCGTCATCGGATAGTAGGTGCCGCCCTTCACCGTGGCGTCGTTGACCACCACCATCACCTCGCGGCCCTCCACCCGGCCGACGCCGGCGATCATGCCGGCCGACGAGATGTCGCCGCCGTACATGTCCCAGGCCGCGAACTGGCCGATCTCGAGAAAGGGCGAACCGGTGTCGAGCAGTTGCGCCAGCCGCTCGCGGGGCAACAGCTTGCCGCGCGACACATGGCGCTGGCGCGCCTCCTCCGGCCCGCCCCGCTCGACGATGGCGGCCTTGTCGGCGAGGTCGGAAACGAGCCCGCGCATGCGCTCCGCATTGGCGCGGAAGGCGTCGGAGGTAACGGAGAGGGACGTGCGCAGGACGGGCATGGCGGGGATCCTAGCGGATGAGTTCGACGGGGCAGGGCAGGTCGAGGTCGGCCCAGATACGGTCGGCGGTAACGACAGTGGCGTTCAGGCGGATGGCGGTGGCGATGCAGGCGCGGTCGGCGAAGGAGAGGCCGGCCCGTTTGGTGGATGGGCGCAACAAGGCGGCGCTCACCGCGAGTTCGTCGTCGAATGGAACCATCCGCACTTCCTGCGCCGCGAGAAACTCCCGCATCAGGCCGAGCGGAATGCCCTTCTCGACGCCCCGCATGAGCGCTTCGCTTGCGTTGACTGTCGACATCAAGGCTCCCGGGATGCGGGCGCTGGCCGCTGCTGCGCCAATCTCGTCACGGATGATCGCAAGAAGGACCGATGCGTCGATGACGACCGCCGTCACGTGCGGGACCGGGCTGGAACTGGCCCGCGCCCCTCTTTGGCAAGGCGATCGTAGCGCTCGTCCTCCCGCCGCGCTTCTTCCCGCCGCTCGGCGATCAACTCGTCGACGACGCTCGGCTCGTCCGGATGCTCGGCCTTCCACTTGCGCGCGAAAGCCTGGACGCGCTTCAGCGCCACGTCCGGCGAGACGATCCGGAACTCGCCATCCTCGACGCGCGCCGTGACGGTGTCTCCCGGCTTGATCATCATCGCGGCCCGCATCTCCGCAGGGATCAGGATGCGCCCGGCACTGTCGATCTTCAGCCGCACGTAATCGACCGACCGCAGGCCGGTCTCTTCGGCCTCGAAGCGGCGAGGTTCCTCGGCGAATCCTGACGTCGACATGGCGACCCCTTCTGCCCCGGTTCGATCCTAAAGTGGCAGATATAGTGCTTTCTGGCAATTGACGGCTCTCCTGACAGTCTGGGCCGACGTCCATCGCACGAAGGCCAGATCGCCGCCTCGGGGCCATCCACCTCGCCTCTCACCCCTCCGCCATCATCTCCCGCCCGATCAGCCAGCGCCGGATTTCGCTCGTGCCGGCGCCGATTTCGTAAAGCTTGGCGTCGCGCAGCAGGCGGCCGGCGGGATAATCGTTGATGTAGCCGTTGCCGCCGAGCAGCTGGATGGCGTCCAACGCCGCCAGCGTCGCCTTTTCGGAGGCGTAGAGAATGCAGCCGGCGGCGTCCTTGCGGGTCGTTTCGCCCCGATCGCAGGCGGATGCCACCGCGTAGACATAGGCCCGGCAGGCGTTCATCGTCGTGTAGAGATCGGCGAGCTTGCCCTGCACCAGCTGGAATTCGCCGATCGCCTGGCCGAACTGCCTGCGCTCGTGGACGTAGGGCATGACGACGTCGAGGCAGGCGGCCATGATGCCGAGCGGCCCGCCGGCCAGCACCACGCGCTCGTAGTCGAGCCCCGACATCAGGATCTCGACGCCGCGGCCTTCTTCCCCCAGCACGTTGTCGAACGGCACCTCCACGTCCTGGAAAACCAGCTCGCCGGTGTTCGACCCGCGCATGCCGAGCTTGTCGAGCTTCTGCGCCACCGAAAAGCCCGCAAAGCCCTTCTCGACCAGAAAGGCGGTGATTCCGCGCGAACCCCGGTCGGGATCGGTCTTGGCGTAGACCACCAGCGTGTCGGCGTCGGGCCCGTTGGTGATCCACATCTTCGAACCGTTGAGCACGAAGCGGTCGTTCTTCTTCTCCGCCTTCAGCCGCATCGACACCACGTCCGAGCCCGAGCCGGGTTCGGACATGGCCAGTGCGCCGACCGCCGCGCCGGAACAGAGCGCCGGCAGATATGTCGCCTTCTGCTCCGCGGTGCCCCAGCGGTTGATCTGGTTGACGCAGAGATTGGAATGCGCGCCGTAGGAGAGCCCGACCGAGGCCGAGGCGCGGCTGATCTCCTCCACCGCCACGACATGGGCGAGATAGCCCATGCCCGAGCCGCCGAAGTCGGGATCGGCCGTGACGCCGAGCAGGCCGAGCGCGCCGAGTTCCGCCCAAAGCCCTGCGGGAAACTCGTTCGAGCGGTCGATCTCGGCGGCGATCGGCGCGATCCGCTCCTGGGCGAAGCGGCGCACCGTCTCGCGCAGGGCGGCGACGTCCTCGCCGAGGCCGAAATCCATCACATGGTCATACATCGAGCCTCTCCCTGGGCTGGTTCGCAGCGCCTCGCCGGCGCATCGGTTGTGCGCCGACGAGGCGCATGGTCATGGCGTGGTAGGTGGCGGCGACCTCCTCGACCGACAGCCGCTCGTCCGGCCGGAACCACACGATGACGCCGGTGATCATCTGGATGATCGCCATGGCCGTCAGCGTCGCGTCCTCGACGGCGAAGTCGCCCGCCGCCGCGCCCTCGCGCAGGATCTGGCGCAACACCTTCTCGTAGGCCGATCGCAGGCGCAGCATCGCCGTCAGCCGCTCGGGCGCCAGGCTCCTGAGCTCCATGTTGGACACATGGGTCGCGTGGCGCCGCTCGACGTGGAAGACGATGTGGTTCTCCACGAAGGCGGCCAGCCGCTCGCGTGGCGGGCCGCCGGGATCGGCGGCGTTCCAGGCGGCGATCAGACCTTCCATGTGCTCGCGCATCAGCGTGAACAGCAGGTCTTCCTTGGTCGGGAAATAATTGTAGAGCGCCGCCGCCTGCACCCCGATCGCCGCCGCCAGCCGCCGCATCGACACGGCCTCGTAGCCGTGCCGCGCGATCAGCTCCACCGCCGCCTCGCGCAGCGCCGCCTCGGTCTTCTCGCCAAACGATCCGGTCGTGCGTGCCAGGGGTTGGTTCCTCCTGGGCCAAATGAATAAAACGAACGGCCGTTTCATTCAAGAGGGTGTTGCCGACTTCCCGGCGGCGAACGGTTGCCTGCGCCGCTTCGGCTCTCGCCGCCTGTCTGATTGCGCCCAACGTGAATACTGCGCATCTCTAGTCGAGTCGCTTTACTGCGACCTTAAAACTCTCAATGAACTGGTATCTTCCGCAAAAGCATGTAAGTATCGTCGACATTATCGTCCGGAGTCATCCGTATGAGCGGATTTTTTGTTTTCCTGAAAGCGCATCGACAGGAGGTCATTCTTCTCCTCCTCACCTTCGTCGTGTTCATGGGGCTGGTCCAATGGGCGAGTTGGATCGCCGGATGGGGCCGATTCCGGCCGCAGGCGGATTTCAAGCCGCCTTCGCAGGGCGGCATCGCGGAACGGCCGATCCGATTCGTGTTCGCCGAACTGTTTGCGAAGCTGGTGAACGATTTCCGTCACTTGTTGGCGCTCATCGTGATGCTGGTCTTTCTCTTCTCGGTTGCCTATGCTCTCTGGGTGGCCGGCACCAATGTGGAGGACATGAACAAGGCTTTGCAGGCGGTCACGGGTTCTCTCAGTGGTATCATCGGCGTCATCATCGGCTACTATTTCGGCGAGACCGTCGCCCGCACCGGCGGCGCGAGCGATACCACGCAGCCATCGGGAACCGCTCTTCAGGGCGGCGCGCCCGAGCAGAAGAACGGCGGAGCGGATGCGCAAGGCGGCGCGGCGCCCGAAGCCGCGCCTCAGGTCGCACCGCGGCCAGCCCCGGAGCCAGGAACCTAGCGGCGTACGAAGGGAATTGTTCGATCCGGCCTGACGTCTTTCGAACGCGCTTGGAGTTCCCGCCAGCCGGGACTATCTTGGAGATGGCTGATCGTGCGTGGGGAGCGAGCGGCAAGCATGGAGAGAGGTCATGGGTCTGAACATCGTGGTCAAGGACAGCCTGAAGAACCCTTATGACCCTTCCGGGGCGCCCGAAATGCGCGCGCAGCCTGGAAAGAGCCCGTTGTACAAGGTGCACATCTATCTCGACGGGAACGACGTGCTCTTCGTCAATAGCGCGACCTACCACCTCCACCAGACATTCGATCAGCCCGTCCGAACCATATCTCGTTCCATCCGCAATCCGAATTGTAGCCTGGCAATCTGGACCTGGGGGATTTTCACGGTCAAGGTTATCGTCGAGGACAAGAGCGGCCAGAAGTATGAGTTCGTTCACCCGCTTACCTACGGCTCCGAAATAGAGCGAACCCCACAGTCGGTCTTCCGGCAGGCGTCCTGACCCTCCTGCGAGTTCAGCCTACGCCCTTGCCGCCGCCAACGCCTTGGGCAACGCCTCCGCAAACATGTCCAACTCGTGATCGAGGCCGACCGAGACGCGGATGCAGCGGTCGAGGCCGGGCGCCATCGGCTTGCGGATGAAGACGTCGCGCGCCAGCGTCTCCTGCAGAACCTTCAACGCAAAGGCGCCGTCGCCGCCGCAGTCGATCGTCACGAAGTTGGTCGCGGAGGTGATCGGCGACAGCCCGTTGTCGCGGGCTATCCCGGCGATGCGCTCGCGCCCGGCGGCGACGCGGGCCACGACGTCGTGCAGATAGGCCTGGTCGGCCAGCGCTGCCCGACCGGCCACCTGCGCCATCCTGTTGATGCCATAGTGGTTGCGAACCTTCTCGAAGCCGCGAATCACCTCGGCGTCGCCGAAGGCATAGCCGCAGCGCAGGCCGGCCAGGCCATAGGCCTTCGAGAAGGTGCGAAGTCGCACGAGGTTGGGCCGCGACAGGTCGATCCGCGGCTGCGCTGACGCCGGTCCTGTCTCGCCATAGGCCTCGTCGAGCAGGATCAGCGTCGTCGCGGGGATCGAGGCGACGAAGGCCTCGATCTCCGACGCCTCCCACCACGTGCCCATCGGGTTGTCGGGGTTGGAGAGATAAACCACCTGCGCAGCCTCGCGCTTCACCGCGTCGACGAGGCCCTGCAGGTCTTCCCGGTCGTCGCGATAGGGGACGGTGACGAGGCGCGCGCCAAAGCCTGCCACATGGAAGTTGAAGGTGGGATAGGCGCCGAGCGAGGTCACCACCGTGTCGCCCGGACCCGCATGGAGGCGCACCGCCAGTCCCAGCAGCCCGTCGATGCCTTCGCCGATCACGACGTTGGAGGCGCCGATGCCGAGATGGTCGGCGATCGCGGCTTTCAGGTCGAAATTGTCGGGGTCGCAGTATTTCCACATCTCGCCGGCCGCGTCCGCCATGGCGGCGATCACCGAAGGCGCCGGACCAAAGCCGCTCTCGTTGGCGCCGATGCGGGCACGGAACGGCGCGCCGCGGCTCCGCTCCTGGGCCTCTGGTCCGACGAAGGGCACGGTCGAGGGCAGGGCGGCTGCCAGCGGCGTCAGGCGGGGATAGACAGGCATGTTCGGCGATCCGGGGCGGGAAAATCCGCGCGGACACTAAGCCGATAAACACGGCGATGAAAAGGGGCACGCCGCGTCGCGGCAACGCCCTTTGCAACCCAGGATAACCAAGACTGGCAGGCCCGTGCCAACCAGAAGCGGCAGGCGCCGGAAACGGCGCACGGGATCCACGCCCAAGGCGGGAACTTCGGCCACTTTGCGGCATTGTTTCGGCAAGCTGGTGTCCGACGCACCCTGCCGACCATCACCAACGATGCCACATGCCCGCCGCGCCTCGTGCGGCGGGAAAGGGAGAATTTGCACCATGATACCGCTTTGGATGAAACCTCGGGCATCCTTCGCGCGGAAGAGCCTGCACGCCTTCGCCGTCGTCCTCCCCGCGCTGGCCGTCATGCCGGCCACCACGTCGGCTTCGGCGGCCTCCGGCATCTGCCAAAGCATCGAGGCCCGGTTGGCTTCGGTCGCGGCGGCGCCCCGCCACGACACGAGCCGGCTCGACCGCGCCGTCCGCCAGTCGCGCGCCGCGGGCTGCGGGCCCACGGGTTCCGCATCGCCGCACGACACGCATTGCCGCGTGCACGCCCAGCGCATCCATGATCTGCGGCACTCGTCGGCCGGGGCCACGGGCCGTGCCGGCAACGAGCTGCGCCGCGAACGGGCGAGGCTCACGTCCGCCTTGCGCGTCAATGGCTGCATGGAACGGTCCGCCCCCCGAGCAGTTCAACGCCAGGCGGCAAGGCCCGCCCGCGTCGACGCGCCGGTTCTCACAGCCGACGGATCCATCCCCGTCCCCACGCCGCGTCCGCCCTCGGAGGCCGAAATCTACCAGGCGCGCTATGTCGAGCTCGCCGCGAGCCGGCAGGCCGCGCTCGATCTCGCCCGCATGGAAGAGCTCGCCCGGTCCCGCACGATGCCGGCCTGGCGGCAGGACGTTCGCGTCGTCGGCGGCAGGTTCCTCGCCGAGCCCGATTCGGGCATGGATTTCGCCACCATCGCCGCCAGGAGCGAAAGCCCGGCCAACGAAATCCTCGTCAGCCTTCTCGCCGTGCTCAAGGGCACCCTCGTGTCGAGTGCCATCGCCGCCGAGCGCTGACGGGCCGCATGTCAAGGCTCGCGGGGCGCCGGACGTCTGCCCGGCGCCGTCGCACCCCCGTCCCGGCGGCGGGTTTTGGGCCGCGTTCGCGGCATGTTGTACACAAGGGTTGTTGCCTGGGTTCCGGGTGTCCTAGAATGTGCGGAGGGAATGGCGGACGGAGGTAGGCTTGGCTGAGGTGAACGGGGCTCGCGCCCCGACGGGTTCGCGAACGCTGCGGGCCGCGACCACGTTGATCGTGCTGATGTTCGCCCTGTTCGTGGTCGTGCTGACGGTTTCGCTGTTGCGCGAACGCGAGGCTGCGCAGCTGTCGGCCGAGGCGCGTGCCGTCGCCGCGTCGCAGGTGGTCGCCACCAATGTCGGCTGGATCACCGAACTGTCGCGCCAGGCCCTCGGGCGGATCGACGATGCCCTGGGTCTCGACATCTCCGAAGGGTCGGGAAGCGTGGCCGAGCGGATCCGCGGCGCGGTGGATCGACTGCCCGGCAACGTCAAGGCCTATGTCGTGGCGGCCGACGGCTCGACCCTGTTCTCCACCGATGCCGGCGTCCAGCCGATCGACATCCGCGACCGCGAATATTTTGCGGCTCCGGCCGCGGGCGCCAGCTTCCACGTCTCGCCGTTGCTGGTCAGCCGTCTGGACGGCAGGCAGATCTTCGTGTTCAGCCGCCGGCTGGAGCGTGGCGGTGCCTTCCAGGGCGTGGCGATCCTGTCATTCGAGGTAGAGCTGTTTCGCGCCATCTGGCGCTCGCTCTCGTTCGATGCCAATTCCACGGTGAGCGTTTTGCGCGAGGACGGCCAGCTCGTGGCGCGCTACCCGCTGGCCGACGGCCCGCTCGACCTCTCGAACTACGAACTGTTCACGCAGCACCTCGTGGAAAGCGACGAGGGCACCTATCCGGCGATATCCCCGGCAGACGGCGTCGCGCGCGTCGTCGGATATCGCCGCATCATGGGGACGCCGCTGGTGGCCTTGGCGAGCGTGTCGACCGAGACCGCCTTCGCGCAGTTCCGGCGCAACACGACCATCACCCTGGCCTTCGCCGTGCCGACAGCGCTCGGACTGCTCTTCGCGACCTTCTTCATCCTGCGCCTCCTGCGCCGCGATCGGGATCGCCAGCAGCGGCTGATGGAAACGCTCGAGCTCAACCGCATGCTGGTGCGCGACACGCATCACCGCGTGAAGAACAATCTCCAGTCGATCATGTCGCTCGTCCGGCTGCACGGCCTGCCGCACCAGCTCAAGGCCGACCTGCAAGGCCGCATCACGGCGATGACCGCCGTTCACGAGCACCTGTACAGGCTCGACCAGTTCGCGGAAGTGAACGCCGACACCTTGATCCCGGCGATCGTGACGCCCCTCAGCGACGCCTTTGCCCAGCCCGTCGAGATCGACTATGACATCGACCCCGTGGTGCTGCATCACGACCAGGCCACGCCGCTGGCGCTCGTCGTCAACGAGGTCGTCACCAATGCGCTGAAATATGCCTTTCCCGAAGGGCGCGCGGGCAAGATCCGCATCGCCTTCAAGGCCAGGGGGACCGACCAGGCCGACCTCACGATCGGCGACGACGGTGTCGGCTTCGACCCCATGCTGGCCACGAGCGGTCTTGGGGGCCGCTTGGTCAGGGCATTGCTGATCCAGCTGGACGGCAGCGAACCGGTCTATTCCTTCGAGGGCGGCACGCGCTTCCACACCGTGATCACGCTGACGCAGCAGGACGTCGAACACGCCAGGGCGGCCGAGTAGCGGACGCCCGTCAAGGCATCGTCAGATCAGCCGCGCGATCTGGCGCAGGACCGATTTTTCCCGCAGCGTGGACGGTTCGTGGCTGGGTTCCGGCCGCGACGACAGCTTGACCAGCACCACGCGGCGCGTCGGGTCGATCCAGATCCACTGCTCGTGGATGCCGATCGCCGCCAGGCTGCCATGGTCGTCGCCCGTGTCGTACCAGCAGGACCGGTAGCGGCCCTTGCCGAACAGGCCGGCAAAGTCGCCCGCAACCCATGCCTGGCGGTCGCCCTTGGTGCGGATGTCCTCGACCCAGTCGGCGGGCACCACCTGCCGGCCGCCGGCCGCGCCGCCATCGAGCATCATCTGGCCGAGGCGGGCCAGGTCCCGTGCCGTCACCGAGATGCCGCCGGCCGCGCGTGCGGTGCCGGCGCGGTCCACCGTCACGTTCGCGGCCCCGCGCCCGCCGAGATGCCGCCAGAGACGATCCCGCAGATAAGCGTGAAAGCGCGTGCCGGTCGCCCGTTCGATCACCAGGCCGAGCAGATCCGTGTTCGGCGAGGCATAGTGGAAGCGCGTGCCGTGCGGATGCGCGGCCCTGGGCAACGACACCAGCACCTCTTCCAGCGTTTCGTCCTGTCCGGCCTCGTGCTCGGGGTTCCACAGCATGGCGCGGCGATAGCGGTCGAAGTCGCTCTGCCGGTCGAGATAGTTTTCCTCGAACGAAAGGCTGACGGTCATGTCGAGGAGATGTCGCACCGTGGCGTCGTGATAGGCGCCGCCCGGCGGCACGTCCAGATAGGTCGTGATCGGCGCATCGGGGTCGAGCGCGCCGTCGGCCGCGGCAATCCCGGCCAGAAGCCCGGTCACCGACTTGGACACCGAAAAGATCAGGTGCGGCGCGTCGGGGTCGGCGTGCGGCGCATGCCATTCGGCGACCAGCCGGCCGTCCTTCATCGCCACGAAGGCGTCGCCATGCGATTGCGCCAGGTGGTCGAGCGCGGCGATCCGGCTGCCGTCCGGCAAGGAGAGGTCGAGGCCGGGAAGCGGGCCGGCGCCCGGCGATGCCTCCGTCTCGCCGCGCGCGGCCGCGATTTCGACGGTCGGCACGATTTCGCGCACGTTCTGGAACGTCCAGCGATTGAACGGATGGGTTCGCCAGTTGGCGAGGCGAACGTCGCTGCGGGAAAAGGCGTCGGACATGCGAACTCGGCTCCGGATGGCGTCGTGTCCATCCATAGGTGCGCCTCGCCCTCCCGCGCAACGAAAAACCCGGCGGTTGCCCGCCGGGTTTCAAAGGCCCCCGCCTCAGGAAGAGCGGATCAGAAGAAGCGCGTCAGGCGCAGGAAGCCCGAAGGTGTTCCGTCCAGGTCGTCGACCTTGTCGTAGTAGATCTCGGAGCGGATCTCGAGGTTCTCGACAGGCGTGTAGACCAGGTTCAGCTCGGCGCTGTAGCCATCGATGCCGGTGCTGATGTCGGTTCCCGTCAGGTAGAAGTCGTTGAAGTACTGGAAGCCGACCGACGCGCCGAACTTCTCGGTGAACTGGTGGTAGTAGGAGGCCAGCACCGAGTACTCGGAGTTGCCGCTCGGGCTTCCCACGCCGAAGACGTTGTCGCTGTCGGCGTAGTAGCCGATCAGGCGGAACGACGAGCCTTCGAAGCCCGGAATGTTGTAGTGCAGGCCGAGCGTGGCGCCGAAGCCGTCCATGCTCTCGTCATAGCCGACCTTGCCCCACACGGCGCCCCAGCTCTGGTTGTAGCTGGCCGCGAGCACGACGTCGGGCATGTAGCCGTCGCCTTCGAGATCGTCGTTCTCGAGCGCGATCGTCGCGGCGAAGGCCTGGTCGGAACCGTAGCTGTAGGAGATGCCCTGCACCTTGCGGTAGCCGTAGCTCATCGAGCCCCAGGAATGCGAGCCGTAGGACGCCACGCCGGCGCCGATCGAGTCGTTGAACACCGTCTCGGTGTAGCCGACGCGCAGGCCGCCGAGCTGGACGATCGCGTTGTCCATCACGTAGCCGGCATCCGTGTTGTCGCCGCCATCGGCCTGCACGCGCATCATGGCGCGCAGCGTGCCCCATTCGGTGCTCGAACGGGCATCGACCTGCAGGCGGGCGCGGGTCGTCGGCAGCCAGCCGCCCGAACCGGGGTTGGAGGCGTAGGTCAGGTAGTCCGGGCTGTCGCCCTCGTTCCGGTAGCCTTCGGTGCCGACCTGGAAGAAGATCTCACCCGAGAACTTCAGGCAGGTCTCGGTGCCGGGAATGTAGAAGAAGCCCGCGCCGTACATGTCGCAGACGCGCACGTACTCGACCGGCTCCGGCTCGGCGATCACGATCGCATCGGCCGCATAGGCGCTGCTGCTCACCAGAGCCGCAGCCGTTCCAAGGAGGAAATTCTTGATCTTCATGTCGCGTGTCCCAAACCGCTGAATCATCCGAAAGCCGGTCCGCCGTTCCCGTTTGCGCGAACTGCACGCTGCCCCGTGAACCCGTCTCGATCGTCGCCTTCGGGTTGAAGATCGCTTAGTCGGATTAGCGGGGCAATCGCAATTCGAGGCGATCGGTGCGGTGCAACATCGAATGTGGCCGAATGTTGCAAGAATGTGACGAAAAGCGGGCCGCCCTCCGTTCGGCCGCGGGCGATGCTGCAATGCGAAAGAGCAATCGCCCATTCGCTGGGCAGGGCCAATCCTGGGTGGAATCGTCGACCCAGGCTGATTCGCGCCGCAAGGCCGAATCAGGTTGTACCCGGCACGGCTCGAGGCGGGTCGTGGCGCAAACGAAAAGGCCCGCGACACGGATGTCGCGGGCCCCAGCCTTGGGAGGTCAGGCTTGATCAGAAATAGCGCGTGAAGCGCAGGAGGCCCGACCAGGTGTCGTCGTCCTCGCCGTTGAGGAGGTTTTCCTCGTTGGCGTACATGCCTTCCAGGCGGACTTCGAAGTTGGTCACCGGCACCCAGATCACGGCTGCCTGCAGCAGGTAGGCGTTGTCGCCGCTGAACTCCTCGAAGTACTGGCCGCCGACGGTCGCGCTCCACTGGGCGTTCAGCTTGTGCAGGTAGGAAGCGGCCACCGACCACTCCACCGTGCCCTGGTCGCTGGAACCGCCGCCGCTGACCGGCATGTCCAGCGCGTACATGTTCACGCCCGAGGCGTAGAACACGCCGAGGCGGATCGACGAGCCCGGCAGCGACGGAATGTTGTACTGCGCGCCGCCGACGAGGCCGAACTCCTCGGCCGATTCGTCGTAGCCGACCTTGGCCCAGGCGCCGCCCCAACCCTGGGAGACGCCGATGACGCCGACGACGTCGGGCATGTAGCCTTCGCCGCCGAGCACGTCGTCTTCGAGCGTCAGAGAGCCGAAGAGGCCGTTGCCGCCGTTGAAGGCATAGCCGATCTGCTGGCGCTGCTGCGAGGCGTACTGGCCACCGTCATCGGTGTGCAGGATGCCGAAGCGCGAAATGCCCGGCAGGCCCCACGGGGCAGCGAAGGCCGAGTCGGTGTAGCCGACGTAGAAGCCGCCCAGCTGCACCATCGCCTGATCCATGCCGTAGGCGGCATCGGCGTTGCTGGTCGCGTCGGCCTGGATGCGGATGAAGCCGCGCAGCGTACCGAGTTCGGTCTCCGAACGCGTGTCGACGTTCAGGCGGGCGCGCGTGGTGAAGCGCCAGCCTTCGGCATAGTCGCCTTCGTAGTTGCCGAGGTCATAGTCGCTGCCGCCCCGTGCGCCGATCTGCATGCGGACGTAGCCGTCGAAGCGCAGGCAGGTCTCGGTCCCGGGGATGTAGAAGAAGCCGGCGCCGAACGCGTCGCAGACGCGCACATATTCCACCGGCTCGGGCTCGGCGATCACGATCGCGTCCGCCGCATAGGCTGTGTTGACGGTCATCAGGGCGGCGACCGACCCGAGGGCAAGTTTCAGGTTCATCTGTGTGTTTCCTGGTTCGTGTTTCGAAAGCGGGCCGCCCCTTGTCCCGTCGGCTGCCCGAATGCGGCGGCAACCCGCTCTCCCGGTTGTGGTGCTCCCGGCCCGAACGCTAATCAATAAAAATCGAGTTTCTAAATGATGGTCGCCCGCCACATTTGCGGGGTGCGTTGCAAAAATGCAACGACAGCGCCAAAACTCGAAATAATTCCACTAATATAAGAAATCGATGGAATTCATGCGCTCCATCGGCCTCAGAAAGTCGGGGCGCCCCGGCAAGTGAGAGCGACCGGCCTGCGGCTGGCCTCAGTTTCGAGGCTGCGCGCTGCCGCCGTCGGCCAGCGTATCGCCCGGATGCAGCACGATCCTGTCGCCCGCCGCAAGCCCGCTCAGCACCTGCGCAACCTCGTCGTTCATGCGTCCGATCCCGACCGGCGCCTGCCGCAGTCGATCATTTTCGAGCACGAAGACGTTCCAGTCGCCGCCGCTGCGAAACAGCGCCGGAACCGGCACGGTGAGGCAGAGATCGCAGTTCCAGACCGTCATCTCGGCAAAGATCCGGTAGCCATGGCCGAGCCGCGGGTCGCCGGCCTCGAGATCCAGCACCGCGTTGACGCGCTGTTCCTCGATGCCCAGCGCGGAGACCTTGGTGAAGGCGGCCGGGTCGACGCGCCGGACCACCGCCGGAAGGGCCGCGTCGCCGCCCCAGCCGGTGATCGCCGCTTCGGTCCCGGGGGTGATGCGCACCGCATCGGAGGAAAGCAGGTCGACCACCACTTCGAGCCGTGACGTGTCGCCCACGTCGGCGATGCGGGTTCCCGGCGTCACGGCCTGCGCGCTCTGCGCGTGGACGGCCAGCACGGAACCATCGATCGGCGCCATCAGGCTGACGCAGCAGCTGTCCTCTCCTTCGCCTCGGGGCGAGGGCATCAGCAGGCGGGCCTCCGCGCTCGCCAGTTCGGCGCGCCGGAAGGCGACGGTGGCGCGGGCGGCCTCCACGGCCGCCTTGTTCAGGTCCACCTGGTTCTGCGCTCTCTGCAGCGCGCTCTCCGAGATCACGCCCGGCCCGAACAGCCTTATCGCCCGCGCCAGTTCGTCCTCGGCGAGCTGCAGTCCCGTCTCGACGCGCTGCAGCTCGCTTTCGGCGATGCCCACGCCCGACTGTGCCGCATCGCGCGCGGCCTGCAGTTCCGCTTCCGTGCGCCGGTCGATCAGCGGCGGATCGAGCGGGTGGATCGCGGCCACGATCGTCTCGCCCGCCACCACCGCGTCGCCTTCCTCGAGAACCGTGCGCGACAGATGCCCGGCAATGGGCGCCGAGACGGTGTAGATATCGCGAACGCGGGTGCGGCCTTCCTCGCGGATCGTCACCCGCATCGGTCCCTCGGCGACGGTCGCGACGTCGACGAGCGCCGGCGGCTCGCGCAGCGCCCAGGCAAAGACGGCGGCGATCGCGGCGACCGCCAGCGCGTAGCCGAGCCTCTTCATCCACACGGCATTCATGCCCTACTCCCTTGTCTTGAGAACCCGGACGAGGTCCAGCCGGTCGATGCGCCGGCGCACGATCAGCGCCGAAACGACCGCGACCGCGAGCACCACGAGGCTGGAGATCGCGAAAGTCGCGCGCTCGACCACCAGCGGAATGCGAAACAGGTCGCTTTCGAAGCCGCGCACCACGGCCCATGAGAAGCCATAGCCGAGCGCCCAACCCAGCGGCTGCGCCAGAAGCACGATCACGCCGAGCTCGATCAGGAGCACGCTCGACACCTCGCCCCGCGTGAAGCCCATCACCCGCAGGCTGGCCAGTTCCCGCGCCCGCTCCGAAAGCTGGATGCGGGCCGAGTTGTAGACCACGCCGAAGGTGATGATGACGGCCAGCAGCGTGTAGACGGTCGTCATGATGGTGATGTTCTCGCCGATCGTCTCGCGGAACCGGCCGCGCGAGACGCCTTGCAGCGCGATCGAGGCGACGGCGGGCGTTTCCTTGACGGCGGCATAGAGATCATCGAGCTTCGCCCGGTCGATCGAGACCCGCACGCCCGACAGCCGGGGTCCGTCGCCCACCAGCCGGTCCAGCGCGTCGAGGCGCATGTAGACGGCAAGTCCCACATAGCTCTGCACGATGCTGGTCACCGGCGCCTCGACGATCCGGTGCCCCTTTTCCAGGAGTTCGATCTCTACCCGGTCGCCGATCGACAGATGCAGCAGCCGCGCCACCCGCTCCGACACCATCAGCCCGGTCGCGGGCGGCTCGACCGGCAACAGATCCTCGTCGAGCACGCGGGCGAGGTCGGGGGAGGGCATCACGCCCTGGATCGCCAGGCGGCGCTCGCGGTGCCCCTTGCGGAGCACGACGGGCGCGGCGCGAAAGCCCTCGGCCCGAATCACGCCGGGCATCGCCGCCACCGCCTGGAGCGCCCGCGGCGAGCGCTCCAGCCCGAAGCTGATCGTGGCGTCCTGCCGCTCCGTCCGGAAGAACACGGTGTCGATCATGAAATCGATGGAATCGAAGGAAAACAGCGCCGTCACCAGCAGCGCCACCGCCATCGACGTGCCCAGCGTCGTCATCAGCATGCGCACCGGCCAGCGGATCAGGTGGCGTAGCGCCATGATCGTCAGTTGCGAGAAGACCGTCGCCAGCCCGGCCGATCCGGCAAACAGCGAACGATACTGCGTCGGCGCCGGCGGGCGCATGGCCACTGCCGGCGGCAGGCGCACGACGCTCCAGATCGCCCGGCCGGCGCCCGCCAGCGCTGCCGCCGCGCTCACCCCCGCCGCGATGACATAGAGGTCCAGGCTCTGGCGGAAGATCAGGAACGGAAAGGAAAAGAAGGTGGCATAGAGGCG
The DNA here is from genome assembly GCF_003970795.1 of Aquibium carbonis. GTDB lineage: Bacteria > Pseudomonadota > Alphaproteobacteria > Rhizobiales > Rhizobiaceae > Aquibium > Aquibium carbonis. Next base: position 8,000 of record NZ_RWKW01000007.1, on the reverse strand, counting down.
CGTCATCCCGCGTCCGAGCCAGTTGCCGGCCAGCGAGCCGATGATGATGCCGATGATCGCGATCAGCAGCGTCAGCTTGGCATAGTGCCAGGCGACGTCGAGCGAGGAATAGCCGATCGCCTTCATCAGCCCGACCTGTTCGCGCTCCAGCGCGATCAGCCGCGTCAGGATCATGTTCACCAGGAAGGCCGACACGAACAGGAAGATCGGCGGGATCACCACGGCCATCGCCCGCAGCTGCATCAGCTCGTTGTCGAGAAAGGCATGCGAAATCTGGTCTTCCCGGTCGTGCGTGCCGGTGCCGCCATAGGGTTTCAGGATCGCGTCGATCCGGTCGGAGACGACGTTCAGGTCGGCGCCGCGCTGGGTGCGCGCAACCAGGTCGTTGAAGGCGCCGTTCATGTCGTAGATGCCGGCCAGCGTCGTGCGTGGCATGTAGAAAACGCCGAAGCGGCGCTGGTCGGGTACCATGTCGCCCGGGCCGATGGCGTAGATGTACTCCGGCGACAGCACGATGCCCGTCACCGTCAGCAGCCGCTTGCGGCCGTTGAGGATCGCCGAGAAGGTCGAGCCGGGCGTCATCCGGTGCGCCTTGGCGAAGGGCTCGGTCACCGCCACTTCGCCGGTCCGGTCTGCCTCGGGCAGGCGCCCCGAGCGCAGGTACAGCCGGTTGACCGCCGGTTCGCCGCGGTCGGGAATGGAAATGGCGATGCCGGTCGCCGGCTCCGCCATGCCGGGCAGGTCCAGCAGCGCCGCCTTGACGATGCGCAGGTCCACGCCGCTCACGCCGGGAATAGCAGCAAGGTCCTCGCGCAGGTGCAAGGGTGCGCGCGTCAGCCCGGAAAACACGCTGGCAAAGCGATAGCGCTCGTAGAAGGCGGCCCGCGTTTCGTCGAGCGAGCGGTAGGCGCCGACGGCGATGACGATGGTCATCACGCCGCAGGCCATCACCAGCGCGATCGCCAGCACCTGCGCCCACAGCCGCGCCAGATCGCGCGCGAGCTTGCGGTCGAGCACCGACAGCGCGGTCACCACGTCACCGTCGACGGCTTGGCGCGGGTCTCGTTGACCGTCGCCTCGGCTATGCGTCCGTCCCGGAAGGAAAAGACCCGATGGGCGATCTGCTGGATGCCGGCATTGTGGGTGATGATCGCCATCGTCGTGTTCAGTTCCTCGTTGATGCGCGATAGCGCCTCGAGCACGAGGATGCCGGTCTTGGAATCGAGCGCGCCGGTCGGCTCGTCGCAGAGCATCACCTCGGGTCGCTTGGCGATGGCGCGGGCGATCGCCACGCGCTGCTGTTCGCCGCCGGAAAGCTGGGCGGGGAAGTGGTGGATGCGGTCCTTCAGCCCCACCATTTCCAGCGCCTCCTCCGGCTTCATCGGATGGGCGGAAATCTCGGTCACCAGGGCCACGTTCTCCCAGGCCGTCAGGCTGGGAATCAGGTTGTAGAACTGGAAGATGAAGCCGACATGGTCGCGCCGGTAGGCCGTCAGCTGGCGCTCCGAAAAGCGGGTCAGCTCCTCGTCGCGAAAATGCATCGTGCCGGAACTCGGCGTGTCGAGCCCGCCCATGATGTTCAGCAACGTCGACTTGCCGCTTCCCGATGGCCCCAGAAGCACGGCGATCTCGCCCTCCGCGAGGTCGAGGTCGACGCCGCGCAGCGCATAGACCTCGACCTCCCCGGTGCGATAGACCTTGGTCAGGCCGCGCGCCGAAAAGATCGGTCGGTCAATCTGAGGTCGAGGGCTCGCCATGACACCCCTCTAGGGTGATCGCGGGGGCGATGCCTTGACGCGCATCAAATCGGCCGGGCCGAGCGGGCCGGCCACCCTCAGTCCGGCTTCGGCTGCCCCTTCTTCCAGCCCTTGAGCACGGACCTGCGCCGCCGCGCCGCCGCGTGCAGAGCCTGCGTCACCTCTTCGTCGGTCAACTGGTGAAAATCGCGGTAGTGCAGGCTGAGCGCCCGAAACTGCGCCGGCTCCGTCAGGCAGATCACCAGGTCCGCCTCCAGCCGCAACTCCTTGACCGTCTCGGGCGGCGCCACCGGCAGCGCCACAACCACCGCGTGCGGCGACCGCCGCCGCATCGCCCGGATCGCCACCTTCATCGTCGTGCCGGTGGCAGCGCCGTCGTCGACCAGGATCGCGGTCTTGCCGGTCACCGACAGCGCCTTGCGGCGGCCGCGATAGGCCGATGCGCGGCGTTCGAGCTCCGGCCGCTCCCGCTTCACCCGTTCGTCGACGTCTTCTTCCGACAGGTCGTAGGCCTCCACCATCTCGCGGTTGAGCACGACGTCGGGCGGGTTTCCGTCCACGATCGCCGCCACCGCCAGTTCCGGATTGCCGGGCGCACCCACCTTGCGCACCACCACCAGGTCGAGCGGCGCGTCGAGCGCTGCGGCGATCGGGTCCGCCACCGGCACGCCGCCCCTCGGCAGCGCAAGCACGACGGGATCGTGCAGCCCCAGCTCGGCGATCCGGGCCGCGAGCAGGCGGCCGGCTTCGGCTCTGTCCTTGTACATCCTGTTCTCCGCCTCGGTCCGCGCGGTCTCCCGGCTTTCGTGCCCGCACAACCTTGGGCCGCGCGGCCACGTTCCGCCTTGACCCGGGTCAAGCCGGCACGGTGCCCAGGTTTGTCGGCTCGATTGAGCCGGATCAAGGCGGATGGTGCGCGCATGGCCGAGGGTGGCGGTGACCAATCGCAACCGATCTTCCTGCAACCATGAGGAGACTGTCCATGGGCATCCTGTCCGGAAAAACCGCGCTGATCACCGGCGCCAGCGCCGGCATCGGCCGCGCCACCGCCTTGAAGATGGCCGAGGCCGGCGCGAAGGTCGTCGTGTCCGACATCGTCGTCGAGGCCGGCGAAGAGACCGCGGCGATGATCCGCGCCGCTGGCGGCGAGGCGATCTTCGTCCGGGCCGACGTGGCGCTCGCCGACGATGTCGAGGCTCTGGTGGCGAAGGCGATCGACACCTACGGCCGGATCGACTGCGCCTGCAACAATGCCGGCATCGAAGGTCGGATCGCGCCGCTGGTCGACCAGCCGATCGACAATTTCGATCGCATCATGGCCGTCAACGCGCGCGGCACCTTCCTGTGCATGAAGGCCGAGATCGCCGCCATGCTGAAGACCGGCGGCGGCTCCATCGTCAACATCGCCTCGGTGGCGGGCCTGATCGGCTTTCCCGGTCTGTCGCCCTATGTCGCCTCCAAGCACGCCATCAACGGCATGACCAAGAACGCGGCGCTCGAATACGGCAAGGCCGGAATCCGGGTGAATTCGATCTGCCCCGGCGGGGTCGACACGCGCATGCTCGATTCGCTCGCCGACCAGGCGACGGGCGGCACCCGGTCGTCGGCGCAGATGATGGACCCGATGCATCCGATCGGCCGCATCGGCAAGCCCGACGAAATCGCCGAGGCGATCGTCTGGCTGTGCTCGCCGGCCGCCTCCTTCGTCACCGGCATCAACATGCCCGTCGACGGCGGCTTCGTCGCCCAGTAGCACGGGCCGGCGACGGGCGTGTGCTGCCGCGCCCGCAACGAAAGACGCCGACCCTCCGGGGGGAGAGGGTCGGCGTTCAGGTCGAAGTCGGCGGCGGATCGAAGCGGGGGGGCGTTGTCGATGCCGTCGCCATCGACATAACTGCCGAGGCTGGGAAAGGTTCCAGCCCTCAGTCGGAAACCAGCACCCCGGCCTGGCGGGCCGCATCGACGAAGCGGGCGCAGGCATCCGACGCCGGAACCGTGCCGTCGAGCGCGGCCTGCACGGCATTCAGCGCGTCTTCCTGGCTGGCGCCGTTCGGCCAGGTCACATTCTGTAGATAGTCGCGTGCGTCGCGCACCGACACGATTTCGATCTTTCCGACCGAGTCCGAGACCGTGACGGCCCTTTCGAACGGCTTGTCCTCTGTCGGGACCTTGGTGACGTCCTTCTTCATGTCGATGATCTCCGGCAAGGCTGTGCCTTCTGCGAGGATGTCCGCCTCGCGTGCCGCCTCCGCGAAAGCGCGGCGGGCCAGCACGGGCGGCTTGAAGCCCTTGAGAACGGCCAGGCATGCCAGGCGAGCGGCGCGGTGGCTCCCGCTCCATTCGTTCGGCCAGCGGTGAAGCAGGATCTCCGCCGCCTGGCGGGTGTTGGTCACGTCGTAGGCTCGAGCCGCGGCGGCATCCATCACCTTCACCGGGGCATCGAACCAGCCACTTTCCAGAACGTTTTGCATGCAGGTCACTCCAGGGACGCTATCGAACGCATGGCCGCTGCCATCGTTCCGGCCATTCTACCGGCCGCTCGTTATCGAAGAATTAGGGCTATACGCCGGAGGCGCGGCGGCGAGGATGTGTCCAGACGAAGGATGCGCCGGGCCCCTGACCGACCTATATGTCGGTCATGACCGATGCTCAGCACGACTCGCACGACGCCACCCTCGCCGACGCCTCGAACCCGGCCGGGTCGACGTCGCTCCCCCGCTTCGGGATGAGCTACGCGGAGTTGCCGGCCCGCTTTCATGCCCGGCCGGGCCTGTCGCCGGTGCTGGAGCCGCGTCTCGTGAAGCTCAACGAAGCCCTTGCGCGCGACATGGGCCTCGATCCGGACGCGCTGAAGACGCCCGAGGCGGTGCAAATGCTCGCCGGCAGCCGCGCGCCGAACGGACCCCAGCCGATCGCCCAGGCCTATGCCGGCCACCAGTTCGGAAATTTCGTGCCGCAGCTCGGCGACGGCCGCGCGATGCTTCTCGGCGAGGTCGTCGATGGCCGTGGCCGGCGCCGCGACATCCAGCTGAAGGGCTCGGGGCCGACGCCCTTCTCGCGCGGCGGCGATGGCCGGGCGGCGCTCGGGCCGGTGCTGCGCGAGTACATCGTCAGCGAGGCGATGGCCGCGCTTCGCATACCCACCACCCGCAGCCTGGCCGTGGTGACGACGGGCGAGAAGGTCTATCGCGACTGGCCTCTGCCCGGCGCCATCCTGACGCGCGTCGCCGCCAGCCACATCCGCGTCGGCACCTTCCAGTATTTCGCCGCCCGCGGCGACACCGACGGCGTGCGCGCGCTGGCCGACCATGTGATCGCCCGCCACTATCCCGACATCGGGTCCGGCGAGGGGCGTTACCTGGCGTTGCTCGACGCCGTGATCGCCGCCCAGGCCAGGCTGGTCGCCTCCTGGATGCTGGTCGGCTTCATCCACGGGGTGATGAACACCGACAACATGACCGTGTCGGGCGAAACGATCGACTACGGCCCTTGCGCCTTCATGGACGACTTCGAGGCCGACAAGGTGTTTTCCTCGATCGACCGCGCGGGCCGCTATGCCTATTCCAACCAGCCCCATGTCGCGGTCTGGAACCTCGCCCGGCTGGCCGAGACGCTGCTGCCGCTCATTGCCGACGACCAGACCGAGGCGATCGCCCTGGCCGAAACGGCGCTGCGCGGCTTCCAGGCCCGCTACGAGCCCGTCTTCCACGGCGGACTGCGCGCCAAGCTCGGCCTGTTGACGTCCGAAGACCACGACGTGCAGCTGGCCAGCGACCTGTTTGCTCTGATGGCCGCGCATTCTCCCGATTTCACGCTCACCTTCCGGGGCCTGATCGCCGAGCTGGACGCGCCGCTGGGCGAGGGGCCAGTGCGCGCGCTGTTTGCCGAGCCCGCCGCCTTCGATGCCTGGTCGGTCAAATGGCGCGACCGGCTGTCGCGCGAATCGGGACGGGATGCGGAGCGGCGCGAGTCCATGCGCCTCGCCAACCCGGCCTACATCCCGCGCAACCACCGCGTCGAGGAGGCGATCCGCGCCGCCGAGGACCGGGACGACTTCGCACCCTTCGAAACGCTGGTCGAGGTGCTGCAAAACCCCTTCGACGACCAGCCGGATCGGGCCGCCCATGCCTTGCCGCCGCAGCCGCACGAGCGGGTGACGAAGACCTTCTGCGGCACCTGACGGTGTCCCGCCGGTCCGGCGGATCGGACGAGACACGCTTTAAGGTCGCGAAGGCCGCGCCCGGCCGCTCTCCCGCCCGTCGGCCGTTGCGGTCAGGACTGCTTTTCCAGCGCGGCGAGCGCCTGGTCGAGGCCGCGCCAGGACACCGGCACCGAAATGATGCGGCCGCCGGCATCGGCAAAGCGGATCTGCCCGGCCTCGCCAGCGCGCAGCGGCCGCAGGCTGCCGTCGTCGGGGCGGGTGTCGGCGAAGCAGGAGCCGCCGGCGCAGCGCCGCCACTCCAGGATGATCGCGCCGTCCGCCGGCGCCTTGGGATCGACGATAACCCCGACCTGGCCGGGCAGCGAGATGTTGACCGGCAGCACGGCGGTCATGATCAGCTGCTCGCTGTCGGGCAGCCGGCCGATGGCCAGCTGTGCGATCGGCTGCGCCTGTCCCTGCACCTTGATGGTCTGGACCACCTCGCAGGTCTGGGCGGTGAGACGGTCGCTCTTCTGGCCGGCCTCGCCGGCGGGCGCCGGCTGGCGCACGCAGCGCAGCAGCCAGTCGCCGAAGGTGGCCGTCGTGACCGCCGGATCGGCCGGAACCTCCGGGCGCGGCGCCGGCACCGGGGCCGTCTGGGCGAGGGCGGCGGTGACGGAAAGCAGGGCAGCAAGGCCGACGAGGGCGCTGCGGAAAAGGGGGGAGCGGTGCATCGTGCGTGTCCTGGTGGCGCCGGAAGGATGTGACGGATGCCCTGCGGTCGATCGCAAGGGGACGTTCCCGCCAGATGCGGAACACGCCCAAGGATTGCATTACCAGAAATGAGGGCCGCGCTGCAGGCAAAATCGTCAGCCGGGCAGGGGCGATCTTCGCGCGGCCGGGTGTTCGTCCGCTTCATGCCCGAGCGCATGCCGAAGCGAGGGCCGGTCGTTGGTCCGGTCGGCACCGCCCGATGACGGGGCGGCCGGCGGCTCGGGGGAGGGTCGAAACCTCAGCGCCGCTCGAGGATCGGCACGCACACGTCCAGATCGTTGGTGGCGAGATGGGCGTAGCGCATGGTCATCGTCAGGGTCTGGTGGCCGAGCCAGGTCTGGACGCGGCGGATGTCGATGCCGCCCTGCACGAGGCGCGAGGCGCAGGTATGGCGCAGCACGTGCGGCACCACGTCCTCGTCGGTCCCGAGGCCGATCCTGCACGATGCCGGAGAAGGGACCGCCGCGACGGCCGGCCTGTGCGGCGACCACGGCCACGGCGCGCTGGGTGAGGGGGATCGAACGGCTGCGGCCGGATTTGGTGATCCAGAAGCTGACACGGGCCTCGCCGATGTCGCCAAGAGGTCGCTTGGACCAGCTAAAGAACACACCTGTTACAAATGCACCGGGCCCGCAATTGAAACAATTGCGGACCCGGGTTCTAGATGATCAGGCGCTTAGAAGTAGCGCGTGAAGCGGAGGAAGCCGTTCCAGGTGTCGGCGTCTTCGCCGAAGAGCACGTCGTCTTCCTGAGCGTAGCTGCCCTCGAGACGGACTTCGAAGTTGGTGACCGGAGCCCAGACCGCAGCGGCCTGAATCATCCAGGCATTGTCGCCAGCGAAGTCTTCGAAGTACTGGGCGCCAACCGTCGCGCTCCACTGAGCGTTGAACTTGTGGTTGTACGAAGCAGCGACCGACCACTCGACGAAGTTTGCACCGAGGGCGCCGGAAACCGGCATGCTCAGGGCATAGGCGTTCGGATCGGAAGCGTAGAACACGCCGGCGCGGAGGTTGGAACCAGCCATGTTCGGGATGTTGTACTGCATGCCGATCATGGCGTTGAACGCCTCTTCGGACTCGTCGTAGGCAACCTTGCCCCAGACGCCGCCCCAGCCCTGGCTGATGCCAAGCACGCCGACCACGTCGGGCATGTAACCTTCACCGCCGAGCACGTCGTCTTCGAGGACGATCGAGCCGAACAGGCCGTTGCCGCCCGAGAAGGTGTAGCCGATCTGCTGGCGCTGCTGGTAGGCATACTCGCCGCCGACGTCGGTGTGCATGATGCCGAAGCGGGAGATGCCCGGCAGGCCCCACGGGGCAGCCCAAGCG
>NZ_RWKW01000073.1 GCF_003970795.1 Aquibium carbonis | reverse complement strand
ACTTCACGCTCGACCTTGCCACGGGACTGGAACTCGCCGACGGCGCCCGCACGCTGGCGGCCTGGCAACCGGCGCAGGAAAAACCGCGACGATGGTGCAGGGGGCCAGGTGAGCGGGGACCAGTCGAAAAGCGTCGCGATGCATGGAATCGGGATCTGCCAGCACGATCCCGGTGCCTGCGCCGTCGCGCACGATGGTCGGGCCGCGCCTGGGCCGGCAGGGCTTGGGCGGGCAGGCAGGAGCCTCCGGCTTTTCCGGCTGGGTCCCCTTCGGGCCGGCGGCATCCGGCGCGGCCGGGGTCATCAGCGCCAGCGCGATGATCAACCGCCGTGCGGCGGCTTCGGCCGGCCGAACGAGAGCGAGCAGGGCGCGGTGGCGAAAACGCGCCAGTGTCGGGCGATCGATGGCCAATTCGGCGGCGGCGGCGACCTGATCCGGGCCGTTGTCGAACGTCATGGCGTACATGTCCACGATGCGCTTCAGCGCCGTGTACTGTCGCATGATCGCCGTCTCCCAGTTCATCACCGCCTCCTTTCCGCTGACCGAGAGTATGGAGGCGGGCGAGGGGGCGTGGATAAAAAAAATCGCGATGGTTGCAGACGCTGGATTCGAGCCGGCGACGGGAGCGCGGGTTTGCCGGCGGCCCGATCGTATCTCTGTTCCCTGTCGCGCGAACGCAGCGGTCCGCGTAGCTCGTGGATGTGAGGATCTTTTGGAGGGCGCGAAGGCAACGGCGCCACTCGCAAGGTCGGGAACTGATGGTGGGCGTGACAGGGATTGAACCTGTGACCCCTACGATGTCAACGTAGTGCTCTCCCGCTGAGCTACACGCCCATCAGCGACGCGCATACACCACACAAACCGCGAGGCCGTCAATGGCAAAAGCAACGTCTTTTTCGTTTCCGCGCGAACCGCCCGAACTGAATCCCGGGCATTGGCGAAAGGTTCGAAACGCGTGGCGACTTCTCCGGCCCGCTGCTCGGGGTTCGGGCCATTTCCGCCGCCATCCGGGGACCGGTGCGGTGGCGCGTCGGGCACGGATTAGAACAGCGTAGCGGAATTCGCGTTCGCGCCACGCGGCCGCAACAACCGCTGCTACCGCAAGAGGCTGTTGCTTCCGGCTTGCCGGTCAGGCGGCCTGCAGCATCTTCTCCACCTCGTGCACGAGGTCGCGCAGGTGGAACGGCTTGGACAGGACCTTGGCGTCCTTGGGCGCCTTGGAATCGGGATTGAGGGCGACCGCGGCGAAGCCGGTGATGAACATCACCTTGAGATCGGGGTCGATTTCGGTGGCGCGGCGCGCCAGCTCGATCCCGTCCATCTCGGGCATGACGATGTCGGTCAGCAGCAGCGAGAAGGGTTCCTCGCGCAGCCTCTCGTAGGCGCTGGCGCCATTGTCGAAATCGCTGACGTCGTAGCCCGCCCGCTCGAGCGCCTTGACGAGAAAGCGGCGCATGTCGTCGTCGTCTTCAGCAAGCAGGATTCTCGCCATGTCTCCCGTTCCGAATCATCCATTACGCCGGCGCGCGGCTCACCCCGGACCACGTCGGATATATGAGGGAGACGGGGTAAACATCAAGTGAATTCGGGCCTGTCTACCCATGCCGGGCAGGGGTGTTGCGGCACCGTCCCGCACTGGACAGGGCGCGGGCGCGGTGGCACTTTCGTGCCATGACAATCGCCCCGCAGCGGCTGGCGTGCCGCCCATGAGCGCCGACATCGATTTTGGACAGGTCGCACCCTTCGAGGTGCGGCAGCCGGTGCGACAGACCGCCCCCTTCGTGTTCAACTCCCCGCACAGCGGGCGGCATTATCCGCCGCGCTTCCTGGCCATGGCGCGGCTGGACGCCGAGGCGATCCGCCGCTCGGAGGACTGCTATGTCGACGAGCTGTTCGCGCATGCGCTGACACACGGGGCGCCGATGATGGCGGCGAACTTTCCGCGGGCCTATCTCGACGTCAACCGCGAGCCGTGGGAACTCGACCCGCGCATGTTCCTGCAGGCGACGCCGCCTTATGCCAACATCCGCTCGGCGCGGGTGGCCGGCGGGCTGGGCACGATCCCGCGCATCGTCGGCGAAGGGCAGGAGATCTATGCGACGCGGATCCCGCTGCAGGAGGCGACCGACCGCATCGAGGGCATCTACAAGCCCTATCACGAGCGGCTGCGCGGCCTGGTGCTGACCACGCAGGCCCGATTCGGCGTGGCGGCGCTGATCGACTGCCACTCGATGCCGGCCAGCATCCGCGTCGGCGATTCGGGCGTGCGACCCGACTTCATCGTCGGCGACCGGTTCGGCGCCTCGGCCTCGGCCGCGATGACGGAAACGGCGATCGGCCTTCTGACATCCTTCGGCTACACCGTGGCACACAACAAGCCTTATGCGGGCGGTTTCATCACCGAGCACTACGGGCGCCCGGCGCGAGGCCTGCACGCGCTGCAGATCGAGGTGAACCGAGGCCTCTACATGAACGAGCGAACCTATCAGAAATCGAGCGGGTTCCTGTCGCTGGCCGAGGACATCGGCCGCTTCATCGCCATGATCGTCAAGCTGGCGCCTTTCGGCGAGGAGCGGTTGCCGCTGGCCGCAGAGTGAGAGCGGGCCTGCGAGGCGGGCGCCCGGGACCGACGGCTCGCTTGCGACACGGCAAAAAAAGACCGCATCGCTTTCACGACGCGGCCCGAGTCTAGGGAGGAAACGCCCAAGGAGGGCATGAACGGAACGAACCGTTCGAGTGATAGAATATTGTGCGCTGCACAAATGTCAAGCACCTTCGCCGGTGTTTCGCTCTTTACGGGAACGTCGCAGCGCGGCTATTCGGGCCGTGTGACGGTTTTGCAACAGGACGGGTGTCAATCACATGGCAATGGCTGAGTTCATGCGGCGCCTCGCGGCCGCCGCGGCGCGCGAGACGCTGCCGCGTTTTCGCGCGGCGGGCGCGGTGGCGAACAAATATGCGGTCGGGTTCGATCCGGTGACGGAGGCCGATCGCGAAGCCGAGCGCGTGATCCGCGAGCTGATCAGGGCCGAATTCCCCGACGACGGGATCCTGGGCGAGGAGCATGGCGGCGAGAAGCAGGATTCGCACCGCATCTGGGTGATCGACCCGATCGATGGAACCCGTGCGTTCATCTCGGGCGTGCCGGTGTGGGGGACGCTGGTGGGGCTGACCGTCGATGGCCGTGCGGTTTGCGGAATGATGTCGCAGCCCTTCACCGGCGAACTCTATTTCGGGACGGAGGAGGGCGCCTTCTACGAGGGCCCGGGCGGGGCGCGGCGGCTTTCGACACGGCAGTTGCCCGGCCTTGGCGACGCGACGCTCTTCACGACCACGCCGGCCCTGTTTGCGGGCGAACTGCGGGATCGCTACGACCGGCTGGAGAAGGCGGTGCGGCTCGCGCGCTACGGCACCGACTGCTACGGCTTTGCCATGGTGGCGGCCGGCCACGCCGACCTCGCGGTCGATGCGGGGCTCCAGTCCTACGACATCGTGGGCCTGATCCCGGTGATCGAGAGGGCGGGCGGCGTGGTCACCACCTGGGACGGCGGGCCGGCGGAGAAGGGCGGCGACATCATCGCGGCGGCGACGCCCGACATGCATGCGCAGGCGCTGGCGGCGATCAGGGGCTGAGCGGGCGAGGGCGTCGCGGTCCAAGGGCCGGCGGTCAGAAATCGTCCGTGCCTGGGACGAAGGCGTCGAAAGCGGCCATGAACTGCTCGCGATAGAAATCGGCTTCCTGCAGGAGTTCGTGCCTGGCGCCGTCGATCGTCAGCACCGAACCGGACTTCAGGCTCGATCCGAAGGCCTCGATGGCGCGGTTCGACACGACCTCGTCGGCACCCGCGGCGAAGATCAGGGTCGGCACCTGGATCCGAGCCCTGTGGTCGATGTCCATCACCGTGGCTGCCGCCGCGCAGGATGCCCGGATCCAGGCCGCCGTGGGCCCCCCGAGCGCAAGTTCGGGATGGCGCAGGTAGATGGCACTGTTGCGGGTGAAGCGGGCATAGTCCGACGTCAGGGTGTTGCCGGCAAACAGCGTGGGTTTGCGCGCGCGCGGCCCGCCGCCGAGATAGGTCGAGCCGAGGCCGACGCCGCAGAGCAGGGTGGAGAGCCTGTGGAGCGCGGGCATGGAGAGGGGCTGGCGCTCGAAGGCCAGCAGCGGCGTGGAAAGCACCATCCGCCGGACCCGGTTGACGAGGCGCGGCGCGGCCAGAAGCGCGATCAGCCCGCCCATCGAATGGCCGAGCACGTAGAACGGGCCGACGCAATCGGGCAGGATGATTTCCTCGAAGAACTGGTCGAGATCGGCGACGTAGTCGTCATAGCTGCGGACGAAGCCCTTTTCGCGGTCGCGGATCAGCCGGTCGGAACCGCCCTGGCCGCGCCAGTCCATGATGGCGACGCCGAGCCCGCGGCGCGACAGGTCGCCGATCGTCTCGTAATATTTCTCGATGCACTCGTTGCGGCCCTGCAGGATGACGACGGTGCCGCGGCGCGGCCGTCCGCCGGCCGGAAACAGGGCATAGCGCAGCCGCTTGCCGCCCTTGCGCGACACCAGGTAGTCGGCGCGCGCCCGCGCCGGCACGTCATTGCCGGCCGTCGCGACGAGGATGCCGGCGCCGGGGCGCGTCGACGGCGCCATGTCCTGGAGGACGTTCATGCCGGGTTTGATAGAAAGCCGTCCGATCAAAAGCAAAGGAAAAGAACGCGAAGCATCGCCGGCAGTCGTCGTCGGCAACCGGCCTGCCACCAGAAAGTTCAAGGCCGGAAGCGATGCAATCGCCTCCGGCCTCTTGCCGACCCGGGAGGAAGGGACATTGCACCCGGGCCGATCGCGGGGCGGCGCATCTGCCGGCCGCCCGTGTCGCTGTGTTGATCGAACCCTAGCGGGGCGCAGGTGAACGGAACCGGAAGGGGCCGTTCATCGCAGGTTCATCGAGGCCGAGGAGGGGCGACGGGCCGGGTGCGGATGCCGTCGTCGAGCACCTGACGCGCGACGCGAAAGGTCTTGAAACCCCGGCCGGGGGTTCCCAAATCTCTCCTGCGATCGCCGATGCCGGGATCGCTGGACGTCCCGGAGGTGCCGAGACCGGACCTCCTTCAGGCGACCACAGCGCAAACCATGTTGCTCAATGGAGAACAGACCCATGCGTCACGTTGATTTTTCCCCGCTCTATCGTTCCACCGTCGGTTTCGACCGGCTGTTCACGATGCTCGATTCCCTGGCGCAGCCCGAGGGCGCCCAGACCTATCCGCCCTACAACATCGAACGCACCGGTGAGGATGCCTATCGCATCACCATGGCGGTGGCCGGCTTCGGCGAGGACGAGATCTCGATCGAGGCTCATCGCAACGTGCTGACGGTGAAGGGCGAAAAGACCGATGCCGAGAAGGGCGAGACCTCGGAGTTCCTCTATCGTGGCATCGCCTCGCGTGCCTTCGAGCGCCGCTTCCAGCTGGCGGATCACGTCGACGTCGTCGGCGCCGAGCTGAAGAACGGACTCCTGCACATCTCGCTGAAGCGCAACATTCCCGAGGAGATGAAGCCCCGCAAGGTGGCGATCGTCAACGGGGGCGCCAAGCAGGCGAAGCAGATCGAGGCGCAGGCCGTCAACTGACCGGTCAGGCCTCTCGCGACGTCGGACGGCCGAAAGGCCATGCGGGCGGTTCCGAAAGGGACCGCCCGCTGTCGTTTCGGGATGCTGTCGTTTCGGGATGCTGTCGGGACGCGGATCAGGCGAGGCCGTAGCCTGACGGTCGGGATATGGCACGGCGCGTCCAGAACCGTGCGGCCAGTGCGTCGAGCGAGACGGCGCCGGCGCCCTTCAGCGCCACGTAGACCAGCGGGAAGAGCCAGAGCAGCCGCTGGTCCATGATCACGGCATCCGGAAAACGGTCGAACAGCGCGCCGATCGTTTCGGGGCCGACCTGGTGGACGGTGATGTCGACCAGCGTCTGGACGCCGATGAAGGCGATCATGCCGAGCGCGGCGATGCGGGCGAACAGGCCGAGTACGACGAGAAGCGGCAGGATGAATTCGCCATAGGTGCCCATGAAGACCAGCAAGCCCCAAGGGAGGAAGGCGACCCGAGAGACGTCGCCACCGGCGGCGTCGACCGCCGGCAGGGCGATCTGGTAGTAGGCGTTGTCGGTGATCGTGAAGAAGCCGAGGATGCCGTCACCAACCTTGGTGCGGGCCGAGTTCAGGAAATAGAACCACAAGACGGCGGCGAAGACGAAGCGTGCCGCCAGCCCAAGAAACCAGCCGTCGAGCGCTCGCTCGACCGCGCCGAATACCGCGTCATGCAGCGCCTTCAGGCGCGTGGCGAGGACGATCATGTTGCAATTCCCGTGACCTGTTGCGGCGGTGTGCCGTGCCCGTCGATGGCCGTGAATGCCCCGGTCTCCAGCATGAGGGCGATGGCGGCGGCCGGATCGAACTCCGCCGTGTCGATGAAGCCTGCGCCGATCGCCGTCTCGAGCGGTTCGCCGGCCACCAGCGTCAGCAGGAAGGTGGCGGCGCCCGGGGGCAGGACGCGGGTCGTCACCGACAGGCCCGGCCGGGTGAGGATCGTTTCCTCCGGCACGTCGCCACGGATCGGCGCGGGGGGCGATCCTTCTTCACGGTTGGCGGCAAAGATCGAGAAGGCCGCAAAGCGCGAGCGCAGGATGCGCAGGGCCGGATGGGGACGGAACACGGAAGCCGCCAGGTCGTCAGGCGGGATCATGGCGAGGGCCTGCGCCGCGAGCGGTTCAGCATCGGCGGCATGGTAGGCGTCGAGCCAGGCGCGTTCGATGCGCGCGACGTCGGCGAGATAGGGCAGGTCGCGCGCGGGCTCGAAGCTTGCGATGTAGGCCGGGAAGTCCTCGCCATATTCGAACAGCAGCCGCGAGCGCGGCGGATGGGCGCGGGCAAAAGCGATTGCCATGCCGGAGAAGAATTCCTCGCCCACCAGACGGCGCACAGCGGGAAAAATGCCGGCCAGCGCGTCAGCGAGGCTGGTGGTGACGTTGTTGCGATAGACGGCGTAGCGGCGGTCCGCCGGCCCGCCGCCCCGGGCTGCGACGCTCGTCGGCGTGGCGCGATCGGGATCGAGCAGTGGCGCGGAGAAGCCGGCCACGAAGCGCTCGTGCGGATCGGCCAGGCGTTCAGGAAAGGGCGGCATGGCGCTTGCCCAGCAAATAGTGGTCGGCATGGCGATCGAGGATGTGCTGGGCGGCGCGGGCTTCATCGCGCAGGACCGACCAGTCCGGCACGTCGTTGTCCCATTCGACGAGTGTCGGGATGGGGCCGCACTGTCGGATGACGGTGTCGTAGAGCGCCCAGACCGGGTCGGCGACCGCGCGATCGTGGGTGTCGATCAGCAGCGGTCGTCCCTCGTCGTCGAACTGCTCGTCATGGCCGGCGAGATGGATCTCGCCGACATGCTCGAGCGGGAAATCCATGAGGTAATCGATCGCGCGGAAGCCGTGGTTGGTGGCGGAGACGAAGACATTGTTGACGTCGAGCAGCAGGCCGCAGCCGGTGCGACGCGCCATCTCGCGGATGAAATCCGTCTCGGCACAGGTCGATTCGGGAAAGAGCACGTAGGTGGCGGGATTTTCCATCAGGATCGGCCGGCCGATCGCCTCCTGTACCTGGCTGACATGGGCGCAGACATGGTCGAGCGTCTCGCGCGTGTAGGGCAGGGGCAGCAGGTCGCTGAGGAAGACGTCGTCATGCGTCGACCAGGCCAGATGTTCGGACACCAGTGCCGGCTCGTAGCGCTCGACGAGCGCGGCAAATCGGGCGAGATGGGCCGGGTCGAGCCGCTGTGGGCCGCCGATCGACATGGTGACGCCGTGCAGCGAGACGGGAAATCGCTGACGGATGGCGGCGAGGGCGGCATGCGGCGCGCCGCCGGCACCCATGTGGTTCTCGGCGTGGACTTCGAAGAAGCCCTCAAACGCGGTTTCCGCGGCGATAGCCGACAGGTGCTCGGGCTTGAAGCTGGCGCCGGCACGGCCGGCGACAGAATGGTTCGGGAAACGGAGCCGATGATGGCTTCTGACGGGCGTCTGATCGGACATCATCGGTCTCCGCTTCCCGTGGTCTGGCTTGCTTACGACGGCAGGTCGCGCTGCTGCGGCTCGAGCGAGCCGACGCGATTGTCGGGCAGGCTGACGGTGGTGCAGGTGCCCTTGGCGACGTAGGTCCAGGCATTGCCCTGGTAGTCGACCTTGGAGGTGCCGGCGCAGGTGGTGCCGGGGCCGGCCGCGCAATCGTTCTTGCCGGCGAGCGAAATGCCGTAGCAACGCTCCTTCTCCTGCGCCTGGGCGGCGCCGGTGGTGATGGCGCCAGCGGTCAGGGCGGTGGCGACGACGCCGGCGAGATAGGCGGCGCTGATCGCAATCTTGGTGGACATGGAAGTCTCCTCTCGATGAACTTTTCAGCCGGACGTTCGATCCGGCCAGAACAACATCGCGAAGAGACTGCTCACTTGGAAGTAAAGACGGCGCGACGATTGCATCGCGCTGCATGCACGGCCGCGTGACCAGCCGTGACCTTTCGATCCCGGGTCCGTGCGGGGCCGCGTTACAAGAGGGCGCGGAACGCGTCGACCTCTTCCGGCGTGGTGGCGAAGCTGGTGACGAACCGATAGATCGATTCGTCCGGGGCCATGGGCGCATCGAAGCCGGCCGGCGCATGCCAGGGATAGAAGACCGCGCCGCGGCGCTGAAGGCGCTCGGCGACGTCCTGGCCCATGATGGCGAAGACCTCGTTGGCTTGCGGTTCCCATGCGAGCCGCACCGAGGCGCCTGCTCGGAGGGCATCAGCGAGGCGGCTCGCCATCGCGTTGGCGTGACGGGCGGTCTCGAGCCAGAGGCCGTCCTGGAGATAGGCCTCGAACTGCGCCGAGACGAAGCGCGCCTTGGAGAAAAGCTGGGCCGCGCGCTTGTGTATGAAGGCGAACTCGGCGGCCATGGCGGGATCGAAGAGCACGACGGCTTCCGCGCACCAGCAACCGTTCTTGGTGCCGCCGAAGGAGAGCATGTCGACGCCGCGCTTCCAGGTCATCTCCGCCGGTGTGGCCTCCAGCGAAACGAGCGCGTTGGCGAAACGCGCGCCGTCCATGTGGAAGGGCAGGCCGTGGCGGCGCGCGACGCTCGCCACCGCGTCGAGTTCGTCGAGCGAATAGACGGTGCCGACCTCGGTGGCCTGTGTGACCGAGATGGCCATCGGACGGCCGGAATGGACGAATTCGGCCGGGTAGCGCTGCACGGCACGGTCGAGCTCGGCCGGGGACATCCGACCCAGCGGCCCGTCGACGCGGCAGAGACGGGCGCCGCCGGTGAAATATTCCGGCGCGCCGGCTTCGTCTTCCGTCATGTGTGCCTCGCGGTGGCAGAAAGCCACGCCGCCGGGCTTGTTGACGGCGACCAGCGACAGCGCGTTCGCCGCCGTTCCCGTCGAGACGAAAAACACGGCCACCTCGCGCTCGAAGATGGCACTGAAGGTGTCCTTCACCGACCGGTCGAGGTCGCCATTGCCATAGGCCCGGGCGTGGCCGGCGGCATGGCGGGCGAGGCCCGCGGCGATGGCCGGGTGGGCGCCGGCCCAGTTGTCTGAGGCAAAGATCATGAGCTTGGTTCCGTCTGGCGGGAGGTCGCGGACCTTGCCCCGGACGCGCGCCGGCTTCAAGAGGTGGAGAGGTCGCGACCATGACGGGCCGGCTCGCGCGAACGGGCCGGCCGATCGGAATTCCGCGTTTGCGCAACAATGTTACGTCGCCATCGGATCAGCGAGCCGATTGTTGCGCTGCATACAAGTTTTTTTTGTGGCTCGGTCTTGTGCGCGTCCGACATTTCTGTAAATGTGTATATAGGACAGTAATGCTGTCTTATTTTTAGCTCGCAGGCCCAAACCGGGACTGGCGTTTCGACGCCGGTCAGGGTTCTTGCGCACCGAAGTCTGCATGGCCCTTCGGCGAGGATGCGCAAGCGGCGCGATCGCTGGCCGCGCGTCCGACGGTCGCGGCCGGCGAGATGTGCAAGGAACCGGACGGGCTGGTATAAGGGCCGGGCCAGGATTTTTCCTCCCCCCGGGGAGCACGAAGGAGGACTGACGATGACGCATTTCACGCCATCTGCGACGACGGAGCTTCGCTCGGCCGCCCAGCTTGACGCGCGTTCCGTCAAACGCGCCGCCCATGGCCTGCCGGCGCGACAAGGCCTCTACGATCCGCGCAACGAGCATGATGCCTGCGGCGTGGGCTTCATCGCCAACATGAAGAACGTGCGCTCGCACCAGATCGTGCTGGACGGTCTGGCCATGCTGGAGAACCTGACGCATCGCGGCGCGGTGGGCGCCGACCCGCTGATGGGCGATGGCGCGGGCGTGCTGGTGCAGATTCCCGACCGCTTCTTTCGCGAGGAGATGGCCGCGCAGGGCGTCGACCTGCCGCCCGTCGGCCACTACGCGGTGGGCCACCTGTTCATGCCGAGCGATGCTGCCGAGCGGGCGCATGTGGAGGAGGTGATCGCCGAGATCGCCAGGGCCGAAGGGATGCCGCTGATCGGCTTCCGGGACGTGCCGGTGGACAACGCGTCGCTGTCCAAGGCGCCGCACATCGCGGCCTCCGAGCCCGTGCACCGGCAGGTGTTCGTCGGGCGCGATGCCTCGATCGAGAGCGACGACGAATACGAGCGGCGTCTCTACATCCTGCGCAAGGTGATTTCCGGGCGCATCTATGCCGAGACTGCCGGCGCCGACAACGGCTTCTACACGGTGTCCCTGTCGTCCCGCACCATCGTCTACAAGGGCATGTTCCTGGCCTACCAGGTGGGCGCCTACTACAAGGACCTGACCGATCCGCGCTTCGAAAGCGCGCTGATCCTCGTGCACCAGCGCTTCTCGACCAACACCTTCCCGTCGTGGAAGCTCGCTCATCCCTACCGGATGGTGGCCCATAACGGCGAGATCAACACCTTGCGCGGCAACGTCAACTGGATGGCGGCGCGGCAGGCCTCGGTCGACAGCGAGCTCTTCGGCAACGACATTTCCAAGCTGTGGCCGATCTCCTACGAGGGGCAATCGGACACGGCCTGCTTCGACAACGCGCTGGAGTTCCTGTTCCAGGGCGGCTACTCGCTCGCGCATGCCATGATGATGCTGATCCCGGAAGCCTGGGCCGGCAACAAGTCGATGGATGCCGACCGCAAGGCCTTCTACGAATATCACGCCGCGCTGATGGAGCCGTGGGACGGCCCGGCCGCCGTGGCCTTCACCGACGGGCGCCAGATCGGCGCGACGCTCGACCGCAACGGACTGCGGCCGGCGCGCTATGTCGTGACCGACGACGACCGGGTGATCATGGCGTCCGAAGCCGGCGTGCTGTCGGTGCCGGAAGAGAAGATCGTCAAGAAGTGGCGGCTGCAGCCGGGCCGCATGCTGCTGATCGACCTGGAGCAGGGGCGCATCATCTCCGACGAGGAGGTGAAGGCGCAGGTGTCCGGCAAGCACCCGTTCAAGCAGTGGCTGGAGAACACCCAGCTGATCCTGGAAGAGCTGAAGCCGGTGGAGCCGCGCGCGCTGCGCAAGGACGTGACGCTGCTCGATCGGCAGCAGGCGTTCGGCTACACGCAGGAGGACACCCGCATCCTGATGGCGCCGATGGCCACAACCGGCCAGGAGGCGATCGGCTCGATGGGCACCGACACGCCGATCTCGGCGATGTCGGACAAGTCGAAGCTGCTCTACACCTATTTCAAGCAGAACTTCGCGCAGGTGACGAACCCGCCGATCGACCCGATCCGCGAGGAACTGGTCATGAGCCTGGTGTCGTTCATCGGGCCGCGGCCCAACATCTTCGACCTCGTGGGTTCCTCGCGCCGCAAGCGGCTGGAGGTGCGCCAGCCGATCCTGACCAATGGCGACCTGGAGAAGATCCGCTCGATCGGTCACACGGAGGACCGCTTCGACACCAAGACGATCGACGTGACCTACGCTTCCGTCGAGGGAGCAGAGGGCATGCCGCGCGCGCTGGAGCGGCTGTGCGAGCGTGCCGAGGCGGCGGTCGCGGGCGGCTACAACATCATCATCCTGTCGGACCGGCAGATCGGCGCCGACCGCATCGCGATCCCG
Organism: Aquibium carbonis; assembly: GCF_003970795.1. GTDB lineage: Bacteria > Pseudomonadota > Alphaproteobacteria > Rhizobiales > Rhizobiaceae > Aquibium > Aquibium carbonis. The sequence continues at coordinate 32,933 of NZ_RWKW01000073.1, read as the reverse complement.
ATGCTGCTGGCCACCGCTGCCGTGCATCATCACCTGATCCGCAAGGGGCTGCGGACCTCGGTCGGCCTCGTGGTGGAATCGGGCGAACCGCGCGAGGTGCATCACTTCTGCTGCCTGGCGGGCTATGGCGCGGAGGCGATCAACCCTTACCTGGCCTTCGACACGCTGACCGACATGCACAAGCGGGGCGAGTTCCCGCCGGAGGTCGACGCGCAGGAACTGGTCTACCGCTACATCAAGTCGATCGGGAAGGGCATCCTGAAGGTCATGTCCAAGATGGGCATCTCGACCTACCAGTCCTACTGCGGTGCGCAGATCTTCGACGCCGTCGGCCTGAAGTCGGACTTCGTGGAAAAGTTCTTCACCGGCACGGCGACGACCATCGAGGGCGTCGGCCTCGAAGAGGTGTCGGCCGAGACCGTCGAGCGGCATCATGCCGCCTTCAGCGACGACCCGATCCTGCGCAACGCGCTCGATATCGGCGGCGAGTATGTCTACCGCGTCCGCGGCGAGGCGCATGTCTGGTCGCCGGATTCCGTCGCGACGCTGCAGCACGCCGTCCGCAAGGGCTCGTGGGACAGCTACAAGGAGTTCTCCGGCCAGATCGACGGCGCGACGGCGCAGGCCAAGACCGTGCGCGGCCTGTTCAAGATCCGCAAGGCGGCCGAGACCGGCCGTCCGCCGGTGCCGCTCGATGAGGTGGAACCCGCCGTCGATCTGGTGAAGCGCTTCTCGACAGGCGCGATGTCCTTCGGCTCGATCAGCCGTGAGGCGCATTCGACGCTGGCGCGCGCCATGAACGCGATCGGCGGCAAGTCGAACACGGGCGAGGGCGGCGAGGAGCCTGACCGCTACCTGCCGATGCCGGACGGCTCGGCCAACCCCGAACGGTCGGCCATCAAGCAGATCGCGTCTGGCCGCTTCGGCGTGACGGCGGAGTACCTCGTCAACTCCGACATGATGCAGATCAAGGTCGCGCAGGGCGCCAAGCCCGGCGAGGGCGGGCAGTTGCCCGGCCACAAGGTCGACGCGACGATCGCCAAGACCCGGCATTCGACGCCCGGCGTCGGCCTGATCTCGCCGCCGCCGCACCACGACATCTATTCGATCGAGGATCTTGCGCAGCTGATCTTCGACCTGAAGAACGTGAATCCCGAGGCGGACGTATCGGTGAAGCTGGTCTCCGAGGTCGGGGTCGGCACGGTCGCCGCCGGCGTCGCCAAGGCGCGCGCCGATCACATCACCATCTCTGGCTATGACGGCGGCACCGGCGCCTCGCCGCTGACCTCGCTCAAGCATGCGGGCAGCCCGTGGGAGATGGGCCTTGCCGAGACGCACCAGACGCTGGTGATGAACGGGCTGCGGTCGCGCGTGGCGCTGCAGGTCGACGGCGGCCTGAAGACCGGCCGCGACGTCGTCATCGGTGCGCTGCTGGGCGCCGACGAGTTCGGATTCTCGACGGCGCCGCTGATCGCGGCCGGCTGCATCATGATGCGCAAGTGCCACCTGAACACCTGCCCGGTCGGCGTCGCCACGCAGGATCCGGTGCTGCGCAAGCGCTTCAAGGGCGCGCCCGAGCATGTGATCAACTACTTCTTCTTCGTCGCCGAGGAGGTTCGCGCGCTGCTGGCCGAGATGGGCTACCGCACGATCAACGAGATCATCGGCCAGAGCGACCTGCTCAAGAAGGATGAACTGATCGACCACTGGAAGGCGCGCGGACTGGATTTCAGCCGCATCTTCCACAAGCCGGACGCGCCGAAGTCGGAGACCTACTGGACCACGCGCCAGGCGCATCCGATCGACGACGTGCTCGACCGCAAGCTGATCGAGCTGGCCGAGCCGGCGCTGGAACGCAAGGAGAAGGTCTCCATCGAGGTTCCGATCCGCAACACGGACCGCTCGGCCGGCGCGATGCTGTCGGGCGCGGTCGCCAAGCGCTGGAAGCACAAGGGGCTGAAGGAGGACACGATCTCGGTCAAGCTGACCGGCACGGCGGGTCAGTCCTTCGGCGCCTTCCTGGCGCGCGGGATTTCGTTCGAGCTCATCGGCGACGGCAACGACTATGTCGGCAAGGGTCTTTCCGGCGGGCGCATCGTCATCCGTCCTGCGGAGAATTCGCGTATCGTGGCGGAAGAGTCGATCATCGTCGGCAACACCGTGCTCTACGGCGCGATCGAGGGCGAATGCTACTTCCGCGGCGTGGCGGGCGAGCGTTTCGCCGTGCGCAACTCCGGCGCGGTGGCGGTCGTCGAGGGATGCGGCGACCATGGCTGCGAATACATGACCGGCGGCGTGGTGGTGGTGATCGGCCAGACCGGCCGGAACTTCGCGGCCGGCATGTCGGGCGGCGTGGCCTATGTGCTCGACGAGGACGGCGACTTCGCCGACCGCTGCAACATGGCCATGGTGGAGCTGGAGCCGGTGCCGGAAGAGGACGACATCCTCGAGAAGCTGCACCATCATGGTGGAGACCTGATGCACAAGGGCCGCGTCAACGTCTCCGACGACATGACCCGCCACGACGAGGAGCGGCTGGTGCAGCTTATCACCAACCATGCGCACTACACGGGCTCGACCCGCGCGCGCGCGATCCTCGACGACTGGGCGACCTATCGCGGCAAGTTCCGCAAGGTGATGCCCGTCGAGTATCGCCGGGCCTTGCTGGAGATGGAGCGCATGCGGATGGGCATCGCGGCGGAGTAGGAGCAGCGTGTTGGCCTGCCGGCATTCTGACGCTATTCTGTTTCGGCATTGAAGGGCAGCGAGTGGCAACATGCCTTGGCGTGCGGAGGAACGATCTGGCGCGGTGCTGCGGAATGGCGACGACCGGCTCGTCGCCATTCCCAAGGACTTCGTGCTCGTCGGGGATGAAATCATCATCCGCCAGGAAAAGGATGGGGTGATAACAATCCATCCCGCCACGAAAGAAGGCAGACAGGCGCTGGATTGCTTCAATCCGTTTGATGATTGGGAAGTCGATGACAGATCGTGAAGGGAAGCGACGCATTGTTTCGGATCCAGAGATCCGGTTCGGAAAGCCTTCGGTTCGCGGGACTCGTATCGCGGTCGAGGATATCTTGCGAATGGCTTCGCAAGGCCAGTCGATCGCCGATGTTCTGGCCCAGTACCCGAACCTGTCGAAAGAAGACGTCCTTGCGGCCCACGAATTCGCGGCGGACCATATACGCGACGCGTTCTCCTCTCGCCCCGAGGCGGCGGAATAGAGTTGCGGTATCTCGTCGACGAGTGTCTTGGCCATTCGATCGTCAGGAACTTGCGAGAAGCCGGACACGATGTGAAATGGGTAGGCGAGAGTTCAGGGGGTATTCCAGATGAGATGGTTCTTGCCTGGTCGGTTGACGAGAATCGCATTCTGCTTACGCAGGATTTCGACTTTGGCGAACTGATCTTCGGCAGAGGCTATCACGCGATCGGGGTTGTGATCATCCAGATCGCGGACTTTTCGGGATCCTGGGAAGAGATAGCCGCCGCGACAATGAAGCGGCTGGCTGATCTTCAGCAAGGATTTGCAGGACATCTGACGGTATTCGGCCGGGACCGCGTCAAGTCGCGCAGCCTGCCCGCGCTGTAGCCGAAAGACATGAAGTTGGAGTGGACATGGGCAAGGTAACAGGTTTTCTCGAGATCGACCGGCAGGTGCAGAAGTACCAGCCCGCGTCCGACCGCATCCGGCATTTCCGCGAGTTCACGCTGCCGATGTCGGACAAGGAGGTCGAGAAGCAGGCGGCGCGCTGCATGGATTGCGGCATTCCCTACTGCCATGGTCCGACCGGCTGCCCCGTCCACAACCAGATCCCCGACTGGAACGACCTCGTCTACAATGGCGACTGGGAGAACGCGATCCGCAACCTCCATTCGACCAACAATTTCCCCGAATGGACCGGCCGCATCTGCCCCGCGCCCTGCGAGGAGGCGTGTACGCTGAACCTCGAGGACATTCCGGTCGCCATCAAGACCGTCGAGCAGGCGATCGCCGACAAGGCCTATGAGCTGGGTTTCGTTCGGCCGTTTCCGCCGGAGAAGAAGACAGGCAAGACGGTGGCGATCATCGGCTCGGGTCCGTCGGGCATGGCGGCTGCGCAGCAGCTCGGCCGCGCCGGCCACGAGGTGCATGTCTATGAGCGCGAATCGAAGCCGGGCGGCCTGATGCGCTATGGCATTCCCGACTTCAAGATGGAAAAGCACACGATCGACCGCCGCGTCGAGCAGATGCAGGGCGAGGGCGTCACCTTCTTCTGCGGCGTCCATGTCGGCGTGGACAAGACCGTCGAGGAGCTGTTGTCGAGCTACGACGCGGTGCTCTATTGCGGCGGCTCGGAAAAGCCGCGTCCGTCGGACCTTCCCGGGCGCAACCTCGTGGGCGTGCACGACGCGATGCCTTATCTGGTGCAGCAGAACCGGCGCATCGGCGGCGAGGACATCCAGTCGGTGGCCTGGCCGTCAGAGCCGATCCTGGCCGGCGGCAAGCATGTCGTCGTCGTCGGTGGCGGCGACACCGCGTCGGACTGCGTCGGCACCGCCTTCCGACAGGGCGCGGTGCGCGTGACCCAGCTCGACATCCGGCCGCAGCCGCCCGAGAAGGAGGACAAGCTGACCGTCTGGCCCTACTGGGCGACCAAGATGCGCACCTCGTCCTCGCAAGCCGAGGGCGCGGAGCGCGAATTCCAGGTCGCCACGCTCGAGTTCATCGGCGAGGACGGCGTCCTGACCGGCGTGAAGTGCTGCGAGGTCGACGAGGCGCGCAAGCCGATCGCCGGGACCGAATTCGTCATTCGCGCCGATCTCGCCTTCATTGCCATCGGCTTTTCGGGGCCGGCGGAGACGGGCGTTGCGACCGAGCTCGACGGAAGGCTCGCCATCAACACCGACCGCCGCGGATCCACCAACGTCGTTGCCAATGACCGCGACTATCGTACCAATGTGGACAAGCTCTACGCGGCGGGCGACGTGCGGCGCGGCCAGTCGCTGGTCGTATGGGCGATCCGCGAGGGGCGGCAGGCGGCGCGCGCCATCGACGAGGCACTGATGGGGGCGACGCTGCTGCCGCGCTGAGGGAACGCTTCGCTCGCCCGGAATTGCGGCACGGCTTCCACCATCCTTTTCGGCGGTGAGGCCCGCCGAACATGGCTGCAGTTGAGCCAGATCAAGTCGCGGCTGGTCCGCTTCGGCCATTCTCCACGCGCCGGCCGAGGGGGCCGGGATGGAGAGCATCATGACCAGGCTTCCGCTCGTCGCCTATATTCTCGTCGCGCCCGTTCTGATGGGCGTGTTCCTGACGGCGCTGCTTGCGATGGACATGCGCGGGTTCGATCGGACGATGATGGCCGGCGCGGCGATTGCCGGCGCCATCGCGGCGATACCGATCGCCTGGCTTTTGGCCCGCAAGCTCGAAAAGCTGCGCTGAGGTCGTCGCCCGTCGCCTATTCGACGGTCGCGGCCTGCAGGGCAGCGTCGTCGACGGCTGACGTCGTTTCCGCCGTCGCGACCGAGGCCGCCTCGGGTTCGCGCGTGGCGCCGAAATCGTCGACACGACCGGGGCGCGGATCAGGCGCCAGCCCTTGGACGATCAGCTTGCGCGCGGGCGTGAGCGCGGACGCGCGCCTGGTCTCGACCACCAGTCCCAAGAGTTCGTCGCCGCCGTCGAGCGCCGGATCGAACAGCGAGACCGGCGGCGTGTGCTGGATCAGGGGTGCCTCGCCGGGGATCGGCGGACCGAACATCTCGCCGATGCCGGCTTCCGGCGCGAGGGCGGCCGGGCCACTCTGGAGCAGGCGGGCCAGCGGCTTTTCCACGTAGAAGGCGATCTTGCGCTTGCCGGCGGCGGTGAAGTTGATGCCGTCGTCGGCGCGCAGGCGGACAGGCTGGCCGTTGATGTCGGGACCGTTGGTGACGAAGGCGCCGTTCTCGTCGATGAAGCCGTCCCAAACGTCGACGAAGACCCCGCCGGCGGCTTCCGCAACACCGCGCTGGATGTCGTTGAAGGCGATCATGTCCGACGACATCTTGGGGAAACGGAAGGACGGCAGTCCGACCCAGACGATCGGGACATTGCGGCCGGCGATCTCGCTGGCCATCCGGGCGGAGCGGGCGGTGTACTCCGCGTCCCACCTCTCCGACCGCACGTTTTCCGAGGCGCCATCGATGCGCATCGCCTGGCGATCGTTGGAGCCGATCATGACCACCACGACGGCTGGCCTTTCCTCGTCGACGATCGAGCCGATGCGGCCGGGCCAGTCGTAATAATCATCACGCACGAAACCGGACGACCCGTTGGCGCGGTCGACGACCCGGACCGTCGGGTCTTCGGCGTAAACCGCCGACAGTCCCTCGGCGAGACCGCCGGCCAGAAAATCGCCCACGACCAGAATGGCGCGCGCGTCCTCCTGCTTGTCGACGGCAGCGACGGCGCGCTGCGCTGGCGCCGAGGCGGCGCGGGTAGTGCGCGGCGCGCGCTGGACATTGCGCGGCTGCGTTCGTTGCGGGGCCGCCTGAGGCGGCGGCTCGTCCCGACGAAACAGATACTGGAAGAGGGTGCGGGGGCGCTCCTGCGCATGGGCCGGTGTGCCGGAAACCATGACCACCGCAGCACCGGCCGCCATGACGATGGCGGCCAGCACGAGAGTCAGCCCGAGCCAGGGAGCGATGCGAACGCCTGTGGATCGGGCCATGCGCGTCATCTCCTCTGAAGCCGCGACAGGACTTCCTTGCTCGGATGACCGTCGGGCTGCATGCCCATGGCCTGCTGCACGGCCATGATCGCCGAGCGCGAACCCTGGCCGATCTTGCCGTCGATCTTGCCGTCATAATAGCCGAGCGCCAGCAGGTGCTTCTGAAGCTCCTGCTTCTCGTTGAAGGACAGCTTGGTGAACGGCCGGTTCCAGTCGCGGACAAGCCCGCCATGGCCGGCGATCTCGTCGGCGAGCAGGCCGACGGCCAGGGCGTAGCGGTCGGCGTTGTTGTAGCGCTTGAGCACGAAGAAGTTCTTCGTCATCAGGAAGGCCGGTCCCTCGCGCCCGTCGAGGACCTTCAGTTCCGCGTTGTCGGAGGGCGACGGGAAGCCCTTGTTGCGGGCGCGCACGACGCCGATGTCCTGCCACTTCGACAGCGACATGGAACCGGAGGGGAACTTGCGGCCGGCGGGCAGCGTCACCTCGTAGCCCCAGGTCTTGCCGGTCTGCCAGCCGTTCTGGCGCAGGAGATTGGCTGCCGTGGCCAGCGCATCGGGCACGGAGTTCCAGATGTCGCGCCGGCCATTGCCGTCCATGTCGACGGCATAGGCCTTGTAGCTCGTCGGGATGAACTGGGTGTGGCCCATGGCGCCGGCCCAGGAGCCGGTGAGATGGCTTTCATCGATGTCGCCACGCTGCAGGATCTCGAGCGCGGCGATCAGCTGCTGGCGGGCGAACTTCTCGCGCCGCTTGTCGGCATAGGCCAGCGTCGACAGGGACCGCACCACGTTGCGCATGACCTTGTCGTTCTTCAGGATCTCGCCGTAGTTCGATTCCATCGACCAGATCGCGAGCAGGATGTGCCGGTCGACGCCGAACTGCCGTTCGATGCGGTCGAGCCAAGGCTTCCACTGGCGCGCCATCTGGCGGCCGACGGCGATGGAATCCTCGTGCACGCGATTGTCGAAATAGTCCCAGACCGGGGCCGTGAACTCCGGTTGGAATCGTGCCTTTTCGAGCACTTCGGGATCGGGCGCGTTCACGCCGCGAAAGGCCCGATCGTAGGTGTTGCCGGAAATGCCGCTCTGCGCGGCCACCGACCGGAAACCCGCCACCCATTTCTGGAAGCCTGCATCCGCGAGGGCAGGCTGACTGAACACGGATACGGTCAGCGCCGCGACGGCGGCGAAGACTCCCGTGCGAATCCGCTTTGTCATCTGGAACATTGCAACCTCCAAGTCGTTCCGCAAAGATCGGAATCCTGGCTTGCTCCGGTTAGCGAAAGGTTTACCATAGACGAGTTTCTCAAAACAGATTCGAAAATGGCCGGTCGTTTTTCGGCGTGCGCTTCTCCGCACCGGTGCTAACCACCGATTCCGGCACCAAAATGTCCTCCAGAAATCCAGAACGAGCTTCGATGGTCGGCCGAATGAAAAAAGTGCGCAAGGCGGTGTTTCCGGTCGCGGGTCTGGGCACCCGCTTTCTCCCGGCGACGAAGGCCATCCCCAAGGAAATGCTGACCGTCGTCGACAAGCCGGTGATCCAGTACGTGGTCGACGAGGCCCGCGACGCCGGCATCGAGCACTTCATCTTCGTCACCGGCCGCAACAAGGCGGTGATCGAGGATCATTTCGACGTCCAGTTCGAACTCTATGACACGCTGGCGCAGCGCGGAAAGGACGAGCAGCTTGCCATGCTCCAGCATATGCAGCCGGAGCCCGGACAGACCTCCTTCACCCGCCAGCAGGTGCCGCTCGGGCTCGGGCACGCCGTGTGGTGTGCACGTCAGCTGGTCGGCGACGAGCCTTTCGCGGTGCTGTTGCCGGACATGATCATGCAGGCCGAACAGGGGTGCATGCGGGCGATGGTGGAGTTGCACGAGAAGGCCGGCGGCAACGTGGTGGCGGTGCAGGAATGCGATCCCGACGAAGCGCATAAATACGGCATCGTGGGGCGGGGGCGCGACGTCGCCAGCGGCTTCGAAGTCACCTCAATGGTGGAAAAGCCGGCGCGCGGCACGGCGCAGTCGAACCTCTATCTCAACGGTCGCTACATCCTGCAGCCCGAGATCTTCGACATCCTGTCGGCGCAGGAGCGCGGCGCGGGCAACGAGATCCAGCTGACCGACGCGATGCTGAAACTGCAGGCGCAGCAGCCTTTCCATGGCTTCCACTTCCAGGGCCGGACCTTCGACTGCGGCTCGCCGGAAGGCTTCGTGGAGGCCAATGTCGCCTTTGCGCTTTGGCGCAAGGATCTGTCGCCGCGCATGACCGCCATGATCGCGGGTCTTCTCGACGACTACGCGCCGGGGATACGCAAGACCGGCAGCTGACAACCCTAGTGGCGGCGAACGGGGCGCCGCCGATCAGCGTTGCAGCTTCAGCCCGAGATAGATGCTGTTTTCGCGGTAGTCGCGGTTGGGCAGAGTGCTGTCGAAGCGCTCGTGACGGAGACGGCCGTTGAGGCCGGCGTAGCGGTTCATCCACCAAGTGGCGTTGACCTCGGCCGAGAGCGTCGTCTCCGTGGCGGAGGAATTGACATAGTCGCGGAAAGCCAGGCCGCCGAGCGCGCCCACGGTGAGGCTTGGCCTGACCTCGCGCAGCACTTCGAGATTGCCCGAATAGCGCACCGAGCCGCTGTCGGCGGCGGTGGTCGAACCCTCGACCGTGGTGCCGCCCGTGAGCCGCAACGTCGTTCCGCGCATCGGCGACCAGTTCAACGTCCCGTCGAGCAGAAGCGCGGAGACAGGCACGAGCCGGTCGTCGTCGAAGCTCTCGCGCAGCCAGCCGACCGATATTTCGCCGTTGAGCTTTTCGCTCAGGTCGAGTTCCAGGCCGCCCTTGAGGGCATAGCGGTCCGCGGAACGGCGGTAGCCGGCGAAGTCCTGTTCGAGGTCGTAATTGCGGCGACCGATCTCGGCCTCGACGAAGGGCGTCAGGGCAGGCGACACCTCGTATCCGGCGCGAAGGGCAAGCGTCGCCAGGGTGTAGTTGCGGTCCTCCTGCGAGACCGTGCCGCAGCATAGGCCTTCGAAGTCGGAAAAGGTTTCGCGATCCAGCGATCCGGTCAGACCGAGGACGGCACGGCCGAAGCCGTGCCTCACGCCAAGGCTCGCCGACAGCTGGTGATTGAGCGGATCGGTGTCGGTGGCGGGCAGCACGACGGGCGAGGACGCCGCCTCCGGAGCGATCCTGTAGGAGGCGGTGGCGCGGACGGTGGTGTCGCGGCTGATCTCGTAGGACAGGGCTCCGTCGATGGCGAGCTCGGTCTGCTTGTAGTCCTCGCCGGACACGGATTTCTGGTAGACGCCGAGCGCGTTGATCTCCGCGGAATGGCTGGACCAGTCCGAGACGGCCCGAAGCCGGAGCTCCGACTGGGAGACGAAGGCCTCGCCACCATTCTGGGTCGAGTTGATGTTGGACGACCACAGCATTCCCTGGTCGAGGGTGACCGTGGCGTCGAAGGTGCCGAGCCGCAGGCCGAGCGGGGCATAGGGGTTCTCCTCCGGCGTGATCGTGCCGGTCTCGATCGGATCCAGCCGCCGGTTTTCAGCCTGCGCGCGCCGGTCCACCTCCTCGTCCAGGGCATCGACACGCGGCGCACGGCCCGTGGCGGGCGCCTCGGGCTCGCTCGCTGGCGAAACAGCTGCGCCGAGACCCGTGCGCTCGGCCTGCGCGTCGGCGCGCTGCTGGCGCGTGGTGGCCGTGCGGCGCGGCATGACCGGGGCAGCGGCTTCGCCTTCATCCGCTTCGAAGGGGAACAGGCTGGCGCCGTCGACCGCATCCTCCGGCACCGCGCCGGCGCTGACGGGACGATAGGGCGGAAGCAATGCGCCCGTGGCGGACGTACCGGAGGCCTGGTTCGCCTGACTTTGGGTGCCGGCCAGGCCGGTGGCGCCACGCAGCGTCGCGTCCTGGGCCGTGGCATGGGCGCAGAGCGCAACAAAGCTCAGCGACGCCAGCAGGATGCGGCGGCCGGCGCCGACAAGCGTTTTCCCGACCGGCCTCTGCAATGGCATCGAACATTCCCTCGACCGCGCCCAACGCGCAAACTTTAGCGAAGCGTAAACGGGCTTGGTTAACGGAGGGTTGAGCCTGGGATTCGAGGGCGGCAAACAGCGTTGGACAGAACAGGGACATTGTTCTAAAGCGTGGCGCGATCCTTCAGAACCGCTCCGCGCGCTCTCGATTTCGACTTCATCGCATGTCTTCGTCCGGAAGCGGGGTCCAGTTTCGGAAGACATGCTTCTGACGGCAGCCATGCACGGACAACGACCCAAGACACAAGCCGAAGCCCGCGATGCCATCGCTTCCGCGATGCGCACGATCGCGACCGAGCAGGCGGGCCTTGCGAACCTGGCCGCTGCGCTCGACAATGGCCTGTCGCAACCGTTCGCCAAGGCCGTGGAGGTGCTGTCGCTGATCACGGGGCGGGTGATCGTCACCGGCGTCGGCAAGAGCGGCCACATCGGCTCCAAACTCGCCGCGACGCTGGCCTCGACCGGCACGCCAGCCTTCTTCGTGCATCCTGCAGAGGCCAATCACGGCGACCTCGGCATGATCGCGGCCAATGATGCGATCATCGCCATGTCGTGGTCGGGCGAGAGCGCCGAACTCAAGGGCATCGTGGTCTATTCGCGGCGCTTCAAGATTCCGCTGATCGCCATGACCTCGGGAGAGACCTCGACGCTCGGCACCGCCGCCGACGTGGTGCTGTGCCTGCCGAAAGCGCCGGAAGCCTGCCCGCATGGTCTGGCTCCGACGACGTCGACGCTGCTGCAGCTTGCCGTCGGCGATGCACTGGCGATCGCGCTGCTGGAGGCACGCGGCTTCACGCCCGACCATTTCCGTACCTTCCACCCGGGCGGGCAGTTGGGCGCCAACCTGACGCAGGTGCGCGAGATCATGCATGCCGGCGAGGAACTGCCGCGGGTGCCGCTCGGCACGATGATGCCCGACGCGATTCGCGAACTGGCGCGCAAGCGGTTCGGCTGTGTGTGCGTGACGAGGGAGGATGGTCGCATCGCCGGCATCTTCACGGACGGCGACCTTGCGCGCAGCCTGCATCTCAATCTGGCCGACACCCCGATCGACGAGTTGATGACGCGCCAGCCCAAGACCATCGGGCCGCGCATGCTGGCTGCCGAAGCCATGGCCCTGCTCAACGAGCACAACATCAGCGCACTGGTGGTGGAGGAAGAGGGCTACCCGCTCGGCGTGGTGCATTTCCACGACCTGTTGAGGTTGGGCGCGGCCTGATCCTTTTCAGGCCTGCACCGGCGCGACGACCAGATCACCATCCTTGACGTCCGTGACCCGAACCTGCGTGCCTGGCGCGCAGTCGGGGCCGACGATGCTCCACCAGGTGTCGCCGAGCTTGAGGCGGCCGCGGCCGTCCCGGATCGGCTGTTCCAGCGTGCCTGTGCGACCGACGAGCTGGCGCGCGCGCTGATTGAGGAGCGGTTCGTCCGTCGGCGTCTTCTCGACCCGGTAGAAGCGGTAGCCGAGCCAGGCGGCGACGAGCGCGGCAGCGAGGAAGACCAGAACCTGCACCTGCCATGACCAGAAGGCCGTGTCCCAGAGGAGGAAGGACAGGGCACCGATCGCGAGGGCTGCCAGTCCGATCCAGACCAGGAAGACACCGGGCACGAAGATTTCGAGCCCAAGCAGCACGAAGCCCAGCACCATCCAGTTCCAGGGGCCGAGTTCGCCGACGATGCGTTCGATCATGACGGGTTCTCCGGCCCGATCCGTATCAGGCGTCGTCGCGCGGCCGCACGACCGGCGGCCGGTTGGCGCCACGCGTGTTCTGGGCCGGCGACTCGCCGCCGAACACTTCCTTGGCGATGGCGCCGATGCCGCCGAGCGAACCGATCAGCGCAGACGCCTCGATGGGCAACAGCACGACCTTGTTGTTGCTGGACGAACCGATCTTGGCCAGCGCGTCGGTGTACTTCTGGGCCACGAAGTAGTTGATGGCCTGCACGTCGCCCTTGGCGATGGCCTCGGAGACGACCTGCGTCGCCCGGGCCTCGGCCTCGGCGGACCGTTCGCGCGCCTCGGCGTCGCGGAAGGCGGCCTCCTTGCGGCCTTCGGCCTCCAGCACCTGTGCCTGCTTGAGACCTTCTGCATCGAGGATCTGTGCGCGCTTGTTGCGCTCGGCCATCATCTGGCGGGCCATCGACTCCACCAGATTGGCCGGGGGGTTGATGTCCTTGATCTCGACGCGCGTGACCTTGATGCCCCAAGGCTTGCCGGCCTCGTCGACGATCCTGAGCAGGCGCTCGTTGATGGCTTCGCGGTTGGAAAGCAGTTCGTCGAGGTCCATCGAGCCCATGACAGAGCGGATGTTGGTCATGGTGAGGTTGAGCAGGGCGTTGTTCAGGTCCGACACCTGGTAGGCGGCCTGCGCGGCGACGAGAACCTGGTAGAAGGCGACGCCGTCGACCGCCACGATGGCGTTGTCGCGGGTGATGACCTCCTGGGTCGGGACGTCGAGCACCTGCTCCATCATGTTCAGCTTGGCACCGATGCGGTCGATGAAGGGCACGATGAGGTTGAGACCAGGCGACAGCGTGCGCGTGTAGCGGCCGAAGCGCTCGACGGTCCAGTTGGAGCCCTGCGGCACCGTCTTGATGCCGGCAAAGATGACCAGCAGGACGAGGATGACCAGAACGACGACGACGATGTCAAAACCCGAAAACGGCATCGGAATTCCCCCTTGTGACGGCACCTTCGCCGCCTCGCGATTCGAGACGGCGGATGGCTGTGGGGTTCATGTAGGGCGTAATCGTGGCAGAAACAATTCGAGCGGGAGTCCGGGACACGCTCCACTGGCGGCCGGTCAGTCCCGGTCGAAGGAAAACAGGTCGGCGTCGCGGTCGACGCGGCCGGTCAGCCCGGCCGTGATCTGCTCGGCCGCGATGCGCGAGAAGGTGATGCCGTTTCCGCCATAGCCGAGAACGGCCAGAAAGCCCGGCTTGCCTGGGACCGACCCTATGAGCGGCAGGCCCGTGGGAGTCGTTCCGAAGGCGCCGGCCCAGGAATAGTCCGGCTTCGGGTCCACCTGGGGCAGCAGTTTCGCGAGCTTCGCGGCAATGCGGCGCGCCTTGTCGGCCAGGAGGGCGTCGCGCGTCGCCTCGTCGGAGAAATCCTCGTCCTCGCCGCCGCAGACGATGCGGCCGTCATGGGTGGCGCGCAAATAGAGGTAGGGATCGGAGGCCTCCCACATGAAGGCGGCTTCCGGCCAGATGGCGCGCGCCTGGGGCCTGGTCGCGATGGCGTAGGTGGAAATGATGCGGTGCCCGCCGCGCGGAACGATGTCGGCGAGTTCGTAGCCGGTCGCCAGGACGCAGGCCGAGGCCCGGATCGTCGGCCCCTGCCGCGTGGTGATGGCGACGCCGTCGCGCACGCTCTCGTAGCCTGTCGCTTCCACCGGCGCGTAGAGCCGAGCGCCACGACCGATCGCCGCCGTCAGGAGACCCGCCGACAGACGTCGCGGATCGAGCGCGAGATTGCCGTAGGACAGAAGCGCAGCCTTGCGGTCGATACCGAAGCGGTCCTTCAACTGGCCGGCGGTGAGATAGGCGCTTCGCAGACCGGCGTCGTTGCGCGCTTCCCCTTCGGCTCGCAAGGCCTCCGGCGCCAGGATGTTGCCGGCCAGATAGAGCGACGGGCGTTCGGCCAGGCGGCAGTCGATGCCGAGCTCGGCGATGCGGGCGGCAAGATTGCCGACCGCCAGCCGGGAGCGGCGCCAGGCGCGCTGGGCACGATCCTTGCCGATCCGGCGCGCCAGCATGGACAATGGCTGGTCGATCTCGTGCTGGACCAGCGCCGTCGTCGCCGGGGTCGACCCGAGGAGCGGACCGCGCCGGTCGACGAGCACGACCGACAGACCGGCTTCGGTGAGGGCATCGGCGATCATGGCGGCGCTGATGCCGATGCCCACGATCGCCACATCGGCCTTGACGTCGCGGGACAGCGCGGCGGTTTCAGGACGAGGCGCGCGGTAGGCGCTCCAGACCGGCTGGCCCGTGCGCAGGTCGAGTTTTCGGCTCATTGAGGGGAAGGCTCCGTTCGAGGCGGCACGGAAACGGTCCGGAGCCGTGGCGGTTCCCGTCGTTCAGGCCCAGCCGCCCAATTCGCGCCGGACCATGGCCTCGATGACGGCCATTCCGTCCTCGCCGTCGTTCAGGCAGGGGATATGTGTGAAGTTCTTGCCGCCGTGCTCGTGGAAGATTTCCTCGGCCTCGCCGGCAATTTCCTCCAGCGTTTCCAGGCAATCGGACACGAAGCCGGGATTGAAGACGGCGATGGATTTCACGCCATCGGCCGCGAGTTTTTCCACGGTCTTGTCGGTGTAGGGCTGGAGCCACTCCTCGGGGCCGAAGCGCGACTGGAAACAGGTGATGAGCTTTCCCTTGTCCCAGCCGAGCCGCTCGCGCAGGAGACGCGTCGTCTTCTGGCAATGGCAATGGTAGGGGTCGCCACGCTTGAAGTAGCTCTGCGGGATGCCGTGATATGAGGCAATCACCACCTCCGGCTCGAAATCGAGGGTGGCCAGGTGCTTTTCGATCGAGCGGGCGAGCGCGTCGATGTAGACAGGCTCGTCGTGATAGGCGGGC
This sequence comes from Aquibium carbonis, assembly GCF_003970795.1. GTDB lineage: Bacteria > Pseudomonadota > Alphaproteobacteria > Rhizobiales > Rhizobiaceae > Aquibium > Aquibium carbonis. The sequence goes on along the minus strand of NZ_RWKW01000073.1, from coordinate 17,618 downwards.
ACTGTGCGCACCGCCGGCATCCAGCGCATCGCGACCAGCGCCTCGAAGAACTTGTCGTTCACGGTGGCCGTCGTGGTGGCGGAATATTGCGGATAGAGCGGGAACATGACGATGCGGTCGCAGCCGGCCTTGGTCATGCGATCGAGAACGCTGGCGATCGACGGGTTGCCGTAGCGCATGGCCCAGTCGACCATGACGTGACTCTGGTCCGACAGGGCGTCGGCGAGCTTCTCGGCCTGCGACCGGGTGAAGGTGCGCAGCGGCGATTCATTCTTCTCGCGGTTCCAGATCTTGTCGTAGAGCGCGCCGGACTTCTTGGGCCGGGTGTTGAGCACGATGCCGTAGAGGATCGGGTACCACAGCGCGCGCGGCCATTCGATGACGCGGCGATCGGACAGGAACTCGGCCAGGTAGCGCCGCATCGATGTCTTGTCGGTGCCGTCGGGCGTGCCGAGATTGACCAGAAGCACACCGACCCTGGGCCTGGCGACGGGTGGATGGTCAGCCGGCAGCGGGCCGATCGCCCTGGCGTGCAGCATGTCGGGATGGGTCGTGACGTTCATTGAATTCCCCTTCGGCCGGCGCGGACATAGCGTTATGGGCCGATGTTTCAATCCGGGCCAAGGGCCATGGATGCGCCGAAACGTAAAAAACCCGCCTCCGGAGCCGGAGGCGGGTCGATTCGTCGCGGTGTGAAAGGTCAGTCCGCGGCCGGGACGACCAGCGACGCGCCGATCGGCAGGTCGAGCGGGTTGTAATCCGGGTTGGCCTCCTGGAGCTTCCTCCACATCGCGCCCCTGCCGTAGAACTTGCGCGACAGGTTCCAGTAGTTGTCGCCACGCACGATCACATAGGGCGCCGGCGCCGCGGCTGCGGCAGCGGCTTCCGCTTCGGCAGCGGCGGCAGCGGCCTTGGCCTCTTCCTCGGCCTTCATGGCCGCGGCCTTCGCTTCCTCTTCGGCCTTGGCGGCGGCTTCGGCGGCAGCAGCCTCGGCAGCGGCCTTGGCTTCTTCCTCGGCCTTGGCAGCTGCTTCTGCTTCGGCAGCGGCGGCAGCGGCCTTGGCTTCTTCCTCGGCCTTGGCGGCTGCTTCTGCTTCGGCAGCGGCGGCAGCGGCCTTGGCTTCTTCCTCGGCCTTGGCGGCGGCTTCGGCGGCAGCAGCCTCGGCGGCGGCCTTGGCCTCTTCCTCGGCCTTGGTGGCTGCGTCATCTGCCGGTGCGGCGGTCGGCGCAGCGGCCGGTTCGGCCGGCGCTTCCTCGACCGGCGCTTCGGCGGAGGCCAGCACGGTGATGCGCCCTTCGATCACGGGCGTGTAGGGGTTGTTGGCGGCGAGATACTCCGCGACCGCGTCCTCCAGGCTCGGCCCGAAATCATAGGCGTTCTGGGCGTTGGTGGCGAAGAGCTTGTAGCCGTCGCCGCCACCGCGCATGAAGTTGTTGGTGACGACGGAATAGACCTTCTCGTCGTCGAGCGGCACCCAGGCGCCATCCTCCATGGTCTCGATCGACTGGAGACGGCCTTCATTCGGCGCCACCGACATGTCGAAGGTGTATCGCAGGCCGGCGACCTGCGGGAACTTGCCCTTGATCTCCTCCACCTCGGACAGGCCCATCTCGATCGACGCCTTGAGGTCCGCGCCCGTCATCTGGAAGGTGGCGATGGAGTTCTGGAAGGGGAGGACCGTGAGCACTTCGCCCATCGTGATCTCGCCCTCGTCGATGGAGGCACGCAGACCGCCGCCGTTCTGGATGGCGATGGTGACGCCCTGGTTGCGGGTGCGGTCGAGCATGGCGTCGGCCACGAGGTTGCCCATCGAGCATTCCTGGGTGCGGCAGATGTCGCGGTTGCCGTCGATGGCGGCCGTGGTGGTGGAGACCGGGCGCTGCTTCACCTCCTCGATCGGGGCGGCGAGTTCCTTGACGCGGGCCTCGAGCGTGGCATCGGGGGTGACGGAGCTGTCGAGCAGGATTGTGTCGCCGGTGGCCGAGGTGACGACGCCGGCATCGTCGAACACGACCTTCAACTCGCCGACATACTTCGAATAGGCATAGGCCTGAACGATCGGCACGTCCTGGCCGGACGGGTTGCTGACCATGGTCGGGTACGCCTGGGCGCCTTCGACGGTGTTCGACAGCAGCGTGTGGCTGTGGCCGCCGACGATCACGTCGATGCCATCGACTGCGGCTGCGATCTCCTGGTCGCGGGGGAAGCCGACATGCGAGAGCAGGACGATCTTGTTGATGCCGTCGGCCTCGAGGCGTGCAACGGCACCCTTCAGGTACTCGATCTCGTCCTGGAAGGTGACGTTCGGTCCGGGAGAGGCGGTCACGTCGGTGTCGGTGGCGATCACCGACAGGATGCCGACCCGCTCGCCGCCGAGGTCGAGAACCACGTTTTCCTTGATCTTGCCGGCCAGGTCGGTCTCCGCGTCGGCGACCACGGTGTTGCCTGAAATGACCGGGAACGTCGCCTCGTCGAGGAAGGCCGCCAGCATCGGCGGGCCATCGTCGAACTCGTGGTTGCCGACGGCCATCGCATCGAAGCCGATGGCGTTCATGAACTCGACCGAGTCCTTGCCCTTGTAGGTGGTGTAGAACAGCGAGCCCTGGAACTGGTCGCCGGCATCGAGCACGATGACGTTCTCGCCAGCTGCCTTGAGCGCATCGCGGCGTTCGTCGATCTTGGTCTTCACGCGGGCGATGCCGCCGAAGCACTGCGCTTCCGCCGCTTCCTTCTCGGAGCAGGTCGAGTCGTACTTATTGATCGCCTCGATGCGTGAATGCAGGTCGTTGATGTGCAGGATGTTGAGCGTGTAGTCGGCAAAGGATGCCGCCGTCGACAGCGCAAGCGTCGATGCCGAAAGCACGGCAAGGGAAATCATTCTCTTCATGGTCGGTCTCCTATGGATGTCCGGCGCGGGTCGCCCTTCCGGACGGGCAGCAGGTTCGTCACTGGTCTCCGAAGCGTGTCACGATCTGGTCGATTCGCTGTGCACGGTTCAGGTTTTCGTTTTTTTCGCATGTCTCGATCCCGAAACCGGTGCCCACTTCCGGGAAACATGTCTAGCCGAGCTGGATGTCACGCATGTTGCATCTTGCAGGCCATGTTCACACCAGCTCGACGCGGATGCAAGGCACTTCGTCCCCTGCGATCAGGCGTTGTAGTCGCGTTCGTCGGCGATCACCTTGCCGTCGTTGGGAAGGCTGCCGGGCGGCACGATCTCGATCGTCCCGCCGAGCTTGGTGACGTCGCGCAGCGACGCCCCGAGGGCGGCCGCATCGGGCAGGCTTCCGTTGGCGCTCTCGACCTTCAGCGCCATGGCGTCGCTCTCGCCGTCGCGGGTGACGACGAGGCGGGCGCGCGCGATCTCGGGGTGGCGGCGGACGAGCTCGGCGACCTGCCTCGGATCGACGAACATGCCCTTGACCTTGGTGCGCTGGTCGGCGCGGCCCATCCAGCCGCGGATGCGCTTTCCCGTGCGGCCGCAGGGCGAAATGCCTGGCATGATGGCCGACAGGTCACCGGTGCCGAGCCGCACCAGCGGATAGATCGGGTTGAACCCGGTGACGACGACTTCACCGACCTCGCCGTCCTCGACGGGATCGCCGGTTCCGGGCCGTACGATCTCGACGATCAGGTTTTCGTTCAGGACCATGCCGGGATGCGGATTGCCGTCGGGATCCGCGGTCTCGTAGGCGATGATGCCGAACTCGGCGGTGGCGTAGCACTGCAGCACCTTGACGCCGCGTCCGGCATATTCGGCGCGAAGCGATGGAAACAGCGCGCCGCCCGAGACGAGCGCGCGCGTGAACGAGGAGAGATCCTTGCCCGACTCACTGGCCCGGTCGAGCATGACCTTGAGGAAATCGGGCGTGCCGCAATAGACGCTGGGCTTCAGCGCGGCGGCGGCATCGACCTGCATGTCGGTGTTGCCGATGCCGGCCGGGAAAACGGTGCAGCCAAGCGCGCGGGCGCCGGCATCGAGCAGGAAGCCGCCGGGCGTCAGATGGTAGGAGAAGGAATTGTGGACCGTGTCGCGCGGCCGGATGCCGGCGGCGAAGAAGGCGCGGGCGGAGTGGAGCGCCTCCTCCTCGTTCGGTTCCGGCTCCCAGATCGGCCCCGGCGAGAGGAAGATCCGGCGGCCGCGCATTTCGCTCTCGTCGGCAAAGCCACCGAAGGGCGGGTTCTCGGCCTGGAACGCCATCAGCTCCGACTTGCGCAGGACGGGCAGGGCGGCCAGCGCGGCGCGGGACGTGATCGCAGCGGGGTCGATGCCGCCGAGCCAGCGCATAAGCCCGGGCGCCCTCCTGAGCGCGCCCGCCAGGAAGCCGGGCAGGCGGCCGAAGAGATCGGCCTCGCGCCGTTCGGGGTCGCGCGTCTCCAGTTCGTCGAAATAGGCTTTCATCGGCAAATTCCCCCTCGGCGCCCCTTATCGCAGGAGCCTGATCCAGCGTGCAAGATTGATCAGGGAGATGAGGGCGCCGGCGACATAGGTGAAGGCGGCGGCGCGCAGCACGCTTCGTGCGGCGGGCAGGTCGCCCTCGGAGAGATAGCCGCCCTCCCTGAGAATTGGCAGCGCCTTGGCGAAACTGGCGTCGGTTTCGACCGGCAGGGTGACGAGATTGACGACGACCCGGACCGAAAGGAGGCCGACGCCGAGCCCGATCGCGCCAGCCAGCGCAACGGGGCTCCTGATGATGACGGTGAGGATGGGCGCGGCGATGAAGAAGATGCCGGCGATGCGGTCGGTGAACATCGCCAGCCTGGCGAGACGTTGGCGAAGCGCCAGCTTGCGTTCGCCATTGCCGTGCTGGATGGCGTGGGCCACCTCGTGGGCGGCGATGGCGACAGCCGAGAGGGAGCGGCCACCGTGGTGCTGCGGCAGAAGGCGCACGGCGGCGGCATCGGGATCGTAGTGGTCACCCTTGTCGGTGACCTCGACCTTGACGTGGCCGAGGTCGAACCGGTCGAGAAGGTGACGGGCGAGCTCGCCACCGGTGCCCGGCAGATCCGGGCGATCGGCCGCGTGGCGATTGATGGTCGTGCGTACGAGAAGCTGGGGCAGGGTGACCACCGCCAGCACGAGGACCGCGACGATGATCGCGATCATCCCGTTTCAGCCCTGCCGCGACCTCAGGCGGTGCCGCGCCGAACCAGGACGAACTGGCTGCCGGTGGAACTGGTGCAGTTCATCTGGCGCGGGTTGACGAGGCCGCAGGTCACGCTGGAGGTCGTCTGACGGATCAGCGAGGTGAGGTTGATGTCGATCGTGCGGGCGTCGCGCTGGAAGTAGTTGCCTTCCGCCAGCTTGTTCCCGGTGTCGGTCGCGATCGTCTCGAAGCGCCCGCCGGTGAAGCGGGAGATCGCCACGCCGTCCGTGCCGACCCAATCGCCCTCGACGCCACTCGGCGCGCGCGTCATCGGACCGGGACCGACGCCGCCGCCGCCGTAGCGCGGTCCATCGAAGGTGCAGCCGGCCAGCGCGGCGAGTGCGGTCGCCGCCGCGACCAAACGTAGAGACTTCATCGAGACCTCCTCTCAAGGGTAGGCATTTCATGGCGCGCCGAAGGGACAAAAGCAAGGCGCGGCCTTGCGCTGCCCAATGCTCAGCGGACGAGGATGTTCCGGAACTGCCAGGGATCCTTCGTATCGAGATCCTCCTCGAAGAGGCCGGGACGGCCGTCCAGCGGGGTCCAGTCGGTATAGTAGCCGTTCACCGGACCCAGATAGGGCCTCTGGACCTCCAGGCAACGGCGGTAGTCCATCTCGTCGGTCTCGACGATGCCGGCTTCCGGGTTTTCCAGCGCCCAGACCATGCCGGCGAGCACCGCCGACGACACCTGCAGGCCGGTCGCGTTCTGATGGGGGGCGAGCTTGCGTGCCTCCTCCAGCGTCAACTGCGAGCCATACCAGTAGGCATTCTTCCTATGGCCATACAGCAGCACGCCGAGTTCGTCCTTGCCGTCGACGAGTTCATTCTCGTCGAGAACATGCTGGACCGGCTGCGGCTTGCCTTCCGCGCCGAACATCTCGTGCAGCGACAGCACCGCGTCGTTGCAGGGGTGGTAGGCATAGTGACAGGTCGGCCGGAAGGTGACCTCGCCCTTGCCGTCGCGAACGGTGAAATAGTCGGCGATGGAGATGGACTCATTGTGCGTGACGAGGAAGCCGTATTGCGGCCCCGGCGTCGGGCACCAGGTGCGCACGCGGGTGTTGGCGCCGGGCTGTTCGAGAAAGATCGCGGCCTTCGAGCCCTTCTTGTGCTTCCTGGCGTTCTTCGGCTTCCAGTTCTCGTGCGTGCCCCAGCCGAGTTCGGCCGGCTGGAGGCCCTCGGAGATGAAGCCCTCGACCGACCAGGTGTTCCAGAACACGTTCATCGGCTTGGGGTTCTTCGTCCGCTGGGTGTCGCGCTCGGCGATGTGCACGCCCTTGACGCCGAGCTTCTTCATCAGCTTCGCCCAGCCCTCGCGATCATCGACGGCCGGCTCCGTGATCTTGATCTCCATGTCGGCGGCGAGGTTGACCAGCGCCTGCTTGACGAACCACGACACCATGCCCGGATTGGCGCCGCAGCACGAGACGGCGGTGGTGCCGCCGGGGTTCTTCGCCTTTTCGGCGCGCACGGTGGACCGCAGGGCGTAATTGGTGCGCGACGCATTGTCGGCATCCTTGTCGAAGTAGAAGCCGAGCCAAGGCTCGACGACGGTGTCGATGTAGAGCACGCCGAGCTTGCGGCAGAGCTTCATCAAGTCGAGCGAGCCGGTGTCGACCGAGAGATTGACGCAGAAGCCCTGGCCTTCGCCTGCCGTGAGCAGCGGTGTCAGCAGATCCTTGTAGTTTTTCCGGGTCACGTGCTCCTTGACGAAGGCGATGCCGCGTTCGTCGAGCAAGGCCTTGTCGGCATCGGACGGATCGATGACGACCATGCGCGACTTGTCGAACCTGAAATGGCGCTCGAGCAGGGGAAGCGTGCCGCGGCCGATCGATCCGAAGCCGATCATCACGATCGGGCCGGTGATCTCGCCGTGGACGGGCCATGTCTGTTTCGCCATTTCGCAGTGCTCCTTCAAGTCGTCTTCAGCCGTCGAAAACGGCCCTTTCGGACCGCAAACGGTGGCTAAACCACAATTCGGTGTCACAATAAAGGGTTGGCGGTCCCTGTCCATCGTGCCGGCATGCCCGCCGCGACGCCCGCTCCCGGAAAAGCAGCCGCGGCAAAAACCGTACCGAACGGTACGGTACGCCCTTCACAGATGCGCGTCGGGACGCTACATTGGTGGCTACAGCAAGAACACGGATGGAAGCGCCAATCATGCCACCCTATCGCTCCAGAACCACCACCCACGGCCGCAACATGGCCGGCGCCCGCGGCCTGTGGCGCGCGACCGGCGTGAAGGACGGCGATTTCGGCAAGCCGATCATCGCGGTCGTCAATTCCTTCACGCAGTTCGTTCCCGGTCACGTGCACCTGAAGGACCTTGGCCAGCTGGTGGCGCGCGAGATCGAAGCGGCGGGCGGCATCGCCAAGGAATTCAACACGATCGCCGTCGACGACGGCATCGCGATGGGTCATGACGGCATGCTCTATTCGCTGCCGTCGCGCGAGATCATCACGGATTCGGTGGAATACATGGTCAACGCGCATTGCGCCGACGCCATGGTGTGCATCTCCAACTGCGACAAGATCACGCCCGGCATGCTGAACGCGGCCATGCGGCTCAATATTCCCTCGGTCTTCGTGTCGGGCGGGCCGATGGAGGCCGGCAAGGTGGTGCTGGAGGGCAAGACCGTGTCGATCGACCTGATCGACGCGATGGTGGCGGCGGCCGACGACAAGATCTCCGACGAGGACGTGCAGGTGATCGAGCGCTCCGCCTGTCCGACCTGCGGTTCCTGCTCGGGCATGTTCACGGCCAATTCGATGAACTGCCTGACGGAGGCGCTCGGCCTGTCGCTGCCCGGCAACGGCTCGACGCTCGCCACTCATGCCGACCGCCGCCGTCTCTTCGTGGAAGCGGGACATCTGGTCGTGGACATCGCGCGTCGCTACTACGAGCAGGACGACGACAGCGTGCTGCCCCGCAACGTCGCCAACCGCAAGGCGTTCGAGAACGCGATGTCGCTCGACATCGCCATGGGCGGCTCCACCAACACGATCCTGCACATCCTCGCCGCCGCGCACGAGGGTGGAATCGATTTCGGCATGGATGCGATCGACCAGTTGTCGCGCCGGGTGCCGTGCCTGTCGAAGGTGGCGCCGGCCAAGAGCGACGTCCACATGGAAGACGTGCACCGGGCCGGCGGGATCATGCGCATCCTGGGCGAGCTCGACCGCGCCGGGCTGATCCATCGCGATACGCCGACGGTGCATGCCGTGACGCTGGGCGACGCCATCGACCGCTGGGACATCACCCGCACGGATTCGAAGATGGTGCATGACTTCTTCAAGGCCGCACCCGGCGGTGTGCCGACCCAGGTGGCCTTCAGCCAGTCGAGCCGCTGGGACGACCTCGACATGGACCGCGAGACCGGCGTGATCCGCTCGGCCGAGCACCCGTTCTCGAAGGATGGCGGCCTGGCCGTGCTGAAGGGCAACGTGGCGATCGACGGCTGCGTGGTGAAGACGGCCGGCGTCGACGAGTCGATCCTGAAGTTCATTGGCCCGGCGGTGGTCTACGAAAGCCAGGACGCGGCGGTGAAGGGCATCCTGAGCAACGAGGTGAAGGCCGGTGACGTGGTGGTGATCCGCTACGAGGGACCGAAAGGCGGCCCCGGCATGCAGGAGATGCTCTATCCGACGAGCTACCTGAAGTCGAAAGGGCTCGGCAAGGTCTGCGCTCTCCTGACCGACGGGCGCTTTTCGGGCGGCACGTCGGGCCTGTCGATCGGCCATGTCTCGCCGGAAGCGGCGAGCGGCGGCACGATCGGTCTGGTGCGCAAGGGCGACCTGATCGACATCGACATCCCCAATCGCAAGATCGACCTGCTGGTGCCCGACGATGAACTCGCCGCGCGCCGGGCCGAGCAGGATGCGCAGGGCTGGAGGCCTGTCGAGCATCGCAAGCGCAACGTGACGACGGCGCTCAAGGCCTATGCCGCCTTCGCGGCGAGCGCCGACAAGGGCGCGGTTCGCGTCCTGCCGGAGTAGGGCAGGCCCACGTTTCCCCGGCCGCGATCTTGCGGCGGCCGGGCCGGGATCGCAAGGCCAGGGACGGACCATCGCGATGGATGTCGCGGAGCATCGCATCTATGTGACCGGCGCTGCCGGTTCGGGCGTCACCACGTTTGGCCGCGCGCTGGCGGCCGAACTCGACGTCGTGCATGTCGACTGCGACGACTTCTACTGGCTGCCGACCGATCCTCCCTACACGACGAAACGTCCGGCCGTGGAGCGCGTGCCGCTGATCCGCGCGGCGCTCGGCGATGCGGGCTGGGTGCTGACGGGCTCCTTCGACGGTTGGGGCGATCCGCTGATCGAAAGGGTCGACCTGATCGTGTTTCTGTCGACGCCGCAGGCGGTGCGGATGTCGCGGCTCGCCGCCCGCGAGCGGAAGCGCTTCGGCGACCGCATCCTGCCCAGCGGCGACATGCACGGCATCCACCGCTCGTTCCTGGCCTGGGCGGCGGAGTACGAGAACCCGGCCTTCAATGGCCGCAACCGGGCCCGCCACGAGGCATGGCTCGCGGTCCAGAGCGCGGCGGTGCTGAGACTGGACGGCGAGAAGGCGCCCGACGTGCTGGTGGCCGAAGCGCGAAAGGCGCTCGGCGCATTGCCGATCGGTGGCATCGCGCCTAGGTTTGGTCCCAAAGGGAGGACGGCCATGGACGAGACGGAAGGCTGGCGGCACATGAAATTCGCGCCGCGCGACGGGACCCGCATCCTGGTAACGGTGCGCGCGTCAGAGCAGGGGGCCGCCGACGTCGATGTCGCCCATTGGGCGCGTGCCGACCAGTTCGGCGCGGAAGGCTGGCGGTCGGCCGATTCCCATCCGGGCCAGATCATCGGCTATGCCGAGCCGGAGCTGAGATGCTGGATGCCGCTGCCGAGAGCCGGCGCGGCCGCTCGGCCGACACCCTGGGAAGAGGGGGAGGAACTGTTCGGCTCCGGCATCTGAGTGCCTGATTCAAAACGCGCCAGGCCGGGCTGCAAATCGCAATTTCTGCGCTTCCGGTGCTCACGTACCCGAATGTACGCTGCGCTCCGGTTCTCGAAATCGCGATTTTCGTCTCGGCCTGACGCTTCTTGATACAGGCACTGAAACGACGGCTCGACCGGCGCGCCGCCGCCGGGATCAGGCCCGCGCCATCGTCTCAAGCGCTTCGACCAGCCTGTCGCGGTCGGCGGACAATCCCTTGTAGTCGAGCTGCTCGGCATCCATCGCCGACAACTGAGCTGCGAACGAGCTGGAAAGCGCGGCGCGCTCCGGGTGGCGCGCCAAAGCGGCCATCGGGTCGACGAAAATTCGGATCGTGAACAGCACGTCGCCCGACACCGGCAGCTTGCGCAGCGTCTGCCGCTCGACGCGGATGAAGGCGGCCTCCATCGGCGCCGGGCCAAATCGAGCCTGTCGCGTCGCCGCGCGTTCGTCACGCTGGGACGAGGACATCGGCTTGTGCAGGGCCGGGTCGGTCTGAAGCGACCAGTTCAAGCGCTCGACCGGCCGGTCGAGGCGAAGATTGTCGAACATGCGCGCGATCAGCCCGGCAGGGCGCGTGCCGGCGCCGAAGCCAGGAACGGGTCCATGGATTTCGTCGAGAGGCCGTCCGAACTTTTCGGAGAGAGACCAGGATGAGGGGAAGCAAAGCGATGCGGCGGCAAGCCGCCAGCCATCGTCGCCACGCCGCATGAGCAACAGATCCTCCTGCACCAGCAGCGAGGCGGCCAGCAGCGGCGGGTGATCCTCCGCGCCGATCCGGTCGAGCGCGGCAAGTGCTGCCTCCCACTGGCGCGTGCCGGGGAAGATCGACGGAAAGCCGCCGATCAGATGGTCACGGACGAGGGTCAAGACCTCCGCCTGCGCGGCCAGCGTGTCGGGTTCGGCGCGGAAGACGGTGTCGCGGTCGCTGGCGATCAGCCCGCGCTTCTGCGCCAGATAGGCCTCGTAGTGGCGGTCGACCTCGAGCCATGCGGCCGGATCGAGCTGTTTCAGGCCGATGGTGAACGGCGTCGCGGAACCGTCATAGGGCGTGTGGGTGGGGAGGATCATGCTGAAGAGCCAAAGGCCTCGCGCCAGTTTCGATGGCCTTCGACGATCGCCTCGATCAGAACGATGCGTGCCGCCTCGTCTATCCGGTACAGGATGACGTCGTTGCCGAAAACGACGAAGCGACGGAGTCCGATTTCAGGTCCCGACACCAGGAAAGTCGAGAGCTTGTCCGTCACGAATACCTGGCGCTCGTCCGCGACTGTGCGAGCACGTCGTGGATTGTCCTCGGCGATATAGTCGGCAAAGTTCGCAAGGTCGCTCTCCGCCTCCTCGGTGAAAAGGACGGAATGGCTCACTTCCTGCCTTCGGCGGCGATCGCTTCAATCCTCCTACGGAGGCGATCGAAAACCTCGTCCGAGGAGACCACCCGCCCGGTAGCGACATCCTCCTCCGATCGGCGCAGCTTCTCGCGAAGCAGCCGGACATCCTCCTCATCCGCGATCTTCGCCGCCACGGCGTTCTCGATCGCCTCGATCTCGGAGGCATAACGGCCGATCCGCACCTGCTCGGCGATCCAGTCGGCCTGATGCTTGCTGAGCGGAATGTTCATTCCCATCTCCTTGTCACCGCAGTCTACACGGCTTGTCCGGCGTGAGCCAGTTTCACCCCTCCATCGCCTTGCACGCCTGCCGCGAACCTTTTCAGTGCAGCAATTCGATCGCGATATCGACGCTTTTTACCGGCTGAGCGCCGGTTTTCCCGGCTGTCGTTTCCAGTGCCGCGCTCTTTCTTTCTGGCGCGCGCCGTCCATGCGATGCCTTCATGGAGCCCGAGATCCGTGCTGGTTCGGTTTTGCCGAACAGGTGTCGTCTCACCTCCTCAGTCGCTCGGGTCTCGAACACGTGATCGAACGGTTCGTCGGTGAAGCCATAGACGAACGCGACGATCGGCATGGACACGGTTTCGATGGCCAGCGACATCGGGCCTCGAACCACGTCCCTTACCGCGACGCCGAGTAGGTAGTGGTCCTCGAGCACGTGTGGGTCACTGCCCTTCGCGGCTCTTAGGACATCGGACACGGCGCGCGAGAAGCGCTGCCGGCCGCTCCCGTCCTGAATGCTCTTTCGCAACTCCTCGCGGGTCCACTTGTCTAGACGCAAGTCGTGTTTGAATGCATTTTCAATCAGGTCAGTCATAGCAAAGCCGCCTTCCCGACGCTCCGTTAGAGAAAATCCGTGTCTACCCTGACGCCTTGCGCCTCCAAGGCTTCCGCTACATGCCGGAGATGATTTGGAGACCTGCCGCGCAGTCTGCCATAGCGGCCCGACCGATTGGTTAAGACCCAGAGGTTGCGCGTGAAGCGCAACTCGCCGCCGATCCGCGCGAGCTTGTCAGGGTTTTCCAACAGAGAGGGATGCCCGAGTTTCGTCCAGCCGGAAGAGCCGGCTCCGTTTCGCTTGAGGATAGGGATCGTTACGAACGACGGGACACTCCGGTATGCTTCCTCGACCGCCATTCGCAGGTGGCCGTCGTGATCCACGATCCACAAGACATTCGCGGACTCGCAGAGATATCCCGATATACGGCATCCGTCTTGCACCGCCAACATGTAGGCGATAACCGGATTGGCCGCAATGCGTTCCCCTATGCCGGGACCATTGAGACGCAGGATCGCAAGCGAGGTAGGACGATACTGGTCTTCGCCCGTTCGAATACCGTCTCCCGCTGGCGCTAGAGCGTTGCCGAATCTCTCGTCCAGATTCATGTTCATCCCCCGAAGCGAATGAAACAAATTCAACCTCGGGTCGTCAAGTCACCCCTCCATCGCCTCCAGCTCGTCGATCAGGCCCTCGATGACCGAGAGCCCCTTGGCCCAGAAGCCGGGATCGGAGGCGTCGAGGCCGAAGGGCGTCAGCAGTTCGGAATGGTGCTTGGTGCCGCCGGCCCGCAGCATGTCGAAATACTTCTCCTGGAAGCCTTTCTCGGCGTTCTGGTAGACGGCGTAGAGCGAGTTCACGAGGCAGTCGCCGAAGGCGTAGGCGTAGACGTAGAAGGGCGAATGGATGAAGTGGGGGATGTAGGCCCAGAACACTTCGTAGCCCTCGCGCAGCCGGATGGCCGGTCCGAGGCTTTCGGCCTGAACCTCGAGCCAGAATTCGCCGAGCTGGTCGGCGGTCAGTTCGCCCTGGCGGCGCTGGATGTGGACCTTGCGCTCGAATTCGTAGAAGGCGATCTGGCGCACGACCGTGTTGATCATGTCCTCGACCTTCTGGGCCAGCATGGCCTTGCGCTCCCGCCGGTCGCGGGTCTTGTCGAGAAGCGAGCGGAAGGTGAGCATCTCGCCGAACACCGACGCGGTTTCGGCCAGCGTCAGCGGCGTCGACGCCATCAGCGCGCCTTGCCGGCCGGCCAGCACCTGGTGCACGCCGTGGCCGAGTTCGTGGGCGAGGGTCATCACGTCGCGCGGCTTGCCCATGTAGTTCAGGAGCACATAGGGGTGCACCGAGGGAACCGTCGGGTGGGCGAAGGCGCCTGGCGCCTTGCCGGGGCGCACCGGGGCGTCGATCCAGTTGCGGTCGAAGAAGGCGCGCGCGATCTCGGCCATTTCGGGTGAGAAGCTCTGATAGGCCGACAGGACCGTGTTCCGCGCTTCCGCCCAGCCGATCACCGCCTGCGGCGTTTCCGGCAGCGGCGCATTGCGGTCCCAATGGTTCATCTGATCCATTCCGAGCCACCGAGCCTTCATGGCGTAGTAGCGGTGGGAGAGCCGCGGATAGGCGTCACGGACGGCGGCGGCGAGCGCGTCCACCACCTCGCGCTCGACGCGATTGGCCAGATGGCGCGAATCGGCGATGTCCTCGAAGCCGCGCCAGCGATCGGAGATCTCCTTGTCCTTGGCCAGGGTGTTGGTGATCAGCGTGAACAGGCGCAGATTGTCCTTGAAGGTCTTCGCCAGAGCCTCGGCGGCGGAGCGGCGCCTCGCCGGATCCGGATCCTGCAGGAGATTCAGCGTCGGCTCCAGCGACAGGTCGTCGCCGTCGACTGCGAAGCGCAGCGACGACATCGTCTCGTCGAACAGGCGGTTCCAGGCGCCGCGCCCGGTCACCGACTTCTCGTGGAAGACCTGCTCGACGCGGTCCTCGAGCTGATACGGCTTGTCCTTGCGCAGATCCTCGACCCAGGGGCGGTAGCGGGCAAAGGCCTCGTCGGCGGAGAGCGCAGCCTCGATGTCGGCTTCCTCGACCTGGTTGAGTTCGAGGGCGAAGAAGAGCAGATGCGCACTGGCATCGGTCATCTTCTCCTGAATGTCGCCATAGAGCTTGGCGCGCTTCGGATCGCTGGTATCGCCGGCGTAGACGAGGCTGGCATAGGACACGATGCGGCCGATGAGTTCTTCCAGCGCTTCATAGGCATGCATCATGGCGCCCAGCCGGCCATCGCCCGGCGCCTTCGCCGCTTCGGCGATCCTGCCCTTCCAAGCATCCTCGAACGAGACGGCGTCGGAATGCGCGCGGGCGAGATCAAGCCGCAGGTCGGGCGCGTCCATACCCGGATAGAGGTCGGAGAGGTTCCATTCGGGCAGGTCGCCCATGCCCGCCGCCGCGCCGTCGATTCGCGGCGCCGCCGCCGCCGCCAGGCGGCCCGACCCATGTCCAATCCTCGGAAACATCATCTCTTTTCCTCGTCCGCCAATCTGTCGCGGCCCGGTGCAACGCTCCGAAAGGGTTTGTTCACCGGCTTTCTTGAACCCCTATTTAGAACCCTGTGCCATGATGATCCAGAGATCATAGTCGACCCTACATCTTACCCTGCGAAGGCTTCATGTCGCTGCCGATTCTCATTGTCGACGACGATCCGGTGCAGCGCCGCCTGCTCGAGGCGGCGGTGAGCCGGACAGGCCGTCCCGTGGTGTCCGCCGATGGCGGTCAGGCCGCGCTGGAGAAGCTGGCGGCCGCACCGGATGGTTTTGCCCTGATGGTCCTCGACATGGTGATGCCCGAAACCGACGGCCTGGCCGTGCTGCGGATCATGCGCGAGCGGGGCGTCATGATCCCGGTGATCGTGCAGACTGCGCAGGCGGGGATCGACACGGTGGTGGCGGCCATGCGGGCCGGCGCCTTCGACTTCGTCGTGAAGCCGGTCTCGCCGGAGCGCCTGCAGGCGGCGATCGCCAACGCCATCAAGGTCGAGACCCACGAAACGGCTAGTCGCCGGTCACGCCCGGCGGCGCCCGCGACACTGACCATCAAGGACCTCGTCACCAAGAGCCCGTCGATGGACCGGGTGATCCGGCTGGCGCAGAAGGCCGCCTCGTCGAACATCCCGATCCTGATCGAAGGGGAATCCGGCGTCGGCAAGGAGGTGATCGCCCGTGCGATCCAGGGCAGCGGCCCGCGTCGTTCCAAGGCCTTCGTCACCGTCAATTGCGGCGCGATCCCGGACAATCTCGTCGAGAGCATCCTGTTCGGCCACGAGAAAGGCTCGTTCACGGGCGCGACCGAGAAGCACCAGGGCAAGTTCCTGGAGGCCAATCATGGGACGCTGTTCCTCGACGAGATCGGCGACCTGCCGCTCGACGTGCAGGTGAAGCTGCTGCGGGCGGTGCAGGAGGGTGAGATCGATCCGGTGGGCGGCCGCGGTGCGGTCAAGGTCGACATCCGCCTGATTTCCGCCACGCACCGCGACCTCTTGCAACGGGTCAAGGACGGGCTGTTCCGCGAGGACCTGTTCTATCGGCTGAACGTTTTCCCGATCTTCGTGCCGCCGCTGCGCGACCGGCGCGAGGACATCGCGGACCTGGTCGGACATTTCATCGCTACGGTCGGCGCAGCCGAAACCGGCGGCCGCATCACCGGGATTTCGGGCGAGGCGATGGCCATTCTCAAGGCCTATGACTGGCCCGGCAACATCCGCCAGCTGGAAAACGCGATCTTCCGCGCCGTCGTGCTGTGCGAAGGTTCGACACTCACCTCCGAGGATTTTCCGCAGATCCGCGCCCAGGTGGGGCAGGTCGAACCGGGCGACGAGACCGGGTTCCACCTGGCCGATACCCGTTCGCCGGAGGGCGTAGACCTGGCCGGAAGAACCCCGTCCGGCGATGGCGCGAGCATCATCCGGCCGTTTCTGGGCGTGCTCGACGCGCTCGACGAGCGCGGCAACGTGCGCTCGCTGGCCGAGGTCGAACTGGCCATGATCCAGTTCGCCATCGACCACTATGAAGGCCAGATGAGCGAGGTCGCGCGGCGGCTCGGCATCGGGCGCTCGACGCTCTACCGCAAGCTGAAGGAACACGGCATCGATCCGGACGCTGGCCGGCCCGATCGAATCGCCTCCTGATCATCCCGAAACGCGGCCTCCCTACACGCCGAATCACCCGCGTTCGGCGGGCGCCGGCAGCCCCGATTCGTGGCAAGACTTGGTTTACCATACGGGGCCGAGGCCGTTTTCTACCGCCTTGTTGCCATGGTGTAACCGCATTTCCTCTTCAATAAGCTGCGATTAACCATTAGGAATGATAGTCGGACGGAGTGGACGGCTCCGCCTGATCGTCGGGGACAAAAACAAGCCAAAAAGGCCGATTGGTTTTGAACATTCGTGCATCCTTCCTCGCAAGTCGGCCGCTGGCCTTCTTTCCGCGGCCAGCGCTCACCCTGGCGGCCCTGTTCCTGGCGCTGGCGACGGTTCTTGCCGCGGGCAGCGCCCATGCCGAGACCCGGACGCTCAAGCTCTACTACATCCACACCAAGGAACGCGCCGAGATCACGTTCAAGAAGGACGGACGCTACATCCAGTCCGGCCTGAACGAACTCAACCGGTTCCTCCGCGACTGGCGCCGCAACGAGCCGACCAAGATGGATCCACGGCTTTTCGACCTGGTCTGGGAAGCCTACCAGCGAGTTCGCGGCCGCGACTACATCCATGTCGTGTCGGCCTATCGTTCTCCCGCCACCAACACGATGCTGCGAGGCCGCAGCAAGGGCGTGGCACAGAACAGCCAGCATACGCTCGGCCGCGCCATGGATTTCTACATTCCCGGCGTCAGGCTTGCCGATCTTCGCAATGCGGGCCTGGTGATGGGCGGCGGCGGCGTCGGCTACTATCCGACATCGGGCGCGCCCTTCGTGCATCTCGACGTCGGCAACGTGCGGCACTGGCCGCGCATGAATCGCCAGGAGCTGGTCTCGGTGTTCCCGAACGGCGGAACGCTGCATGTCCCCTCCGACGGCAAGCCGCTGCCCAATTACGAGCAGGCGCTGGCCGCCTACAAGTCCAAGGGCCGCACCGGCGCGACCATCAGCGTTGCCTCCAGCAGCGGATCGAGCGGCACGCGCACGCCGGGCCGCGGGCTCCTGGCCACCCTGTTTGGCGGCGGCGCCGACGAGGAAGAAGAAAGCGGCTCGGAATTCCAGACCGTGGCGACCGCCAGCGCGCGCGACGCGGGCGCCGCACCGGCCGTCCGCCGCACGGCGCCGG
>NZ_RWKW01000072.1 GCF_003970795.1 Aquibium carbonis | reverse complement strand
CGCCCAGGCCGCGCGCCCGAGCCGCCAGGCGCCCGACGCGTTTGTGGCCTCCACGCCGCAGCCGGGGATCTCGGCGACCGCGTCGAACGCGACCCGGGAGACGGGCAGGGCGGCGGCCGCGCTGGCGATGGCCTTCGACAGCGGGTGGCGCGAATGCGCGGCGATCGCGCCCGCCAGCGAAAGCGTCGCCGGGTCGATCTCGTCCTGGTTCGCCAGCCGGGCGCGGCCCATGGTGAGCGTTCCCGTCTTGTCGAAGGCGACCATGTCGATCTCGGCCAGCCGCTCCATCCCGGCGCCGTCCTTGACCATGATGCCGGCCTCGAACAGCCGCCGCGCGGCGACCACCTGGACGATCGGCACGGCGAGGCCGAGCGCGCAGGGACAGGTGATGATCAGCACGGCGATGGCGATGGTGGTGGCGCGGTGGAGGTCGCCGGACACGAAGAGCCAGCCCGCGAAGGTGAGCAGCGCGGTCAGGTGCACGACGGGCGAATACATCGCCGATGCGCGGTCGGCGATGCGCCGGTAGCGGGCGCGTCCGCCCTCGGCGACGCCCATCAGCCGGATCATCTCGGCCAGGAAGGAGTCCTGCGCCCGGGCGGTGACCGTCATGACCAGCGGACCGGTCAGGTTGAGCATGCCGGCGCGCAGGGGTTCGCCGACGCGCACCGGCTGCGGCGCGCTCTCGCCGGTGACGAGCGAGCAGTCGAGGTCGGAGACGCCGGCGTCGACGTCGCCATCGACCGGGATGCGCTCGCCGGCCGCGACCTGGAGGCGCATGCCGGGCTCGATCTCGCCGACCGGCAGGTAGTCGCGGCTGCCGTCCTCGCGAACCACCATGGCGCCGCGCGGCGAAAGACGGGCCAGGCCGGTGACGGCGGTGCGGGCGCGCTCGCGCATCACATGGTCGAGGGTGCGCCCGATGAGGAGGAAGAACAGCAGCGACACCGCCGCGTCGAAATAGGCGTGGCGGCCGTGGTGGAACGTCTCGTAGAGGCTGAGCCCGTAGGCGAGCGTCACGCCGAGCGCGATCGGCACGTCCATGTTCATGGAGCCGTGCTTCAGCGCGTTCCAGGCGGAGCGGTAGAAGATGCCGCCGGCCATGACGAGCGCGGGAATGGCGATCAGCGCCGAGATCCAGTGGAAGAGGTCGCGCGTGGCGTCTTCGGCCCCCGACCAGACCGAGACCGACAGGAGCATGATGTTGGCGGCCGCGAAGCCGGCGACCGCGGTCGCGCGCACGAGGCGGGAGAACTCGCGGTCCTTCTCTTCGCCGAAGCCGTCGAACAGGTGGGCGGCGTAGCCGAGCCGGTTCAGCGTCTCGACCAGCGGCGGCAGCTTCCCGTCGCGCCAGCGGATGGCGACCCGTTTGGCCGACAGGTTCACGCGGGCGGATTCGACCCCGTCGAGCTTGCCGAGCGCGGTCTCGATGGCGTGGATGCAGGCGCCGCAGTGCACGCCGGGCACGGAAAGATCCGTCTGCCGCATTCCCTGGCCGACCTCGCGGCTCGCCAGCATGAGCTCCTCGCCGGACGGTCCGGCGTTTTCCGCGCGTTCGATCTCGGCGGCGGTTTCCGTCCCGGGCGCACAGCAGCTCATTGCAGGACGCCTCCCTTCACCGCGATGCGGCGAACCTCGCGATACGGCACGTCGAGGCCGGCGCCGGCGGCGACTTCGACGATCCAGAGACCGTCGCCCAGTTCGACGGCGCCGACGAGAACGCCAAGCCCTTGCGGCGCGAGCGGGATCGTCCGGTCGTCGCGATCACTCACCGGTCGGCGGAAGAAGGCTTCCGACGGGTCGAGAACGAGCGGCTCGCCGCGGGCATCGACGAGCGTGTAGCGGAAAGCGGTCCCGTCATAGGCCATCGTCGACGACCAGCCGAGCGCGGCCTGCGCGCGCGCGGCCTGCGCCTGCGCGTTGAAATGCTGGCTGGCGACATAGGAGTTCTTCACGATCAGGCCCGACCAGGTGGTGTTCGCGAGCGTCGCCATGGTGAGATTGACGGCGATGATGACGCCGAAGAAGGCCAGCATGATCAGGAGCATGTGGCGGCCCGTGAACTCGCCTGCGGAAGCGGACTGACGCATCATCGTTTCTCCGGTGCATAGAAGTTGGCGGTGTAGGTGTCGGTCTCGAAGCTCGACTTGTCTTCCACCACGAAGCGGAAGGACTGGGAGGTTCCGTCGATCTGGTCGAGCGGCTGGGTGACGAAGACCTTGATCGTGCGCAGCCGGTCGGGCTCGACCGGGATCGCCATCGACCGGCCCTCCGGCTGATCGATGCCGGTCGCCGACATGACCGCGCCGGGAAGGCCGTCGATCGAGACCACGATGGTGCGGGGCTCGGCGATCATGTTGAGAAGCTTGACCGTGTAGCCATTGCGGATCGAACCGTCGGAGAGGGTGACGAATTGGGGGTTGCGGTCGTGCAGGACGTTGACCTGGAGCCGGTCGCGCGACAACAGGGCCGTGAGCAGCACGACGCCGATCAGCGCCCAGGCGCCGAAGTAGACGAAGGTCCGCGGACGGAAGATCTTGCGCAGGTGGAAATGCGCGATCCCGTCGGACAGGCGGCCGTTCTCGCCGCGGACCAGCCTGGGGTCGATGGGCTTGGCGCCAGCGGCGGTCGCGATGCCCATGTTGGCGTTGTAGTCGCTGAGCGTGGCGTAGGAGATCAGCCCGCGTTCCTTGCCGACCTTGTCCATGACGCTGTCGCAGGCGTCGATGCACAGGGCGCAGGTGATGCATTCGAGCTGCTGGCCGTCGCGAATGTCGATGCCCATCGGGCAGACCGCCACGCAGGCGTTGCAGTCGACACAGTCGCCGACGATGTTTCCGGCCGCCGCCGCCTTCTTGGCGTGGCGGGAGCGCGGCTCGCCGCGCCAGTCATTGTAGGTGACCGTCAGCGAATGCTCGTCGAGCATTGCCGCCTGGATACGCGGCCAGGGGCACATGTAGGTGCAGACCTGTTCGCGCATGAGGCCGCCGAAGACATAGGTGGTGGCGGTCAGCACCGCGACCGTGATGTAGGCGATCGGAGCCGCGTGACCGGTGACGACGTCGACCAGCAACGTGGGCGCGTCGGCGAAGTAGAAGATCCAGGCACCGCCGGTCGCCACCGCGATGACGATCCAGATCGCATGCTTGGCCACGCGCTTGACGATCTTGTCGAGGGAGTAGGGCGCCGCGTCGAGCTTGATGCGGGTGTTGCGCTCGCCTTCGATCGCGCGCTCCACGACCAGGAACAGATCGACCCAGACGGTCTGGGGACATGTGTAGCCGCACCAGGCGCGCCCGACCGTCGAGGTGATCAGGAACAGCCCGACGCCGGCCATCACCAGAAGGCCCGCGACGTAGATGAACTCCTGCGGCCAGATCTCGATGAAGAAGAAATAGAATCGCCGGTTGGCGATGTCGATCAGCACGGCCTGGTCGGGCGCGTAGGGCCCGCGATCCCAGCGCAGCCAAGGCGTGACGTAGTAGATGCCCAGCGTAACCAGCATGATCAGCCATTTGAAACGCCGGAAGGAACCGCTGGCGCGCTTGGGAAAGATCTTCTTTCGCGGTGCGTAGAGCGGCTGGCGGACCTTCGCCGAATTCACTGCCTCGGCATCGAGGCGTTCGATTTCGGGGGTTCGGTCGGAACCTGTCAGAAGGGTCATGGCATCACGCGAGCGAGGGCTATCTGGGCAGCCTCACTCGCATGCGGGGCTCCTTGCGACCTTGATCCTAATCAAGATCGAGCGCTGGCCGTGGACACGGCCGTCATCGTCCAACACTGTGCAAGGGGGGAACGAGTCACCATCGCTTGACGAGAGGGTAGTGCGACATGACTGCGACAATCGATTTTCTGAACACGTTCTTCTGGGGTTACGTGCTCATCTACGGCCTTCTGGGGGTGGGCATCTTCTTCACCATCCGCCTGAAATTCCTGCAGTTCGTTCATTTCGGCGAGATGTTCCGCCTGGTGCGGGCGTCGAGCGCGACCGACAAGTCCGGCATCACGCCCTTCCAGGCGCTGTGCACCAGTCTCGCCTCGCGGGTGGGCACCGGCAACATCGCGGGTGTCGCGGTCGCCCTCTATCTCGGCGGACCGGGCGCGATCTTCTGGATGTGGATGGTGGCGCTCGTCGGCATGGCGACGGCCTATTCGGAGAGCACGCTGGCGCAACTCTACAAGGTGAAGAACCGGGAAGGCCAGTATCGCGGCGGCCCGGCCTTCTACATCGCACGCGGTCTCGGCGCCAAATGGGCCGGCGCGGTCTTCTCGGTCTGTCTCATCCTCGCCTTCGGCCTCGTCTTCAACGCCGTTCAGGCAAATTCCATCGCCGACGCCATGGAGGGCGCCTTCGGCCTGCCGAAACTGGTGACCGGGGTCGTGGTCGCCGCGATCAGCGGCGTGGTGATCTTCGGCGGCATCCGGCAGATCGCCCGGGTGGCCGAGGTCATCGTGCCGTTCATGGCGATCGTCTATCTGCTGATGGCGTTCTACGTGATGGCCGTCCACGTCACGGAGATCCCCGGCATCATCGGGCTGATCGTCGCCAATGCCTTCGGCATCGGCGAGGCGGCGGCGGGCTTTACCGGAGGGCTGGCGGCGGCGATGCTCAACGGCGTCAAGCGCGGCCTGTTTTCCAACGAGGCGGGCATGGGCTCTGCGCCCAACATCGCGGCCGTGGCGACGCCCAATCCGCATCACCCGTCCTCGCAGGGTTTCGTGCAGGCGCTCGGTGTGTTCATCGACACGATCCTGATCTGCACCGCGACGGCGGTGATGATCCTCCTGTCGGGCATGCTGGTTCCCGATTCGGGGGTGACCGGCACGCAGCTCACCCAGGCAGCCATGCAGGTGCATATCGGTTCGGCCGGCGTCGCCTTCATCGCCGTCGCGATCTTCTTCTTCGCCTTCACCTCGATCATCAGCAACTACTCCTATTCGGAGAATGCGATGACGTTCCTGGGGATCGGCACCGGCGTGCCGATCCTGATCATGCGCGCGGGCGTGCTGGTGATGGTTCTGTGGGGATCGCTGCAGACGGTCGGAACCGTGTTCGATGCGGCGGATGCCTCGATGGGCCTGATGGCGACGATCAACCTGATCGCCATCGTGCTCCTGTCGGGCACGGTGGCCAAGCTGACGACGGATTATTTCGCCCAGAAGAAGGCTGGCCGCGAGCCGGTCTTCCACGCGGCGAACTATCCGGAGCTGCAAGGCAAGATCGATGCGGAGATCTGGTCGGACAGGCGCTGACCGCACGACGCAAGAGGCCCGGCACGTCTCGGTGCCGGGCCTCCGGGAGAACGGGGCGAGCTGCGAAGACGCCGCTATTCGCCGCCGCCGAGCGAGTGGACGTAGACCGCCAGTTCCTTGACGGTCGCGTCACCAAGACGCGTGCTCCAGGCCGGCATCGCGCCGTGCTTGGGCGCACGGATCTGCTGGGCGATATCGGCCTCGCTGCTGCCATAGAGCCAGATCGCGTCGGCGAGGTTCGGCGCACCGAGGTCGCGGTTGCCGGCGGCGTCGTCGCCGTGGCAGGCCGCGCAATTGTCGGCGAACACCGTGGCGCCGGCTTCGGCGAGTGCGGCATTCGACGGCGTGCCGGTGAGCGAGACGACATAGGCCGCGACCTGCCTGATCTCTTCCGGCTGCAGGATCTCGCCATAGGCCGGCATCTCGGACAGCCGGGTGTCGGCGTCACCCGCGAAGCGGATGCCGTGCGCGATGGTCTGGTGGATCGCGTCGATGTCGCCGCCCCACAGCCATTCGTCGTCGTTGAGGTTGGGATAGCCGGGCGAGCCCTGCGCGCCCGAACCATGGCACTGGATGCAGTTGACCTTGAAGGCCGCGGCACCCGCCGCCGTGGTGAACTGGCGCAGCGTGTCGTCGGCCATGATCTCGGCCAGGTCCTTCTCGCGGATCGCGGCGACATAGTCGCCCTTGGCGAGCTCGGCGGCGTCGAGCTCGGCGCGAACCTCGCCGCGGCTGGAATAGCCGAGAAGGCCGGGGGTGGCCGAGTTGATCAGCGGCACGGCCGGATAGAAGATCATGTAGCCGATCGCCCACACGATCGTGGCGTAGAACGTCCACACCCACCAGCGCGGCAGCGGATTGTTCAACTCCTTGATGCCGTCCCACTCATGACCGGTGGTCTCGATGCCGGAGACCTCGTCGATGTCTTTCTTGCTCATGTCAGTCGTCCTTGAGTGGAATTTGAGCGGCCTCTTCAGCTTTCTTGCGGCTGCCCGGGCGGAAGGCGAAGAGAACGACGCCGATGAAGACCAGGGTCATGTAAAGCAGCCCCCAGCTGTCAGCGAAAATGCGCATCGCATTGTAATCCATGGTGCTTCTCCTCACCGATAGCCGGCTGCTTCGTCATAGGTCGAGAAGTCGACCAGCGTGCCGAGCATCTGCAGATAGGCGATGAGCGCATCCATCTCGGTCAAGGCCGCGGGATTGCCGTCGAAATCGCCGAGCTTGGCCTTGGGGTAGCGCTCCTCCAGACCGGACGTGTCGGCATTGGGATCGGCCTGGGCGAGCAGGTCGGCCCGTGCATTGGCCAGCATGTCCTCGGTGTAGGGAACGCCGACGCGGACGTTGGCGACGAGATGGGTCTCGAACTCCTTCACCGCCAGCGGCGTGTCCTTGAGGAAGGCGTAGCTGGGCATGATCGATTCCGGCACGACCGAGCGCGGCTCGATCAGGTGCTGGACGTGCCACTCGTTGGAGTAGCGGTCGCCGACGCGCGAGAGGTCGGGACCCGTGCGCTTCGAGCCCCACTGGAAGGGGTGGTCGTACATGGACTCGGCCGCCAGGCTGTAGTGGCCGTAGCGTTCGACCTCGTCGCGGAAGGGCCGGATCATCTGCGAATGGCAGGTGTAGCAGCCTTCGCGGATGTAGATCTTGCGGCCGGCCAGTTCGAGAGGCGAGTAGGGACGCATGCCCTCCACCTTCTCGATGGTGTTTTCCAGGTAGAAGAGCGGTGCGATTTCGACGATGCCGCCGATGGTGACCACCAGGAAGGACCCTGCCAGCAGCAGGGTCGCGTTCCTTTCGAGGATCGCATGCTTGTCGAGCAATGCCATTGTCGTTTCTCCTTATTCGGCCGGCTGGGCAGCGGGAACGTAGCCGCCGATGGGCTCTTCCTCGCGCTGGTAGCCACGGATGGTCATGTAGACGTTCCAGGCCATGACGAGCGCCCCGGCGAGGTACAGCAGGCCTCCAAGTGCGCGGACGATGTAGTAGGGCTTCATCGCGGCGACGGATTCGGCGAACGAGTAGACCAGGAAGCCCTGATCGTCGTATTCGCGCCACATCAGGCCCTGCTGGATGCCGGCGACCCACATCACGGCCGCGTAGACCACGATGCCGAGGGTGGCGAGCCAGAAGTGCCAGGTGACGAGACGCAGCGAATAGAGCCGCTCGCGATGCCACAGTTTCGGGACCATGTAGTAGATGGCGCCGAACGAGATCATGCCGACCCAGCCGAGCGCGCCGGAATGCACGTGGCCGATGGTCCACTCGGTGTAGTGGCTGAGCGAGTTGACCGCCTTGATGGACATCATCGGACCCTCGAAGGTCGACATGCCGTAGAAGGCGATGGCCAGCACCATCATGCGGATGATCGGATCGGTCCTGAGCTTGTCCCAGGCGCCCGAGAGCGTCATCAGGCCGTTGATCATGCCGCCCCAGGACGGCATCCACAGCATGATGGAGAAGACCATGCCGAGCGTCTGCGCCCAATCGGGCAGGGCGGTGTAGTGCAGGTGGTGCGGCCCGGCCCAGATGTAGAGGAAGATCAGCGCCCAGAAGTGGATGATCGACAGGCGGTAGGAATAGACCGGCCGGTTCGCCTGCTTGGGCACGAAATAGTACATCATGCCGAGGAAGCCGGCGGTGAGGAAGAAGCCCACCGCGTTGTGGCCGTACCACCACTGGGTCAGCGCGTCCTGGACGCCGGAGAAGGCGGAGTAGCTCTGCGAGCCGACGAAGGAAACCGGCACGGCGAGGTTGTTGACGACGTGCAGCATGGCGATGGTGACGATGAAGGACAGGTAGAACCAGTTCGCCACGTAGATGTGGGGTTCCTTGCGCTTGATGATCGTGCCCAGGAACACCGCCAGGTAGGCGACCCAGACGATCGTCAGCCAGATGTCGACATACCATTCGGGCTCGGCATATTCGCGGCTCTGGGTGATGCCCAGCAGATAGCCGGTCGCGGCCATGACGATGAAGAGCTGGTAGCCCCAGAAGACGAACCAGGCCAGGTTTCCCCCGAAGAGCCGGGCCCTGGACGTCCGCTGGACGACGTAGAAGGAGGTCGCGATCAGCGCGTTGCCGCCGAAGGCGAAGATCACCGCCGAGGTGTGCAGCGGCCGCATGCGCCCGAAGTTGAACCAGGGCTCGATGTTGAGGTCCGGATAGGCCAGCTGCAGCGCCACGACGACGCCGACGAGCAGGCCGACCACGCCCCAGAACATGGTCGCGATGGCGCCGTAGCGGATGACGTCGTCCATGTAGGCGGTGTCGCCTTCCCGGAACGGGATGGAAGCCGCCTCCTTCGGCGCGAAGGACGTGTTCCGCATCAGGATCGCCGCGCTGATGACCAGCACGGCGAACAGTACCCACATATGTTGCTGGAAGGCGATGTCGGCCGCAAAGGCCGCGCCGAGCAACGCCAGGAAGGCGAACACGCCGATCCCCACGATTTCCGCGCCGTATCTCATTTCGATCCCCGCTTGCGCTATTGACGGACGTGCGACTCCTGGAGCCGCTCCCTGTTCCGTTTCGCGCATTCGGGGGTCGAGGTGCCTTGATCCAGGTCAATACGCTCGCCGGCGGCTCTGACAGAATTCCCGTCATGCAGCGACCGCGAGACCGGATGTCGCCATCGTCGGAGAGGAGGCCTTCCATGGAAGTGTGCGAAGCGCCGCGGACGTGCCCCGTGTCGGGCGCATGCGGCCGCGACGGACTGGTGCCCTGTGTGGAGATGACCAACGCGCATCACTCGAAGCTGCGCCTGTGCGAGGCGCTGGAGGAGATCGCCGACCGGCTTCCCGGCGACGTCGACCGTTTCCGCTGTCTCGAGATCGCGAGTTCGCTCGTTCCGCTGCTGCGCCGGTGCCACGAGTATGAAGAGGACGTCGTCTATCCCGCCTTCGAGGCCGCGCATGCGGGGGGAAGCGGCGCGGTCGGCACCGTCCGGCGGCTGAAGACCGAGCATGTCGAGGACGAGTGCGCGGCGCAGGACCTGTCGGAGGTGCTGCTGGCGATCGGCCACGGCGACCCGATCGACAATCCCGAGGCGGTGGGCTTCATGCTGCGCGCCTTCTTCGAAGCCGTGCGGCGTCATGTGGCCTTCGAGCGCGACCACGTGCTGCCGGCGATCGGGGCGGGCCCCATCGGCTGACGACGACCCGGGTTTCGAGGCGTGGCGAGGCGGTGACGCGGGGTGCGTCCGGTCAGATGCCGGATCGGGCCTCGAGCCGCGAAAGATTGCCGACGAAGACCTGGCGGTTGTGCTCGATCGAGATGACGCCGTCCGTGCGCAGACGGGTCAGTTGCCGGCTGACCGTTTCGATGGTCAAGCCGAGGAAGTCGGCGATGTCGGCGCGCGTCAGCGGCAGGTCGAAGCTGATGCCTTCGGCGCCGGCCGCGCGCGCGGGGTCGATGTTGCGGGCGATCAGAAGCAGGAAGCTCGCGACCTTTTCCGCCGCCGTCTTGCGGCCGAGCGTGACCATCCAGTCGCGCGCCTCGTCGAGCTCCTTCAGCGTCTGGGTGAGGATGCGGTGTTCGAGCTGGGGGCTCTCGCGCAGCATCCGCTCGATCGTGGCGCGCGGAAAGGAGCAGAGCGACACTTCCGTCGCCGCCTCGGCGTTCGCGGCGCTTTCGCTCCGGAAGGGCCGACCGAGGAAATCGGGCGCGAACTGCAGCCCGACGATTTGCTGGCGGCCGTCCGACAGCGTCTTCGTCAGCTTCACGACCCCGGACAGGATGTTGGAATAATGATCGACGGTTTCCTCGTCGCCGACGAGTTCGGCACCCGGCTGGACGCGCTGCTTGGACGACGTCTTCGACAGCGCGACGAGCTGGGCTGGTTCGAGCGCGCCGCATACCCCCCGGTGCCGCGCCTCGCAGGCGGCGCACAGTGCGGGGATGCCGCTCGAATGGATGTCTTGCCTGTCTGTCATCTCGCCGCCTGAAGGTCAGCCTTCCATAGCCAAGATCGCGCGGCCAATCTCGCGCCAGATTGTCTCATCCGCAACCGTCTTGACCAAAATCAAGGTGCACGCCCGCGGCGGCTGCCACGTCTTCGTTCGACGACAGGAGCAAGACCGATGCAAGCCAAGAAGGACGTCCGCCTCGACGAGGCCGTGCCGCGCTACACGAGCTATCCGACGGCGCCCCACTTCCACCCCGGCATAACCGGCGAGACCGTGCGCGAGTGGATCGCCGCGATCCCGGATGGCGACGCGCTGTCGCTTTATCTGCACGTGCCGTTCTGCGATCGGCTGTGCTGGTTCTGCGCCTGTCACACCAAGCAGACCCGCCAGTACGATCCGGTGGCGGCCTACGTCACCTCGCTGTGCCGGGAGATCGAAACCGTCGGCGCTCTCGTCGGCGGACGCGCGGCCGTGCGGGCGATTCACTTCGGCGGCGGCTCTCCGACCATGCTGGCACCAGCCGACATGCACCGGCTGGGTGGCGCCCTGCATCGTGCCTTCGTCCTTGCCCCCGACGTCGAGATCAGCGTCGAGATCGATCCGAACGACATGACGGCCGACCGGCTCGACGCGCTCGCTGCCATCGGCATGACACGCGCGAGCCTGGGCGTGCAGGATTTCGATCCGAGGGTGCAGGCGGCGATCAACCGCGAGCAGAGCTTCGAGAGTACGCGCGACGTGGTCGACGGACTGCGCGCCCGCGGCGTCGGGTCAGTCAATCTCGATCTGCTCTACGGCCTGCCGCACCAGAACTTCGAGACGCTGGCCGCAACCGTGGCGCAGGCGCTGAGCCTGACACCCGACCGGATCGCCCTGTTCGGTTACGCGCATGTGCCGTGGTTCAAGAAGCATCAGACGATGATCCCGGAGGAGGCGCTGCCCGGCTCCCGGGAGCGCTACGCGCAGGCGCAGATGGCGGCCGGCATGATCGAGGCGGCCGGCTATGTCCGTATCGGGCTCGATCATTTCGCCAGACCGGACGACGCCATGGCGGTTGCCGCAAGCGAGGGACGCCTGAAGCGCAATTTCCAAGGCTACACCGAAGACGCCTGCGAGACGCTGATCGGGCTCGGTGCGTCGTCGATCAGCCGCTACCGGCAGGGTCATGCCCAGAACCAGCCCGCCACGGGCGTCTACCAGCGCGTCGTCGAGGACGGCGGCCTGCCGATCGTTCGCGGCGTCGCCTTCACCGAAGAAGACCGCGCGCGCGGATGGGTCATCGAAAACCTGATGTGCAATTTCGCCTTCGACGCGCGCGAGGCAAAGGAGCGCTTCGGCGCCGGCGCCAAGCCCCTTGTCGCCATCGCCGCGGGATTGGCCCAGGCGGCCCCCGATCCGGTGCTGGCGCGCGACGGCGACGTCTTCGTGGTCCCCGAGCATCACCGGCCTCTGGTCCGGACCGTCGCCGCCCGCTTCGACGCCTATCTGGAAACGGGGCAAGCCCGGCATTCCGTCGCCGTTTGAGCTGCGCGTCCTGCGTTGACGAGGCCGGCCACGGCCGTGCATGACATTCCCGGAGACGGAGCGCCTTGCGTTCCGCCGACGAGGCATTTGCGGACGCCGCGACTGCCCGCATCGCAACCGGGACCGATAATGCCGCAGACGCGCCTGACGATCGACACGCATGGGCCGGGCCTGACCGATGTCACCGGCAGGGCAGCCGAGTTCGTGCGGGACTGCCGTGCGGAGGAGGGCCTTCTGACCCTGTTCGTGCGTCACACCTCCTGTTCGCTGCTGATCCAGGAAAATGCCGATCCCGACGTCAGGCGTGATCTCGCTTCCTTCTTCTCGAGGCTGGTGCCGCCCGCCGATGATCCTTCGATGGGCTGGATCATCCACACCACCGAGGGCCCGGACGACATGCCGGCGCACATCAAGGCCGCGCTGACGGCCACGTCGCTGTCCATTCCCGTGTCCGAAGGGCGAATGGTCCTCGGCACCTGGCAAGGCATCTACCTGTTCGAGCACCGCCGGAGCCCGCACCGGCGCGAGATCGTGATGCACCTGTCACCATGACCTCGAACTGCGTGATCCGAAGGGCCGTCCCCGCCGACCGGGACGCCCTGTGCCGGCAAGTGAAGGCGCTGGCCACCCATCACGGCTATGATCCGGTGTCGATCACGCCGGCCAACGTGGCCGCGCATTTCCTGGCGCCCGATCTGCCGATGGTGGTGCTGGTGGCTGTCGCGCCCGATGGGGGTCTGGCCGGATACGCGGCCGCATCGCCCACGCATGAATCCGGCTACGCGTCCCCGGGCTTTTATCTCAGCGACCTCCATGTCGACGAGACCCGGCGCAGGTCCGGCATCGGGCGGGCCTTGCTCGCGGCGATGGCGGCGGAAACGAAGCGGGCCGGACGAGAGCACATGTGGTGGGGCGTGGATGCCAGGAACGATGCCGCCGAGCGCTGGTACCGCGCAATCGCCAACGTGCGGGTTCCCTCGACGGTGTTTGCGCTGACGCTGGAGCCCTTCGAGGCGCTGGCGGCCGAGGGCGAGCGCCTACTCGAAGGCAAGGCCGTGCCGGGCGACCCAGCCGAGGCGTGAAGGCCCGGACTGGCCTTGGCACAGGCATGGCTATAGGTTGCCCGGAAACCGGGCGACCGAAGTCGCCACGTCGAATGCGGGAGACGAGACGATGTCATTCTTCAAGAAACTGTTCGGCCTGGGTGGCGCGGGTGAGGGCGGTGGCCCCGAACCGCAGGCGTCGGAGGCCGAGGAATACAAGGGCTTCACGATCCGCGCGACGCCCTTCAAGGCCGATGGCCAGTACCAGACCTGCGCCGTCATCACCAAGGACGTCGATGGCGTGACGAAGGAACACCGGCTGATTCGCGCCGACCGTTTCGCGGCGCTGGACGCGGCGGTCGAGATTTCGCTGCGCAAGGCGAGGCAGATGATCGACGAGCAGGGCGAGCGCCTGTTCGGCTGACGCGGCGAAAGCCGCGTCGCAAAGCTTATCGATTGGGAACGAAGGGTTTTTTCCGCGCCCAGTTGAACTCGCCCTGCCAACGTGCACAGTAGGGCCTCGCAGCGAGTTGGCGAGGGGGTCGCCGTCGGCTTTGGAACGCAACCTACTCAAATTCATCTGGAAGAATTCAAGGCTCAAGCAGGTCTGGCTGCTCTTCGTCATCGTGGCGTCGATGCCGTTCTATTTCTTCTCGCTGGAGCTTCCCAAGCAGATCGTCAACGGCCCGATCCAGGGGCGCGACTTCGACGCGATCGATGCCACGCAGCCGTTCCTGCGGCTGACGCTTCCCTATGGCGAATCGATGTTCGGCCGCGAGATCGAACTGTTCGGCGGGCTGCAGCTCGACCGCATCGAGATGCTGTTTGCGCTTTGCCTGCTGTTCATGGCCTTCGTGTTCCTGAACGGCTGGTTCAAGCTCTACACCAATACCTACAAGGGCAAGCTCGGCGAGGAGGTGCTGCGTCAGCTGCGCTACACGCTGCTCGACCGGGTGCTGCGCTACCGCGTGGCCCGGTTCCGCAACCTCAAGGGCGCGGAAGTGGCATCGGTGATCAAGGACGAGGTCGAACCGCTGGGAGAGTTCGTCGGCGACGCCTATTCGCTGCCGCTCTTCCTGGGCGGCCAGGCGATCACCGGGCTGCTGTTCCTGTTTCTGCAGAGCGTCTATTTCGGGCTTTTGACGATCGCGATCGTGGCGTTCCAGATCTGGCTCATCCCGCGCATGCGCCGCAAGCTGATCCTGCTCGGACGCCAGCGCCAGCTGCAAGCGCGCAAGCTGGCGGGGCAGGTGGCCGAAACCGTGGACATGGCGCCGGACATCCATGTCAACGACATGTCCAACTTTACGCGCGCTCGCCATTTCGGGTTGCTCCAGAACATCCTGGACATCCGGTTCGAGCTCTATCAGCGCAAGTTCACGGTCAAGTACGTGAACAACCTGCTGATGCAGTTCCTGTCGTTCCTGTTCTACCTGCTCGGCGGCTACTTCGTGATCACCGGCCGGCTGGACATCGGCCAGCTCGTCGCGGTGATCGCCGCCTACAAGGACCTGCCCGGCCCGATCAAGGGATTGATCGACTACGACCAGATCCGGCTGATGAACGAGGCCCGCTACGAACAGACCATCGATTCGTTCCGCGATGACGGACTGATCGCACCGGAGCTGCAGAGCATGCCGCAGCAGGCCGTGCCGCGGCTCACGAAGGGCTTCGACCTCGACCACGTCAAGCTGGACGACGAAACCGGGCGCACGGTGCTGGAAAACGTGCGGCTGCATGTCCGGCCCGGCGACAGGCTGGCCATCGTCACCCATGGCGACGACGCGGCGCGGGTCGCCGCGGGCGTTCTGGCCGGCGCCCTGGTC
The DNA here is from genome assembly GCF_003970795.1 of Aquibium carbonis. Classification (GTDB taxonomy): domain Bacteria; phylum Pseudomonadota; class Alphaproteobacteria; order Rhizobiales; family Rhizobiaceae; genus Aquibium; species Aquibium carbonis. The sequence continues at coordinate 17,615 of NZ_RWKW01000072.1, read as the reverse complement.
CGCCTCGTGCAGCCGGCGTCGGGCACGATCCTGCTCGACGGGAAGCCGCTGGAGGACCTGCCGGAGAGCCTGACCGGGCGGCGGGTCGGCTATGCCGACGCCAACAACTATTTCCCGGCTGGAAGCATCAACGACAACCTGCTGATGGTGCTGAAGAATCGACCCGCCGACGAAAAGCAGCGAAGCTCCACCGCCAAGCGGCCGACGACGGCGGGCATGCTGAACCACGTGCCGCCGCCGGCCGACGCGGAGTGGATCGACTACGAGGATCTGGGGGTCGAGGGCAAGGCGGGTCTCGACGCGCATGTGGCGCGGGTACTCGAGGTTGCCGGCCTGACGCGACAGATCCAGGATCTCGGCCTGCGCGGCACCGTCGATCCGGCTAAAAACCGGGAGTTTTCCGACAAGATCGTGGAGGTTCGTCGCGAATTCCGCGAGAACGCGGCCTCGCTCGGCGTCGAGGGGATCGTCCAGTCCTTCCATCCCGACCTGTACAATTCGCAGGCCACGGTGGGCGAGAACCTGCTGTTCGGCACCGCGCTCGACGCGGCGTGGTCGCCGAACGAATTGCCGCGCAACCCGACGATCCTGTCGATCCTGGACCGCAACGGGTTGCGGACGGCCTTCCAGGAGATGGGCCAGCGGATCGCCGAGGCTCGGATCGAACTGTTCGGCGATCTGGCCCCCGACTCGAAGATCTTCGAGACCGTGGCCGACGTGACCTATGAGGAGATCGTCCGGCTGAAAGAGATCGTCGGCCGGCTGAAGATGGCCGAGCGGCAGGAGCCGCAGCGGCAGGAGGCCACGCCCAAGGGAAAGAAGGGACCGCAGAAGCTGTCCGACAGCGACCAGCTGTTCCGGCTCGCCTTCGACTATTGCGAGGCGCAGAGCCGCTTCGGCGTGCTGGATGCCGAGACCGAGTCCAAGATCCTGGCCGCGCGCAACGACCTGCGGCAGGAGATTGCCGGGATGGAGGTGCCGCCGGTCTTCTTCCACGATCCCGACCGCTACAACCCGACCGCCTCCGTGCTCGACAACATCCTGCTCGGCCGCATCTCCTCGACCGTCGTCGACGGCAAGGAGAAGGTGCTGGCCGCGGTGCAGGAACTGGTGGCGCGCACGGGCATATCCGACGGCCTGCTGCAGGCCGGCCTGAATTTCGAGATGGGCAATGGCGGCCGGCGCCTGTCGGACCAGCAGCGCCAGAAGCTGCACGTGGCCCGCGCGATCCTGAAGAAGCCCGACATCATCGTGTTCAACGAGGTCCTCGGCGCGATGGACGCGGGCGGACGCCGCGAGATCATGGCGCGCCTGCTCGACGGTCCGCTTCCCGGCGAGCCGGATTTCCGGCCGGGCTTCGTGGTGGTGCTGCTCGACGACGAGCTTGCGGAACGCTTCGATCGCGTTTTGACTTATTCCAATGGCGCATTCGTCGAGACGATGCGCGATGATGACGATCCGCAGCCGGACGTGATGCTGGATGCGGCGAAATGAAGGGGTATCTTCGATGAGTACGCTCAAGGACGAGGTCGAGGTTCTGCGCAAGATCCCGCTCTTTGCCGCGATGGATCCGTCCAAGCTGAAGCTTCTCGCCTATGCCTCCGACAAGGTGGAATACGAGGACGGGCAGCTGCTGTTCCGCCAGGGCGACGTCGGCGACAGCGCCTTCATCGTGCTGAGCGGGGTGGCCGACATCGTGTCGGAGACGGGCGGGACGGAAGTGGTGGTGGCGCAGCTGCGCGACCACGCGCTGGTCGGTGAGATGTCGGTGTTCTGCGACATCCCCCGCTCGGCCACGGTTCGCGCCAACGGGCGGCTGGTGGCGCTGCGGATCGGCAAGGGCTACCTGCTCGATCTGATCAAGGAGTTTCCGGAGCTCGCGACCCGCATCATCCGCGAACTGGCGTTCCGGCTGGCCAAGACGACCGCGGACCTGGCCGCCAGCGAGCGCGCGGCGCGGCACTGACGCGCCGCCGCCACCGCACGCGCGTCGATGCGCTGCGGACGGAAAACGGCGTCAGGCGGCGCCGTCCTTCTCCTCGCGCAGATTGGAAATGACGCGGCGGTTCTGCACGCGGCAGGACGCCTCGGTGCAGTCGCGCACGACGCGCTCCTTGCCGTAGCCCTTGGCCCAGAGGCGGTCGCGGTCGATGCCGCCGGCGATCATGTAGTTCATCACCGCTTCGGCGCGCCGGCGCGACAGCTCGGTCATGGCCGCATCGCCGCCGGGATCGTCGGCGAAGCCCTGCAACTTGACCAGCCAGCGCGGATGCTTCTTCAGCCAGGCGATCTGGTTGTCGATGGTGGTCTTGGCCACCGAATCGAGCGCGGCCGATCCCTCGGTGAAATAGGTGCGGCGGCCGACATTGAGGATGAAGTCCTCCTCGGAGCCGGGCTGCAGGTTCGCGAAGCCGGCGGCCGGCGCATTCGTCACGTCCGGCACGGGCGGTTCCAGCGACGCGGTCGAGCAGCCCGCGGCAACGAGCGCCATCGCCCCGAGAGCGGTCGCGCGAAGCCCCCAAATCCTCATGGTCATGGTGTCCCGCTCAGCCCTTCTTCGGTGCGTTGTCGGCGATGTGCGGCAGCACCTGCACGGCCGTGCCGATCGGACAGCGCTGGTACAGATCCATCACGTCCTCGTTGAACATGCGGATGCAGCCCGAGGATGCGTCCGTGCCGATGCTCCAGGGCTCCAGCGTGCCGTGGAAGCGATAGCCCGTGTCGGAGCCATCGCGGTAGAGGTAGAGCGCGCGCGGCCCGAGCGGGTTGTCCGGCGCGGCGCCCTCGACATATTGCGGCAGGCCGGGCTTGCGGGCGTGCATTTCCGGCGGCGGCGTCCAGCGCGGCCACAGGGCCTTGCGGGCGACGACGGCGCGGCCATACCACTTGAAGCCGTCCTTGCCGACGCCGACGCCGTAGCGCACGGCGGTCTGGTTCTCGACGATGAGGTAGAGGAAGTGGTGCATGGTGTCCACGACCACCGTGCCGGCCGGCTCGGGCGAAAAATACTTCACGATCTGGCGCCGCCAGGTCGGATCGATCGCGTCGAAATTGGTGCGCTTCCAGGAGACGTCGTTGTCGATCGCGGTGCCGGCGAACCAGGATTTCTTCGCCTCGGCCGGCCCGCCGACGGCCATTGCGGCCACCATGGCGGCTCCACCGGCCAGAAGATCACGGCGCGTGAACTCCATGTCTCGTTCCCTCCGAAAATTGACGCTGCGGAACTATAGAGGAGAAATGCGACGCCTCCAATATGATCCATTTCACAGTCGCGGCGAATGATGCTTCGAATTTCCGCCGATCAAGTGCATCGCGGCACCGGTATCGACCCCGCCTTGCATGACCATGGAGCGATCAACCAGCCGTGATTCGACCCTCCTGGACGCCCTGCCTAGGGTCGCCTCCACATCAAGCGGAAGGAGACGCGCGCATGTCGGACATGAAGGTCACGCAGGCGATGATCGACGCCTATGACGAATACACCCATCTCACGCTCGACCGGCGCGGCTTCATGGCCAAACTGACCAAGCTCGCGGGCTCCGGCGCTGCGGCGGCCGCGATCGCGCCGATGCTGGCCGCCAATGCGGCCCGGGCGGCGATCGTGGAGCCCGACGACGGGCGGCTCGTCGCCGAAGAAATCGCCTACCCGGGAGCCGACGGCGAGATGAAGGGCTATCTGGTGCGGCCGGCCGAGGCGGCCGGCAGGCTGCCCGCCGTCATCGTGATCCACGAGAACCGCGGGCTCAACCCGCACATTCGCGACGTCGCGCGGCGCATGGCGCTGGAAGGCTTCGTGGCCCTGGCGCCCGACTATCTGTCGCCGCTGGGCGGCACGCCGGAAGACGAGGACAAGGCGCGCGAGATGTTCGGGCAACTGGATCGCGCCGGCGTGGCCGCGAACGGCGTCGCCACCATCGACTTCCTGGCTGGTCACGAACTGACCAACGGCAAGGTCGGCGCCATGGGCTTCTGCTGGGGCGGCGGCACCGTCAACGATCTGGCGGTGGCTTCTCCCGCGCTGGGCGCCGGTGTGGCCTATTACGGCCGGCAGGCGGATACGGACGCGGTGGCGCGGATCGAGGCGCCACTGCTGCTGCACTACGCCGGACAGGACGAGCGCATCAACGCCGGCATCGATGCATTCCGGGCCGCGCTGGAAGCCGCCGGCAAGGAGTTCACCATCCACGTCTACGACGGCGCGCAGCACGCGTTCAACAACGACACCTCCGAGGCCCGCTATGACGCGGAGGCGGCGACACTGGCATGGGAACGTACGGTGGCGTTCTTTCGCGAGAAACTCGCCTGAGGCCCGCGGGGCGACGGGTCAGTCGCAGACCTGGAGGCGCGCCGCCCGTTTCCGTCGGAGCGTGGCGCGCACCTTCAGCAACTCGATCGGGATCGGGTCGCCGCGCTTCGTCAGCGCGTAGACCTCGTCGTTGAGATCGCGCAACGCACGCCAGAAGTCATAGTCGGTCATGAGCGGATTCTTGGCGAGTCGGCGCGTCAGCCTGTTGATATCGCTTGTCATTCCAGCTCCCGTTCAACATGCCAGCCGCGCCGGCATAGTTGACGGAAGGGTTGCCGATTGCAACTGGGCGATGCAGACGATCCACGTCATGCATGGGACTTGGTTAATGCATCGGTAACCTTCTGCCGGATCGGGAGCGCAGGCAAGATCCGTTGCGACGCATGGGTCGAGCGTCCCGCATGGACCGGTCGGCACGGCCGCACGCGGCGGCCGGTGCAACATGATGCACGCCATGCAGCGTCAGACCAAGGTCTGGCCGCCTGTCCGATGGCCGATCGGCGAAAGGCGCTTCTCCGTCAGGCCTTGCGGCGGATGCCGATCGAGCGACCGGCCCTTTCGGGCATGGGCAGGACACGGTGTGCAGTCCCCATCGCTTCGACCTTCTCCAAGATGTCGGCCGGGAAGGGCGCAACCTTCGGGCCGCCCATGTCGATGTGGAGGGTCAGGGTTTCCGACGTGGCCGCCAGCCAGCCGTCGACGTGACGGATCTCCTGGTAGGAGCGCAGACGCTTCTCGTCATGGTCGACGAGCTGGAACGTGACCTGTACCCGGTCGCCCAGATGCAGTTCCCGCACGTAACAGACGTGAACTTCGGCTGTGTAGACGGTCAGTCGCCGCGACGCCGCATAGTCCGGCCCCATGCCCATCAGCGCGAAGGCCTCGTCGGCGCAGCGGTCGAACAGCACGTTGTAGTAGGCCATGTTCAGGTGGCCGTTGTAGTCGATCCAGCTCTCCTCGATGTCCATCGTGCTGGAAAGGAAGGGCGCGCTGATCGACATGGCGGATACCTCGTAGCGGGTTGGGCTTGATCGTGATCGCGGACGGTTTAAGCATGCGCCAGCACCGCCGCCTTGGCGGTCACAGATGAAGCAAGCAGGCGTCGTTCACAAGCCTGCCAGGGAGGAACATCGGATGGCATTGGCTGATCTGGTGCGCATGGACCGCAACGAGAGCGGTATTGCGACCGCGATCGACATCCTCAAGCAGCGTTTCGGCGAAAGGCTGGCGACGGGGCAGGCGATCCGCGAACAGCACGCCCATACCACGACCTACCTTCCCAACCAGATGCCGGACGCCGTGGTCTTCGTTCGAAGCACGCAGGACGTCCAGGACATCGTGCGCGTCTGCGCCGATCATCGAGTCCCGGTGATCCCGTTCGGGACCGGGACGTCTCTGGAAGGGCAGGTGAATGCGCCGGCCGGCGGCATTTCGGTCGATCTCTCGGGTATGGACCGCATCGTCGAAGTCAACGCCGAGGATCTCGACTGCACCATTGAACCAGGGGTCACCCGCGAGGCGCTGAACACCCACCTGCGCGACACCGGCCTGTTCTTCCCGATCGATCCGGGCGCCAATGCGAGCCTCGGCGGCATGGCCTCCACCCGCGCCTCGGGCACCAATGCGGTGCGCTACGGGACCATGCGCGACAACGTGCTCTCGCTCACGGCGGTGATGGCGAATGGCCAGGCGGTCACCACGGCCAGGCGCGCACGAAAATCGTCGGCCGGCTACGACCTGACGCGGCTGATCGTCGGCTCGGAAGGGACGCTCGGCATCATCACGTCGCTGACGCTTCGACTTCAAGGCATTCCGCAGGCCATCGCCGGGGGCGTGTGCCCGTTTCCCAGCGTGGAAGCGGCCTGCAACGCCGTCATCGCCACGATCCAGATGGGCATTCCCGTTGCCCGGATCGAACTCGTCAACGCCTTGCAGATGAAGGCGCTGATCGCCTATTCGAAGCTCGACTACCCGGAAAGCCCTTGCCTGTTTCTCGAGTTTCACGGAACCGACGCGGGCGTTGCCGAACAGTCGGAGCTGTTTGCCGGGATCGCCGACGAGTTCGGTGGCGGACCATTCCTGTGGACGCGCGAGACCGAGGAGCGGACGCGGCTGTGGAAGGCCCGTCACGACGCCTACCACGCGGTGAAGGCCCTGCGTCCCGGCTACCAGGCCGTTGCCACGGACGTCTGCGTGCCGATCTCGCGGCTGGCCGAGTGCATCGTCGAGACCGAACGCGACATCGCCGAGGTGGGGCTCATCGCGCCGATCGTTGGCCATGTCGGAGACGGCAATTTCCATGTCTCGCCCCTGATCGACGCCAGCGACCCGCGCGACATCGAACGGCTGGAATCGTTCATCGCCCGGTTGAATGCCCGGGCGATCGCCATGGACGGCACCTGTACGGGCGAACACGGCATCGGCCAGGGCAAGATGGGGTTCATCGAAAAGGAACTCGGCGCCGGGGTCGACGTGATGCGGTCCATCAAGCGTGCGCTCGATCCGCTCAACATCATGAACCCGGGCAAGATCTTCAACCTGTGATACCTGCGGCCGGCGCCCGGCCGACGGCAGTCCATATGTCGCATGATGGATGGATTGCCTGAAATTGTCAGGGGAGTACCTAGGGACAGGACAACGCAGCGAAAAAGGACCGCCTTGCCAGAGCGGGGCGGCTGGTTCCGATGTTCGATCACGCCGATGCCATTCTCCTGGCGCGAATCCAGTTCGCCTTCACGGTTTCATTCCATTTCCTGTTTCCGGCCTTCACGATCGGGCTCGCGAGCTATCTCGCCGTCCTGAACGGCCTGTGGCTCGCCGGCTATGGTCAGGTCTACCGGGTGCTGTTCGACTACTGGAAGAAGATCTTCGCCCTGGCCTTCGCCATGGGCGTGGTCTCCGGAATCGTCATGAGCTACCAGTTCGGCACGAACTGGAGCGTCTTCTCCGACAAGGCCGGCCCGGTGATAGGCGCGCCGATGGCCTATGAAGTGCTGTCCGCCTTCTTCCTCGAGGCAGGCTTTCTCGGCATCATGCTGTTCGGGCGCGAGCGCGTCGGCAATACGCTGCACATGGTGGCGACCGTGGTCGTTGCGATCGGAACGCTGCTGTCGGCCTTCTGGATCCTGTCGGTGAACTCCTGGATGCACACGCCGGCCGGATTCACGATCGATGCCGTCACCGGGCAGTTCCTTCCGACGAACTTCTGGCAATCGATCTTCAATCCGTCCTTTCCGTACAGGCTGGCTCACACCGTCACGGCCGCCTACCTGACGACGGCCTTCATCGTCGGCGGTGTCGGCGCGTGGCACCTGCTGAACCGGACCGCGGGCGAGAACCCCGGCGCGCGGCGGATGTTCTCGATGGCGATGTGGATGGCGGCCATCGTCGCGCCGATCCAGGTCTTCATCGGCGACCTGCACGGGCTCAACACGATGGAGCACCAGCCGCAGAAGGTGATGGCGATGGAGGGGCACTTCGAGAGCCATCCCGACGGCTGGGCGCCGTTCTACCTGTTCGGCATCCCCAATTCGGCGGAGCAGCGGCTCGACTACGCGCTCGGCATTCCCGGCGCCTCGTCGCTGATCCTCAACCACAGCCTGACGGCACCGCTGGCCGGGCTCGACACGATCCCCATCGACGAGCAGCCGCCGGTCGGCATCGTCTTCTGGTCGTTCCGGATCATGGTGGGGCTGGGGATGCTGATGGTCGCGCTCGGCGGCTGGTCGCTTCTCGCCCGCTGGCGGGGGACGCTCTTCACCAGCCGGCCGTTGCTGCGGTTCGCGGTGGCGATGGGACCGTCGGGTCTGGTCGCCGTGCTGGCCGGCTGGGTGACCACGGAGGTCGGGCGGCAGCCCTACACGATCTGGGGTCATCTCCGAACGGCCGATTCGGCGGCTCCGCTCGACGCCTCGGCGGTCGGCGTGTCGCTGATGGCGTTCGTCATCGTCTACTTCATCGTTTTCGGGGCCGGGACCTTCTACATACTCCGGCTCATGGGCCATGCGCCGATCACCGGCGGGCCGGATGATTGGGAGCGCGGACCGATCCGCACGGCCGGCATAGCGCCCGGCCCGGCCCAGGGCACCCCGTCCGAGCACGGGCCGAGCAACGCAGAGGAGGCACGCTGATGGAATTCGGTCTCGGCGTGAACGTCGACCTGACGGTGATCTGGGCCTTCCTGATCGCGTTCGCGGTGTTCGCCTACGTCGTCCTCGACGGCTTCGATCTCGGGCTGGGCATGCTGTTTGCGCTGGCCCCGGAAAAGCGCGACCGCGACGTGATGATGAACTCGGTCGCGCCGGTGTGGGATGGCAACGAGACCTGGCTCGTGCTGGGCGGGGGCGGGCTGTTCGCCGCCTTTCCGCTGGCTTATGCCCTGGTGCTGCCCGCCCTGTATGCGCCGATCATCGCCATGCTTCTGGCGCTGATCTTCCGCGGCGTCGCCTTCGAATTCCGCTGGCGAACCGAACGCTGGCGCGGGGTCTGGGACTTCGCCTTCATTTCCGGCTCGGCCATGGCGTCGTTTTCGCAGGGCGTGGCACTGGGCGCGCTGCTGCAGGGCATCGACGTCGACATGACGACGCGCAGCTATGCCGGCGGATGGTTCGACTGGCTGACGCCGTTCTCGATCGTGACCGGCATCGCGGTGATGGCCGGCTACTGCCTGCTCGGGGCAACCTGGCTGGTTATGAAGACCGAAGGCGACCTGCAGGACCGCATGCGCCGGCTCGCCTGGCCGTTCGGCCTCGTCACGCTCGGCTTCATCGGCGTGGTCAGCCTGTGGACGCCGTTCCTGCAGGACGGCTACTACAATCGCTGGTTCAGCGGCTGGGGCATCGGCCTCGCGATCCTGGTCGGCGCGGCGGTGCTGTTCGTTGCCTGGCGGATGTTCAACAGCCTGACGGTTCATCGCCACGAGTACCGCCCCTTCCTCCAGGCGATCACGCTTTTCGCGCTGTGCTTCGTGGGTCTCGGCATTGCCATGTGGCCCTATGTCGTTCCCGTCGAGGTGACGATCTGGGATGCCGCCGCCCCCGAGAAAAGCCAGGTGTTCATGCTCATCGGCGCGGCGGTGCTGATCCCGCTGATCCTCGGCTACACGGGCTATGCCTACTGGATCTTCCGCGGCAAGATCGACCCCGACGCGGGCTATCACTGATGACCGGTCCGGCGGCGCAGGACCGAGACGACCGGACGCCAGCGCGAGGTTCCGGCTGGGCGATGCGCATCGCCTGGTTCGTCGGGTTGTGGCTTGCGAGTGTTGCGGTGCTCGGCGCGGTGGCCTGGATCATCCGCGTCTGGCTGGTCGGCTGACGCCGCCGGTCCTGCGCAGGGCATCGTTGGCATTGCCCTGCGGCATTCGCCACTTTATGGCCATGCGGATGAGAGTAGACTGACGCTTCGAAACCGTTGCGCCACGTCATACGGGAGGCTGGACACTGGCACGTCTCTTCGTCTTTTTCGGCGGCCTCTTCGTGCTTGCACTCGTCGCCGCGCTGATCGGCCCATATTTCGTCAACTGGACGGGCTACCGGACGGATTTCGAGCGCGAGGCGAGCCGAATCCTCGGCCGGACGGTCACCGTGCAGGGCGACGTGCGGGCGCGGCTGCTGCCGTTCCCGTCGGTGACTTTCGGCGACGTCCGCGTGGCGGGCGAATCACCCGCGCAGCCCGCCGTCACCATCGAGGAGTTCTCGATGGATGCCGAGCTCGCGCCGTTCATGCGCGGCGAGCTGCTGATCTTCGACATGCGGCTGGTGCGGCCGAACGCGCTCTTCAACATCGCCGACGACGGGTCCGTCGACTGGGCGTCGCGCCCGTCCAACATGTTCGACGCGGCGCAGATCCGGCTCGAAAAGCTGACGGTGATCGAAGGCAAGGTCACGCTGTCCCATGCCATGAGCGGACGGACGCACACGCTGACGGAAATCAACGCCGACGTCTCCGCCGCCACGCTGTCGGGCCCATGGCGCATGGACGGGTCGTTGCGGCTCGACGGCATGCGCACGAGCGTCTCGGTCTCGACCGGCTCCGTCACGCCCGAAGGGGCGATGCGCATCCGGCTCCGCGCGTCGCCCGAGCGCTATCCGTTCGACGTGGAGGCCGACGGGCAGGCGCGGTTTCGCAACGCGGCCGCCCTCTACAGCGGCACGTTCCGGCTCGACGCGCACAACGCCGTGGCTCCGGTCCCGGCGCCTGCGGACGCGCAGGCCGGCAAGCCGCGGCTCGCCGCCTATCGCTTCTCCGGCCGTTTCGCGCTCGATCATCGCCGGCTGGACGTGCCCGAGTTCCGGCTCGAGACCGGGCCGCGCGAGGATCCCTACACCGCCGACGGGACGGCGCTGTTCCACCTGGGGGCGGATCCGCGCTTCCTCGTGCAGGCGACCGGCGCGCAGGTTCGCTTCGAGGATGCGACCGGCGCGGCCACGGCCTTCTCCGGCGCCACCTTCGCGCAGCGCTTCGCCGGGCTGCGGGCGTTCCTCGAGGACCTGCCGCGGCCGACGATCCCCGGAACCATCGACCTCGACCTCCCGGCCATCGTGGCCGGCGACACGACGATCCGCGACGTGCGGCTCTCGGCCGAACCGGCGCCGGACGGCTGGACGGTCGAGACCCTGTCGGCGACCTTGCCCGGCCGCACCACGCTGGAGGCGGACGGCCGCCTGATCCTGGACGGGGATTTCGGCTTCAAGGGCAAGCTGCTGCTGGCCGTGGCCCAACCCTCGGGCTTCGCCGCCTGGGTGGGGCGCGACGTCGACGACGTCATCCGGCGGTTGCCCGGTGCGGGTTTCAACGCCGACGTCGAACTCGGCGAGACGCGGCAAAGCTTCGCCAATGCCGAGCTGATGCTCGGTGGCACGCGGTTCGAGGGCTCGTTCGACCGCGTCGCCCGACCGGCGGTGCGCCCGTCGATGATCGCCAGGCTGCGCGGCAATGCGCTCGACATCGATGGTCTCGCGGCCTTTGCCTCGATCTTCGTCAGCGACACCGGCGTCACCCATTTCGGCGATCACGATCTCGACTTCGACCTCGATGCCGGCCCGGTCCGGCTGGCCGGCGTCACCGCCGACACGATCGACGTGGCGATGCGGCTGCGCGACGACGAACTCGAGATCGACCGCCTTGCGATCGTCGGGCTGGCCGGCGCCAACATCAGCGCGACGGCGAGCGTGTCCGGCATCGGCGGCGCGCCGTCTGGCAAGCTCGACGCGTCCGTGCTGGCGGCCGACCTGCGGCCCCTGATCGGGCTGGTCGCCGAGCGTTTTCCGGAGCATCCGCTCACCCAGGGCCTCGTGCGCCGCGCCGACGCCTTTCCCGACATGACCAGGGACGCTCGCTTCGACGTCGTCGCGTCGGTTTCCCGCGAGAACGCGGGCGCCGACATCACGGTGTCGGCGCAAGGCACGACCGGCGGCAACACGCTGTCGCTGGAGGCGAGGGCGGATGACTATGCCGGCGACTTCGGCAGGGCGAAGCTCACCCTCGACATGAGCGTCGAATCACCCGACAGCGCCCAACTCCTGGCGCTGTACGGGCTTCCGGCCGTCGATCTCGGCGTCACCGCCGAGGGATCGACGGCGCTCTCGCTTGCGGGTGTCCCGGACGACGGCGCCGCGATGACCTTCTCGCTGATCTCGCCGTCGGCGTCGTTGCGTTTCGACGGGGCGTTGCGACCATCGGGGGACGCCGACAGCCGCGACGCCTATGTTGCCGAAGGCGCAGCCACACTCTCTGCCAGCGACATCGAACCCTGGCTGATGACGACCGGAACGATGTTGCCGGGGATGGGAATCGGGCTGCCGGTCGACCTGTCCGCACGGGCGACCTACGCGATGGACAGGCTGCAGCTCGCCGGCCTCGACGGGACCGTCGTCGGCACCGCCGTATCGGGAGATTTCGCAGCCAGTTGGCCCGACGGCCGCCCGCATCTGGAAGGGGCTCTCAAGCTCGGCAGCCTCGACCTCGTCAGCGTCGCGGCCCTCCTGCTCGGCGACGAGGCCGTGCAGGGCGAGGGAGAGGGCGAGGGCTGGCCGTCCGCGCCGTTCATCGAAACGTCGCGCCTGCCGTTCACGGCGCAGCTGGACATGAGCGTCGATGCGCTCGACGCCGCCTATCAGCCCCTGGCCGACGCGGTGACGGCGTCGGCGAAGCTCGACCGCGACGGCCTGCGGATTTCGAACCTGACGGGCCGCATGCTGGGCGGGACCGTGAAGGCGTTCGGCGAACTCATCAACAATGGCGGCACCGGCCTGATGTCGGGCCAGTTCTCGATCGCGGACGCGGAGGCGACCGCCGTGCTGGGCGTCGACGATGCCGAAGGCAAGTCCGACATCAGCGCGTCGATCACGGCGAACGGCAAGTCGGTGGAGGGGCTGGTGGCCTCGCTTGGCGGTTCCGGCACCGTCCGCTTCCGCGATCTCGTGATCCCCGGGATCAACCCCGACGCCCTCGAAGCCATCCTGGCCCGCGCCGACGCCATCGGCCGCGACATCGACGACGGCCGGATCGCCGGTTTTGCGGCGGACATGGTCGCGACCGGCCGCTTTTCCGCCCGCGACGGCGAGGTGCCCTTTACCATCGCTTCGGGATCGGTGCGGACACCGGTGTTCTTTCTCCAGACGGACGGCGCGACGCTGTCGATGGAAATGCAGGCGAACCTGACCACGGACGCGATCAACGCCTCGGGCTCGATCGCCTATGACGCCGGACCGGACGCGCTGGTCGGCTCGGACCCGTCGATGCGCATCGCCGTGACCGGACGATTCGGCGAGACGACCGCCCGCTTCGACACCGCACCCTTGACCCAGTTCCTGACCCAGCGCGCGCTGGAGCGCGAGCAGGCGCGCGTGGAAGCCATGCAGGCCGGTCTGCTGGAACGGCAGCGGCTGCGCCGCGAGGTTCGCTACTACGCAGCACTCGCCGACGACGCGGCAAGGCTTCGCCAGGAAGCCGCCGAACGGGCCGAACGGGAGGCTGCCGAAAGCGCTCGGCGGGAGGCCGACAGAACGCGAGCCGAAGAGGCGGAGCGCGCCAGACGGGAGGCCGCGGCGCCCGCGCCGGGCACATCGGGGCCGGTGATCCGCGTCCCGGCCGATCCGCCCGTGCCGACACGGGCCCAGAGGCCCGCCAGGAACGACAATGTCGAGTTCAGCCTGGACGCCATCGGGAGAATTCTCCAGCAACTGCCCGAGCGGCCTTGACGGGAAGGCGGCCGGCAGCCGGCACGGATCAAGACGTGCGGGACTTCAGCCAGTCCAACACGTGGATGCGCAGGGCGGAGGACAGGTTGGTCATCCGCGGTCGTGCCTCGTCGACCTCGCCGACCAGCGCGGCAAGAGACATCCTCCGGCTTTCCGCGATGGCCTGGAGTTCGTCGAGGAACGGTTTTTCGAGCGAGAAGCTGGTGCGATGGCCGCGGATCGTGACCGAGCGTTTCAGCTGCACGATCAGCGCGTTCCCTCGGGACGGTCACGCCGGTGGCCGTCGAGCAGGAGCGATCCACGCTGGCGCTCCGCCTCATCGACCTTGCGATCTGCCTTGCTGCGTCCGTGCAGCACCCGGTTTTCGGCCGCGATGCGTTCCTTCTCGGCGCGGTCGTGGCGCTTTCGGGCCATACGCAGATTGACGACCTCGCCCATGGATCCCCCGGCTACTTCTTGCGAAACGCGTCCAGGGAGACGACCTGTGCGCCCTTCGCGGCGTCCTCGTCGCTCTCGCTCGCGGCAGCCGCATCGCCATCCGGACCAGGCGTTTCGGCCCTGCGCGGCGGGGTCGGCAGCTTCGCGGGACTCTCCTCGAGTGTGGTGACCTCGGCCGGCTCCGGCTCTGCCTTCACGTCGAATTCGAGTTCGAAATTGACCGAGGGATCGTAAAAGCCGCGCACGGCTGCAAACGGAACTTCCAGCTTCTCGGGAACGTCGGAAAAGGACAGGCCGATCTCGAACCCGGTCTCCGTGACCTTGAGGTCCCAGAACTGGTACTGCAAAACGATCGTCATCTGCTCGGGATAGCGTTCGCGCAGACGCGTGGAAACGCGCACGCCGGGCGCGCCGGTGAGGAAGGTGATGAAGAAATGGTGGTTGCCGGGCAGGCCGGTCCGCGCGACTTCGCTCAGAACCTTGCGCATGACTCCACGCAAGGCCTCCTGGGCGAGAATGTCGTAGCGGATGTGGTCGTCGGACATGCGGTTCCGTCTGGCATGAGTCTCGTTGCGCGTAGATGTAATGAAGCCGGGCCCGCGCGTAAACCGAATTAGAGTTTTCGCCGACAATCGGTGTCGTTTCCCCAGGGTCTCCGGGCTTCGCACGCAATGGCCGGCCACGCGGACGAGCGCGGTCGACGACAGGACGACGGGTGTTCAAAAGGACGGTCGGGTGCGGGAGAAGTGGAGGTTTCTGTTGCCAGGTACCTCCGAACCCCGCCTGAAGGTGCTAACCCACAGGGCTTGATTCGAGACTATCGCGCCGCATTAAGCAGCGAGACGTGCCTCAGCATAGTTGTCGTTGGCAACTATAGGTTTGACCCGATAACGGCGGTATCATGCCGAGCGAAAGTTCGATCTTTACACCCTCGTCGATCCTATTTCGCCCCCATCAGAAGCCGCTCGCCAATGCCAGCGGCTTGTGGTGGAGGCGCCGGGTACCGCCCCCGGGTCCGAAAGGCTTATTCCATCGTCCGTTTATCGCCATAGTCAGCAAGCTGACGAACGGAATATAGGGAGGAGCGGCGCCAATTGGAAGGCCCTCCGACCATTGACAAGCCCCTCATCAGCCCTGAAGTTCTGAAACGCGACGAGCGGCTTCTGTACTGCCAATGGTCAGCAGGCGGGAACATTCGGCTCGCGCTCCCGGCATATCGCGCACGGGTTGCATGAACAGTCACCGACGAGGGGAAGAACGTCCATGGCCGACTATTTAGCAGACGTGAAGAAATACGATGCGAGCGCCGACGAGGCCGCCGTCGCCAAGATCGTGAAGCATCTGGGCATCGCGTTGCGCAACCGCGATTCATCGCTGGTCTCCTGCAGCGATCCGAAGGAGCTCGCACGCGTGCAGGAAAAGTGGTGCGCCAAGAAGTTCGGCGTCGCGGAGGAGCCGGGCATGAAAGCCATCGAGGCCGTGTGCGCCGCCATGAAGGGCGACAACTCCAAGAGCCGGGTCACCTTCTATTATCTGGTGGCCAAGGAACTGGGCAAGCTCGACGCGCTGTGAAGGCGCGGCCCGGAGAAGGGGCCATTCACGCGGTGTCTTGCGGCTCAGCCCTGGTGGTCTTCGGCGATCGGCCGCTGGTAGGTGAAGCCCATGTCCCAGGGAAAGTAGATCCAGGTGTCCTGTGACACCTCGGTCACGAAGGTATCGACCAGGGGACGACCCTTGGGCTTGGCGTAGACGGTGGCGAAGTGCGCCCTGGGCATCATCGCGCGGACGATGGCGGCGGTCTTGCCGGTGTCGGTGAGATCGTCGATGATCAGCACGCTCTCGCCGTCGTTTTCCAGAAGGGCGGGGGTGACTTCCTTGAGCACCGCCAGTTCGCCTTGCGACGTGTAGTCGTGGTAGGAGGCGATGGAGACCGTCTCGATCACCCGGATGCCGAGTTCGCGCGAGATGATGGCCGCGGGCACCAGCCCGCCGCGCGTGATGCACACGATCGCCTTCCACTTGCCGTTGGCGCCGCTGGCGCCCGCCAGCCGCCAGGCCAGCGCCCGCGCATCGCGGTGAAACTGGTCCCAGGACACCGGAAAGGCCTTTTCGGGAAGAGACATGGGCGGGCTCGCGCTTCGGACGGGATGTGTGCCTTAAGCGCAAACGCCGGCGAAAGGCAAGGGCACCGTCGCCAGCAAGGTCAGGGCCTGGCGTCGCGGGCCTTGAGATAGACGATCACGGAGACCGCCAGGGCGACCGCGTAGAAGACGAAAAGGGACTGATAGGCCGCGACTGGCTCGCCCGGCACCGTGGCGCCGGTGACCACCGCGCCGGTGGCGAACTGCATGACGCCGACCCCGCCGATCGAGAAGAAGTTCATCAGCGTCACGCCGCGGCCGATGAGATGCGGCGGCACGAAGGCGCGGGCATGCGCCATCAGCAGACCATAGCTCGCGCCGGAGACGCCGATCAGGACCAGCAGGATCGTGGCGACGGGCAGCGAGGCCTGCGCCAGAAGCGCCAGGGCGCCGATGGCGGCGACGCTGATCGTGTTGCCCACGACCGCGACCCATTTGCGGGTCTTGAACACGGTGTCGAGCGGTCCGTAGAGAAAGCTGCCGGCGACCATGGCGAAGGCCATGAACAGCGTGACGTTGCCGATGACCAGGGCGTTCGCGCCGAAGACGTCGGTGAGGTAGGGTCCGGCCCACAGGCCGCGGATGCCGACGGCGGGGGCATAGTTGATCGCCGTCAGTGGGATGATCGGCCACAGGACGCGCAGCCGCAGCAACTCGACGAAGCCGCCGAAACCCACGCCGTCGGCCGGTTCGTCCAAAGAACGTTGCGGATCGCGAACGAAGACGAGCAGCGCGGCCGCGACCAGCAGGGTGAGCGCGGCGATGACCAGGATGACGGGCCGCCAGCCGAAGCTTTCCGAGGCGGCGGCCAGCGGCGTGGCGCCGAAGACGTTGCCGAGCGAACCCAGGGCGACGAACCAGGACGTGGCGACGGCGAAGTTCGCGGCCTTGAACGTCTTGGCGAAGATGAAGAGCGAGGCCATCAGGACCGGCGCGCAGCCGATGCCGATCAGCGTCATGGCGACCACGAGCATGGCGGGAGAGGTGGCAAGCCCGAAGACGAGCGCGCCGCCGCCGCCGCCGATCGCCAGCATGACCGCCGACGTGCGGCGCGGGCCAAAACGGTCGAGCGAGACGCCGACGGCGAACTGCATCAGCGCGAAGGCGACGAACCAGGCGCCCGATGCCTGCGAGAAATCGGCCTTCGTGGCGCCGAGCTCGGCTTCGAGGACGGGCGTCAGGACCGCGAGGAAGGACCGGTAGAACTGGGAGAGGAAATAGGCGAAGGCGAGCGCAGCAATTCCGGCCATCGTCTGATCCCGAGTGCGAGAGGCGGCTTGCGCCGCGATCGCCTTCCTCCTGGAAGACAGGTCAGCCCGCCTACGCCCTGCAACCGGGATGGGCAATTGCCAGTCCGCCGGTCACGAGTGGACCAGCGGACGGGCGCTTGCGGGGCTGGAAGGATGTGGCGCCGGATCAGGCTGCGCGAGCGGCACCGCCACCGCCGCCGCGACGACGACGGCGCGGCTGCTGCGAGCGCTCGTCCCCGCGACCGCCATCCTGATGGGGCGCGGCAGGCTTGCCGGC